>RRBB01000055.1:0-54111 GCA_006543605.1 Rhodococcus sp. WS4
CCGAGCAGAACACCGCCGACTGGCAAGCGAAATACGCCATCCGCGCCGGCGCCGAATCCACCATGCACCAAGCCGTCACAGCCTGCGGCGCGCGGCGCGCCCGCTACCGTGGGTTGGCGAAAACCCAGCTCCAACAAGCATTCTCCGCGGTTGCCCTCAACATGATCCGACTCGACGCCCACTGGGCCGGTCACCCCCTCGACCGCACCCGTACCAGCCACCTCACCCGCCTCCATCTTGCACTCGCCGCGTGATCACAAATTAGGCAACAGGGTCGTGAACCTGGCCAAACGCGCACTGCTCGGCAGAAACAAAGCCACCCGTCGGCGTGGGCAATTGCCCGCGATCCGGGTAGCCGAGCACGCGCGGGTACGCAGGTGCCGCGACAAGAAGGGTCCCACCCCGTGCAGGCCACGGCATCGCCGGGTCCGCCGCAGCCTGCCCACCGCAACACGGCGGTTGGGGGTGAATCCGAAACAGCATGTTCCTGCACCACAAGCGTCGGTGTGGGACACGGTCAAACCCACACCACCGCAAGGTGATGCGGGTAGCCGTGACACACGTACATCTCAGGCATCAGCCACACCGGTGGCAGATAGTACGAGATCTACGTAGACGCTGAACATCACCTTCTCGAGATCGGGCAGGTCTTCCGTGCGGGCGTTCGATGCCATGAGGTCGCCGGCCTCCCGGATGCCTTCGTGGAGGATGCGGAGCACGAGTTTCAGCGGGAATCTTCGCTGGCCCAGCGTGCGGAACTGTTGCACACCTCCGCGAGGTCCTCGTCGGTCGGGCTGATGCCCTCGTCGAGCATCTGGATGCCGAGGCCGAGGCAGACCACGGTGAAGTCCACGACGTCGTTCTGCAGTTGTTCGCCGGGAAGCGAACCGCGCGGGGTCACGTTGTCGGCGAAGTGCCGGACGAGGCGCTGAGCGACGGTCCGGGTGTCGCGGAGCGGGGCGGAGGCGGGCCTGCCGTCAACGAGGATTGCGAACCCGCCGCCGAACTGTGATTCGTCATAGTTCGCATCCCCTATGTGGATGACACCGAACTCCCGCACCATCGACATCACGTATACATAACGAGGGTTCGTTTACGTCACCGTTGTATCACGACAACGCTCTGTCCAGGGCGAATACGGCGATGAATCGGACGTTGTCCGGTGCGGGTGGGAGGCGGGGTCTCAGTTCTCCTCGGCGACCCGAACCACCAGTTTGCCGAAGTTGCAGCCCCGGAGCAGCCCGATGAACGCCGCCGGCGCATTCTCGATCCCGTCGACGATGTCCTCGCGGTAGGCGAACCGTCCCTCCCTGATCCACTCGGACACGTCGCGCTGGAAGTCGGCGTACATCTCGGAGACGAACTCGCTCTGGATGAATCCGCGGATCGTAAGGCTCTTGACGAGAACCCGGCTGAAGAATCCGGGCAGCCGATCCGGCCCCTCGGGCGCCCCGGTGTCGTTGTACTGCGCGATGAGGCCGCATACGGGAACTCGCGCATACAGGTTGAGCAGCGGCAGCACTGCCGCGGCCACCGCGCCGCCGACGTTCTCGAAGTACACGTCGATGCCGTCGGGGCAGGCGGCGCGCAGTTCCTCGGCGAAGTTCGGAGACCGGTGGTCGACGGCGGCGTCGAATCCGAGTTCGTCCAGCAGGTAGGCGCACTTCTCCGGCCCGCCCGCGATCCCGACGGCACGGGCGCCCTTCAGCTTCGCGATCTGCCCCACGGCCGAGCCGACCGGACCGCTGGCCGCCGCGACGACCACCGTCTCTCCCGCCGCGGGACGGCCGATCTTCAGCAGGCCGGAGTAGGCGGTGAAACCGGGCATGCCGAGGACGCCGACAGCGGTCGACAACGGTGCGGCGCCGGGGTCGAGCTTCCGGAGGTGGTTGCCATCGACCACCGCGTGCGACTGCCAGCCCGCGTAGGCGAGAACGTAGTCACCGGAAGCGAAGTCCGGGTGCCGGGAGTCGACGACCTGCCCGACCGTGCCACCGACCATGACCTCGTCGATCTCGACCGGGTCGGCGTAGGACTCGGCGTCGCTCATCCGGCCGCGCATGTACGGGTCGAGCGACAGGTAGATGACGCGGATCAGCACCTCCCCCTCGGCGGGTTCGTGCAGGTTCACGGCCTCCAACCGGAAGTTGTCGGCGGTCGGCGCACCGTCCGGGCGCGACGCGAGGACGATTCGGGTGCTCTGAACGATGCTCTCCACACTCACTGTGCGCCTGCCAATCCGTGTCGGGCCGGTATCGTTCGCCACCCTACCGACGTCAGAACAGTTCCTTTTTCTGCACCTTGCCCATCGCATTGCGCGGAAGCGACTCGACGACGCGGATCTCGCGGGGCCGCTTGTGGACCGACAGTTCGGTGGCCACGTGCTCGATCAGCTCGGTCTCCGAGACGTTGTCCCCCACCACGAAGGCCACGAGCCGCTGACCGAGGTCCGGGTCGGGGAGCCCGACCACGGCTGCCTCCCGCACACTCGGGTGGCCGAGCAGCGACGTCTCCACCTCTCCCGCGCCGACCCGGAATCCGCCCGACTTGATGAGGTCCGTGGATTCGCGGCCGACGATGCGGTGGAACCCGCCGCGGTCGATGACGGCGACGTCGCCGGTCTTGAAGAAGCCGTCGTCCGTGTACGACTCGGCTGTCGCGTCGGGCCTGCCGAGGTAGCCGTCGAAGAGCATCGGCCCCCGCACCTGCAGCCCGCCGATCGACTCGCCGTCGTGCGGGACGTCCCGCCCGGCCTCGTCGTGCAGCCGGGTCTCGACGCCGCGGACCGGCACACCGACCCACCCCGGGCGACGCTCGCCGTCGGCCCGGGTGCTGAGCGTCAGCATCGTCTCGCTCATGCCGTAGCGCTCGATGGGTGCGTGCCCGGTCAGCTCGTGCAGCTTCTCGAACACCGTCACCGGCAGCGGGGCGCTGCCCGACACCAGCAGTCGCGCACCGGACAGCGCGCGCGCCGACTCGGGGTCGTCGGCGATGCGACTCCACACGGTCGGGACACCGAAGTACATCGTTCCTTTGGCCGCGGCGTACGCCGCCGGGGTGGGTTTCACCGTGTGGACGAGGCGGCTACCGATCCGCAGCGGCCCCAGCACACCCAGGATGAGCCCGTGGACGTGGAACAGCGGAAGTCCGTGCACCAGAGTGTCGTTGCGGGTCCACTGCCAGGCGTCGACAAGTGCGTCGAGACCGGCGGCGATGGCCTTCCTGCTGATCAGGACTCCCTTGGGCGGTCCCGTCGTGCCGGAGGTGTAAAGCACGAACGCGGTGCCCGACTCGGGCGGTTCCGGGTAGCTGTGCCACGACCGGGCGTGGACGCGAACCGGGACGACGGGCAGGCCCGCCGGGTCCGCGGGCGCCTCGCCGAGCCACGCCTGCGCACCCGAATCGCGCAGGATGTGCTCGAGTTCGGCCGGGCCGGAATCGGGCGGCACCGGCACCGCGGTGACTCCTGCGATGAGGCACCCCACGACGGCGAGGACCGTGGTGACGGTGGGGGTCGCGAGGATCGCGACCCGATCCGCGCGTGCCACGCGTTCGGCCACGGACGTCGCCGCACCGAGCACGTCGCCGCGCGACAGGGTGGTGTCGCCGATCCGGATGGCGTCGGGAATGTCGTCGCCCTGGGCGACGGCCAGAGGATTCAGAGATCGCAGCAGCACCTCGACAGCCTCTCACAGGGCGCGGACGCGGCCGTCGAGGTCTCCCGGTGGCGGACTGACGGTGGCGAGCGCCGCACCGAGCAGGGCCCCGGTCAGCACTGCCAGTCCGTGGGCGTCGTCGATTGCCACCAGCAGGACGCCGGCGAGCACGATGCCGCCGCTCGCGGTGAGGGCGCGCCACTCCTTCGACTGCATCACGACCAGACCGGCGAGCGACACGGCCAGCGCGAGCGTGGCACCCGAGTTGCCGGCACCCGGTGACGGGAAGAGAAACGCGGTGAACAGGCCGAAGATGATCTGGCTCGCCACGAACAGCAACACGGCGCGGATGCCGCCCCACACACGGACCGCGAGCGGCGCCACCCAGGCGAGCACGAGCAGGTTCACCACCGTCCCGGCGATTCCCCCGTCCTGCACCGCGACCGACGTGACGATCCGCCACCACTGGTGGTCCCGGATCTGAGTGGGGTCCCGCTCGAGAGCGTCGAAGACGGCGGGAAGGACAATCTGCAGCAGCGACGGCACAGCGATCAGCAACCACAGCACCACCGCGGTGCGCGGCGGACGAGTGAGCCGGACCTCGCCGATGCGGGTCGAAGCGAGCAGTGTGGCAAGCAGAATGACGACGGCGTAGAGGACCGCACCGGTCCATCCCGCGCCCGAAGTCGTCACCGCGAAACCTTACAACGGCGATTCCCCGCCGGAGGCGATCGGCGGCTCGCGTCGTTCAGTCCCGAGTGACCACCGAGCGCAGGAAGAAGCGGAGGTTCGAGGGGCGCTCGGCCAGCCGCCGCATGAAGTACGCGTACCACTGACTGCCGTACGGCACGTACACCCGAACCTGCTTGTCCTCGTGAGCGAGCCGACGTTGCTCGACGTCCCGGATCCCGAACAGCATCTGGTGTTCGTAGGCGTCGGCGGCGCGGCCCGTGCGCCCGACCAGGGGGCCGACGGCGTCGACGACGGCCGGATCGTGCGAGGCCACCATCGGGTACCCGGACCCGTCCATGAGGATCCCGAGGCACCGCAGATACGACGCATCGACGGCTGCGCGCTCCTTGAACGCGACCGACTCGGGTTCCCGGTACGCGCCCTTGCACAACCGGACCCTCGAATCGGGGCCGGCGAGGGCGCGGCAGTCGTCCTCGGTGCGGCGCAGATACGACTGCACCACCGCGCCGAGCCAGGGGTAGTCGCGGCGGAGTTCCCGCACGATCGCCAGCGTCGAATCGGTGGTGGTGTGATCCTCCGCGTCCACGGTCACCCACACCCCAGCGGCCTCCGCGGCGGCACAGATCGTGCGGGCGTTGTCCGTGGCGATCCGGCGACCGTCGCCGGCGAGCGCCTGCCCCAGCGCCGACAGCTTCATCGACACCTCGAGCCGGCGAACACCCGATTTCCCTTCCGCCGCTTCTGGAAGTGCACCGAGGTCGGCGACGAGCGCCAGGTACTCGTCCACCGTCGCCTGCGCCCCCGCCGCGTCACGCGTGTCCTCCCCGAGGAAGTCGATGGACACCGACCGGCCCGAATCGAGGATCTCCCGGACCGACGACAGCACCGCTTCCCTGCTCTCCCCGGCGATGAAGCGGTCGACGAGTTTCCGCGTGACGGGGGCACCCGTGACCGCGCGTTTGACGCGGGACGACCGGGCCGCCGCAAGGATCGCCGGACGCAGCGGATTCGCCAGAACGGTGGGCGCTTTCATTCCGTCCCCATGTGCGGATAGCGGTAGTCGGTGGCGGGGACGAACGTCTCCTTGATGGTGCGGGCCGACACCCACCGCAGCAGGTTGAGCTTGGACCCGGCCTTGTCGTTGGTGCCCGACGCGCGGGCCCCGCCGAACGGCTGCTGCCCGACGACGGCCCCGGTCGGCTTGTCGTTGACGTAGAAATTTCCGGCGGTGAACCGGAGCGCGGACGTGGCCTGCTCGACGGCCTGGCGGTCGTCGGCGATCACCGCACCGGTCAGCGCGTAGGGGGCCGCGGAGTCGACGCGGGCGAGCACGTCGGCGAACGCGTTCGGCGCCGAGTCGTCGTAGACGTGCACCGTGAGGATCGGACCGAAGTACTCGGTGGTCATCGCCTCGTCGGTGGGGTCGTCGGCCAGGAGGACGGTGGGCCGGACGAAGTAGCCGACGCTGTCGTCGTACTTGCCGCCGACGGCGATCTCGAGGCCCGCGGTGCTGCGGGCGCGTTCGATGGCCGCGACGTTCTTCTCGTACGCGCGCCGGTCGATGAGGGCCCCGCCGAAGTTCTCCAGGTCGGTCACGTCACCGTAGGTGAGGGCGTCGACTTCCGCGGTGAACGTGTCGCGCATCCTCCGCCACAGCGATTTCGGGACGTAGGCGCGGGAGGCGGCCGAACATTTCTGACCCTGGTATTCGAACGCGCCGCGGATGAGCGCGGTCCGCAGCACGTCCTCGTCGGCCGAGGCGTGCGCGACCACGAAGTCCTTGCCACCGGTCTCCCCCACCAGCCTGGGGTAGCCGGCGTACTTCCCGATGTTCGCGCCGACCTCGCTCCACAGATGCTGGAACGTGCGGGTCGACCCGGTGAAGTGGATGCCGGCGAGGCGGGGGTCGCTCAGGAGGACCTCCGACACCGCCTGCCCGCTGCCGGTGAGCAGGTTGATCACACCCGGGGGTAGCCCCGCCGCCTCGAGCAGTTTCATCGTCCAGTACGCGGCAACGGTCTGCGTCGACGACGGCTTCCAGATCACCGTGTTGCCCATCAGCGCCGGTGCGGTCGGCAGATTGCCCGCGATCGCGCTGAAGTTGAAGGGGGTGATCGCGTAGACGAACCCTTCGAGCGGCCGGTACTCGAGCCGATTCCACACCCCGGGTGAGGAGATCGGCTGGTCGGCGAGGATCTGCCGCGCGAAGTGAACGTTGAAGCGCCAGAAGTCGATCAGCTCGCACGGCGCGTCGATCTCCGCCTGCTGCACCGACTTCGACTGGCCGAGCATGGTCGCCGCGGCGACCGTCTCGCGCCACGGCCCGGACAGCAGGTCGGCGGCCCGCAGGATGACGGCGGCCCGGTCGTCGAACGAGAGCGCCCGCCAGTGCGGTGCGGCCGCCGCGGCGGCCTCGACCGCCGCCGACGCGTCGTCGTGGGTGGCGCTGCGCAGCGTGCCGAGCACGGCGGAGTGTCGATGGGGTTGGACCACGTCGATGCGGTCGCCGTTGCCGTGCCGGTGTTTCCCCCCGATCACGTGCGGGATGTCGACGGGATTGCCGGCGATGTCGGTGAGTGCGGATTGCACTCGGGACCGTTCGGGACTGCCCGGCGCGTACGTGTGGACCGGCTCGTTGGTGGGCACCGGAACCTGGGTGATGGCGTCCATGCTGCCTGCCTCCTGCCCTCAGATCGTGAGGAACTGTGACCGGGAACCGCGGGTGGACGGGGACACCCGTCCGAACGGAACCCTCGAGCCCAGGTTAGCGCTGTACGGGGGTACTCATCCGGTTTTGACGCGCCGACGGCCTGGCTACCATCGGCACATGGCCGAACGGAACCGCGTGTCACCCCGATCCGACATCGTCGCGATTCCACTCCGCGGCCGGTTCATGGGCAATCGGGGCTGCCTGCACCGCGGGCGCGCGGTGGTGCGCAATCATTCCGGCAAACGGTGGATCATATGCATCACCGACTACCCGGCCCGCACGGTCCCGCAATGGAGCGAGGGCCATTACACGGTGCTGTTCTTCCACGACGAGGCGGTGGGTCTCGCCGCCGGGCACCGGCCGTGCGCCCTCTGCAGGCGCGAGCGGTACAACGACTTTCGCGCCGCCTGGCGGTCGGCGCACGGGGGCGGTCTGCCGAGCGCGGACGAGATGGACGCCCAGCTGCACGGGGAACGACTCGACGGCTCCCACCAGCGCACCCACGAGGCCGCATGGTCGTCGTTGCCCGACGGCACCTTCACGCTCGTCGACGGCGGCCCCGCCCTCGTGCTGGGTGAGACCGTCGTCCGGTGGTCGGAAGACGGCTACGCGGCACCGTCGACGCGTCCGGCCTCCGGGACCGCCACCGTTCTGACGCCGCCGGCCACCGTCGCCGTGCTCGCGGCCGGCTACCGTCCCGACGTCGCCTAGGTCGCCTCACACGTCGCGTGCGTTCGAGACGAGTTGATGGACGTCCTGGTCGGTGGCGCCGAGCCCGAAGCTGATGATGCGTTCGGGACGGATGCGGATGGTCGGGCCACCGAGTCCGTCGGCCTGCACGGCCTCGGCGTCGAGGGCCTCGGCGCGCCCGCGGATTTCGACGCACCGGACCCGCCACGGATCGACGGAGGGCACATCGTCCACGACGAACGCCACCTTCCCGTTGTCGGCGACGTTGCGGAACTTCCGGCTCGCCGCCATGTTGTAGCCCTGGATGTCGATCGTGGACGTGTCGGCGTTGTAGTGGAAGCCGACGGGACTGACCTGCAAGGTTCCGCCCGGTTGCACCGTCGCGAGCCGGCCGAGGCGTTGTGATGCCAGGTAGTCGAGTTCCTGCTGGGTGAAGGACATGGGATCAGGCTAAAACCTCGAGTGCGCTGGAGGTCAAGGGTTCGGGACGCTCCTCAGCCGAGATCGTCGACTGCGCGCCGCGCTTCCTCGACGCGCCGCTCCGCTGCGTCGAGATCGCGTTCTCCCTGGTGCACGACCTCCGCGGACGCCTTCTCGGCGTTCCGCGTGAACTGCCGCTCCTGTTCGGCGTGGTCGAGTTCGGCGCGCAATTCCTCGATCCGGTGGTCGATGTCGGTCAGCGTGGATCGTGCCTGCTCCAGCTCCGCGGTCGCATCGTGCAGCGCAGCGCGGGCCTCGTCGGCGTTCCCCGTGGCGTCGGCCAGTTCCGCCTCGGCGGCCGTGCGTTCGGCGTCGCGGTCGCGCTCCGCCGACTTCTTCTTCGACTTCTCGGCCGGGGGCGTGGGGGTGGGTTCGGGCTTCGCACCCTTCTTCGTGGTCTTTCCCCGGACGACGGCCAGTCCGGCCGGACCGAAACCGCTGTAGGTCGCCGCCGTCACCACCCGGCCACGCCGCACCTGTTCGGCGGTCTCGGCGTCGGCGAGGGCGGCGTGCAACGTCTGACCGACATCGCGCAGCGCGTCCTCCCCGACGGTCCGGCCACGCTCGGCGGCGAGTTCACCGGCCTTGCGCGCCAACGCGCGCACCACCTGCTGCCGTTGCGTCGTCAGCCTCCGGAGGTCCGGGCCGGACAGGTGCCGTTGCGCGTCGCGGAGTGCGTCACCGAGGGCGAGGAGCGCACCGACCTCGTCGGGCAGCTCACGGGCGAGCAGGTTGACGAGCCAGCCGACGACCGTCGGCTTCCGCAGTTTCCCGATCTCGGTGGCCAGCGCCCGGTCCTTGCTCTCCCGCGCCGCGCTCACCTGCGCGGTGCGGGCCTCGACGAACTCGCCGGGGTCGAGGCCGTACAGCTCGTCGGCGACGTCGTCGAGGGTCACCGCACAATCCTGACACCGAGTCGGCCCGCACCGGGCCGACTCGGGTCAGACCAGTCGTTCCGCCGCGGCTGCGATCCGTTCGTCACTGGCCGTGAGGGCGATGCGCACGTGTGTGCCCCCGCCGGGCCCGTAGAACTCTCCGGGTGCCACGAGAATGCCGCGTTCGGCGAACCATTCGACGGTGTCCCGGCAGGCTTCGCCGCGGGTGGCCCACAGGTACAGGCCGGCTTCGGAGTTGTCGACGATGAACCCGGCGCCCCGCACCGCGGCCAGGAGGATCTCGCGGCGGCGGCGGTACCGCTCACGCTGCTCGTTCTCGTGGTCGTCGTCGCTCAGCGCCGCGGTCATCGCCGACTGGATCGGCAACGGCACCATCATGCCCGCGTGCTTGCGGACCTCGAGAAGTTCGGCCACCAACGCCGGGTCACCGGTGACGAATCCCGCACGGTAGCTCGCGAGATTGGACGTCTTGGACAACGAGTGCACCGCGAGGAGCCCGGTGAGGTCGCCGTCGTTCACCCGCTCGTCGAGGATCGAGAGCGCCTCGCC
Organism: Rhodococcus sp. WS4; assembly: GCA_006543605.1. Taxonomy (GTDB): domain Bacteria; phylum Actinomycetota; class Actinomycetes; order Mycobacteriales; family Mycobacteriaceae; genus Rhodococcus_F. The sequence continues at coordinate 9,675 of RRBB01000055.1, forward strand.
CTCCCAGGTCAACCCGAGATAGCACTCGTCGGAGGCGACGATGGCACCGCGTTGTCGCGCCCAGTCGACCACCTTGCGCAGATGCTCGAGCCCGAGCACCTTGCCGGTGGGGTTGGACGGCGAGTTCACGAAGATCAGCGCCGCGCCCTCGGGACCGAGGCGGTTGAGGCCGTCGGCGCGGATCACCCTCGCCCCGGCGAGCAACGCACCCACCTCGTACGTGGGGTACGCCAACTCCGGAATGACGACGAGGTCCTCGGCGCCGAGCCCGAGAAGGCGTGGCAGCCAGGCGATGAGCTCCTTGGTGCCGATCGCGGGCAGCACCGCCGCCGGATCGATTCCGGTGATCCCGAAGCGGCGGCGCAGTGCCTCGACCGCCGCGTTGCGCAGTTCGTCCGTGCCGTGCGTCGTCGGATATCCCGGCACCGCGGCGACCGCGGTCAGCGCCTCCTGGATGATCGGCGCGACCGGATCGACCGGGGTCCCCACCGACAGGTTGACGATGCCGCCCGGGTGAGCGAAGGCCTTCGCCTTCGCCGACTCGAGTGAGTCCCATGGAAAGTCGGGAAGAGCTTTGGCTACCGAGATACGAGGCACATCTAGTCCTCGCCCATGGGGGGCAGAGCTTTGATGAACGGCGGGTCGTAGTCGACCTTGCCCAGCTTCGCCGCGCCGCCGGGGGAACCGAGGTCGTCGAAGAAGTCGACGTTCGCGGCGATGTAGCCGTTCCACTGGTCCGGGACGTCGTCTTCGTAGAAGATGGCTTCGACGGGGCAGACGGGTTCACAGGCGCCGCAGTCCACACATTCGTCCGGATGGATGTAGAGCATCCGCCCGCCCTCGTAGATGCAGTCGACAGGGCATTCTTCGATACACGCCTTGTCCAACACATCCACGCACGGTTCAGCAATCGTGTAGGGCACTGCCGCTCTCCCTGCCTTTCTGACACGAGTATGCACGAGGTACGGGCCGCTTGTACCCCGCGGAAGACCCTATTATCGCCTGCCCGGTCGGCCTCTCTGCGGTGAGGGTTACCTGACCACGCGCACCGCTGCGGGACGCGATGCCCGGGACACGATCCACTGTTCCCCCTGTTTCGCGGCTCTCACCAGCGCGCCCCGTTCGCCGAGATACCCGGCCACGACACCGATCACCGGGATGTTCCCGAGCAGCGAGGACGTCTGGCCCGGTCGCGGACGCTTGTCGAGTTCGTCGCTGAGTGCGCGCACGGTGCGGGCGGTGCGCCACAGGGCACCGATCAGTGGGAAGGGCAGCCACAGCGACCCCTCGTCCGCGGAACCGGTTCGTCCCGCGGTGCCGGCGCGCGCGTCCGTCTCGCGCGTGCAGAGCACGGACGCCAGCAGGTTCACCTGATCGGACCGTTCCGTCACGCCGTGTTCCCGGGCCACGGCGACGAGTACGACGGCCTGGTTCGCGAAGCCGAGCACGTCCTGGATCGGGAGGCGGTTGAGGAGCACACCGAACATGCCCGGAAAGGCAACCGCCAGCGTGTTGATCGCGCCGATCCGGGTCACCCACCACCGCGCCCGCTCGTCGTCGCCGGCCTTCTCCCACGACGCCGTCCCCGGCACCTGGATGGTGTCGAGGATCCAGGCGATGCCGTCGAGCAACGCCTCCGCCGCGCCACGTTCCTCCGCGGTCGGGCCGAACGTCCGGGCCTTGATGCCGAACGGGTCCGTGAGGGCCAGATCGAGGACCGGGTTGATGCCCCGCGCCGCACGATCCAGGATGGTGACCACCGTGTCGTCGCTGAGGCGATCCGTCTCGCTCATGCAGCCGGCGACCTTCCCTCGCGCCGTGCGTGGGTGGTGGTGCGTTCGCGTGCTGGGCGGCCGATGCCCTCGGCGATGGCCCGCAGTTCCTCGACGGTCTTCTCGGATCCGTGTTCCGAACCCGCCATCCGGGAGATGGTCTCCTCCATCAGGGTGCCGCCGAGGTCGTTGGCGCCGCCCTGCAACATCACCTGGGTGCCCGTGACACCCAGCTTCACCCAACTGGTCTGGATGTTCGGAATCCGGCCGTGCAGCATGATCCGGGCCAGGGCGTGCACCGCACGGTTGTCACGGTTGGTCGGTCCGGGACGCGACGCACCCGCCAGATACAGCGGCGCACTCTGATGCACGAACGGCAGCGGCACGAACTCGGTGAATCCGCCTGTCCGATCCTGAATTCCGCGCAGCACCCGCAGATGCCCGACCCAGTGCTTCGGGTTGTCGACGTGCCCGTACATCATCGTCGAACTCGACCGCAACCCCAGCTCGTGCGCCGTGGTCACCACCTCCACCCAGGTGGCGGTCGGCAGCTTGCCCTTGGTGAGCACCCAGCGCACCTCGTCGTCGAGGATCTCCGCCGCGGTGCCCGGAATGGTGTCCAGACCCGCCTCCCGCAGCTCGACCAGCCAGTCCCGGATGCTCTGCCCACCCCGGGAGGCACCGTTGACGATCTCCATCGGGGAGAACGCGTGCACGTGCATCGACGGCACCCGCTTCTTCACCGCCCGCACCAGATCGGCGTACCCGGTGACCGGGAGCTCCGGATCGATGCCACCCTGCATGCAGACCTCCGTCGCGCCCGCGACGTGCGCCTCCCACGCCCGGTCCGCGACCTCGCCGGTGGACAGGGTGAACGCGTCCGCATCACCCTTGCGCTGCGCGAACGCACAGAACCGGCACCCGGTGTAGCAGATGTTGGTGAAGTTGATGTTCCGGTTCACCACATAGGTCACCTCGTCGCCGACCGCGTCCCTGCGGAGCGCGTCCGCCAGCGCCACCATCGCCTCGAGCCCCGGACCCTCGGCCGTCGCCAACGCCAGGTATTCGTCGTCGGTGCACCCCGCCGGATCGCGTTCGGCGCTGCGCAGCGCCGCGAGCACGTCCGTGTCCACCCGCACCGGGCCGCTCAACTCCAGCACCTGCTCGCGGACGGTCTCCCAGTCCCCGAACGCGCTGCCCAGGTCGCTGCGGGTCTCGGTGGTGCGGCCCGCGGTGTCGATCTCGGTGTTCAGATCGACCCGGCCCGCCGACTCCCAGGACTCGTCCGGCTCCTGCCACGGCAACCCCACCGGCTTCGTATCCAACTTCGCCAGCCCGGTGTGCGGGTCCGCCAGGGCCTGCACGTGCCCGGTGATCCGCGGATCGATCCACGGCGAACCCGCGAGCACATACTGCGGCTGCGCCGCCGTGCGCTCGGTGAGCTCGAACCCGGCCTCCGCGGTGATCGCGGCCAGGGTGTCCAGGTTCGGCCACGGCCGCTCCGGGTTCACATGGTCCGGGGTCAGCGGCGACACGCCACCCCAGTCGTCGACACCCGCACCCAGCAACGCCAGGCATTCGGTGTTCGACACCAGGTTGGGTGGCGATTGGATGCGCATGCCCGGGCCGAGCAACAACCGGGACACGGCGATGGTCGCGGCGAACTCCTCGAGGCCCGCATCCGGGGTGTCGCGCATCGCGGTGTCGGGTTTCGCGAGGAAATTCTGGACGATCACTTCCTGGACGTGCCCGAACGCCTTGTGCGACTTACGGATCGCCATGATCGATTCGGCCCGTTCCCGGACGGACTCGCCGATACCGACCAGGATGCCGGTGGTGAACGGAACACTCAACCGGCCGGCGTCGGTGAGCGTGCGCAACCGCACCGCCGGATCCTTGTCCGGGCTGCCGTAGTGGCACTCACCCTTGTCGGTGAACAACCGGGTGGACGTCGTCTCGAGCATCATCCCCATCGACGGGGCCACCGGCTTGAGCCGGGAGATCTCCTCCCAGCTCATCACACCCGGATTCAGGTGCGGCAGCAGCCCGGTCTCCTCGAGAACCCGGATCGACATCGCGCGCAGGTAGTCGAGCGTCGAATCGTACCCCCGCTCGTCCAGCCACTGCTTGGCCTCCGGCCACCGATCCTCGGGACGGTCGCCGAGCGTAAAGAGGGCTTCCTTGCAGCCCAATTCGGCGCCCTGCCGGGCGATCTCCAGCACCTCGTCCGGTTCCAGATACGCGCCACGTCCCTCGGCCCGCAACTTGCCGGGCACCGTCACGAACGTGCAGTAATGGCACTTGTCCCGGCACAACCGCGTCAACGGGATGAACACCTTGCGCGAGTACGTGACAGCCTTGGGTCTGCCCGCCGCCAGCAACCCGGCATCCCGGACCTTCGCCGCCGACGAACACAGATCGGCCAGATCGTCGCCGCGGGCCTGCAGCAGGACCGTCGCCTCGTCCACGTTCAGAGTGGCGCCGTCACGGGCACGTCGCAGCACCCGCCGCATCGACGAAGGAGTCGGGACGTGAGTAGCCATCGAGCACTGTGTCATGACATGTCCTGTCTACGGCTTAGGCGATGTGAACGAGGCAGAGTCGAGTGCGGCACGGATTCAACCGCCCGCATAGGCCGAATGGCGCGCGGACAGTGAGTCAAGAAGACCTGATCACCCCTACATTGCGTAGACCGCGACTCGCGTCGCTAGTGGATCCTAGTGGGTGCGCGCACCGCAGATGACGGCAACCTCCGGCCGTGGTCTGCATTCCCCGGCCGGATGGCGGCGGTTGGTTGGCTTTCCACGTCCCGCATCCTTTGAAGCGTCCTACGCTCCTCCTCGGTGTAGCCGCCCCAGATTCCGTGGCGTTCGTAGGCTTCGAGTGCGTAGTTGAGGCACCTCGCGCGCACGGGGCATCGGAGGCAGATCCGTTTCGCGGCACGTACTCGACTCGCGCGTGGTTCGCCTCGTTCATTGTCGGGATGGAAGAACACCGCGGGGTCGGCGTCCCGGCAGGCTGCGGACAGCTGCCAATCCCAGGACTCTGCGCTCGGCGACGGAAGCCATACCGCTAATGCAGGCAAACGTGTTGTCCTCTCGCCAGTTGGTAGGCGCGTATCAACCCTGCGGTGGAGCTATCCCCGTCATAAGCTGCGCCGTCTGTGTCCCAGAGGGCAGGGCCCAGTTCCAGAGCCGATGTCTTGCCGAGTTCGACTCCCCACTGGTCGAACGAGTCGATGCCCCATACGATTCCTTGTACGAAGACTTGGTGTTCATACAAGGCGATCAGCTGCCCGAGGGTCGACGGTGTGAGTGTCGTGCCAAGGATCGTGGTCGACGGCCTGTTTCCGGGCATCACCTTGTGCGGTACGAGTTCGGGCGGTGTCCCGTCTGCGACGACCTCGGTAGCGGTTTTTCCGAATGCCAGCACCTTGGACTGGGCGAGCATGTTCGCCGTCAGCACACCGTGCATCGACCCCGCGCCGTCAAGAGTGGGGAGATCATCCGTAGGTTGCGCGAACCCCAGGAAGTCCACGGGAATCAACCGGGTTCCCTGGTGCAGAAGTTGATGGAAGGCGTGCTGACCGTTGGTACCGGGCTCACCCCAGAACACTTCGCCGGTCGCCGCACCAACGCGGGTCCCGTCAGCCTGTACCGACTTGCCGTTCGATTCCATCGTCAGCTGCTGCAGGTAGGCCGGGAACCGTGCGAGGTCGTTCGAATACGGCAGCACAGCACGGGAATCGGCGCCGAAGAAGCTGGCATACCAGACGCCCAGCAAACCCAGCAGGACTGGTGCATTCGACTCGAGCGGGGCAGTGCGAAAGTGCTCGTCGATCTTGCGGGATCCGTCGAGGAAGTCCGCGAAACGTTCTCGGCCGATGGCCGCCATCACCGCGAGTCCGACGGCCGAGCCCACCGAGTAGCGTCCTCCGATCCAGTCCCAGAATCCGAATGTGCTTGCCGGGTCGATGCCGAAGGCGGCCACCCGTTCTACGTTGGTGGAGACGGCGGCGAAATGGTGCGGGACCGCATCGTCGCCGAGAGTCTCGGTGACCCATCTGCGGGCCGCTGCCGCGTTGGTCATGGTCTCCAAGGTGGAGAACGTCTTGGAGACCACGATGAACAGTGTGCTGGCGGGGTCGAGGCCGGACAGCGTCGACAGCAGGTCCGTGGGGTCGACATTCGACACGAACCGCACCTCGGGTCCGTCTACGTAGTGGCGCAGGGCGCGGTAGACCATGGCCGGGCCGAGGTCCGAGCCGCCGATTCCGATGTTCACGATGGTTCTGATGGCCTTGCCGGTGGCGCCGCGCCAGTTACCGGACCGGAGCCGATCGGTGAACACTCCCATCCGGTCCAAGACGGCATGGACGTCGCCGATGACGTCCTGGCCGTCCACCGTCAGGGTGGCATCGCGGCGCTCTCGCAGCGCTGTATGCAAGACCGCTCGGTCTTCGGACACATTGATGTGGGCACCGGAGAACATCGCGTCCCGCTGTTCCTCGACGCCGGCGGCCCGGGCCAGGTCGAGGAGAAGCCCGAGGGTTTCGCGGGTCACGCGGTGCTTGCTGTAGTCCACATACAGGTCTGCGGCGGTGACCGCGAGGTCAGTCCCACGGTGCGGGTCGGTATCGAACAGCTCCCGCAGATGCAGGGCGGCGATCGCCTGCTGATGATCGGACAGCTTCGTCCACACCGAGGTTCGGGTGACGTCGATGTTCGTCGTCATTGCAGTGCTCGCAACCGAGGGGCAAGGTCCTTTTCGAACAACTCCAGGAACCGTTTCTGATCGTGGCCGGGAGCGTGGAACACAAGATGATTGAGCCCGGCATCGAGGTACGGGCGGATCTGCGCCACCGCCTCATCCGGATCCGACGCCACGATCCACCGCTTCGCCACCTGCTCGATCGGCAACGCATCCGCCGCCTTCTCCATCTCGATCGGATCATCGATCGAATGCTTCTGCTCCGGCGTCAACGACAACGGCGCCCAGAACCGCGTGTTCTCCAACGCCAACTCCGGATCCGTGTCGTACGAAATCTTGATCTCGATCATCTTGTCGATCTCCGCCACATCCCGGTCGGCCTTCTCCGCCCCCTCCGCGACCGCCGGCATCAGCTTCTCCGTGTACAACTCCATGCCCTTACCGGACGTGCAGATGAACCCGTCACCGCTACGACCGGCGTACCGGGCCACCACCGGACCACCCGCGGCGATATACACCGGAATCCCACCCTCGGGCACGTCGTAGATCGACGCCCCCTTCGTGGTGAAGTATTCGCCCTCGAAATCGACCCGATCCCCGAGCCACAGCTCCCGCATCAACCGGACCGACTCCCGCAACCGCGCGAACCGCTCCTTGAACTCCGGCCACTGACCCGCGAAACCCGTCGCGATCTCGTTCAATGCCTCACCGGTACCCACCCCGAGCATGATCCGCCCCGGATACAGACACCCCATCGTCGCGAACGCCTGCGCCACCACCGCCGGGTTGTACCGGAACGTCGGCGACATCACCGACGTGCCCAACTGCAACCGCTCGGTGCGTTCCCCGACCGCCGTCATCCACGCCAACGAGAACGGCGCATGACCACCCTCGTGCCGCCACGGCTGGAAATGATCGGACACCGTCGCCGAATCCATCCCGTGCCGTTCCGCCAGAACACCCAGCTCCACCAACTCCCGCGGACCGAACTGCTCCGCAGACGCCTTGTAACCGAACTTGATCATGACTGCACCGCCTCCATAGTCCGGACCTGATGTCCGCCGAACTGCTGCCGTAGAGCCGAAACCGCCTTCATCGTCGGCGAATCCGGCTGGCGCGATGAGAATCGCGCAAACAGAGCGGCTGAGATGACCGGGACCGGCACCGCGTGGGAGATGGCCTCCTCGAGGGTCCAGCTGCCCTCCCCCGAGTCCTCCGTGTATCCGGTGATCGAACTCAATCCCGGATCCTCCCGAATCGCAGTTACCAAAAGCTCAAGAAGCCACCACCGCCCCCGGTGCCCTTCTGCCACGAACCCTCCACGCCGTCGACTGTGGTGATCCGGGGTTCGGCGGCCAGAAGCTCGTACCCCTCGGCGTACGCCTGCATCAAGCCGTACTCGATACCGTTGTGCGCCGCCACGGTCAGCGCGGCCGCCTCGATCCGGGGAAGCGGGTTCGCCGAGGGACCGGCCCTCGATCTCACGCGCGGCGGTGAAAACGGTGCCGTCGATCGGCGGGTGGATCCCTCTCGCCCGAAGGATCTGCCGCAGCCGACGGTGATACCTGTCGAGAGTCATGCCGAAGGTCTCGAAGACATCGCCGGCGGATGCCCCACCGAAGGGTGCCCACTGGGCGGCGAATTCGAGGAGTTCGTTGTCCTCGCGGTTCATTCCCGAGTTCTCCTACACCCTCGCTGTGCCCGCACGATCGCCGCCTCGGCCGCCGACGCGCCGACCCAGATGGCCGTGGGGATCCCGTGGAGTATCGGCGGGCGACATCCTCGTCGATCGGCCGAGGAGGTTGCCGTCCGGGTCAACCGTCCGGAGGTATTCCAACTCCGTCGCGCTCGGCGCTTCCATCGGATGGGCATCGGGTGCGAGCTGTACGTCCCAGCCGGTTGCGGTACGGATGAGGGCCAGGGCCGCGTCCGCGTTGTCGGCCAGATCGGAGAACCACGCGGACAGTACGTACACCCCATCTCTTTTCCTGAGGTGGCCGATGTCCGTGGCGATGACGTCGAGGTGGGTGCCCCGGTAGCTGATGAACCGTGCCGTCTCGACAAACTTGCGCGGGTCGGCCGCCACCACGGCTATCGTGGTCACCTTCGCCGCGATGTCGGTGCTTCCTCCGCCGCCGACCAGGAAGTTGCCCGAGGGCGAGCGATTGCTGTTGGCATTGCCGTGGCTGTCGATGACCCCGGCCGACAGTACCGCGATCGTCGTCTCCGCTGTCGAGGGAAGCAACATTCCGAGCACCTCGAGGGTGCTGCTGAGGTGCCGCGCGGTCGGCAGATTACGGGTATTGGAGAGGGTGGCGTCGTGCGGCCGGGGGACGTAGCCGAGGACACCGCTCTCGAAGACCAAATCGACGACGTGCGCGTTCGCGAGGAGCGTGGCCCGTCCCAATGCGGCCGCGAGGTGCGACAGCCCGGCACCGGCCACAACGGTGCGAGTCCCCGACGTCCGCGCCACCGCCTCCATCGCTCGGGCACCGGATACGGCGAGACGCTCGCTCACGGTCATCTCACTGATCTCGACAGACTTCGGTTCGGCATCGAGTGAGTCGATGCGCCAGGACTCGTCGAGATCCATGGCAACCAGATGTTCGATTCGCTCTCGGCCGAGCTGGCTGAGGTATCGCCCGCGGCTCGGCAGGTCGATCCAATGCTCGCTGAAGGACTCCGCGTCCTCGACGGTTCGCAGACGCCCCAGTTCGGCGAGGAAGGCGTAGTCCTCGCCGTAGCCGGACGCTCCCTCCACCCGCACCGGGACCGGCGAGGCGGCGGGGTGTGCACCGAAGGGCACCTGCGCGACACCGAGAACCCGGGCCGCGGGCACCCGCACCTGGCTCGCCCACCGGCGCAGCTCCGCCGGGGACACGATGTGATCGGCCGTGAGGATGACGCCCTTCCGGGCGGCATAGACGGTGTGGAGGTCCTCGGCGAAGGGCGGGAATATCACTCCATTGCCGTCCCAGTCCGCGACCGGGCAATGGATGAGCGACACATCCGGGCGCAGCGCGGGCATGACCGAGCGCTCCGAGCCATCGAATGGATCCACCACGATCCTGGTGCCCGGCCCGAATCCTGCGGGCAGGTCCGTGCCGTCCATCGTTCCGGCCGGCACGAAGGGCCACCCGAGCGCCCCGGCGAGTACCCTCTGGATCAGGGCCAGGATGGACCATTCCTCGACGACCATCGAGCCGTCCTTGACCGCCTGCGCGAGGATCGAGTTCGGTCGCACCGCCGGATAGGTGGTGGCCGCGAACGAGGTGATGAGCTTGTCCACCCCGCCCGAGGCGACGAGGACGCCGAGCTCCGCGCGCAGGGACGCGGAGATGACGGTCAAGCCGCGCAGGCGACCGGACCGCGCCTGCCGGATCACCTCGAAAAGCGCGGCATACGCCCGCGTGGAGAGCCAAGGAAAGTGGATCGCGTCGCCGGGCCGGACCTCCTGCTCGACGAGCTGCTCCAGCGGCTGCACTCGTGAGCGGGCGGGCGCGGTGGCGGCCGCGTCGTAGCGGAAGGCCTCGGCCGCCCGCAGGGGGACGGCGACGTCGGGGAAGGTGATGGGTTCCACCCTGAGAGTCCAATCTGTTTGGTGATGCCGGCTGGTGCCTCGTCCTCGAAGTCCGTTGATCGCGAGAAGACTTCGGGCGCGGGCACTAGTGCGTCGTGGGATAAGTAACTTGACGGTCTCGGCTTCGGGTACGAGCCATTAGACGATGTTGTTGCTCATATGTCACCCACTCGCAGTGGATTTCGATCAAGCGCCGATATCGCAGACAGACCGTAGACGAACTCACGGGAGGTGACGCCTTTCCGAAGTTGGGACACCTGGAACCCGACAGCTGCTGTTAGTCGGCGTTTGTACTCGGTGATGTCGATTGCGAATGCAGCGGTGATATCCCTCGGAGCAGGCCCACCGAGCGGTTTCCAAAGAAGCGCAAAGTCGAGAATGTCGTTGTCACTACGGCGGTTCCACATTTCGTTCCTCTGTGAGTCGCGTGCTCAAGTTTGCGTAACTGCCTGGGATCTGTCGGATCGCCGGCCGCCTGCTCCGTCGACGTGACCCGCCGAGCGACTCACGGAACGGGATGAGCATCGTCCGTTCGCAGGGGGTGCGGGTATGTGCTCGCCAAACTGCGCATTTCCCCCTGAGCGCAGTTGGAATCAGGTATGACCTGCCACAAACGTTCGATGAACCGGCGCATTGTCATTCCGAAGTGCACAAGGACTTCCTCCTCCGGGGCGCCCCCGAATGGTGCCCACCTGCTGGCAAACTCAATGAGGCGCTCCACCTCGGTGTCAGGATGGTTGCGTTTGCGGTTGGCTTCGATCCAAGCGGCGCGACGCCGTTGGCGCCACTGGCGATACTCACGAGAGTTCATGGGAATTCACACATCCAACAGTCGGGACAGCCGAAGCCTGGAAACTTTGGGACCCTCGCTGCAGCAAGGGAAATGCGCAGAGTGCCAGTCGCTCTCGACTGTCGAGTTACTTATGCCACGCCGCACTAGAGGTCGAGAACCAGTCGCGCAGACCTCGAACGCCCCACGCAGACCATCAATCGGTCACCGCACTCGCGCTCCTGGTCGGTGAGCAGCTGATCGTGATGCTCCGGCTCGCCTTCGAGGACGCGCACTTCACAGGCCCCGCAGTAGCCCTCTTCGCAGTCCGAGAGAAAGTCCGGGATCGCTTCGCGCACAACATCGATCAGTGTGCCGTCAGCCGGCACGGTCAGCACCGCGCCGGTGCGGCGCAACTCGACCTCGAAGCTCTTGCCGCCCGATTCCGGCTCGATCGCGTTGCCGCCGCGCGGGGCGCTCGATGACGCACCGAAACGCTCCACGTGCAGAGCATCCGGCGCGAACCGCGTGGCTGCATGCTCCTCGGCCGCTCGAATCAGGCCCTCGGGCCCACAGCAGTAGATCGCGGACTCCCTTGGCGCACGGCCGAGGACGGTACCGAGGTCGAGCATCCCGTGCACGTCCTGCGGTACCACCTCGATGTTCCCCGTGCCGAGTTTGTCCAGGTCGTCGAGAAAGGCCATCGACGTCTCGCTGCGCCCGCCGTAGATCAGGGTCCAGGGAACGCCGCGGCGACTGACCTCACGCGCCATGGCGAGGATCGGAGTGATGCCGATTCCCCCGGCCAGGAACAGGTAGGAGGGGGCGTCGACGAGCCCGAAGTGGTTGCGCGGTCCCCGCACGGACAGCGACCGCCCCACCAATGCGGTGTCGTGGATCTCGCGCGAACCGCCGCGGCCGTGCTGATCCCGCAGCACCGCGACGGTGTACGCCGCGCGGTCAGCGGGGTCCCCGCACAGCGAATACTGGCGCATCTTCCCCGAGGGGAGGATCAGGTCCAGATGCGCCCCCGGGGTCCAGGCCGGGAGCTCCGCGCCACTCGGATCGACCAGCCGGATCGAGACGACACCCTCCGCCTCCCACGTCACCTGTTGCACAAGCAGCTCATACACGCGCTGCAGATCAGCGTCGAGGCCAGCGTTTGTCATGCGAATTCATCCCGTTCACAATTGTTCGTCGTTGCATTTTTTTGAAATGGCGTCGTGGTCTGGTGCGGGCCGCCGTGGCGCCACGGTGCGGACGCCCAGGCGCGCGGCGCGGTCGGACCGGTCTGGCGTGACTACCCGAGGATCTGGCGATCGTTGATCTGGTGCGTCCAGGTGTACTCGAGCAGACCTTCGGCACCCATCTCACGGCCGTAGCCGCTGTCCTTCACCCCACCGAAGGGGGCACCGGGGTCGAATGCGGCCATGCCGTGCTTGTTGATGAACGTGACGCCCGCGTCGATGTGTCCGGCCATCTCCCAGGCGCGACTCGGGTCGGTGGTCCAGATGCTGGAGGTCAACCCGTACGGCGTCGCGTTCACCAGCGAGATGGCCTCACTGTCGGAGCGGAAGCCCACGATCGGCAGGGCGGGTCCGAACTGCTCGTCGGCGACGATTCGCTCCTCCGCGCGCACCTGCGTGACCAACGAGGGCAGGTGGAAGTACCCGCCGCTCCACGAACCCTGGTCCCTCGCGCGGCCGAACGAACGCACCTTCGCACCGGAGGCTTCGGCCTCCGCGAGCATCGCGGTGAACCGCTTGAACTGTCGCTCGTTGGCCAAGGGACCCATCGTGACCTCGGGATCGAGGCCGTCGCCGACGACCACGTCCTGCAGGGCATCACCGAGTTTGGCGGTGACCTCCTCGAGCAGGCTGTCGTGTACATACAGCCGCTTCACCGCAAAGCAGACCTGACCGGAGGTCACGGTGAACGCGGCCACCAAGTTGCGGATGAGGTCGTCGTCGACGGTGACATCGTCGAGCAGGACCGCGGGATCATTGCCGCCCAGCTCGAACACGCCTCTGCGCAGCCGTGATCCGAGCGCCTGGGCGACCGCCCGACCGGCCTCGAGTCCGCCGGTGAAGGCGATCATGTCGACATCGGGATGGGCGCTCAGCGCGGCACCGACCCGCTCGCCGGTGCCGGTCACGACGTTGACGACGCCGGCGGGCAGCGCTGCGCCGATCGCCTCGATGGCCTTGAGCACACCCAGTGACGCGAACGGGGAGGGTACGGCGACGATCGTGTTGCCCGCGAGCAATGCCGGGCCGAGCTTGACGCCCAGCAGTGCGATCGGCCAGTTCCAGGGAACGATCGCACCGACGACGCCGACCGGACGACGGCGGACCTCGAGCCGGCCGGTGTCGTCGAACCGGCGGTCGGTGAGGGCACGGTCCAGCGCGTCGAGGTCGTTGAGGTAGTGCGACCACGCCCACGGTGGGGACTGAAAGTCCATCACCGACTCCGCGAGGATCTTGCCCATCTCCCGGGTCAGCGCCTCCGGAGCCGACGGGTCGATCGCCGCCAGCCGTGCGCCGGCCTCGGCAACCATCGCCGCCCGCTCGGCGAGGGAAAGGCGCGCCCACTCGAGCTGGGCCCGCTTCGCGACGGATACCGCGACATCGACGTCGATTGCGGTTCCGTCGGGTATCGACCCGACGATCTCACTCGTCCGTGCCGGATTGATGACCGAGATCCGCCCACCGTCACTTCCCTCGTGCCACCGGCCGTCGACATACATCTGCATATCCAGTGCGCTCACAGCAGCACCACTCCCTTGGTGATTTCGTTCGCGGCCAGCCGGTCGAGGGCCTTGGGGACCTCGTCCAGCGAGAAGGTGGCATCGATGACCGAATCCAGCGGCAGCCGTCCGTCCATGTAGAGATCGACGAACGCGGGTATGTCTCGTTGTGGGAGAATCGATCCCGCATAGGTACCGGTCAGCCGCTTTTGCATCAGGAACCCGAACAGGTCGAAGGTGGCGGTCACCGATGCGTCCATCACGCCGATGGCGACCGCCAGTCCACCGGGACGGACGGACTGCAGCGCGGTCTCCAGGGTGCCCTGTGCCCCCACCGCGTCGAAGCCGTAGTCGGCGCCTCTGCCGTCGGTGAGGTCGCGGATCGCGTCCACCGCGTCCTCCCCGGACAGGGCGAGCGTGTGGGTTGCCAGGCCCAGTTCCCGGGCCCGCGCGAGCTTGTGCTCGGCGATGTCGACCGCGATGACGGAGGTGGCTCCCATCGCGCGGGCGCCCATCATCGCGGCCAGGCCGACGCCCCCGGCGCCGATCACGACGACACTGCTGCCGGGTCGCACCTCCGCCCGGACGATCGCGGCCCCCAGTCCGGTGGACCAACCGCACCCCAGGCCGGCGAGCTTGTCGAGCGGCGCGTCCGGACGAATCTTCACCGCCGCCGAGGCCGGCACCACCGCATATTCCGCGAAGGATCCCTGGCAGAAGAGGGTGTGCACATCGTCATCGCCGGACCGGAGTCTGGTGGTGCCATCGAGCATCGTGCCCGAAAAGCCCACCGCGCGTTCGCAGAGCACGTACTCGCCGCGCTGGCACTGGAAGCACGAGTGACACGAGGTGACGATCGAGCAGATCACGTGATCGCCGACCGCGAGGTGGTCGACGCCGGGGCCGACCTGATCCACCATCCCGGCACCCTCGTGCCCGAGGACGATCGGTCGCGGCGAGGGCAGATGCCCGGCCAGCACCGAGACATCGGTGTGGCAGATCCCGGAACTCACCAGGCGGACCCTCACCTCACCGGCCCGCGGCCGGGGGTCCGGTAGCTCCTCGATGCCGATCTGACCGACTCCACGGCTGACTGCTGCTCTCATAGACATCTCCTGAATGTTGGGGCGGGTTCCGGGCGAGGCGCCCGACTCGAACGGTGATCGGTCAGGGCTGTGGCGTGAAGACGATCGGCAGTGAACGGATGACTCGGGTCTGCCCCTCCGATATCCGCACTGCGGTCGGGTCCGTGACGCGATAATCCGGGATCCGGTCCAGGATCTCCTCGAGCATTATGCGCAGCTCGAGGCGGGCCAGCGGCGCTCCCGGGCAGCGGTGGACTCCCGCACCGAATGCGAGGTGCCGGTTCGGCTTTCGGTCCAGGACGATCTTGGCAGGTTCGTCGAATGCGGTCTCGTCGTGGTTTGCCGAGAGCCAGGACATCCAGACTCGCTCGCCCTCCGGGATCACGGTGCCTGCTACCTCGACCTCCGTGGTGGTCGTTCGGCCGAAGCCGGGGACCGGTGTGACGTAGCGCAGGAACTCTTCGATCGCCGAGGGCAGCAGCTCCCGTTCGGCCTGGAGTTGCGATCGGAGCTCGGGGTGACGGTCGATCAGGGTGAAGATGTGGTTTGCCGCCGCGGCGGTGGTCTCGCCGCCGGCCCCGGTCAGGGACAGGTAGATGTCGAGGGCTTCCTCCTCGGTGACCGGACGGTCGTCGATGGTCGACGCGAGCAGGTGGCTGGCAAGGTCTTTGGTCGGGTTGTCGCGGCGGGCGGCGATCAGCTGAACGTAGTAGTCGCGGATCTCCATCTGCAACGCCATCCCTTCCTCGGGCGTTGCGACCGAGACCAATCCCAATGACCAAGCACTGAATCGGGATACGTCCTCGTCGGGGATTCCGAGGAGCCAGGTGATCACCCGTGATGTCAGCGGGAAGGCCAGGTCCCTGGCAAGGTCCGCCTCGCCGGCGGACGCAAAGCCCTCGATCAGCTGCACAGCGTGCTTACGGACCTCGCCCTCGAGCTCGGCGATCCTGCGCGCGCTGAACACGACGTTGAGGAGCGAGCGGTACTTCGCGTGCTCCGGCGGGTCGGACTCCATGGGGATGAACGGCCGCGGCGCACCGACCGATGGCAATGTGATTGTGGGGAGGGACGAGAACCGGGCCGTGTCCCGCGTTGCTGCCTCGACCTCCTCATAGCGGGTCAGCGCCCAGAATCCGCCGTAGTTCTCGCTGTGCTGGACGGGACACTTGGCCCGCATGTCGCGGTGAAACTCCTCAGGATCATCAAGAGTGGCGACGTAACGGTTGTCGTAGTTGCTGTTGCTGATGTCCACTGCTCCCCCAGAATTGGGATGGTCGGCCAGAAGCCGGTGATTGTGTCGTGCGCCACATCGGGCGATACGTAGACATTAAAGCCTTCCGATCGGAAGGTCAATGACTGATTTCGCAGAATCTCACCGAGCTGGACGCAGCATCACCCTGCGGGCGAGGCCCGCCGACGGGTCGCCACATCACTCGCACGCCCGGCGACAAACCGAGCGACCGGAGCTCGGCTCACCATGCGCGCGGCGGTCCGGGGACACTCTTTTCGGGCTATTTGACGACTTAGTCACAATGTGTGCGATTGAGAGCTGTCGATGATCGAATCCAATCCGATTGCGACACAACATGCTCTGACGCCAATCTTCACGGCGGAGTTTGGTCGCCGCCGGGTTCGAGAGTGCCGAGAAGATCGGCCGGGGTGGCTTCGGCATCGTCTACCGATCCCGGCAGCCCATCCCTGCACCCGGCATGCCTGTCGCTGCGCGGACGCGAGGACCCCGCGGAGCTGATCAGCCACATATCCGGACGGCATCGCGCGCCACATTCCGCACAGGCGGTCCTCGCCTCGCATACTCGCTGCTCGACCGGAGCTCACTCACCGACGCCGCGATCGCCGAGCTCAGGATCGAGGCCGATGTCCTCCAACCTGCCATGACGATCGCGGCCCACCGGATCGACGGTGTGGGCGAACTGGTCTCCGAATGCCTCTCGCGGACCGAGGATCTGCGCTCATGGATCGTGGCCGGAGCGGCTGACATCGCAACGTTCGCCGCGATCTACCGGTTCGCCTCCGGTGGCGCCCGCCGAATGCAGGACTCCGCGGCCCCGCACCACGAGAGGATAACGGACCGTACAACGCGATGTACGGACACTGCTTCGCCGGCATCGCGGCGAACGAGCAACTCGACGTCCCCGCGGCCGAGGACAGTTTCCGGAGGGCCCTCCGCCTCGCCCGGGGCTCGGGTGGCACCCGTTCGCAGGCGGCCCGGCTGGCCAGCGCGCTGCACGGCGGCCTGCTGTACGACCGGAACGAGATCGCCGCGAACAACAGCGGCAGGGCAGACCGCGCGCTGCTCCAGGCACGGCTCCTGCTGGCCGCCTGCCTGTCGTCAGCGGACCGCGCCCCGGAGGCCGAGGACGTCCTGGCGCCGGCCGCCGCGACCTGCGCTCGCCTCGGGCTCATCCGACTCCTGTTGGATGGCGGGCCCAGGTCGTCCCGATCCTCGAGGCCGTTCAGGGCACGCTGGACGGCGGTCGATGGCGTCCGGAGTGGCCGCCGATCCCGAGTACCTTCCTGGCGGACGCACTCGACGCCGCGCGCCCGCCGTAGCGGCGCGGTCAGGCCGAGTGGCGGCGGCTCGCGTCCGTGAGTGCGCGCGCGATGGCGAGCGCGGTGACCCGCACATGGTCGGCGAGCCTGGGGTCGGCGCAGATCTGGGAGATGGGCCCGCAGACCGAGATCGCGGAGGCGCCCGCCCCGGGAACCCGGATGGGTGCGGCGATGCAGCCGTACCCGATGACCATCTCCTGGCGGTCGTACGCGACTCCGCACCTTCGGATCTCGGCGATCTCTCGGTGCAGTCGCCCGCGTGAGGGGATCGAGTTCTCGGTACTGCCCGTCAGCCCCGGACCGCCGACACGGTCCAGTTCGGACGGGTGCGCGCTGCTCAGGAGTGCCTTTCCGAGCGCCGTGCAGTGCGCGGGCAACCGCCCGCCGACGCGGGTCGGTATCGCGGCGGCCAGACGCCCCCCGATCTTCTCCAGGCACACAATGTCCGGCCCGTCGAGCACAGCGAGGTGAACGACATGCCCGGTCAGCCGGTGCAGTTCGTGCAGGCTCGGGAGGGCGACGCGGTGCAGGCCGGCCTGGTGCACGGCGAGCGAACCCAGCTCGACCAGGCGCACGCCGAGCTCGTATCTGTGCCCGTCGCGACGCACCCACCGCAGCTTGACCAGGCTGACGAGCATCCGATGTGCTGACGAGCGCGGGAAGCCGGTGTACTCGGCGACCTCGTTCAGCGTGAGCGGACCGCGGCCGTCGAAGGCGTCGAGGAGCGTCGAGATCCGGTTCAGCACCGTTGTCGGAGGCCTGTGTTCGGCATGTGTTGTCATGTCATGTCATCTCCTTGTTGTGGCCACGCTCAGCACCCGCGCCCGGCGGTCCCGGCTCACCTCTCGGTCGTGGTATGTTCCCGATTCCCGGCGCGGAAGCCCTCCTCGGTACGACCGCGCCGCCAGTACCCCGAGATGGACAGCCATCTCGGGTCGACAGCGCGCTCCGTGCGCAGGTACGGCCGCAGGTTCGCCATCACAGTCCTGGCCTCGCCGTGCACGAAGGCCTGGACCTGCCCCGGCAGCCACCGCGCGCCGCGGACGGCGGCGATCAGCGGCGCGCGGTCGCCCACCAGGTGGTCGGGGGCACGATCGGGCGGGGTCCCCCGGTGGACCCAGTGCACGTCCACGCGGGCCGAGGTGTCGAAGTCCACCTCGTCCTGCGGCCCCGAGACCTCGACGAACACCTGCGCGGTCGCGTCGGCGGGGAGCGCCTCGACGGCGGCGGCGATCGCCGGTAGGGCGGACTCGTCGCCGACGAGCAGGTGCCAGTCCGCCTCGGGATTCGGCGAGTATCCGCCGCCGGGACCGATGAACCGCAGAGCCTCCCCGGCGGCGACGGTGTCCGCCCATGGTCCGGCGACGCCCTCCGCACCATGAACGACGAAGTCGATCGCGACCTCCCGCCTGTCGTCGTCCACCGACCGGATCGTGTAGGTACGCAGGACCGGGTGATCCTCGGGCGCACAGTAAGCCCGAATGGCGTCGAGATCGACCGTATCCGGATACGCGACACCGGGTTTGAAGAAGGCCAGCTTGACGTAGCCGTCGGTGGAACCGTGAGGGTTGTAGTCGTCGAAGCCGGATCCTCCCGCGAATACCCGGACCATGTGTGGGCCGATTCGCTCGGTTCGGGTCACCGTCATCGTGATGATCCTGCGCACCGCACACTCCTCTCGTCAGCGGGTGAGCTCGGCCTCGCCGGCGTCGGCGGCGATGTCCTCGAGGGACCGGTTGGTGGTCCGTTCACCGAGCAGCATCAGCCCGAGCCCGAGAACCACGCCGACGACCGCGAGGTAGACGAACACCGCACCGAAGTCGAAGGCGCCGTATACGGCAGCAACGATGAACGGACCCCCGATGCCGGCGATGCGACCGACGCCGTTGACGACCCCGTTGCCGATACCGCGGAGATGGGTCGGAAAGACCTCCGGGGCGTAGGTGTACACGGCGGTCAGCAGCGCGTGGATCAGCATCGAGATGGCGAACCCCACGACCAGCATGACCGGTCGACTTCCGGTGGCGGCGAATGCGAACAGCAGTACCGCCAAGGCAACCGTCAGCGCGAACACATAGTTCTTCCGGTCCCACCTGTCGATGAGCAGCGAGGAGGTCATCGCGCCTGCCACCGAGGCGATTCCCAGGATGGTGACGAAGGTGAGCGCCTCCGCCTGGGTGTATCCCCGCGCGGTCAGCAGCGAGGGCAACCACGGCGACCATCCGTAGGCGATGAGGACGAAGCACGCCATCGCCGTCGAGGCCACCACCGTGCGCTTGACGTAGCGCCTGGCGAACAGGTCACGGATCGATCCGGTGCGGATCGACGGCTCGGGACCGGGAGGGGGAAGGGGTGCCCCGGTCGCCGCCTCTGCCTCCGATTCCAGCCTCTTTACCAGGGCCTCAGCCAGATCGGGGCGGCCGCGGGCGACCTGCCAGCGGGGCGACTCGGGGAGGCGGCGATACCCCGATACGACGCCGAGGATCCCGAGCGACCCGAACACATACATCCACCGCCAGGTGTCGTCCCCGAGCGGAACGACGATCCGCGAGACCAGTGCCGTGATCGGAACGGCGACCGCCCCGATTGCCGCGATGATCGCAAGGTAGCGACCCCGAATTCGGGGCGGCAACAGTTCGCTGGCATAAACCATGACGGCACCGACCAGGGCCTGCAGCCCCACTCCGGTCAGCCCCCGCAGTACAACAACCGACTCGTAGGTGGGAGCGAAGGCGGTCGCCAGACAACAGACCGAGTACACGACGGTGGAGACGAGGATGACCCGGCGCCTCCCGAAACGGTCCGCGAGTTGACCGCCGACGAGGGCGCCGATGAGCATCCCGACGAATGGCGCCGCGGAACCGAGCGCGATGTCGTTGACGCTCAGCCCCCACTGCGCGCGCATCGCCGGGACCGTGTTCCCGAACAGGACGATGTCCACGGCGTCGAACAGGTAGAAGAACCCGACGAGGACCATCATGCGCCTGAGGGTTCTCGTCGCGACCGGAAGTCGATCTATCCGGGCACCGAGCCCGGGCGAGTTCGGTAACTGCGACGTGTCAACAGTCATGGCAGGTCCATTCCGCGAGTGAGGTCGAAGGCGGTGGCAGGGAACGGCGCACGTCTCAGCGCCACTTCGAGTAGTCGGCCGGACGCTTCTCCATGAATGCGTCGCGTCCCTCGTCGACGGATTCGGCCGGCACGCCCATGGCGATCATGTCGAGGCCGTTGACCATGGTGTCGTAGGAGTAGTTCCACCAGACGTTGCTGCCGGCCTTGGCGATCTGAAGCGCCTGGGGATGCAGCGCGAGCAGCCGCTCGGCCCATTCGCGCGTGGTCGACTTCAGGTCGGCATCGTCGACGACCGCGTTGACCCACCCCCACTCGAACGCCTGCTGGGCCGGCACCTTCTCGCTGAAGAAGACGATCTGCTTCGCCCGCTTCTCGCCGATCTGCAGCGGCAGGACGTTCGTCCCGCCGAGGACGGGGCACGCCCCGATCATCGTGCCGGCCTGGCCCAGCCGCGCACTGCGCGCGGCGATCGCCAGGTCGGCGGCGATGACCAGCTCGTTGCCGCCGCCCACCGCCATCCCGTTGACCATCGCGATGACGGGCTTGCGGCAGGATCGAATCGACGTCATGGCTCGCAGGGCGTACACCCCCGTGTCGACCAGGCCCTTCTTGGTGAACTCCCGCACGTCCCCGCCGGCCGAGAAGGCGCGGCCGCTGCCGGTCAGTACCACCACGCCGACCTCCGGGTTGACCGAGAGGCCGTCGAGCAGGTCGGCGAGACGGTGGAACTGGGCGGGGCCGAAGGCGTTCAACGTCTCCGGCCGGTTGAACGTGATCCAGGCGATCCGGTCCTCGATCGAGAGGAGGATGTCCTCCTCCGATCCGTGATATCCGTTCAGTGACATGGTGATTCCCTTCTGGTCCGGTGTGACCTTTAGTCCCACCACAGGGTTCGGTCGAAGACCGCCTGGGCGAGGAGATTCTTCTGGATCTGGCTGGTTCCCTCGACGATGGTCAGCTGCTTGGCATCGCGGTAATACATCTCCACCGGGTGGTCCTTCATGTATCCGGCGGCGCCGAGCAGTTGGACCGCGGTGCCGGAGACCTTGACCGCGGTTTCCGTCGCCATCAGCTTCGCCATCGACAGCAGGGGCACCGCGGCCTTGTCGAAGGAGCCCTCGTCGACCATGCTGGCCGCGCGGTAGGTCAGCAGGCGGGCCGCCTCGATCTCCGCGGCGTGCTCGGCGACCATCCAGCCGAGTCCCTGCTGGCTGGTCAACGGGGCCCCGAACGCCTCGCGTGTGCGCATGTAGTCGACGGCGTACATCAGCGCGCCCTCCGCCAGCCCGAGGCCGCGGGCCGCGACGATCGGCCGCATCGAATTCAGTGAGAGCATCGCCAGTTTGAACGCCTGGTCGGGCTCCCCGACCAGCGCCGATTCGGGCACCCGAACACCGTCGAGGCGCAGCTCCCCGGTGTTCACCCCCCGCACACCCAGCTTGTCGTCGACGCGGGCCACCGACACGCCGGCCAGGGTGCGGTCGACGAGGAAGCAGCTGAAGCCGTCCTTACCGGTGCGCGCGAAGACGGTGTAGAAATCCGCCTGCTCCAGCCCGGACATCCAGCACTTGGAACCGGTGATCACCCAGTCCGCGCCGTCACGGACCGCGCGGGTCCGCATACCCTTCAGGTCCGATCCTGCCTGCGGCTCGGACAGCCCGAACGAGGCGCGCCGGGCGCCGCTGGCGATGTCGCGAACATAGGTGTCCTTCTGCTCCTCGGACCCGCCGATGAGAATGGGCAGGGCGGGCAGTCGGGTGAGCAGCAGCATCAGCGCGACGGTGTTGGAGTACTTCGCGACCTCCTCGATGGCGATCGTCAGGCCCAGTGTTCCGGCGCCGGACCCGCCGAATTCTTCCGGTGTCGCCAGACCGAGCAGGTCCGCCGCGAGCAGGGCCTTGAAGACGTCGTCCGGGTACTCGTTCTGGCGGTCGATCTCGATCGCGCGCGGCTTCACCACCGTCTGCGCGAATCGTCGGACGGTCTGCTGTAGTTCGACGTACTCGTCGGGAAGTGCGGCATACATGAGTTCTCCAGGTGCGTTGAAGGGGGGTGTGAATCAGGGCGTCAGGACCCATCGGGCGAAGCACATGCCGACGCCGTAGCCAGATTCGGTGCGATACGCCGGTACGTAGTCGATGATCTCCGCGGGGGTGTCGGCGCAGGCGTCGGCGATGATCCAGTCGGTGATCTCCGCCGTCCCGTTGAGGCGCAGCGGCAGGCCGTGTTTGTCGTGGGCCAGGCGTAGTTCGTCGTCCTCGATCTCGTGCCAGGCCTCGAGGTCACTCGATTGCATGGCCGCCAGCACCCGCGAGTCCAATTCCTCGTCCAGCACCAGGTGGCTCAGGCCGCCCGAGGCCAGCACCGCGACCCTCACCGGCGACGGGTCGGCGTTGATCGCCGCGCGCAGCGCCTGGCCGAATGCCACACACCGGCGCACGCTCGGCACATTGGGCGGGTTCCACACGTTGGTCACGATGGGCAGCAGTGCAAGCCCGGATTCGGCGAGGTCGAGGAACCGCATCGGCCACGTGACCGCGTGGCCGATGCCGTAGTCGTCCGAGGTCTCCGATGTGTGTGCAACATCGAACCCGTTGTCACACAGGTGCTTCAGAATCCCCAGGCCGAGGTCGCGGGCGATCGGCATGGACACCCGGAACTGGTCGGGTCCCTCGTCTCGCCGGTTGGCGGCGCTGGCGTCGAGATGGTCGGCGAGGAACATCTCGAACACCGGTGCGGACCGCGGACCGAAGTTCTCGCCCTGATCGCTGCCGACGATCACGAGCACGTCCGGCTCGGCGGCCAGGATCGAGGCGCGTAGTTGCTGTGTCGCGCTGTCGAAGCGCGCCTGGTGCTCGTCCCAGTAGTCGCGCACGTTGCCGACCAGATGATCCAGAGACGGGCGCGGGATGTTCGGCTCGAGCGCCGGCCAGTCGGAGACCGGGGCGATCAGCGCGGGGCTGTGGGAAGTACCGAAAACGCCTACAAAAGTTGCCATTTGTGTTCATGCTCCAATGTCGATGACGCGGTTGTGCTGTCGACCCAGACCCGTGATCTCGCTCTCCAGAACGGATCCGGGGCGCAGCCACTCCTGGGGAACCCTGGCCAGCCCGACCCCGGCGGGCGTTCCGGTACTGATGACGTCCCCGGGCTCGAGGGTGAGGGTTCCACTCAGGTCAGAGATCAGCGTGGCGACGTCGTGAATCATCAGGTTGGTCCGGGACCGCTGCTTCTCGACGCCGTCCACCCAGCACCTCAGCTCGAGATCCTGGGGATCGGGGATCTCGTCGCGGGTGACGATGAACGGTCCGAACGGTGACGACCCTTCGACGCTCTTGCCCTTCCACCACTGATTCCGCGACAGCTGCACGTCCCGGGCGCTGACGTCATTGAGCACCGCGTACCCGAAGACATGCTCGAGAGCATTCGCAGGCGAGATGTTGCGCCCGCGACGCCCGATGATCACCGCCAACTCGACCTCCCAGTCCAGCTGCGTGCTGACCCGGTCGTCCGACGGAACATCGTCGAAGGGACCGCAGATGCTGCGCACGTCCTTGGTGAAATACACCGGGGCGTCGGGCACGTCGATCTCGCCGACGGCACGCTCCGACTCCTCGATGTGCTCGCGGTAGTTGACTCCGACGCAGATGACATTTCGGGGAAGGCGGCCCATCGGGGCGACCAGTGTGAGCGCGCCGACATCGCCGGCGACATGGTCCGATCCGTCCCGGGCGCAGATCTGTCCGAGCATGTCGATCCCGTCGATGCCGAGTTCGACCCAGCCGGCCATCGTGCGCGGCAGGTCATCGCTGCGCAGTTCCGCCAACCTGGTCACGTCGATGACCGCATCATCGACGCGGACCACACCGACGTGGGGCACTCCTTCGGACAGGAAGGAACACAGACGCATGGGAAACCTTTCGGTTGGGACGAACGAACAGAAACGATCTACTGCGGCCCGGGCACCCGGTGGACGCCGAGTGTGCGCAGCTGATCCCGTAACTCGGGTGAGAGACCCGGCCATCGGCCGGCGGCGATGTCCTCGAGCAGCACCGCCTCGCGTTCGACCCTGGCGCGGCCACGCTCGAGGACCTCCTCGGCCGATTCGAGAGGAACGACCACGACGCCGTCGTCGTCGGCGACGACCACATCGCCGGGCCGCACCGTGGTGCCGCCGGCGACGACCGGGGTGTTCACCCAGCCCGGTCCGCCCTTGGTGGTGCCGGTGGCAGAGATCGTTTTCGCCCACACCGGCAGCGGAAGTCGGCGCAGCTCGCGGACATCGCGAATCCCGGCGTCCACGACGAGCCCGGCCGCCCCGCGAGCAATGAGGATGCTCGCGATGATCTCGCCGACCATCCCGGCCGTCGACGGCGCCAGGTTGGCGACGACCAGCACGTCCCCCTCCTGGCACAGGTCCAAGGCGGCCAACAGCATCAGGTTGTCACCGGGCTGGTTCAGGCACGTGACGGCGGGGCCGGCGACGCGGGAGCCCTCCACCAGCGGCTTGATCGCCGGATCCATGAGCCCGCTGCGCCCCTGCGACTCGTGGACGGTCGCGACGCCGAGCTCGGCGAACTCCGCCGAGAGCGGGCCCGCGCGCCGGTCCACGTGGTCGAGAATGGACGGGCTGATCAGATGGTTGGTCATCGGAACAGGTCCCCGGCCGCGGGCAGGAAGCTTTCGAATGCCTCCGCGTGAGTGACCTGCCGGCCCAGCAGCAGCCCGGCCATGATCGCCCGGTAGCGGGCCCGCTGCTCGTAGACGTCGATCATGAACTCCTGCACCTGCGAGCAGCGCATCATCTCCAGCTTCTGGTCAGCGACGTCGCTGATGTCGATGTAGGTGTCCGGCTTGAAATCGCAGAACTCGGGGAATTCCGGTTCATAGCCGTGGATCTGGCCGACAACGAAACGGGGGAGCTCCGGCAGGCGTCCGTGTGCGCGGGCCCAGATCGCCGCGTCCTCCACCACCTTCGCCGTCGCGACATGGTCCGGGTTGTTGGGGTCCCTGCGACCGTGCGTGAGCACCACATCGGGCCGGAGTTCGCGGAGCAGCCGGACCATCTCGAGGCGGCGTTCGTCGTCGATGACCATCGGGTAGTCGCCCCAGTCGTAGGTTCGCAGCTCGACGCCGGCGACCGCGGCCGCCTTCTCCGCCTCCCCCAGACGAATCGCTCGTACCCGATCGGCCGTCTGGCCGGGCTCGGCCCAGGCCGAGGAGGACTCGCCGCGCTCCCCCATCGACAGGCAGACGACGGTCACGTCCGCGCCGGCCTTGACATACTTGAGAATTGTTCCGCCGGTGCGCCACACCCAGTCCATGCCGTGCGCGCTGACAACTGTCACTCTGGTCATCTTGTCTCTCCTTGCTTGTTGGATGGCTGCGGATTCGTGTCGCAGTTACGGGGTGGATCCGGTGGTGGGCATCGCGCGCACGTAACTGCTGTCCGCGGCGACGGGTCCGATGTTCCGGGCGCCGCCCGGTGAGCCGATGGGTTGTTCGCGGCCGGGTAGGACGGTCTGGAAGAACTCGACCGCGTCGGCGATGAAGGGTTCGAAGTCCTCGTCCTCGTCCCGTTCGGAGGCGATCGCCTCCACCGGGCAGGCCGGTTCGCAGGCACCGCAGTCGATGCATTCGGCGGGGTTGATGTACAGCTTGCGTTCGCCCTCGTAGATGCAGTCGACCGGACATTCCTGCAGGCAGGACCGGTCCATGACGTCCACGCACGGGGCACCGATGATGAAGGTCACGAGGTAACTCCCTGAGCTGGCACGTTGTTGTCGGTAGCGCGCCGGGCGGCGAGGTGCCGGCCGGCGCCGTAGCCGAACGCCAGGGCGGGGCCGATGGTCGCGCCGGCCGCCCAATAGCCGTCATTCGATGGCGATGCGGCGCAATTTCCCGCGGCGTAGAGTCCGTCGACCGGGACGCCGCCCACCCCGAGCACCCGGCCGTCGACTGTGGTGCGCGGGCCGCCTTTGGTGTCGAGGGTCCCGAGCCCGACCAGGACGGCGTGGAACGGCCCGTCGGCGCTGAGCGGCGCCATCACCGGGTTCGGGCCGCCTCCCGCACGCGGCTCACCGGTGAAGAACACCTCGATCGGCTCGGTGCCGCGGCCGTGCTCGGCGTCGACCCCGGCGCTCGCCGACATGTTGAACCGGGCGATGGTGGCAGCCAGGTTCGACCCGAAATCGCCGCTCAGCCGTGCACCGCCGGTGGCTGCACGCAGCGACCGCAGCCGCACGTCGAGGTTCGCCGACAGCTGCTCCCAGCTCTCGCCCGACACAAGGTGGGTGGTCGATTCGCCGGGCAGCGCCAGTGGGTAGGCGAACTGCTCCATCGAAAACAACTGCTGTGTCCGCTCGTCGAAGAGCAGCACCAACAACTCGGGCGAGCCCGGGCCGATGTGGACCTTGGCCCGGTCGCTGTAGAAGAGCTTCTCGTTGACGATGCGGCGCCCGGCGAGATCCACGATCAGCGACGAATCGCCCGGGGCCACCCACATCCCCGCGCGGGTTTCTGTTGTGCCGGCGAGGGTGTGTTCGATGGCGACCTGGTCCCACCAGGCGCAGTCCATGTTGTGGAGGGGAATGTCGAGGGCCGCCAGGGGGTGCAGAGCATCGCCGGTGTTGCCCCCGGCGGCGCAGCCGCCCCACACTCGCGCGGGCAGGTGCCTCGATCTGTGCTCTGGGTGGTGGGTGAATCCGCCGACGGCGAGCACCACACCGAGCCGCGCCCGGACACGGAATTGCGGCCCGTTCTCGAGGTCGCGGACCACCGCACCGGCGACCCGTCCGTCCTCGACCACCAGATCCGTGAACGCGTGGCGGGTCGTGATCGCGACCCCCGAGCGTGTCGCGGCGGCCGTCAGTTGCGCAATGAGATCGCCACCGTTGCCCGGGCGGTTCTGCTCATCCGCGGGACACAGCGCACGGCCGTACACGCCCCCTTGCTCGGGCAGGTTCATGTGATAGTCGGGGAAGCGTAGAGCCATCTCGATTGTCGAGCGGAGTGCACCGATGTCGTCCAGGAATTGCACGGCCTCGGAAGCGAGCCCGTAGTAGCCCGTGAGGAGGTCGTGCTCCCATGCGGTCAGTCCCAGCAAAGGCTCCTCGCTGGAGTATCGGTCGGGGGCGCTCACTCGCGCCATGTAGGCCACGGCCCGGGCCTGCGGGTCATCGATGCCGCGCTCACGCATCAGGTGGTTGTCGGGAACCCAGTAGACGCCGCCGGATTTCGCGGTGGTGCCGCCGACCGCCGCGGCCTTCTCGAACAGTTGTACCGTGCAGCCGGCCGCGGCGGCCGTCACCGCGGCTGCCAGCCCTGCTGCGCCGGAACCGAACACCACGACGTCGGCCGCTGTTTCGACCGAGTCGTCGATCGTGCAGCCCATGGTGCTGTGCGGGTCGGTGCTCATGGAGACACCTCCTCGCGGGCCCCGAGGCGGGTGTCCAACTGGACCGCCCGGAGGTCGAAGCGCCATCCCTCGGGGGTGCGCACCAGGGTGTCCGAATAGCGGCCGGTCGCGAGGAGTGTCGGCCGTTCGTGGCCCTCGTACCTGCGGAACATCAGCAGGTTGCAGCGCTGCGCGGCGTGATCGCCGTCGACGGTCACCTCGGGATCGAGGGTCATGTGCAGGATGCCCCAACCTCTGGACCGACAGAACTCCGACAACTGATCACGCCCGGTGTAGGTGACGTCCTGGTCGATGACCTCCAACCTGCCCGACTCCAGGAAGGTTCCGGCCCAACCGGCAGCGTCGGACCTGTCGAAGCACCGGTTGTAGGTCGCGGTCAGTTCGCGGATCGCTTGCCAATCGGCGAACTTGGTGCCTGTCGGGTCAGACATATCGGGCCTCGGATGTTGCGACGGCGCGCCAGTCGTCAGTCGGCTCGAGGGTCATCGCGACCCCGGCCGAGTCGGGCCGGGCGAGCGGATCCTCCTGCCCGAAGACGTCCCCGCGCTGTTGGTGGGAGCGAACGGAATTCAGGAGCAGCCGACGGGTTTTCACGACCGCGATGTCACTGGTGCCCAGCTTCTCCCGGGATCGGTCGACGATCGGGCCCTGGCTCTCCTGAATCGCGACATCCTCGAGGATGAGATTTTTGAAGCCGGAGAAGTGTCCCTCGGACATGAGTGCCCGGTCTTGACCCCAGTTGTCCTTGCCTCGCGTCAGGGCGGCGAAGTCGTCGGGCGCCACCGTCAGGTCGTGGTACCAGAAGTGGGTATCGGTGTCCTCGGTGAGCGGATGGTCATCGTTCCATCGGATGAACCACTGGCGAGAGTGCTCGTCATCGATGGGTGTCCCGATGATCGCGATCCGGTCCTCGTCTCCGGTTGGGATGTAGGCCGTCCACGGCATGACGAATTCGGTCACCCGCACGTGCATCCGGTCCGCGCCCGCGTGCCGGATGGCGGCGAAGCGGATGCCGTAGCCGGTCTCATCGGATTCGTAGCGCGGCGCCGAGTCTTCCGCCGTCTCCCCCAGGCTGCCGCTGCTCTGACCCAACCATGACTGGTGAAGGATCGACACGTGCGAGGAGTCCAGCGTGCCCTCGACCGCCTGCAGCCAGTTGCAATTCGTCTCCGCGGCCAGGGCTCGGACGTGGTCGGCCGGCAGGTCGGCGAACGGGAACCGAGGGAAGGGCGGCGGATCGTCGTGCGATCCGAGATACACCCAGAGCACCCCGCCGACCTCCCTCGAGGGGTACTTGCCGATCGCAATCTTGTCGGCCATGTCCGCCAGTCGCTCCGCGGGCTCGGACGGCACCTCCACGACCGCGCCCGAGACGTCGATCTTCCAGCCGTGATAAATGCACCGCAGGGCGCAGTCCTCGTTGCGGGCCAGTGCCAGCGAGGCCCCGCGGTGCGGACACGCCTCGTCCAGGAACCCCACGGTTCCATCCGTGGCGCGGAAGGCCACGAAGTTCTCCCCGAACAGCCGGACCTTCACGGGAGCGCCGTCGGCGACCAGCCGCTCCGAGCGGACCGCGGGCGTCCAGTACTCGCGGAGGTACGCGCCCATCGGCGCGGACCCCTCAACTCGAGTCAGGAGTTCATTGTCTTCATGCGACAGCATGCGGGTCCTCCACTCGTCCACGCCGCCATCCGGCGTGCTGAATCAGCCACGGGTTCACGCTCTTTCAGGTAGAGCGACCTTCAACCAACGGGCTGAGCTGTTATCCTGTCGATTGGAAGGGTAACGCGCCTTCGGGGCGGAAATCAAGACCCGGATCACATCGACATCCAGTCGTGTCTCGCACCACACCCCGCGGATGCGGGTCCATTCACACAGGAGGTAGCAATGCAGATTTCCGGAGCAGTAGCCGTGGTCACCGGTGCCGGTGCAGGGTTGGGCCACGCCACCGCGCAGATGCTCTCGCAGCGTGGCGCTCGGGTTGCGGCGCTCGATCTGACGGCGCCACCGGGCGCGCCGAGCTCGACGTGGCTACCACTCGCCGCGAACGTCAGCTCGGCCGCCGAGGTCGACTCCGCGTTCGACACAGCGGTATCGACCTTCGGTCGGGTGGACATCGTCGTGCACTGCGCCGGTATCGCCGGCGGATTCCGCCTGATCGGCAAGGACGGACCGGTCGATCCCGCTCGGTTCGCAGCTGTGATCGAGGTGAACCTACTCGGCACGTTCCACATCCTGCGCGCAGCGGCATGGCGAATGAGCATGAACGAACGTCCCGATGGCGGTGAGAGTGGCGTGATCGTCACCACCGCGAGCATCGCCGCCTATGAAGGGCAACAGGGTCAGCTGGCCTACGCCGCGTCCAAATCAGGTGTCATCGGCATGACACTGCCGGCGGCGAGGGAACTCGCACAGTATGGAATCCGGTGCGCCACAATAGCACCCGGAGCGTTCGAGACCACGCTGACCACGGACCTGCCCGCGGCGTTGCAGGATCAACTGACCTCGTCGGTCGCCTACCCGCCGCGCCTGGGCAAGCCGGCAGAATTCGCCGAGCTCGCGTGCGCGATCGTCGCCAACGAAATGCTCAACGGAGAGGTCATCCGCCTCGACGCCGGGGCCCGGCTGTCCAAGCGCTGACAGGCAGTGCGGGAAGGAGCGGGCGTCAGTTCGCCGCCCGCTCCTTCGCTCCGCCGGAAGCCCGCGGTCGAGTGCGTAGTCCGTCGAAGGCCATGTCGATGATCTTGTCGACCAGCGGCCGCAGCGGCCCGTGCTGGTCCTCGTGGTACCAGAATGCGCACCAGCTCATGCTGCCCATGAGCCCGTTCACCACCAGCTCCGGATCGACCTTACGGAAGATGCGCTTGCGTGAGCACTGGGCCACAACATCTTCGAAGGTTCGCTGATACTCACGCACCACCGCGGGCTGATGACGACCGTCCGGCGAGGACGGCGAGGTCCACAGCTGCATGAAGCCGACCAGCACCGGGGACGACACCCGCAGGGTGCAGTGCTCGGCATGGAAGTAGAGCAGCTCGCGAAGCCGCTGGTCCGGCGTGAGTTCGCTGCGCTCCGCGATCTTGGCGAGCTCCTGCTCCGCCACGTCGGTGAACCGCGCCTGGATCAGCTCGACCAGCTCCTCCTTGGAGGAGAAGTAGGTATTCAAGCTGCCCTTTTTGATCCCGACCGCATCGGCAATGTCCTGCAGGCTGGTGCCGTCGATGCCCTTCTGGCGGATCAGCTCGATCGCGGCGTCGAGCACCTCGGCATGCCGCTCGGCGGAGCGCTTGGGTGGCATGGGCTTCCCTCCGGTGTGTCGGCGTGGCCCCGCGATCAATCCAGCCGCGGACCCTGACCCGCCTGGGTACGCAGAGCGGGCACTATTACCCTACCGAACGTCTGGATGGCCTCGAGCACCGCATCGTGCGGCATGTAGGGGTGATAGAGGCGGAAGCAGAGGTGCGAGTCGGTTCGGCCCGCGAATCGCTGTTCGTAGGGCCGCAGGGCCGCGGTCACCTCCTCCGGGGTGCCGATGAGGTTGTACCGGCGCACGGCATCCTCGGACGAGAGGTTCGCGTCGGGCTCGACCGGATTGCCGGCTTCCTCGGCCGCCCACCGGGCATGCACGTCCTGGGTGTAGGTCATCCCCTTCCCGGCGAGCTTCCAGCCGAGTTCCGGATCGTCGGCGATGAAGCCCGACCGGAGCTGACCGAACGAGAAGGACGTGCGCTTCTCCTCCGGCGCCGAATCCAGCACCGTGGAGAAGGACGACATGGCGGAATCGTACGGTGCGCAGACTCCGAAATAGCCGTCGCCGAGGCGCCCGGCGCGCGCCAGCGCCCGGGGTCCGGTGCCGCCGAGCCAGATCGGCGGACCACCAGGCGTGAACGGCTCCGGCCTGACGACAGCGCTGTCGACCCGGTGCACCCGACGGTCGAATCCGAATCGCTCCCCCTGCCAGGCGAGCCGGAGAATCTGGGCGGTCTCCTCCAGCGCCTTCCCGCGGGTGGACATATCGGCGCCGAAGGCCCGGAACTCGCTGCGCCGCCATCCCGTTCCCATGCCGAGAATGAAGCGGCCCCCCGACAGCTGGTCGAGGACCGCGACGTCCTCGGCCAACCGAAGCGGATTGTGGAAGGGGGCAAGCAGGACCGCGGTCCCCACCACCAGCCGGGTCGTGGAGGCAAGGATCGCCGACGCGATCGGCAACAGCGACGGCAGGTAGCCGTCGGCGGCCCCGTGATGCTCGCTCAACCACACCGAGTCCAGGCCGACCTCCTCGGCCAACCTCGCCTGCTCGATGATCCGGGCGTACTCATCATGGACGCTGAGTTCCTCACCCGGCGGCACCTGCCCGGTATACAGTCCGAGTCCATATTGCATTGCGCTTACCTCCGCTGTTCGAATACCACTGTCACACAGCTCATTTTGATGGGGGCAGGGTGACCCAGCCGCCGCCGTGCACCGCGACCTCTGCACCGCTCACATAGGAGGCGTCCTCCGAGCAGAGGAATCCGACCACGGCAGCAACCTCCTCGGGTTCTCCGCCACGGCGCGCCGCAATCGCGGCGATGTTGGCGTCGAGTACGTCCGGATCGACGTCTTTGACGATATCCGTGAGGATCGTTCCCGGCAGCACCGCGTTGGAGGTGATGTTGCGCCGCGACACCTCGAACGCCAAGCTCTTCGACATGGCCAGCAGCGCGGCCTTCGAGGCGCCGTATCCGCTGTCACCGGGGCCGCCGGTGGCCCCCAGTACCGAGCTGATGAAGACCACACGCCCCCAATGGGCGTCGTACATGTGCGGCAGGGCCGCCCGGGTGACCGACCAGGCGCCACGGACGTTGGTGTCGAGCATCTGATCGAACTCGTCCGGGGTCTGTTTGATCATCGCCCGGGAACGCTGCACCCCGGCGTTGTTGACCACCACCAGCGGCGGCCCCAGCCGACGATCGGTTTCGCGGACGAGGTCCTCCCCCGCACCCTCCTCCGAGACATCCGCCTGAATTGCGGCGGCCCGGCCCCCGTTCGCAACGATCTGCTTCACGATCGCCTCGGCGTCGGGCTTCGACCTGGCGAAGTTCACCGCGACGCTGTATCCCTGTGCAGCAAGGCGCAGCGCCGAGGCGGCTCCGATTCCGCGGGAAGCACCCGTGACGAGCGCGACCCGTTCCTGCCCCTTGTTCGAACTGGTCATGACACATCCCTTTCGTGCGTGGCCCAGTGCGGGCGACGCAAAGCCAATTTGTCGATCTTGCCGGGCCCGGTGCGAGGCAGCTGGGTGTGGAATTCATACGAGCGGGGGATCTTGTAGCCGGCGATCAGCTCGCGGCAGTGCCGGTCCAGGTCGGCCTCCGTCGTGGCCACTCCTCGGCGCAGAACCACCGCGGCGTGTACCTGTTCACCCCATTGCGGTGACGGAACGGCGATCACCGCGGCCTCGACGACGTCGCCGTGCTGAGCGAGCACCGCCTCCACCTCTGCGGCGTAGACGTTCTCGCCGCCGCTGATGATGGCGTCCCCGGCCCGGCCGACGATGTAGAGGTAGAAGCTCTCGTCGCGGTACGCCAGGTCCCCCGACCAATACCAGCCGTCGCGGAACCGTTGGTGGGTGACCTCGGGCTGCCGCCAGTAACCGATCGCGAAGTTCGGTCCGCGGCCCACGATCTCGCCGATCTCACCGGCCGCGCAGTCGGTGCCGTCCGGCCGCACGACCCGCACCTCGACGCCCACGACGGGGCGGCCGGCGGAGCGCAGGACCTCGCTGCCGAGCAGACGGTCTTCATTCGGCAGGAAGCTCAGAATCGGCCCCGCCTCGGTCATGCCATACGACTGGGTGAAGGAGCAGCCCAGCCGCGCAATGGCTTTGTCGAGCAGGGCGGGCGCAATGGGCGCGCCCCCATGCACCACGAGCCGCAGCGATGAGAGGTCGGGATCTCTGTCCATTCGGTCGAGATACTCGAGCAACAGGGTGAGCATGGTCGGTACCAGGAAGGTGCAGGTGACCCGTTCGGTCTCGATGGCGCCCACCACGGACTCCGGATCGAAACGGGGAATCACCACATGTCGTCCCCCGGCCCAGGTCATCGGGTAGGTCGACATCCCGTCGCCGAGGTGGAACATCGGCGAGCAGTGCAGATAGACGTCGTCGACCGCGTAACCGAGCCCGGCGATCATGTGCAGCGCGTTCGCGGCGAGGTTACCGTGGGTGAGCATGGCACCCTTGGCGCGTCCGGTCGTGCCGCCGGTATAGAAGATCGCTGCCAGATCGGTCGAGCTCGGGTCCGGATCGCGGTCCGCGACGCCCTCGTCGGCCGGGTGCGCGAGCAGTTCCTCGAAACCGATCGCACCGGTTCCGGCAGACCTGGCAAGCGCTTCCGCGCGGGCCTGATGCGCCGGGTCCGCGACCAGGATCGCCGGCTCGCAGTCCTGCACCACCTTCAGCAGTTCCGCATCCGCGAGCCGCGCATTGAGCGGGACCAGGACGTAGCCTGCTGCCGGCACCCCGAAATAGGCGGCCAGATACGCCGCGCTGTTGGCCCCGAGGATCGCGATCCTGTCCCCTCTCACCGCACCGCGTCGAGCCAATCCCGAGGCCAGGCGATCGCACCAGGACAACAGCTCGGAGTAGCCGAGCCTGGTCGGGCCGTCGACGACTGCGACCGACCCATGCTGGAGGCCGGCTGCTCGGCGCAGTGACCACATCAGGTTGGGGGACACCGTGACCGCGGTACCGGCGTCGGTCGAATCGGGGAGCGACCACCGCATGTTCGGTGCCACACTCAGGGGTGGGGTGTTCTCGGGCATGGGCGTTCCTTCGGGTCCGGTCATTGCGCGTAGGTGAAGAAGCCGCGTCCGGTCTTTTCGCCGAGGAGCCCGGACTCGACCATGCGCAGTAGCAGCGGCGGCGGCGCGAACTGCGGGTCCCGGAACTCCTCATACATCGAGGTCGACGCCGCGAGCAGGATGTCGAGGCCGACGAAGTCGGCGAGCGACAGCGGCCCGATCGGGTGGGCGCAACCCTCCACCATGCCCTGGTCGATATCGGCGGCAGAGGCGAAGCCTGCCTCGAGCATCCGGACGGCGGAGAGCAGATACGGCGTGAGCAGCGCATTGACCACGAACCCTGCCCGGTCCTGGGAGCGGATCACGAGCTTCTGCAGGTCATCGGTGGCGAACCGCTCGACACGGTCGATCGTCGCCGCCTCCGTGTGCAGCGTGGGGATGAGCTCGACGAGGCGCAGCGCGGGCACCGGATTGAAGAAGTGCAACCCGACGACACGTTCGGGGCGCGTGGTCGCCGCCGCCAACTTGGTGATCGAGATGGAGGAGGTATTGGAGGCGAGGACGGCGGTGGGGCTGGTCACCACCTTGTCGAGCGCGGCAAACAATTCGCGCTTCACGGTCTCGTCCTCGACGATGGCCTCGATGACCAGCTCGCGGTCCCCGAGGTCCTCGAGCGTGCCCGTGAAGCGGAGCCGGGACAGCGCCCCGGTGCAGTCGGCATCGGTGATCTTGCCGCCCGCCACCGCACGGCGGAGCGAGCTCTCGGTCCGTGCCCGTGCCGCCGCTGCCTTGTCGGAATCTGCCTCGCAGATCACAACGTCGGCCCCGGCGAGCGCGCAGACGCGCGCGATGCCGGTTCCCATGAGGCCGCCACCGACGACGCCTACCTGATCGATGATCAATTCTTGCTCCCTAGCTAGTGCTTGCAGATATCTGATTCACCCGACGGTCGATCACAATGACCTTCAGGCCGCGACCTAGTCGTGCTGCGGACCCACCAACCACGTGTCGTTTCCCGCGATCACCGTGGACAGATCGGGTGCGCGGCCGTGGGCCCCTGCGTCGACAATCTGTTCGTTGACCAGATCGTCGTAGGCGGGACGGGCCACATCACGGAACACCCCGAGCGGCGTGACACCGCCGGGCCGTTCGCCGAGACGCGAGAGCATGAAGGCCAGCGACGAATCCTGTTGGTGCACATCGTGAACCAACAGAGAATCGGAATCCACGTCCTCGAGCGCCACGATCTCGAGACCGCCGCGCGGGCTGACTCGCACGCCTTTTCTGGTCGTCGTCCCGAAGACCATCGGTTCGCCGTGCTGCAGCCGGACGGTGGTCTCACCCCTGCTGTCGGGATTCTTCAGCGGGTCGAAGGCGCCGTCGTTGAAGATGTTGCAGTTCTGCAAGATCTCGACCAGCGCCGTTCCCCGGTGCTGCACAGCCGCCCGCAGAACACCGGTCAGGTGTTCCCGGTCGGAGTCAATCGTCCTCGCGACGAAGGTCGCCTCCGCTCCCAACGCCAGCGAAATCGGGTTGAGCGGCCGGTCCACCGACCCGACCGGCGTCGACTTGGTGACCTTGCCCGCCTCGCTGGTCGGCGAGTACTGACCTTTGGTCAGGCCGTAGATCTGGTTGTTGAACAACAAGATCTTCAGATTCACGTTCCGCCGCAGGGTATGGATCAGGTGGTTTCCACCGATGGACAGGGCATCGCCGTCACCGGTGACCACCCACACGGACAGATCCGGGCGCGACACCGCCAGACCCGTCGCGATGGCCGGGGCGCGACCGTGAATGGAGTGCATGCCGTAGGTGTTGAGGTAGTAGGGAAACCTCGACGAGCAACCGATTCCCGAGATGAAGACCATGTTCTCGCGGGCCAGCCCGAGCTCGGGCAGTAATCCCTGAACGGCCGCCAGAATCGCGTAGTCCCCGCACCCGGGACACCACCGCGCCTCCTGATCAGTCTTGAAGTCCTCGGACGTCATTGTTCTGGTGGTGGCGGGAACCAAACCCAGGCCCGACATCGGAGTCGGCGACTGGACAGGGTTGTCGAACATGACAGGGTTTTCGAGCATGTCAGATCAGCTCCTCGATCTGCGCGGCGAGTTCCGCCGAGCTGAACGGCAGGCCGCGGACGCGGTTGTATCCGACGGCGTGGACGTCAAAAGCGGCTTTGATCAGCATGCGGAGCTGACCGGAATTGAGTTCCGGGACGAGCACCGTGCGGTACCGGACCAGGACGTCGCCGGCATTGGCCGGAAAAGGATTCAGGTGGCGCAGATGGGCCTGCGCGACGTGTCCGCCGCGTTCGCGAACATCACGCACGGCCGAGGAAATCGCACCGTAGGTCGATCCCCAGCCGAGCACGAGGACCTCCGCCCGATCATCCGGGTCATCAACCTCGAGAGCTGGCGTATCCGCCGCGATGCCCGCGATCTTGGCCGCGCGGACCCGCACCATCGCCTCGTGATTGTCCGGGTCCGAGGAGATGGTTCCCTTGCCGTCGAGCTTTTCCAGCCCGCCGATGCGGTGCTCGAGGCCGGGCGTGCCCGGCACCGTCCACGGCCTCGCCAACGTCTCCGGGTCCCTCAGATACGGCCAGAACTCGCCGCCGCGGTTCGGCTCCGTAGCAAATCCAACTTGGATGTCGGGGAGATGGTTCAGGTCGGGCAACCGCCACGGCTCCGAGCCGTTCGCCAGATGCGCATCGGAGAGGATCACGACCGGCGTTCGGTACTTCGTCGCGATTCGGACGGCCTCAAATGCGATCTCGAAGCAGTCCGACGGCGAGCGAGGAGCCAGAATCGGGACGGGCGATTCGCCGTTGCGGCCGAACATCGCCTGCAGCAGGTCCGCCTGCTCGGTCTTCGTCGGCATCCCAGTCGACGGGCCCGCCCTCTGAACATTGCACACCACCAGCGGCAACTCCAGCGCTATCGCCAGGCCGAGAGCCTCGGCCTTGAGGGACATGCCGGGACCGCTCGTGGAGGTCACCCCCAGATGTCCACCGAACGAGGCGCCGATCGCTGCCGCGATCCCCGCGATCTCGTCCTCGGCCTGAAATGTGCGCACCCCGTGCGTCTGGTGGCGAGCAAGTTCATGCAGCAGGTCGGACGCCGGCGTGATGGGATAGGCTCCGAGGAACAACGGGATACCCGCCTTCTGAGTTCCCGCGAGAAGCCCATAACAGAGGGCAAGGTTTCCAGACACGTTGCGGTAGAGACCATCCGGCATATGGGCCGGACGCACCTCGTACCGAGTCGCGAAGGTCTCAGTCGTGTCACCGAACGCGTATCCCGCCTGGAACGCGGCGACATTGGCGTCGGCGATCTCCGCGCGCTTGCCGAACCTGCGACGCAAGTACTCGACGGTCGAGTCGGTAGGACGGTCGTACATCCAACAGAGCAGGCCGAGCGCGAACATGTTCTTTGCTCGTTCGGCATCCTTGTTGCTGATCGGGAACCCGCGTAGCGCCTCCACCGTGATCGAGGAAAGCGGAATGGCATGCACGCGATAGCTCTCCAACGAGCCGTCATCGAGCGGGTTGGTGCCGTATCCGACCTTTTTCAGAGTGCGTCGCTTGAACTGGTCGCTGTCGACGATGATCTCAGCCCCGGCCTCGAGGTCTCCGATATTCGCTTTCAGCGCCGCGGGATTCATCGCCACCAGGACATCCGGCGCATCCCCGGCCGTATGGATGCCGTGGTCCGCGAAATGCAACTGGAATGACGACACGCCTGCGAGCGTTCCCGACGGTGCCCGAATCTCGGCAGGGAAGTCCCGCAGGGTAGCCAGATCGTTTCCGAAGAAGGCCGTCTCCCCCGTGAATCTGTCACCGGTCAGCTGGATGCCGTCGCCGGAGTCTCCGGCAAACCGGATGATCACATTCGATAGTTGCTTGGTGCCGACGGAACTGCAGTCCATAGGGGTCACCACTCCTCGCTGACGCGTTCAAACCATGCACCGTACGGCGCAACCATCTCGGTCATAGGTTCCGATCACCGAACCGAGCTCAGATGTGCGAAATCTATACCCTTCCGATCGGAAGGTCAATAGCTTTGTATCGCGACTCGCGCAAACGCCCCCTCCCGTTGCAGCGGCCGCCTCTCACCCGTTCAACAAACCAACATCTCCACGCGACGCCCTGCCATGCATGGGACGCCGCGCCTTGGCTCCAGGACACGATTGGTGACACCATCGGTTTCCACTGCCTGATCGCGCAGATTTCAGTGACAAGACGGCCGGATGCCCCAACGCCGATCCTGAGGCCCCACGTCAACGGTGCACCATCACGAACAAGTACCTACGACGACTGTGTACATTTTGAACGCATCACATGCCGTCGCATTGCTGGATGCACCACCACGCAATCGGACTGGTTTCAGTTCGGAATGAGACCTCCCCAGGCCGACATGACCCCCCGCGCCGGATGGTTCCGGCCGACCTTGGCGGCGCCCGGGCGCGTCGCCCCGGGCCCAGCGTTCCCGTCGGACACCCCGAGACAGAAGAAGACCCGCAGCCACTCATCCCGCGCCCCACCCGGGTCACCACGATGCCGGGCGGCCCGTCACCGGCCGCGCTGCAGAAAATTCAGGTAGTCAGGTCGCACACGCGCCCTGTGCGCCCTGCGCCTCGAAGTTTGCCGCCGACCCGAATGCCCTCGTGAACAACAGAATCCGTTGACAGCATGACAACGGTCGTATACCTTCCAATCGTTAGGGCAACGTGACGGGGTTCACACTCCGCACTGCCCAAGCGAATGAGA
Source organism: Rhodococcus sp. WS4 (assembly GCA_006543605.1). Lineage (GTDB taxonomy): Bacteria > Actinomycetota > Actinomycetes > Mycobacteriales > Mycobacteriaceae > Rhodococcus_F. Next base: position 48,954 of record RRBB01000055.1, read on the forward strand.
AAACTGGTCCAAAGCATCTCCGAGCGATATGTCGACCGAATGGAGTCAGTAATGGCGCTTGATATCCACAACCCGGATGTCGAAAGTCAGGGAAGAGGGCTCGTTCGGTCAGAGCCGACATTTCTACCAGACCCCGACCCTCGGAAATTATGGTGCCCTCTCATCTCAGTGGACGATCATGTTCTCGAGCCCGCAGATATCTTCACCAGTCGTACAAGTTCGCGGTATCGCGACCTTGTACCAGCAGTTGTCCCCGACCAGGATGGCATCCCGTATTGGCACATTGATGACGACCGAATCCCCATGCGCCTCACAATGTGCGGAGCAGTCGGAAGGCCCATCGAAGAATGGAGCCTAGCGCCTCAAAAGTACGAAGACTTCCGGACCGGTGTTTGGGACGTTCATTCGCGAGTCAAAGATATGGACCTCAACGGGGTATACGCGTCTCTCAACTTTCCATCCTTCGTCTGGGGATTTGCCGGCAAGCGATTGAGCGGAATGCGTGATCGCGACGTCGGTCTCGCCTCCGTTCGGGCCTACAACGACTGGATGCTCGAGGAATGGTGCGGCGCGTATCCCGATAGATTCATCTCATGCCAATTGCCGTGGCTCCTTGACCCTGAGGTCGCCGCACTGGAGATCAGGAACAACAAGGAACGCGGATTCCAGTCGGTAACATTCTCGGAGAACCCCGAGGGATTGGGGCTCCCCTCTCTCTACTCCGAGTACTGGGACCCCTTCTTTCGCGCATGCGAAGAGACCGAGACCGTAGTCAACTTGCACGTGGGGTCCTCGGGATCGATCTGCCAACCGAGTGCGGCATCCCCTGCAGATGTCACAGTCGCACTCTTCCCGTTGAACTCCATACAGGCAGTGGTTGATTGGATCTTCTCCCGGATCCCACTGCGTTTTCCGAAGCTGAAGATCGTACTGTCCGAATCCGGCGTCTCATGGGTGCCGATGATCATCGAGCGACTCACGCGCTCGTACAGGCAGGCTGCCAGCTCGGAGACATGGAGCACGTCAGACCCGGACCCAGTCGACATCCTACGACGAAACTTTTGGTTTACGTCGATAGAAGATCCAGCGGCATTCCGGATGCTCGACATCATCGGCGCCGAGAAAGTCATGGTCGAGACCGACTACCCGCATGCCGACTCCTCGTGGCCTGATTCGCAAGAACTCTTCAGTCGAGACATGAAATCACTACCCCGCGACACGATCGAGAAGCTCTGTTTCCGGAATGCGAGTGCTCTCTACCAACACCCACTTCCCCCCTCGGCGCTAATCGATTCATCGCTCATTTCCCGATATTAGCCTTCATCAAGGCCATCTACGACGCCGATTACCTTCCCCTGGAGTAGCCGATAATGCATACTCTTGACCTGCCAACTCCGCCCACATTCCTTTCACCCGATGAGGAGAGAAATCATAGGAAGATTCGCCTGGCCGCAGCCTTCAGGATTTTCAGTAGGTTCGGCCTCGACGACGGAGTTACCGGGCATATCACCGCCCGCGACCCCGAATACCTCGACCACCTTTGGGTCAACCCTTGGGGAGTGTCCTTCAGCCAGATCCGCGCATCTGATCTATGTCTAATCGACGCGGACGGAAACTTGGTCGAGGGCACAGGTCCCGTCAATCCAGCAGCAATCACGATACATTCCAGTGTGCACGACGCCAGACCTGATGTCGTAGGCGTCGCGCACAGCCACTCTCTGCATGGAAAGACGTGGTCCGCGTTCGGTCGAAAGTTGGATCCGATCACCCAGGATGCATGCGCCTTCTACGAGAGGCACTCCGTCTTTGAGCAGTACAACGGCGTCGTGCTGGACGGCGGCGAAGGTCGCTCCCTCGCGGCGAATTTGGGTGCGAATCGCGCCGCGATCCTCAAGAATCATGGCATCCTGACGGTCGGAGCAACGGTCGACGAGGCCGCGTGGTGGTTCATCGCTCTCGAACGCTCGTGCCAGGCACAGCTTCTCGCCCTAGCCGCCGGGCAACCGGACTCCATTCCCGCGGAGACTGCTCGAGAGGTAGCCGCACTCTACGATCAGAGCGCTGGATGGTTCAATTTTCAGCCCATATTCGCGCGGATCATGCAAGAACAGCCTGATCTCGCAGAATGAATTGCCCGATTCCCTTTTCGGCAACTGACGTACCTTCATCCAGGGCGATGATCACCCCAATCGGGGATCGTAGACCCCTCGAGCTATCCACCCCCCGGTCTGCATATGGCGCGGGGGCCCTTCGACAACGACAGCTTTGCCATTCCGTCGGGAATGCGAACACGGAAGGTTATGTCATGCTCACGTCCTCTCACATCAGCAGACTTGCGTGCGGGCTTACCACCGCTGCGGTAGCACTGACACTCGCCGGCTGCGGGGCAGCAAGCAACGCCGAATCACATGGCGATGTCATCAAACTCGGTGAGACGAGTGGAATCAGTGGACCGGCCGGGGGCTATGGCAAGGCCCTGAGCGAAGGGCAGCAGGCGATCTTTCGGGCAGTCAATGATGCCGGCGGCGTGGACGGGAAGAAGATCGAACTGACACTGCTCGATGACGGCCTCGATGTGGCCCGCGCGGTTCAGAATGTGCGGAAGCTGGTCACAGACCGAAACATAGCGATTGTCGGCGGCTCTGGATCGGGCTCGATCGATGCAATCGTCCCGGTCCTGGACAAGGCAGGCGTTCCCCTTCTCTTCCCTGCGAAGTCGAGCCCGGCCTTCGTCAACGCAGTAGTCCCACAGGCCTTCGCGATGGTTCCCACTTTCCCTGATCAGGCACATGCTCTGGTGTCCGCAGCGTACGAGAAGACCGGACCAGGAAGCGTTTTCCTTGTCCGCACGGTGTCCGACCAGAATGACCCGATACTGGCGAAGGTCGAGGCTGCGGTCCAAAATGGCGGTGGCTCATTTCTCGGCACGGCAATCGTGCCGTTCGGGGCCGACGTGACCCCCGTCGCACTCCAAGTCGCTGAGGCGAAGCCGGATTATGTTGTGTTCACCTCCGCTCCCGCTGAGACCACCAAGATCGTAAATTACCTCGCCGGCAAGGACCAGCTCCCGAGAAAGGCGATCCTCGGTACGACCTCGCTTCCCGGTGAGACCTTCCTGCAGGGAACACCGCGGAGCGCACACGAACTTCTCTTCAGCCTCGCCATCACCAAGCCACCCACGGACCCGAGCGCAGCCGATTGCCTAGAAGCGGTACGAAAGTACTACCCGGACTCACAGATCGACACAGTGACGACGTTCGGTTGCGCGATCGCGCAGGCCGTGGTCGCGGGACTCGAACTCGCCGGACCTGACCCAACCAGCGAGAGCCTGGTCAAGGCACTTGCCTCCATGCAGGACCGTCAGGTGAGTCCCCTCATCCCCCCCGTGACCTTCTCTCGAGAATCGCACATGGGTCTGACTTCACTGCCAACAGTCACTGTCAAGGACGGTCAATACCAGGCAGCCGAGACCGTCAACGTACCGGTTCTGCCGTGAGGATCACCCACCAAATATAGGAGAGTGTCATGGGTCTGTTCCTGGAAACGGTCCTGAGCGGCGTCACTGTCGGAATGCTCTACGGCCTCCTATCCTTTGCGATGGTTGTGCTGTACAAGGCGACTGCCACCGTGAACTTCGCCCAGGGAATGATGGGAACCGCCGCCGCCTTCGTGGCCTTGACTGTCATGGTTGAGTTCGGCGTCCCAGTTGGCGTGGCCATCATCGTCGGATTGTTGTTCAGCACCTTCTTGGGTGTTCTTACATTCTACGGCGTCGTCCGCCCCAAGCCGAGTGCGGGTAAGACAAATGTGATTATCAGAACGCTCGCCCTCTCGCTGGTATTAGGAGCTTTCGTAGACCGATTCAGGGGCGCCGGTCAGCCATTCCAATTTCCTCAGCTTCTCAGCTCTGGCGGCTTCAGCCTCTTTGGAATCCAAATCAACTATTCTTTGATACAGACGTTCGCGGTTGCAGGGGTTCTCCTTGGCTGCTTCAGTCTCTTTTTTCGGTATACCCGCGCCGGTTTGCTCACACGCGCCATGGCCGAGTCCCGCGAAACGGTCAGGCTACTCGGTGTCCGTAGCGATCGATTATTTGCGGTCGCCTGGGGAATCAGTAGTTTCTTGGCCGCGATCGTGAGCCTTTTATCCGCCAACCGTGTCTACGTCTCGACTTTTATGCTCGAAGGCTACTTACTCTACGCTTTTACAGCGGCGATCGCTTTTGGGCTCACCAGCCTGACTGGGGCGGTTGTCGGCGGCATCTGCGCAGGTCTTCTGAGCAATGTAGTCGCAACCTACTTCGGACCCGACGCGGCCAACCTCGTCATCTTCGCGGCGCTGATTGCCGTCCTAGTCATTCGCCCACAGGGAATTTTTGGAGAGCGGAGAGTACATCGTGTTTGAGCACTCGGTGCAGCGACAGCTACCGACAGCCGTATTACGACGGTATTCGGGCGTGGCTACGGCGCTTGTAACGCTTGCAGCCCTCGGGATGATCGTCCGCGAAGCCTCGTGGCAGTACGTCCTGATACTCGGCATGGCTTGGGGCGCAGTGGCTGTCGGAATGAACCTCTGGCAGGGATACCTTGGCGAACTTTCGTTCGGACATGGGGCTCTAGTTGCAATCGCTGCGTATGCCTGGACCGTGGCGAGAACCGCCGGGCTGTCTCCCATACTTGCGCTTGCCATTTGCGTGGGACTTACCTTGATTGCATGCGGAATTGTCGGACTCGCGGTGGTTCAACTTTCGCACTTTGGTTCCGCCGTTGTCACCTTCTTTCTGGCATTTGTGGTGTCGGCAGGTCTGCAGTCAAGTGCGTTCGTCAGTCTTACCGGTAGCCAATCTGGTCTGCTCGTGCCCGATCTATACGTTCTTGGTGTCGATTTCGGCAACGGCGTGGGCTTGTATTATCTTGCGTTCGGCTTTCTCGCTGTCGTTCTGTTTTCCTCCTCAAATTTCGGCGGCGGAAGACGCGGTCACGAACTTCGGCTGGTGCGGTCGAGTGAGCAGGTCGCGTCCCTGCTCGGGGTCCAGGACTCCGGACATAGCGCAGGAATACGTGCAGAGTCACCGGTGCGGTTTGGTGCGGTAGCGCAGGGTGAGGGTGGTGCCGGGATAGACGGTGTCCGTCTCGTTGAGCAGTTCGCAGAGTTGCTC
>RRBB01000560.1:0-1967 GCA_006543605.1 Rhodococcus sp. WS4
TGGCCGGGACGGGGCTCCGGAAGCGGGCTGGTCTGCAGGTGCAGGACCTCGGACGGTTCGCCCAACGTGTCGGCGACGACAGACCGCATCGTTCGCATCTTCATGACGCTCCTTCGGTCGGATCCAGGTCTCACAGCGGTACCAGCTCTCATGCTGCCACCAAGGCGGGGTCGTGGGGTCCAGACCTTCGGCGCGGGACGCCAATCGAACGTCTCAACGAGACAGTCCTGCAGCTGCGCAGCCCCTCTGGAGCACCATGACCACCCATGACGCCACCGCTGTCCGGTTGCAGAACGATGCCACCGGCTCCTCCACTTCACACCGTGGAACACGACGGGATCGAATATGCGGGTTTACCGGTAATGCCTTCATCCGCTGTGGTCAGGCGGAGGTATAGAGCGGGGGCGAATCCGAATCGTTTCGGAGCTGGACGATCTGGCGGTAGGCGTGATGCGCGGGATCCTGGTGACGACCCTGTCGCGCCGATTCACCCGCCCGGCGGCAGCTCCCGCGGGCCCTTCCGTGCAGTGAGTGCGTGGCGGCCCGCCGCGGTGAGTGTGTGCGAGTCGCCGTCGTCTGACGCCGCCTCCAGCGAGCCCGGCAGCCACTCGGGCCTCGATCCACCGTGCGGGGGCTCTGCGATGCGGGTCGCGGTCACCCGAGTGGGTGGCGACTGGTCGACGCTCTCCTCGGTCGGCTCACCGACCGGCGCCGAGGGGCTCTGCTGCTCGTCCACGGTCACCGTGCGGCGGCGGGTGTAGCTGACGCTGACTTCCTCGAATTCCTCGACGAGGGTCCGCCGGGTGTGGCCGACCGCCCGAGCGAGGATCGGTGGGACGAACGGGCGGATGATCCCGGTGACGGCCCTGGTGATGTCCGGTATCGGGTTGCCCAATGGTAGAGCGGCGGGCAGCACGCCGAGCGGGCCGCTTCGGCGCTGCTCCACCGGCGCCGTGTCGACCGGCACGGGCAGGTTCTTGCTGTCGATTTCGGTGTCGTCGGTCTCCGGCCCCGCCGGAGGCTCCTCGGTGGTGGACGGCGCGGTGAGCGCCGCCGCGGTCAGCTCCGCCAGCGGCGTGGGCTCGGTGAGATCTCCGGACGATCGCAGTGCGTGTGACGGTGCGGTGAGTTCCCCACCGTGTGCCGCCACGACCCTTCGCCGCTGCCGTTCCCGGGCGATCGCGGTCTCGGCCTCGGCGGCGAGACGGGTCGCAGCCAATTGCTGCTCCGCCCACAGGGCCTCGGCGGCGGCCCTGACCTGTGCCCGTTTCACGGCGATCGCGGTGTCGGCCTCGCGTTCTGCCCGCTCCCGTTCTGCATGGGCGACGTCGCGGCGATCCTGTTCGGTTTCACCGCGCCACAGCTTCAGCACCAGCGGCAGCAGGCTCAGCAGCGCAAAGAAGGCGATGGTGGCCAGCCGCAGGATCAACGTGCCGGTGTGGCCGACCGTGTAGTCGTGCATCGCCGTCCACCGCGCGCCGAGGCCGCGGTTCAGGTCCGACGGCGCCGCGGTCTGTGCGGCGGTGAGACCGTCGGTGGCCTGCGCGATGTCGGTGTCGAGGCCAGGTGCTTCGCGGTCGCGGGTCGCGAGGGCGGTGTCGAGTTCGTGCTGGGCGTCGGCGAGTAGTTCGTTGGCGGTGCGTGTCTCGGGTCCGGCGCCGGGCACACCGGTGATCTTCTCCGGCGGGCAGGCCGGGGAAGGGTTGAATTCGCAGCGGGCGACGACGAGGGCGTCGTCGCGCTGAGAGCGGGCGTCGCGCACCGACTTGTCGAGACCGGCCCGCTGGGCCCGCAGCCGGTCCAGGGTCTGTGCCGACTGCAGGACCTCCGGGACCGCGGCGACCTGCGCGGCGGCCCGGTCATCGAGTACCCGGTCGATCGATCCGGCGACGATGCCGATGAAGGCCAATTCACCGAGCACCGCCCCGACGAACAACGCAACCGCCGCGCGGCCCACCCACCCAGAC
>RRBB01000561.1:0-1966 GCA_006543605.1 Rhodococcus sp. WS4
CCACCACCGGGCAACTCCTCGAGCACCACGGCGTCACCCGCATCCTCCGTCAGGACCGCAACCTCAGCCAACCCTGCAACAGTCTTTCGCTCGAACACATCCCGCGGAGAAAACACCACACCCCGCGCCTTCGCCCGCGAGACCAACTGAATCGAAACAATCGAGTCCCCACCCAGCGCGAAGAACGACTCATCTGCACCCACATGCTCGAGACCAAGCACATCCGCGAACACCTCCGCGATGAGATGCTCGGTGCCTGTCGTCGGCGCCTTGAACACCTTCGGCTCGAACACCGGCTCCGGGAGGGCCGTCCGATCCAACTTCCCACTCGCACTCAACGGAATTTCGTCGAGCACCACCACCGCCGACGGCACCATATAGCTCGGCAATGTCCGACCCACGAACTCGAGCAATCCCGCGGTATCAATCCCCTCATCGACCACCGGAAGCACGTAGGAAACCAACGCAGTCGCGCCCGACGGCAGCTCCCGGCCGACCGTGACCGCGAAGTCCACACTCGGATGCGCCACCATCGCCGCATCGATCTCACCGAGCTCGATCCGGAAACCACGCACCTTCACCTGAAAATCCGAGCGCCCCACATACTCGAGATTCAATCCCGAAGTCCACCGCACGACATCACCCGTGCGATACAACCGGGAACCCGCCTCACCGAGGGGATTCGCGACAAATCGCTCGGCAGTCAATTCTGGACGCCCGCGATAGCCACGAGCCAACGCGTCACCGGCGAGATACAACTCACCCGCAACACCCTTCGGCACCGGATTCAGCCGCGAATCCAACACAAACGCTGACACTCCGCGAATCGGGCGGCCGATCGTCACCGGCAGGGCCGGAATCAACGCATCACTGATGTTCGAGGCCACAGTCGCCTCGGTCGGACCATACGCGTTGAACAAACGACGGCCGGGTGCCCACCTGGACACCAACTCCGACGAGCATGCCTCACCGCCGACTACCACCACCTCGAGTTCGTCCAGACCGGCAGGATCCACCGACGCCAAGGCCGCGGGAGTGACAAATGCATGGCTGACCAGCTCCCCGGCAAGCAATTCCGAGAGCTCAGCTCCACCAAATACCAACGGTGGAGCAATCACCATCGTCGATCCGGCAGCGAACGCCAACATGAATTCGAGCACAGACGCATCGAAACTGGGGGACGCGAAATGCAGCGTCCGCGACGACGGACTCAATCCGAACCGTTGAACCTGTTCGGCCGCAAAATTCGCCAGCCCGGAATGCGTCACCACCACACCCTTCGGGCGGCCTGTCGACCCAGATGTGTAAATCACGTACGCCGGGTGTTGCGGCAACAATCCGCGCACTCGATCCGAATCGGCTACCGTGTCGCCGGAGACACCCTCGACAAGAGGAAGGTCATCGATCGCGATCCAGAACACCGCATCTGGCAGGTCACCGCGCTCGGTGGTCGTGGTAATCCCCACCACCGCAGTCGAATCGGTCACCATATGCAGAACGCGATCCACAGGGTAGCGCGGATCGACGGGCATAAACGCAGCACCGGCTTTCGCGACAGCCCACACTGCCACCACCGACTCCACCGACCGTGGAACAGCAACCGCCACCACATCCTCAGGGCCGATGCCACGCTCGATCAACAGTCGGGCCAACCGCGACGACTGCTCGTCGAGTTCCCGGTACGAGATCGACCGGCCGTCGAATCGCACCGCAGTAGCATCCGGATCCACCGCAACCGCCGCAGTCAAAATCTCCGGCAACGTCCGCGCAGTCGGGACACCCTCACCATCAACATGCGTCAACATCGCACGCTCATCCCCCGACAGCACCTCGATGTCGCCTACCGGCACCGCAGGATCAACCGTCACAGCCTCGAGGATCCGCGCAAACCGGTCCGCGAACGAGATCACCGTCGACTCGTCGAACAAATCCGTCGCATACGTGAACTGCACCGACAACCCCGCCG
>RRBB01000562.1:0-1960 GCA_006543605.1 Rhodococcus sp. WS4
CGACCTCGAGCGCGATGTAGGCGTAGTGCGCGTGCGACCGTGGCGTTTCCTCGCCGGAAAGGACGCGGTCGGAGCGCCGCGTAAGCCTAGGCCGTACCGCCGCGAGTTGTACGCTCAGGATTGCGACCACAATCACCGCCGCGACCACAATCCGGGTGGGCGGTTCACCGAGAACGACCGCGATGACCAGCACCACCGCCAGCATCGACTCGACGATGTTCAGTGCCCGGAACACGAGGCGGCCGATCCCCAGCCCGATCCGCAACGTGACGTCGGGGGCCCGGAACTTCAACGGCGCCTCGAGAAAGGAAATGGCCAACACCATCCCCAGCCAGACGAACACGACCGCGGTAGCCACCGCCATTTCGACGGTCATAAGACCACTCCCATCAACCCACGTTCTTTGCGCAGGGAACTCGGTTCCATCTGTGCTGATGCGGTCGCCACGGGAAGGCTCGTTCACGGCCTGAACCCTGATACCGGCGGGAACGCATCACTGCTACCACTGTGCCTGTCGGGCAGACGTGAAACGTCCCGGCGTATTGAATTGGGTCATGGCCTGGGCTTGGAGTTCGGCGATGGTAGCGGTATTGAGTAGATGCAGCCATTTCGGACGGGTGAGCAGATAACAGATTCGATGCCAGAATGGCATGGGTCCGAATCCGAATCGCGCCCGGATGGCTTCCTCGTTGGGTCCACCGCGGGGGATCCATTCGACGGCCAGAACGAGCATCGCCTGATCGTCGTCTGGAAGGTTCTGATTCGCCGGCGGTGTGGTGGCCTGGGACCGGTGTTCAGGGAGTGGCGGTCCGGCAATACCTGGCTCACTCTCAATCATGACTCTCCTTACATCGCGGTAGATGCTGCGAACGAGCCGCGGCCTCTACCCGTGTGACTTGCTGCCGCCCGAACAGGCAGCGACAACAGACCGGTGCGACCGAACTGCTGACCGGCATTCAGGCGGGCGCGGGGACCTTGTCGGCAGGTTCGCTTCCATTCTTCGCTTCGGCGGGCGCGGGGGCGAGGTCCTTGAAGACGCCGAAGCTCGACTCCTGCTCGGTCATGTACGGGAAATGGAATCCGCAGTTCGGGCACTGCTCACGCAGCACCGCCTGCTCCTGACCGAGGTCGTAAACCTTGTCCTGAAGCTCGTTGCAGCACGGACAGATTCGCAACAGGCGGGTGCCCACCAACTCGAAGTTGGTGATGATGTCCTCCATGATGGCGCCGTTCGCCGCCCACGCCTTGGCGTGCTTGTGATAGGTGTCGGTGTGCCAGTCGTAGAGGGCTTCCTTGCTCGCCCAGAAGCTGCACTCGTTGAACCACATCCGGTCGTCGGGGTGCTCCCACCAGGTCAGATGCAAAAAGCCCGGCAGCTTCATCAGGTGATGCCGGGTGTCGGCGAAGACCACCTTGAACTTCTCGTACGCGTCCGGGCTGGAGAACCGCACGCGCTGCATGCTCAGATAGATAGCCATGATGGGTGAACCCTCTCTTTGGGATACAGTGCGTTCTCGGGGCGCCCCGGGGCTGTGGGCGTCGACTCCAGCACTCGCACTGCCGTCTTTCGCTCTGTGATTGCGTTCACACCGGGATCGACGCCGAACTGGTGTACGCCACCGACCTTCACCGTGTGTGGTTCCTATAGTTGACCCGATCCGACCGGTCCAACAGATCCAATTCCGAGGGAATGAAAGGTACCGGTATGTCACCCGGCGGTAACACCACGGGGCGCGCTTTGGACGCGGGCCTGCGAGCCCTGGTTTCCTCGGCACAGCGCCTCTCGGCAGGAACCGCCTTGAGCTGGCCAGTGAGGATGCCTGCGCGTAGTTATTCGTACGGCGACGATATGCGGTCGGGGTCCGACCGTGCATCACCTCCGGTCAGCGCGGTTCGTGGACGCTTGCTCGCCAGACGCCCGGGGTGACGCCGACGGCGCGTTTGAAGGCTCGAATGAACG
>RRBB01000563.1:0-1953 GCA_006543605.1 Rhodococcus sp. WS4
ACGCCGACCATAACGCCGCCGCCAACATTGCCGCACTCGGACACAACAACTATCGGGCCGCCCAATCAACCGTGCCTAAAGCAGCCACCCCTCTAACAGCCAGTTAGAACGTGAGCAGCAAACCCGCATCCTTCAGGACCGGGTAGTTGATCATCTCCCTCACGCTGCAGTTCGGATTCGGATTCTCGCCGCTGCGGGCCGGTGTGATGACGCTGCCGTGGGCGTTGGGGACCGGCCTCGCTGCGCTGGCGTCCGCGGTCGTCTACCGGCGTGTCGGGAACCTCGTCCTGCCCCTGGGGATGGTCCTCTTCGCCGGCTCCCTCGTCGTGCTCGCGGCGCAACTGCAGCACGAGGGCACCGATCCACCGTGGTCGGCGCTGGCCGGCCCACTGTTCGTCGGAGGAGCCGGGCTCGGACAGTTCGTGGCACCGCTCCAGACGGCGATTCTCGCGACCGCCCAACCGCGGAACGCGGGTTCGGTATCGGGCCTGCTCCCGACCGTCCAGCAGGTGGGCAGCTCGATCGGGCTCGCGGTGATCGGCGTGGTGTTCTTCAACCTCGTCGCGACGCAGTCTGCGGACGCTGTCCACGTCTCCGATGAAGGTGCCCGACGAGTGCCGGTCGCTGGGATCCGGAGGCGCCTCGCTCGGTGCTGTCCAGCAGCAGATAGCCGACTCCGCGGTGGTGGCCGCACGGGAATCGACCCGCAGTGCGGCGGGTGAGGCGTTTCTGCAGGCGGAACGTCGCATCCTCTGGATCATCGCGGCGGTCGCCGCGGCGATCGGTGTGGCGTCGCTGACCCTGCCGCGCCGAAATCTGCCGGTCGACGAACAGTCAGTCGACGAACCGTCAGTCGACGCGGCCTGATGTCGCCCACAGCTCGGCGACGCCGACTCCCACCTCCGCGAGCAACGTGCGGACGAGGGGCAGGCCGATCCCGATCACGCTGGACGGATCGCCTTCGATGCGGTCCACGAACCAGCCTCCGAGACTGTCGAGGGTGAACGCGCCCGCAACCTGCAGTGGTTCCCCGGTCGCGAGGTAGGCCTCCAGATCCGCGTCCGGCGGGCTCGCGAAATGGACCACGGTCGCGCTGTGGTCGTGTGCATCGCCCACGACCGTTCCGTTCACGAGACGCAGGACGCTGTGCCCGGTGAGCAGGGTCGCGCTCCGGCCGGCCATCGCCGTCCAGCGCGCACGGGCCACGTCGACGGTTCCCGGTTTGCCCTGCAGGGATCCGTCGATCAGCAGCATGGAGTCGCATCCGACGACCACGGCATCCGCGATCCCGTCCCGTGCGAGAACGGGGAGGACGTCGTTGGCCTTCGCGCGCGCCAGTTCGGTGACGACGTGCTCGGGGGCGGCATCGGCACCGAGTGCCGCGACGACGGCGTCCTCGTCGACGCCGGAGACCCGCACCACCGGCTCCACCCCGGCGCTGCGCAACACGGCCAGCCGCGCCGGGGACGCCGAGGCGAGAACGAAGGACGTCACAGGATCCGGATCAACGCCGGTACGCCGTCACGTTCGGGAACGCGTACGGGGAGAACGGGGCGTTGCTTCGGTGCATCCGGGTGGGAGCACCCCAGGACTCGGGTGGGAGATACGAATCCGGGTCACCGCTGCCCGCGGCGGCGACCGCGGAGAGCACCGTGACGAGAGCCGCGATCTCCTCGTCGGACGGGGAGCCCTTGACCACCGTCAGAAAAGGCTCGCGGCCTGCGTCGGCCCCGCCGGTGTCACCCGGAAGGTCGGTGGCCGCACCGTCCGAGAGCGTGGTGTCCGCTGCGGACCCGTTGACTGACGACGTCGCCGCAGTCGCGGCGTCCGAACCGGTCTCGGTGCGCACTTCGTCCTCGGTGATAGCGGTCATAAGGGGATGTTCCCATGCTTCTTGGGCGGGAGGGTGACCATTTTGCGTTCGAGCAGGCGCAGGGCGGCCACGATCTGTCC
>RRBB01000564.1:0-1952 GCA_006543605.1 Rhodococcus sp. WS4
CTGGTATGGAACGACGACTACGCCCCCGCCGGCTGGGACTATGACACCTACCGCCGCTACAACAACGGACGGCCCGACGTGGTGTTCATGGCCCACGATCCAGCGGCGGTCGGCTCACTGTATGACCGGGCGGCCGGGGAGTATGTCAGCGACTACGACGACGGTATCGCTGCGGCAAAGACCTACCGAACCACACCCGGGGGTGTCCGGGGCGGAACGGTTGCGGACACCCGTGGCCCCTGAGCACCGGGCGGGGACAGCCCCTGAGCATCGGGTGGCATGTGCGCGTTTTGGCGCAGTTCACCACACCCGGGCGGTGTCGAGCGGCTATCTGTGACACTGCACCGGTAAACTGGGGGTTCGAGTAGGAGGTGGCGTGAATGGTGATTCGTCGACCGTTGGATGACCGTGCGCGACGCGAGCGGGCAATCCGCGCGGCCCGAACAACGAGCGAGCTGGAGGGCTCACGGAGCACTGACGTCACCCGAGCCGATCAGGACGCCTATGTGCGTGGTGAGATCGACATCGAACAGCTCGGTTCCCGGGTCCGTGCACGATACAACCTGGCCTAGCAGGCTGGCTGGCATCGTCGTGGTCGGTCTGTGAGCAGGCCGTACCCGTGGGAAACCGGCGACCATGACACCGACTGGCAGGGTTATTTCATTCCTGGCTCGACGGTGCTCCGCAACCGGGTCGGGGCCACGACACACGATGAGCTGACCAACGCTGAGAACGATCTCGTCGAGGTTCGGGTGGCAGAGCTCAGAGCCGACCCGTCGGTGGTGTCACGAACCTACGATCTGGTTCACCTGCAGGCACTGCATCGATACCTGTTCCAAGATGTGTATGAGTGGGCGGGGGACCTTCGCACCGTCGGCATCGAAAAGGAGGGTGAGTCCTTCATCCCCCCGCGGGAAATCGCTCGGCCGGTCGCGTACGTTGCCGAGCAGCTAAATGAGCTGCAGCACATCGGCTCTGTCACGAAACAGACCCTGTCCAGCAAGCTGGCCTTTGTGTACGACTGTGTGAACTTTGCTCATCCGTTTCGTGAGGGCAATGGTCGAACGCAGCGGGAGTTCTTCGACCAGTTGCTCGCCGAGTCGGGACGCGGTTTGGCCTGGAACCTGATCGGGATCTCCGAACTCCACGATGCGTGCCACAGAGCGCGCGCGGACTTGGATCTGGAACCCCTCTGTGCGCTTTTCGGGCGAATCGTGGACGACGAACCTTCCTACCTCTACGACTGATCCTGCGCCTTTCCTCTCACATGACGGTGCTCGCGGAGTCGCTGGGTACGTCGTGACGAGGGCGGGCAGTCGTGAAGGGGGAGAGGTAGTCGTCCGTGATCCTGACGGGCCGACCGAGGTGCCGGGTCCCGATAACGGTGAGCCTGTTGAGGCAGTCGAGAGCTGCATCGATGCCGGTGCGGGCTGGGACTGGGACGACTGGAAGGAACACCGGGGCGACATGCTCGTCGGTGCCTCTCCGGCAGCCCGTGAGCTGATGCTCACATTGCTCGACGGTCCGCCCGCCGGGGTCTATGTCCAGGGCGGTTCAGCTCCCTGTCGGCTGCGAGGCGCTGGGTCTGCCGGATCTGGCGGTGAAGGCGCGCACGCTTCTGCCGGGATCGGTGTCGGCCGCGCCGCGGCCGACACCGATAGTGGTTCCGGACCCGGCACGTAACGACCCCAGTTAATTCCCGGCTGCTGGCGCCTGAGGGGTGAGAGGGTGCGGGGTATGACATTCCGGTTGCCGACCACCCTCGCGAGGGACTCGGGTGCTGCGGCGATCGCGGCGCGGACGAAGTACTACGACCGCCCGTATCTGGGCGGAGGCGCCTATGTCGGGGGCGCACTTCGATTCGTGGTCGAGCACCGGGGACCGGGCGGGGGAGGTGGACCGGTTCACCGCGGACGACCTGGTCGCGGCGGGCGTTCCTGTCGGTGCAGGTC
>RRBB01000565.1:0-1931 GCA_006543605.1 Rhodococcus sp. WS4
GTCGCGGTAGGGACCGCCCTTACGGGCGGCCCCCCGCACAGATCCCAGCGTGCGGGACTACCGCACTGGGCTCCTGCCTCAGGTGATGGCGGCGAGGCGCTGCGCCGGGAATGGGTGCATGACGCGGGCGGGTGGGAGCCATCGTTTCGCAATCCGGTGCATCCGCGCCCAGGTCAGTCGGTTTCGCTGACTGCGGCGCCGCAGCGCCTGCAGCCAGTGCCGCGTCACCTGGTCACGAAATGCGCCGACCGCGTCGGTGTTGCCGGGCACGGCGTAGTAGGCCCGGTGTCCTCGCACCACGGCCGCCAACCATTGCCCTTGGTCGGGGATCGGATCGTGCCGACGTCGCCGTAGCTCGGTCTTGACCTCGCTCAGCTTCGCCCGCATCCGCTTCGAGATCGTGACGCGCCGCACCCAGAACCGCCCGCTCCGCGTTTTCGCGCACATGTGCGTGAAGCCGAGGAAGTCGAACGTCTCCGGTTTCGGCTGGCCCCGGCGTCGTCGACGCTCGGCGGCGAACCGCCCGAACTCGATCAGCCGGGTCTTGTCCGGATGCAACGCCAGCCCGAACTTGGCGAACCGGTCGCCGAGTTCGGTCAGGAACCGCCGCGCATCCTGCTCGTACTCGAAGCCCATGGTGAAATCGTCGGCGAACCGCACGATGATCACGTCCCCGCGCGCATGGTTTCGCCGCCACCAATCGGCCCACAGGTCGAAGACGTAGTGCAGGTACACGTTCGCGAGCAACGGCGACGCCGATGCTCCCTGCGGTGACCCCTGCGTGGTCTCGGACCATTCCCCGTCCTCGATGACCCCCGCGGCTAGCCATTTCTGAATCAGCCGCAGGACCCGTTTGTCCGCTATCCGGTGCTCGAGAAACCTCACCAACCAGCGATGATCCAAATTGGTGAAGAATTCGCGGACGTCCGCGTCGAGCACCCAGTTCACCCTCTTCTTCTCGATCCCGACCGTGAGCGCATCCAACGCATGATGCGGGCCACGCCCTGGTCGGAACCCATAAGAGAAGGCCCGGAAGTCCACCTCGTAGATCGCGTTGAGCACCTCGACGACGGCCCGCTGGACGATCTTGTCCTCCAACGTGGCGATGCCGAGCGGCCGCTGCCGCCCGTCCGCCTTCGGGATATACGCTCGCCGTGAGGGTTTCGCCCGGTAGCGCCCTGCCTGCAGCCGCTCGTGCAGACCCCGCAGATTCGCATCCAGGTCCTGCCGATAATCGGCCCATGTCACCCCGTCCACCCCCGGTGCGGCCTTCGGGCTGATCGCCCAGAACGCCGCCCGCAGGCGAGCCAGGTCGACATGATGCAGCAGCGCGGTGAACCGTGCCTCCTTATCCCGTCGTGCTACTTCCCGCACACGATTCAGCGCACTTGGCGCGCCTGGTCCGGCCCTGTGTCCGGGACGCGTTTTGCTGGTCGTGTTCCCCTTGGCCGGTCCCCTTTCCTCCCCCACCTCCGCAGCCACCACCGCAGTGGCAGCCTTGTTCGGCGGGTTCGCAGGTACTACGGGACCGTCCGACTTCCCACGCTCGTTCATCCCAGGCGTACCGCCTCAGCGTTTCCTGGACGGCCCGACCGGACATCACCCCGGACGGGCGAGACATGGGATCTCCCGGTTCTCGCGCATGAAGACTGACGCACGTGCCCTGGTTCTCTGACCGCGCGGGGTCCGTCGACGGCTCGCGCATAGCGCCGCCGACGATGTGGCCTTCCACTTATTTGGACAGTGTCGGCACCCCGATCACGTTGATTTCGCGGCTCAATAGCCCGGCCCGCACGCACCCCTGTCAACGCTTCGCTGCGCCCTCGCGGAACGCCAACGCATGACTCGGGGCCACCGTGGATCGCTACTCCTTCGATGTAGAGCGTTCTCATCTCCTTCTCCATGCCGGTTTATCCCGGCGCTTTCCCAAA
>RRBB01000566.1:0-1913 GCA_006543605.1 Rhodococcus sp. WS4
GGCGATTGGTTGACGGTGGGTGGTCCGTCGACGACGTGAAGCTGGATCTGTTGCGGGAGTTGCTACTTCGCGAGGTATCGGTCGACCTCGGCGAGGTAGTGGCGGATACGGATCTCCTGCTCACCGAGACGGGCGCCCTTGAAGGCGCGTGACTGCACACCGCGGTGGACCCCCGGAACCAGAACGAGATCCTGTTCGAGGACGAAGCCGGCGTCCTCCGGATTGGTGATCCGCTGGATCGGCGGACGCACGGACCCGTCCCAGCCGGTCTCGTCAACCACTCCCTGGCCCAGGCTCGACGTCTTGACCGGACGGAAGTCTGGGTACTTCGGCGCCAACGGGACCGTGGTGATCGACCGCCAGATGCACTTCATCGGATCCGTCGGGTGAGGCCTGAAGATCTGGATGTAGTTGGCGTCAGGCCACGTGTTGGTCGTGACGTTGGGGAAGACGAAATAGTTCCAGTCATCGACGACCTGATCGTCGGAGAACTGGTCGAAGAAGTCCCATCCCGCCTTCTCGGCCAGGCGGCGCTTGGTCTCGACCATCGCCGTCTTGTACTCGATACCGGTGAGATGCTCCCATTCGTCGGGGTCCCCTTCCCACTGGCGGATCATCGCCTTCTGCATCTCGTTGACACTCGTCCGGTCCTGGAGCTTGTCGGGCGCGTACCCGGAAGGCAGGATCATCCGGCTGATGCCCTTGTCGTACAAGTCGTACTGACAGAAGTACGTTTCCATCACGTTCGCGAGCTCGGGGTGCACGATGTCGGCGTGATAGAACTCGAGAAAGGCGTCGAGGGCGGTCTTCCAGTTGGCGTCGAAAACGTACTCGATGTCCTCGAAGACGCGGTGTCTTTCCAACTCGTACGGCGCCAGATGGTCCGGAAGGATGCCGAGGAAGTCGAGCAGCGGCCCGGCCTCGGGATCCATGTTGATGAACACGATGCCGGCCCAGACCTCGCAGCGCACCTCGGTCAGGCCCGAGACGTCCTTGATGACCTCCGGACGGAACGTCTCCGGCTCCTTGACGCTGCGCAGGTTGCCGTCCTTCTCGAACTTCCAGCCGTGGAATGCGCACGAGAAGCACTCGTTCACGGTACCGAAATCGTTGCGCACCAGCTGGTTACCGCGGTGCGGACACACGTTGTAGAACGCCCTGATCTGTCCGTCATCCCCGCGCACCACCACGAAACTCTCACGACCGAGGTCGTACTTGAACCAGTCACCCGGCTCCGGAATGTCAGCGGCGATACCGGCCAGGTTCCAGATCTTGGTCCAGAGCTTGTCCCATTCACGGTCGGCCTCAGCCGGATCCGTGTATCGACGCGGGTCGATGAGATCCGTGCCGTGGTCGATGTAGGGGGCCTTCTCGGCCGACGAGCCGGGCGGAACGCTCTCGTATGAGCGGATTCCCTCCCAGAAGTCATAGGAAGGCCTGATGATTTCCTCTGTCATTTCCATCCTCCTCGAGAGCAAGACGATCTCCACGCCACGAGGGCGCTGCGCTTTTGCATGCGACAACCAGAAAGCAGCGCCCTTGCCGGCCCACGAAAGCGCCATGGACTCCGCAACATTCGCCGACCCGGCCACTGCGTGGCGACGAGCACCCGCCGACTTGCACTGGTGTAAACTTTACACACGAGCAAGTTATCAGAGCGTGGCGCCCATCACAACAGTCGCGACGCCGCAGCCCGGAGCCAGCGACCAACGAGGCCCGAGCGCCGATGCCCCGCCCCGCCCGAACCACTTCCCGCGGTGACATCTCGGCACTCCCTCCGGCCAGGCACTTGCGTCGAATCGATTTATACACTAAACAGTCAGTCAACGAAAGACCAGCGGAAACGACCCCTGGAGGCACCAGTGAAGTCCACAATCATGTGCCAGCTCGAGCAACGCGCCGACAAGTCGGCA
>RRBB01000567.1:0-1893 GCA_006543605.1 Rhodococcus sp. WS4
GGGTGTCTTTCGCGTCGAAGTAGTCACCGCCCTTGCGTTTCGCGTCGTCGGTTCCCCAGTCCCGGTGGTGCGGAACGGGCTCCATGCGGGGAATGTGCTTGCGGCAGTGAATGTATGCCTCTTCGACCTCCGCCATCACCCACCGCTGTGGGATTCGTCCCGGCGCGCAGTCGCCCGGTAGATCCGGGAATTCGGAGCGCAGCACCGCGTCCTCGACGATCCGCGCCGCGCCGTTGATGTGCAGCCCGATCAGATCGTGGACGAAGTCGACGAGCACGAGTCCGACGTGCGGGTTCTCGGTGATGTTGCCGAGACCGGCCATCACCCCGTTGCCTCGGTACTCGGGGTAGGCGAGGGTTTCGGGGTCGATCACGTGCAGGAATCCGGGTGCGCCGGCGCGCAGGCTGTTGTCACATTCGCCGGCCGCGTCCGCGGTGGCGACAAACGCGATCTCCTGGCGGCCGACGAAGTCGATCATGGCCGGAGTGAGGTGGTCGAGCACCTGTTCGGCGTAGAACCGGACGGCACGCTCGACGGTGCCGTACCGATGCTGGAGGTGTCGTTCTCCGGCGCTACCGATCTGCCTCATCTGTCTCTCCATTACGGTTCGGCATCATTGGCCGGTTCACCCTACGGGACACACGCGGGTGCGTCGCGCCGCGCAACAACACGGTGGGAGGGCTGCAACGCGGGCGATCCTGGGGCGGGCATCGGTCGGTGACCTGGGCGTACCGTGAATAGATGAAGACCAAATCCCCTCGAGACGAGCTTGCCCGCCGGCTGGCCGAGCGGGACGAGTTAGTGGTGGAAATCCTCGAACTCGAGGGCGGACTGGAGAGGGCCAAACGCCGCCTCGACGAGGTATCCGCCGAGATCGACTCGTCCGGGCACATCGAGTAACACTTCTCCCTCGAGGCGTGCCGCACGACCGATATGGGTGTGTGCCCCGCTCGATCTCGATGACGCCGCGGCGGTCTCGCAGGTCACCGACCGATGCCGCCTCCCGGCGTTCCGAGTCGATGAACGTGGACAGTACGCGGGTCGATGGGATCCGGGGGTTCCCTTCTACCTGCTGCGCACCGGTAAGTTCCGACTCACCGGAAACGCTCGCCGGGCACCCCGCGGGGGAGGTAGTCGTGCGAGATGCAGGCTGCGGGGGTGATGGCGGAATACTCGGTGTTGGCGCGCCACGGAACGTACGTGATGAGGATCCCCGATGCGCCGGGGCTTATCGGTATTCGTCGGCGAGGGCCCGCAGGAACAAGCGCAGGCTGCGGGGCAGGTGGTAGCGGCCGTCGGGGTCGCGGATGAGTACATCGTGTGCATCGACGCGGGTGAGGGCGTTCTCGATCTGTGCGGTCACAACGGTTGCGGGTGCCAGTCGGAGCAGGGCGGTGCGGGCGGGCTGGTCCATGCGCTCCCACAGGACGTGATAGCTGAGGTTCGGCGGAGCGGCCGGCACGGTGGCAGGGTGCCAGTAGGTGAAGGTGAACCGGCGGATCGAGGCGGTGCTGGTCGGATCGGTGGTGCGCAGTTCGAGGTTGCGCCACCCGCGGATGCCGCGGTCGTGCAGATCGGCGGCGGCGGTATAGAGGGCTTCCTGGCGGGAACACGCGGTCGGCAGGTCCAGTAGTAACTGGCCCAGTAGTAACTGGCCCAGTCCCATGCGCTCACGATAGGACCTCCCCCGGAAACCAGCCACTGCGCCGGGGACGCGGGCGGGAACGATGGGTCGTCAGCTCGACGTCGAACGGGTCGACCTCCATTGCACCGACCGGCGCGACCGGACGTCGTGCCGCCGCGGGCGTCGTGGACACGACATCGCCCCACAACGTCTGCGCTTTCCGCCGGTCGATGTCAGTTTTCCCGGTCTGGTGACCTGTGGTTTTCCGG
>RRBB01000568.1:0-1889 GCA_006543605.1 Rhodococcus sp. WS4
TGGAGTTCGCGACCAAACCGAGACTGGCGCAACACATGATCGAACGCGCCCTCGACGCACAGGTGCCCTTCTCCTGGCTCACCGCGGACGAGGCCTACGGTCAGGTGAAGTACCTGCGGGTCTGGCTCGAGGAACGCGATGTCTCGTATGTGTTGGCCACCCGGTGCAACGACGATGTGTTCACGCCGGACGGCCGCTCCGGCCGGGCCGACGAGATGATCGCCGCGGTCCCGCCGAAGCAGTGGCGCCGGATCTCCGCCGGAGACGGCGCGCACGGCCCGCGCGAGTATTCCTGGGTGCGGGTGCCCATCAGGATCGCCTGGGCACCCGGCCGCGGGCACTGGCTGCTCGCCCGCCGATCCCTGTCGGATCCGACCGAGATCGCGTACTACATCTGCGCCGGACCCCGGCGCACCACGCTCACCGAACTCGCCACCGTCGCCGGATCGCGGTGGCGGGTCGAGGAATGCTTCCAGCAGGCCAAGAACGAGGCCGGACTGGACCAGTACCAGGTGCGCACCTACCGGGCCTGGTACGCCCACACCACACTGTCGATGCTCGCCCTCGCCTGGCTTGCCGGCACGAAAACCGAAGCGATAAAGGGGGAATCGGGACAAACGATCAGGGCATGATCGCGTACACGGTACCCGAGATCCGCCGCCTACTCGTGCATCTGATCCTGCGACACGCCCGCCCCGACGAGCACGTCTGGTCCTGGTCACACTGGCGGAGACGCCGACAACACCAGGCCCGCATCTGTCACTACCGAACCCGCGGCCACCTGCCATAAGTGCCGTTGCAGTACTAGGGCGTGTCTCCCAATGATTTGGGGTGTTGTGCGGCAACATGTTTGCTGTGACAGAGGTGATGGATCGATATCAGGTGTTGACCGAGAAGCAGTGGGCGTTGCTTGCGCTGCTGTTACCCAGTTCGGATGGGCTGCGGGGGCGGAAGTTCCAGAATAACCGGCTCGTGGTGGAGGGGATGCTCTACCGGCTGCGTACCGGGCTCCCGTGGCGGGATCTACCTGCGCATTTCGGCCCCTGGAAGACGGTGTGGAAACGGCATCGACGCTACGCCGGGGATGGAACGTGGGATCGGGTACTCATGGCCCTGGCGGCGATGGCCGATGCCGGTGGCGACCTGGATTGGGCGGTGTCGGTGGATTCCACCGTGGTGCGGGTGCACCAGCACGGCGCGAACGCCGCGCGTGACACAGGGGGATCTACCGAATTACACGAATCTGCTTGACGAACCGGTCGATCACGGCATCGGCCGGTCCCGCGGCGGGTTGACCTGCAAAGTTCACCTGGCGTGCGATGGCGCCGGACGTCCCTTGTCAGTGTTGGTGGGTCCTGGCCAGGCCGGCGACAGCCCGATGTTCGGCCCGCTCCTGGAGGGCATCTGCGTGCCGCGCATCGGTGGCGGCGCACCCCGCACGCGCCCGGACGAGGTCCGTGCCGACAAGGCGTACACATCCAAGGCCAATCGAGAACTGCTACGCAGCAAGGGCATCAAGGCGGTCATTCCCGAGAAGTCCGATCAGGTGGCCAACCGCAAGAACAAGGGCAGCGCGGGTGGGCGTCCACCGAACTTCGATGCCGAGTCGTACAAGGGCCGCAACGTGGTGGAAAGGGCCTTCAACAAGGCAAAACAGTGGCGAGCGGTGGCAACTCGGTATGACAAGCTTGCCCTGACTTACCGGGCCGGATTCCTCCTCGCCGGCATCGTCGAATGGCTCAAACTATTGGGAGACATGCCCTAGTACTGCAACGGCACTTATGGCAGGTGGCCGCGGGTTCGGTAATGACAGATGCGGGCCTGGTGTTGTCGGCGTCTCCGCCAGTGCGACCAGGACCAGATGTGCTCGTCGGGGTGGGCGTGTCGCA
>RRBB01000569.1:0-1883 GCA_006543605.1 Rhodococcus sp. WS4
GGCCGCCGGTCGGCTCGAGCTGTCGCGGGAGGTGATGAGCCGATGAGTCCGATCGCTCCCACCCTGCAGAGCTTCTTCATCGACCGCCTGGCCAAACAACGCCGGGTCAGCCCACGCACGATCGCCTACCCGGGTGTCCTCGCCGACCTCGTTCAGCACAACCTGCCGAATCACATCGCCTGCACCACGCCGATACAGGTAGGCATAGACCTGGCGGAGCACCCCCACCTGCAGGATGCCCTTGCCGCCGCCCCAGCGACCGTCCGCCCAGGCAATTCCGCGCAAGAGCGATGGAGGGAAGACTCCCGGAAGCCCTAACGTCTTTGCGCGCTCTTCAAGACCAGCAAGCTCAGGCTCAGACAATTCACCGATGTTCTCGGCGAGCGCCTCAGCTACGAACGACACCTCCCGATCTTCGAACGGCCGCTCTTCCTCGGGGCCGAGAAAGGGGGAACTGTCAGTGAACAGCATCCCGTAAAACGGGACCGCGAGCGATGGCACCGTATTCGCAGGACAGCCTGTCCTGGCAATACCCAAGAGCAACGAATCCGACCAAAGTTTGAATTGGCCATCCGCTGTCGACTTCTGCTGCGCGACTCCATGCACGCCTACTACTACTGCCACGACGGTCAGTATGCAGGGGACTGTCCGATAATTGTTTGATCTGAGCCTGGCCGACACGCCGAGCATCCCGCATGCTGCGGGGTTCCCCGGAGGAAGATGGTCGACTCGGCGAACTTTCTGATCTGCGCCGACGACACGTCGTGGAGATTGAGTAGTGTGCGCTGACGTGACGGAAATAAGTGCGTTGGTGCTCTCGGCGTTGGCCATTGTCGTTTCAGGCTTCAGCTTCTTCTACACACAGGGTCGGATGGATCGCCGCGAGATCGAAAAATGGCGTCGAGACGAGCTCCTCAGGCTCACCAACTCGATCCTTGAGATTTCGAGGAGGCGGCAGTCGGTGCTTTACGACGATCTGACGAAGATCGAGTTGAACGGTACATTCCTGGTTTCGAGGGAGGAGTTGGACTTTCGGGGATCGACACATCAGATGCGCGTCTGTGCTGACCAGATCCGGCTACTCGACCCGAATCTGGCGGATACGGCGGACACCCTTGTCGCTCTGTTCCAGAAAGCAGACGAATGCTACTCGCCCCATGAAGATCACTACTCCGAGATCGAGTCGCTGTTAGTTGATGAGAAACAGCTTGAAGCTGTGCGCGCTGATCTAGTCCGAAGTTGCGGCGGGTTTTGGCGTGGTCATGGCCGGTGAGCTGCGTGAAGTCTTCCGGAAGACTCCGAAATGTAGTCACTAGAATTATTGCACTGCCGATCACTGTCCGGTAGAATCTGTTCATGGCCAAGGGATCCGGTGCAGTTCACGTCGCCACGCAGCGGCGCAGGTACACCGGGAAAGATGGTGTCGAGAAGGTCTACGAGTCGCATCTGCTGCGACGCTCGTTTCGGGAGAACGGCAAGGTCCGCAACGAGACCATCGCGAACGTCTCGGCGTTGCCGCCGGAGGCGATTGCCGCGATCAAGGCCGCCCTGGCGGGCAAGGACCTGGTCGAGGCCGACTCGGTGGTGACGGTGACACGGTCGTTGCCGCACGGACACCTCGCCGCCGCCGCGGCGATGGCCAAGACCCTGGGCCTGCCCGCGCTGCTGGGCCCGGCGGGCCGCAAACGGGACATCGCACTGGCGCTGGTCCTGGCCCGCACCGTGGCCCCGGCCTCGAAACTCGCCACCACCACCTGGTGGACCGACACCACCCTCGGGGTGGACCTCGACGTCGCCGGGGCGTCCACCGACGAGATCTACACGGCGATGGACTGGCTGCGCGACCGGCAGGACACGATCGAAAAACAGCTCGCCAGAAAACA
>RRBB01000056.1:0-53729 GCA_006543605.1 Rhodococcus sp. WS4
GATATGGGCAGCCGGTCAGCCGACGACCAGGGCGGCGTGCATGGCCGGGTGATACGTGCAGTGGAACGGGTAGGTTCCCGGCGTCGACGGCACGGTGAGGGTGGCGGTTCCGCCGCCCTCGATCTCGACGTCGAAAGCCCCTGCCGCGTCCGCGGTCACGGTGTGTTCCGCGGCGTCGTCGTTGCGAACGGTGATCCGATCGCCGGGCGACACCGTCGCGGGAACGGAGAACGCGAACCCCGCGATCACTATCTCGTTCGGGGCTGCGGCTGCGGCCGCTCCGGGCGCGGGCGTCGTCCCGGCCATGGTCATGTCTGCCGACGTGGTTGTCGTGGCGCCGTCGTCGCTGCAGGCGGTGAGTGCGCAGACGGCCACGAACACCGACGCGAGGAGAGGTGTTGTCGAGGGTTTCATACTCTCTCCACGGTTCACCGCCGTGTTTCGTTCATCGTGAACGTTCCCGGAAAAATGTTCTGCCACCGATGAACCCGATCGGTACGCCGTTCGTGTGTATATCCAGTGGGCGGCCGCAGGTCGCCCCGACCTGATCCACGACACGGGGGTCTGCCGATGAATCTCACGTACCACGAGCCGCGGAAAACCCAGCAGAGCATGCGCGTCGCCGACTACATCGTTGCGGCACTGGCCGCCGAGGGTGTTGCCCACGTCTTCGGGGTGGGCGGCGCGAACATCGAGGACCTGTACGACGCGCTGCACCGCTCCCGCGATGTCGAGGGTGTCGTCGCCAAGCACGAGTTCTCGGCGACGACGATGGCCGACGGTTATGCCCGGACATCGAACCGAATCGGCGTCGTCGCAGCGACGTCGGGCGGGGGAGCACTCAATCTGGTTGCCGGACTCGGTGAGGCCTTCGCTTCGCGTGTGCCGCTTCTCGCCTTGATCGGGCAACCGCCGACGACGCTCGAAGGGGTGGGCGCGTTTCAGGACACGAGTGGGCTGGCGGGGTCGATCGATGCCTCCCGGTTGTTCGGCGAGGTGTCGCTGTACTGTGCGCGCGTCGAGTCGCCACTCGACATCGACCGTCACCTCGCCGAGGCGCTCGCAGCGGCGCGTCGCGGCGGACCGGCAGTATTGCTGCTGCCGAAGAACATTCAGCAAGCGGTCGGCGAATTTCCGGAACCGACGTGGACGGTGCCGACGGCGCCGCGATCTGCCGAGTCGGATGTCACGCGGCTCGCCGAAGCGCTGCGCGACGACTACGGCCGGATCACGGTGATCGCCGGCGACGAGGTCGCGCGGGCAGGCGCGCGCACCGAACTCGCCGAACTCGCGCGCACCCTCGGGGCGCGGGTGGCGGTCACGCCCGACGCGAAGGACGTGCTCGATCCTGCGGCACCGGGGCGGCTCGGGGTCACCGGTGCGATGGGAAACCCGGATGTGATCGACGCGCTGCAGGATTCCGACGTCTGCCTGCTCGTCGGGACGCGACTGCCGGTGATGGCACGGGGCGGGCTCGACACCGTGCTGGAGAAGACGCTGGTGTACAGCGTCGGGTCGGCGCAACCGTATCTTCAGACGCACCATGTACCGACGCGGGATCTGCGGGCGACGCTGCGTCGGCTCGTCACCGAGATCGGGCCCGCGGCCTCGCCGGTACCCGTCGCGCACAGCGATCCGACGTCGATCGACGTACCTCCATCGGACGCGTCGGGCCTGCGCTACACGGACGCGGTGAAGGCGCTCGCCGCGGCGCTGCCCGACGGCGCCGACGTGTTCGCGGATGCCGGCAACACGGGTGCCGCTGTGGTGCATCATCTACCGGTTCGGCGCGGCGGCCGGTTCGTCGTGGCGCTGGGAATGGGCGGAATGGGATACACGTTCGGCGCGGCGATCGGTTCTGCGTTCTCCCGCGGCCGCCGCACCTTCGTGGTCGCCGGTGACGGCGCGTTCTACGCGCACGGGCTCGAGATCCACACGGCGGTGGAGTACGACGTGCCGGTCACGTTCGTCGTGTTCAACAACAACGCCCACGCGATGTGCCTGACGCGCGAGCAGGTCTACTACGAGGGCACGTACACATACAGCCGGTTCCGTCCCGCCCGCATCGCGGCGGGTGTCGGCGCACTGTTTCCCGGACTGCCGTCCCACACGGTCGACACGCACGCCGCCCTGGCCCACGCCCTGCGGGCCACGGTCGAGTCGGTGGGGCCCGCTGTCATCGAAGTCGTCTGCGACGCCGACGAGTTACCGCCGTTCCTGCCGTTCCTGCCCGCACGAGGCACCGCCGAGAGAACCGAAAATCGAGAAGGAGCACGCCGATGACCGCCCACGAGATCGCAGCCCTGCCCGACCTTCCCGCCGACCTGCCCGGCCTCGTCCGTATCGAGACCTCCGACCGTCAGGCCACGACGCCGATCATCATGGACATGCTCAGGTCGGTGTACCCCCACGACCAGGTGTTCGGAAAATACTGCACCGTCAACGAATACATCGACTGCCCACCCGACGAGGTATTCCGCTACCTCTCGGACACCCGGAGCCTGCAGGAGTGGACGTACAGCCTGCGGGGATTCACCCCCACCGACGACCCCGGACTGTGGCTCGCGTACGACCGCCTCGGCGACACGACCGAGATCTACACCCGCACCGTCGCTCACGCCGACGCGAGGACGGTCGACTATCACTGCGCCTGGGACCAGGGAAAGCACCTGTGGATGGTGTACGTGATGCGGGTGATGGACGCACGGACGGTCCTGGACGTCGAGGGATCGGTGGTGCTGTGGACGAACTGTCGCCACCCGTTCTACGACGAGAATCCGTATCCCGAGACCGCCCCGGCGGACCGGGTGCCGTGGGTGGGTGACTTCTGGGACATGTTCGCCGCCGGACACCGACTCGAGATGAGCAACCTCAAGGCCATCTGCGAGTACCGGTGGGCGAACGATCTGCCCGTGACCCCGAACTGGATGAGTGAGTGAGACATGGACACCGTCAGCCTGATCGACATCGCCGGCTACCTGCCCGAGAACAGGGTGGGAGCAGACTATTTCGCCCAATTCGCCACGTCCGATCGGTTGGCCGCGAACATCATGTTCCGGGCGCCGAAGTTCCGCCACCACATCGCGAGCGACGA
The DNA here is from genome assembly GCA_006543605.1 of Rhodococcus sp. WS4. Lineage (GTDB taxonomy): Bacteria > Actinomycetota > Actinomycetes > Mycobacteriales > Mycobacteriaceae > Rhodococcus_F. The sequence continues at coordinate 3,095 of RRBB01000056.1, forward strand.
AAACGCCGTCGACATGGCCGAACGCGCGGTCGCCCCGCTGATCGAGCGGAACGGTTCCGAGCTGATCGCCAACGTGGACATTCTCATCACGCACACCCAACTGCCCGACGTCCCGATCCTGGGCACCGGCGGTGACCTGGCACGCAGGATGGGCATCACCCCGGACTGGGTGCTGGACCTGCACAACGGCGGCTGCGCGTCGTTCGTGTACATGATCACACTGGCGCGTCAGATCATGCAGACCAGTGATGCGTCGACCGCCCTGATCGTGTCGGTGCAGAACAGCGCCGGCCAGATCTTCACACAATCGGACGTGCGCGCGCTGGCGCAGTCGGCGGTGCCGGGAGACGGCGCCGGCGCGTGCCTGCTCGTGAAGTCGGAGGCGGCGCCCGTGCTCGGGCTGGAGTGCCGGACGTACCCCGAGTTCGCCGGGGACATGACCGCCGCGGTGGATCCGCCCCGCAAATACTGGGAGACCGGAACCGGGCAACTACACATCGGATTCACCGAATCGAAGATCGCGAAGGTCTTCGCCCGCGGGAACCGGCTCGTCCCCGAGGTGGCGATGGCGGTCTGCAATCAGATCGGTATCACCCCAGGCGAGATCGACACCCTCGTGACCAACCAGCCCAACCGGTTGTTCCTCCGCAACTGGCGTGACGCGCTCGAACTCCCGGTGGAACGGCACCCCGACACCTTCGACGAATGCGGGAATCTGTTCGGCGCCGCGATACCCGTCACACTCGACATCGAGAACCGGGCCGGCCGGATCCCCAACGGATCGCTGGTGATGATGTCCGCGTTCGCGCACGCCGGCGACTTCGCCGGGGCCGGGGCGGTCCGATGGGGCGCGGCCCCGGTGGGGGTGTGAGATGACCGCGCCGACCATCGCCGGACCGGCGGTGCGATTCGATCTCGCGCTGAGCGAAAATCCCTTCGCTCCACTCCCGTCCGTGCTGTCCGCGCTCGACGACGTGATGCGCCAGGCGCACCGGTACCCGGAGTTCCTCCCCGACCGGTTGATCGAGATCATCGCGAATCACGAAGCGCTCGAACAGGATCAGGTGGTGGTCGGGGCAGGAGCCACCGGCGTCGCCCTGCAGATCATGCATTCCGTCGCCGGGCCGGGGGAGCGGATCGTGTACACCGCTCCGACGTTCGACGGATACCCGATCATGGCCGGAATCGCGTCGCTCGACGCGGTGCCGGTGCCGATTCTCCCCGACGGGGAGCAGGATCTGGCCGCGATGGCGGCCGCGATCGACGGCCGCACCCGACTGGTCGTCGTGTGCCGTCCGCACAACCCCACCGGAACGCTCGTCGAGGCCGCTGCGTTGCAGGCTTTCCTCCGCCGAATCCCGGAGCGGGTGATCGTGATCCTCGACGAGGCCTACGTGGAATTCGTCGACCGCGGGCTGGTCCTGGACGCACACCGCATCATCGCCGAACACCCGAATGTCGTGTTCCTGCGGACGTTCTCCAAGGCATACGGGCTGGCGGGCTTGCGCATCGGATTCGGCTTCGCGAGTGCGCGACTGGCACACCGGATTCGAAGGCTGCAACTCCCGTTCGGGATGGGCAGCGCCGCCGTGGCCGCCGTCGCCGCGTCCTACGCTGCGGAACACGAACTCCGCACCCGCGTGGCCGCCATCGTCTCCGAACGAGAGGAACTGTGGCGCACCGTGAGGGCAGCAGGGATTCCGGCCCCGCGCAGTCACGCGAATTTCCTGTACCTACCCGGTGCGGGTCTCGGCGACGCACTGGCCCGCGCCGGGATTCACGCGCGCACCTATCCCAGCGGTGACGCGCGGATCGCGGTCGGGAACCCGGACGCCGGACGTGCGGTGGTCGACGCGCTCAGGCGGACAGCGCGCGGTGCCGGTGCAGCTCGGCCCGGGTGTGGGAGTACCGGTCGAGCATGACGTCGAGCAGCCGGGCGTGCGGTCCGATGGTGGCGGCGTAGGTGATGTCCTGCCCGCAGGATTCTGCGGCGCGGCTCAACCGGTCCGTGAGCAGCCCGGGCGCGAGGAACCACGGTGCGATCACGATGCGCTCGGCGCCCCCATGGCGAAGGGTCGAGATCGCCTGCTGGACCGTCGGTTCGGCCGCGGTGGCGAAACAGCTGACGCCTCCCGACCAGCGGGTGCCCGCGACGACGGACTCGGCCAGTGCGCGGGTTCGGTCGTTCGCGGACGGGTCGGACGAACCGACTGCGGCGAGCACCACCCCGAGACCGGATTCGCCGGTGGAACCTCCGGCCTCACCGATGCGGTCGCGAACGGCGTCGACCAGGCGCGCGTCGTGCCCGAGGACGTCGGCCTGCCGGACGTGGAGTTGGGGATGACGGAGCCGCGCGGCGTCGAGGAGAGCCGGAAGGTCGACGCGGGCGTGGAACGCACTGCCCAGCAGCATCGGCACGACCACCGCCGCGGAGTGACCTTCGGCGGCGACCGCGTCGATCACCTGGTCGACGGACGGCGCGTTGAGGTCGAGGAAGCACAGCCGGACATCGAGATCGGGTCGCCGGGCGCGGAGCGCCGACACGGCAGCCGCCACCACCCGCGCACTGCGGGGGTCGCGACTGCCGTGGGCTACAGCGATCAGCGGGGTCATCGCACTAGACGCGCTCGCCGAGCTCCACCGCTGCGATGGCATCTCCGACGAGTCCGGCCGCGAGCGTGTTGCCGCCGGCCGGATCGATCAGCAGGAAGCTGCCGGTGTGGCGGTTCACGGTGTAGTCGTCTGCGACGATCGGCTCGGCGACACGCACCGAGATCTTGCCGATCTCGTTGAGTTCCAACGACTCCGGGGTGGACTCGGACGTGAGGTCCTGCTCATTGAACCGCTCGACGAGCGTTCCGACGATGGCCTGCGTGGTGCGGGTGCCGTGCTTGAGGAGCAGGCGGGCACCGGGACGCAGCGGCTTCTCGGCCAGCCAGCAGACGGTGGCGTCGAACTCACCGAGCGGCTCGGGAGCATCCGCGGGCGAGGCGATGACGTCGCCGCGGGAGACGTCGACGTCGTCGGCCAGCACGAGGGTGACGCTCCGGCCGGCGTGGGCGCTGTCGAGTTCGCCGTCCGCGGTGTCGATCCGGGTGACGGTGGTGCGGACACCGGACGGCAGGATCACGACCTCGTCGCCCGGTGTCACCTCACCGGCGGCGACCTGTCCCGCGTACCCGCGGTAGTCCGGGAACTCCGCCGTGCGAGGACGGATCACGTACTGCACGGGGAAACGGAGGCCCACCCGGTGCGGTTCGGCGTCCACCGGGATCGACTCGAGGTGCTCGATCAGGGTGGGGCCGTTGTAGTACGGGGTGTTCTCGGAGCGGACGGCCACGTTGTCGCCGTGCAGCGCGGAGACGGGGATCTCCACGACGTCCTCGGATGCCCACCCCAGCGAGGTGGTCAGCGCGTTGAACTCCTCGGAGATGTCCGCGAACACCTGGGCGGGGTTCTCCACCAGGTCGATCTTGTTGACCGCGAGCACCAGCTTCGGCACGCCGAGCAGCGCGAGGACGGCGGCGTGCTTGCGGGTCTGCGAGATGACGCCCTTGCGCGCGTCGACCAGCAGGATCACCAACTGCGCGGTGGAGGCGCCGGAGACGGTGTTGCGGGTGTACTGCACGTGGCCGGGGGTGTCCGCGAGCACGAACGTGCGGTTGGGCGTCGCGAAGTAGCGGTACGCCACGTCGATCGTGATGCCCTGCTCACGCTCCGCGCGCAGGCCGTCGACGAGCAGGGACAGGTCGGGGGTGGACAACCCCTTGTCGACCGACGCGCGGGTGACGGCGTCGATCTGATCTGCGAGAACCGATTTCGTGTCGTACAGCAGACGGCCGACGAGGGTCGACTTGCCGTCGTCCACACTGCCGGCGGTGGCAAGCCGAAGTAACTGCGTGCTTCGCGGGCTACGCACGTGGAGGTCGCTCATGATCAGAAATAGCCCTCTCGCTTGCGGTCTTCCATGGCCGCTTCGGAAACTCGGTCGTCGCTCGCCCCGGGATGGGCACTGTGCGCCGCGCTCGGTTCGGTGATACGCATCAGAAGTAGCCTTCTCGCTTGCGGTCTTCCATGGCCGCTTCGGAAACTCGGTCGTCGCCGCGGGTCGCGCCGCGCTCGGTCAGCCGGGACGCTGCGACCTCGGCGAGGATCGCCTCGTTGTCGCCGGCCTCGGAAAGAACTGCGCCGGTGGTCGACCCGTCGCCGACGGTGCGGTACCGCACCGACAGCGACTGAAGGTCTTCACCCTCGGACGGTCCGCCCCACACGCCGGGCGTCATCCACATGCCGTCGCGCTGGTACACCTCGCGCTGGTGCGCGTAGTAGATGCTGGCCAGTTCGACGTCGTCACGGGCGATGTACCGCCAGATGTCGAGTTCGGTGAAGTTGCTGAGCGGGAAGACACGGACCTGCTCACCGGGGGAGTGCTTGCCGTTGTACAGGTTCCACAGCTCGGGGCGCTGCTTCTTCGGGTCCCACTGGCCGAACGAGTTGCGGAGCGAGAAGATGCGCTCCTTGGCCCGGGCACGCTCCTCGTCGCGGCGCGCACCACCGAAGACGGCGTCGAAACGGTTCTCGGCGATCGCGTCGAGCAGCGGAACGGTCTGGAGCGGGTTCCGGATCCCGTCGGGACGCTCGGTGAGCCGGCCGTCGGCGAGGTAGTCCTCGACCTTCGCCACGTGCAGGCGCAGGTTGTACTTGGACACGACGTGGTCGCGGAAGTCGAGGACCTCCTGCAGGTTGTGGCCGGTGTCGACGTGCAGCAGCGCGAACGGCAGCGGCGCGGGCCAGAACGCCTTGATCGCCAGGTGCAGCAGCACCGTGGAGTCCTTGCCGCCGGAGAACAGGATCACCGGGCGCTCGAACTCGCCCGCGACCTCACGGAAGATGTGGATGGCTTCCGACTCGAGGGCGTCGAGCGTGTCGAACTGCGACCCGTCCAACTGCGGCCGGACCGCGGACTCGGTGAGGGGAGTGGAGATGTCGATGGTCATGAGGCGTGCAACCCGCATTCTGTCTTGGCCTGACCGGCCCAGCGTCCGCTGCGCGGATCGCTGCCGGGGGCTGGCTTGCTGGTGCACGGAGCGCACCCGATGGACGGATAGCCCTCGTCGACGAGCGGATTCACCAGAATCGAGTGCTCGTCGATGTAGGCCTGCATGTCTTCGTCGGACCACGCCGCGATCGGATTGATCTTCACCAGACCGAAGGCGTCGTCGAACGAGATCAGCGGCGCGTTGGCGCGCGTGGGGGCCTCGACCCGCCGGATACCGGTGACCCAGGCCTTGTAGCCGGAGAGGGTCTTCTTCAGCGGGGCGACCTTCCGGAGCGCGCAGCACCGGTTGGGTTCGCGGGCGAACAGGTCCTTGCCCTCCGCCGCGTCCTGTTCCGCGACGCTCGCCTCGGCGCGCGCATTGATGACGTTGACGCCGTATACCTGCTCGACGGCGTCACGGGTGCCGATGGTCTCCGCGAAGTGGTAGCCGGTGTCGAGGAACAGCACGTCCACGCCGGGATGAACCTGGGCGGCGAGGTGGACCAGAACGCCGTCCTGCATGTTCGAGGCGACGATGTAGCTGTTCCGATACCCCGTCGCTTCGCTCGCCCCGGCCCCGAACGTGTCTTCCGTCCACTGCAGCAATTCCCGTGCGGACGCACCCTCGAGACTCGACGCCCCCTTCACGGCGAGTTCCCTCAGGTCGTCCTCGGTTACGCTGGAAAGGTCGACGCTCATCGCAGGTCCTCCTCTTCTGCTCGGACTGTCCACTCGGCGAATCGCTCGCCCTCGTTGCGGTGCTTGACGAACTGGCGCACTACGCGCTCGATGTAGTCGCCCAGCTCCCCGCTGGTCACCTTGTGCTGGCGAAGCTTGCGGCCGAAACCGGCGTCGAGGCCGAGGCTGCCGCCCAGGTGCACCTGGAAGCCCTCGATCTGGTTGCCCGCACCGTCGTCGACGAGCATGCCCTTGAACCCGATGTCGGCGATCTGGGACCGGCCGCAGGAGTTGGGGCAGCCGTTGATGTTCACCGTGATCGGCACGTCCAGGTTGGCGTTGATGTCCGCCAGGCGCTCCTCGAGTTCCGGCGCGAGCACCTGCGAACGCTTGCGGGTCTCGGTGAAAGACAGCTTGCAGAACTCGATGCCGCTGCATGCCAGCAGGTTTCGACGCCAGTGCGACGGACGCCCGTGCAGCCCAAGGGGCTTGAGCTCGTCGATCAGCCATTCGACCTTGTCGTCCGGCACGTCGAGCACGATCAACTTCTGGTACGGGGTGAAGCGGACGCGGTCGGAACCGACGGCGGCCACCGCCTCGGCCACCTTGGTCAGGATGGTGCCTGACACCCGGCCCGCGATCGGGGAGAAGCCGATCGCGTTGAGCCCGTTACGCAGCTTCTGCACACCGATGTGGTCGATCGGGCGCTCCGGCTTGGCCGGTGCCGGGCCGTCGATCAGCTTCCGCTTCAGGTACTCGGTCTCGAGCACCTCGCGGAACTTCTCGATGCCCCAGTCCTTGATCAGGAACTTCAGCCGCGCCTTGGAGCGCAGCCGGCGGTAGCCGTAGTCGCGGAAGATCGAGACCACGGCCTCCCACACGTCCGGCACCTCGTCGAGCGGCACCCAGGCGCCGACCCGCTGCGCGAGCATCGGGTTGGTGGACAGGCCGCCGCCGACCCACAGGTCCAGGCCGGGGCCGTGCTCGGGGTGGTTGACGCCGACGAACGCGACGTCGTTGATCTCGTGCACCACGTCCTGCTGGCCGGAGATGGCGGTCTTGAACTTGCGCGGCAGGTTCGAATACTCGGGCTTACCGATGTAGCGGCGCACGATCTCGTCGATCGCGGGAGTGGGGTCGAGGACCTCGGTCAGCGACTCACCGGCCAGCGGGGAGCCGAGCACCACGCGTGGGCAGTCGCCGCAGGCCTCGGTGGTCTGCAGGCCGACGGACTCGAGGCGCTTCCAGATCTCCGGGACGTTCTCGATCTCGATCCAGTGGTACTGGACGTTCTCGCGGTCGGAGAGGTCGGCGGTGTCGCGACCGAACTCGGTGGAGATGCCGCCGAGGGTGCGTAGCTGCTCGACGTTCAGGGCGCCGGCGTCGCACCGGACCCGCATCATGAAGTACCTGGCCTCGAGCAGGTCGATGTTCTCGTCACCGGTGAAGGTGCCGTCGTAACCCTGCTCGCGCTGGGTGTAGAGACCCCACCAGCGCATGCGGCCCCGCAGGTCACCCTTGTCGATGCTGTCGAAGCCCTGCTTCGAGTAGATGTTCTCGATCCGGGCCCGGACGTTGAGCGGGTTGTCGTCCTTCTTCGCCTGCTCGTTGGCGTTGAGGGGCTCGCGGTAACCGAGGGCCCACTGGCCTTCGGCGCGTCGCCGAGCCGGCTTCGCCGTGCGCGTCCGCGCGGGTGCTGCATCGACGGCAGCGGGGGAGGCGTCGGTGGTCGACGTCATGGAGCACTCCTGAATCTCAAGATGCACCGGCTGAGGCCGAGGAGGAGGGCTGATCCTCGCTCGGGGCATTCGAATCCGGCCGGAAGTCGAGAAGAATGATGAACGGGCTGACGGGCTGAATTACTGCGCGAGACAGGGCAGACAACAACAGCTGCAGACACGCTTGAGATCGACGTGACGACGCGCCACAAGTCGCACTCCGGGTCCGGTCATGCCGACCATTGTGCCACGTCAGATCGCTCACGCAGAGCCGGGCACCGATTTCCACCATTTTTGCGGGAAATATCACGGCGCGGGGCCGCGACGGTCGGGTGGGGACCGCAGGATTCCGACCGTGGACACGGAGGCGAGCCGACCATGGACACTGGAGGGGTGAAGGGAACGAGCAGTGCCACGGTGGGTCGCGACGAGGCGGCGGCGTTCGCGCTGCCCGAACGGGCGCTGGCCGGTGTGGGGAGCCGGCCGTTCGGAATCTATGTGCACGTGCCGTTCTGTGCCACACGCTGCGGATACTGCGATTTCAACACGTACACGGCGGGCGAGCTGGGGACGTCGGCGTCGCCGCAGTCGTGGATGGAAGGGCTGCGCCGCGAACTCGACCTCGCGGCGCAGATGACGGGAGCCCCCGCAGTCGACACGGTCTTCGTCGGCGGCGGCACGCCGTCCCTCCTCGGCGGCGACGGCCTCGCGGACGTCCTGGGCGCGATCCGGTCGAGTTTCGGGCTCGCCGACGGCGCCGAGGTGACCACCGAATCGAATCCGGAGTCCACGTCGCCCGAGTTCTTCGACCGGCTGCGGGCCGGCGGTTTCACCCGGATCTCGCTGGGCATGCAGTCGGCGGCGCAGCACGTGCTGAAGGTGCTCGATCGCACCCACACGCCGGGACGCGCAGTCGCGGCGGCGCAGGAGGCGCGCGCCGCCGGGTTCGAGCACGTCAACCTCGACCTCATCTACGGCACGCCCGGGGAACGGGACGAGGACCTCGACCTCTCCCTGGACGCGGTGCTCTCCGCCGGGGTCGATCACGTGTCGGCCTACGCGCTGATCGTCGAGGACGGCACCGCGCTGGCCAGGAAGGTGCGCCGCGGTGAACTGCCCGCGCCCGACGACGACGTCCTCGCGTCGCGGTACGAGCGTATCGACGCGCGGCTCGCCGAGGCGGGACTGACCTGGTACGAGGTGTCGAACTGGGCGCGTGAGGACGCGGCCTGCCGGCACAACCTGGGCTACTGGGACGGTGGGGACTGGTGGGGCGCCGGGCCGGGTGCCCACAGCCACGTCGGTGGTGTCCGCTGGTGGAACGTCAAGCATCCGGCGCGCTACGCGGACCAGCTCGCGGCGGGAACCCTGCCCGTCGGCGGAAGCGAGCAGCTGACCGCGGAGGACGTCCACGTCGAGCGGGTGATGCTGACGGCGCGGCTACGAACGGGACTGCCCGTGTCGGAGCTGGATGCCGCGGAGCTGCGCGCGGCCGAGACGGTGGTGGCCGACGGACTGCTGGTGCGCGAGGGCGACCACCTGGTGCTGACCGACCGTGGACGGCTCCTGGCCGACGCCGTGGTCCGGACCGTGCTGCGGTAATCGCTCAGGCGGTGACGATGCCCGGCATCTCGTCGTAGTCGAACACGCGGGCGTGCAGGACCACACGGTTCCGCAGCGCCGAGCGCACCGCCCGGTGCAGGCCGTCCTCGAGGTACAGCACTCCGTGCCACTGCACCGCGTGCGGGAACAGGTCGCCGTAGAACGTCGAGTCCTCGGACAGCAGCCGGTCGAGTTCGAGGACCTTGGTCGTGGTGACGATCTCGTCGAGCCGCACCTGCCGCGGCGGGATCTTGGACCAGTCGCGCAGCGACAACCCGTGGTCCGGGTACGGCTTGCCGTCCATGACACCTTTGAAAATCATCGTCTCGTCATCCGCCCGTGGTCGTTGCCTCTGCTCGTCTCCGGTCACCACAGTAAGGCCTGAACCGGTATCGGCGGCGCGGCGATTAGACTGGATCGAGCCGAGATGCGCGTGCACATGCACGGAGCTCAGGGGATGTGACGGCCGACCCGAACGGAAGTTCGGGGACGCCGCTGCTCGTGATGATCGAGAACTGGAGGTGGATGGCGATGTCGAGTACGGACGACAGACGGTTCGAGGTTCTCCGCGCCATCGTCGCCGACTACGTCTCGACCCAGGAGCCGGTGGGATCGAAAGCGCTGGTCGAGCGGCACAACCTGGGTGTTTCCAGCGCCACCGTGCGCAACGACATGGCGTTCCTCGAGAGCGAGGGCTACATCGCCCAGCCGCACACGAGTTCCGGCCGCGTCCCCACCGACAAGGGCTACCGGCAGTTCGTCGACCGCATCGCCGACGTGAAGCCGCTGTCGACGGCGGAGCGGCGCGCGATCCTCGATTTCCTCGAGTCCGGGGTCGACCTGGACGACGTTCTCCGGCGCGGTGTGCGCCTGCTCGCGCAACTCACACGCCAGGTCGCGGTTGTGCAATATCCCACATTGTCGGCGTCGTCGGTCCGGCACCTCGAGGTGGTCGCGCTGACGCCCGCCCGCCTGCTGCTGGTGCTCATCACCGATTCGGGACGAGTGGATCAGCGCATCGTCGAACTCGGCGACGTGCTGGACGACGAGGATCTGGCGCGGCTGCGCGGGCTGCTTGGCGGCGCCCTCGACGGCAAACGGCTGGCGGCGGCGTCCATCGCCGTGTCGGAACTCGCCGACGAGGCGCCGGAGGATCTGCGCGACGCCGTGATCCGGTCGGCCACCGTGCTGGTGGAAACGCTCGTCGAGCATCCCGAGGAGCGACTGGTCCTCGGCGGCACGGCGAACCTGACCCGGAACGCCGCGGACTTCACGGGAATCAGCGGATTCCCCGGTTCGCTGCGCGCTGTCCTCGAGGCGCTCGAAGAGCAGGTGGTGGTGCTCAAACTGCTGGCCGCCACCCAGGACGCCGGCACCGTGACGGTGCGGATCGGTGAGGAAACACAGGTGGAGCAGATGCGCGGCACGTCCGTCATCTCCACCGGCTACGGTTCGGCAGGCACCGTGCTCGGCGGAATGGGCGTGCTCGGACCCACCCGAATGGACTATCCGGGAACAATCGCGTCGGTGGCAGCCGTTGCGAGATACATCGGCCAGGTGCTCGCCGAACGGTGACGGCCGGCCCCGGCGACAGCGCTCCCATGGGGCGAGCACACGTACCAGTGGCGAGATAACGAAGTAGAGAAGGACGAGAGACTCAACGTGGCACGGGATTACTACGCAACGCTCGGCGTCGATCAGAAGGCGACCGACCAGGAGCTCAAGCGCGCGTACCGCAAGCTTGCGAGGGAACTGCATCCCGACGTGAACCCCGACGAAGCGGCGCAGGCCCGGTTCCGGGACATCTCGACGGCCTACGAGGTGCTGTCGGATCCGGAGAAGCGCCGCATCGTCGACCTCGGCGGCGACCCCCTGTCCTCGGGTGGCGGCGGAGGCGGCGCCGGCTTCGGTGGCGGTTTCGGTGGCGGACTCGGCGACGTGTTCGAGGCGTTCTTCGGCGGTGGAGGCGGCGCCGGGCGTGGTCCCCGTGGCCGCGTCCAGCCGGGCGCCGATTCCCTCCTGCGCACCAGGCTGACGTTGGCGGAGTGCGCGACCGGCGTGAGCAAGCAGGTCACCGTCGAGACGGCGATCCTCTGCGACAGCTGCACGGGTTCGGGCACCAACGGCGACTCGAAGCCGGTGCGGTGTGAGACCTGTGGCGGCGCGGGCGAGGTCCAGTCGGTGCAGCGTTCGTTCCTCGGTCAGGTCATGACCTCGCGGCCCTGCCCCACCTGCCGCGGCGCCGGTGAGACGATTCCGGACCCCTGCCACAAGTGTGGTGGCGACGGCCGCGTCCGCGCCCGCCGCGACATCACCGTGAAGGTGCCCGCCGGCGTCGCCGGCGGAATGCGGATCCGGCTCGCCGCGCAGGGCGAGGTGGGTCCCGGCGGCGGACCCGCCGGCGACCTGTACGTCGAGGTCGTCGAACAGGCGCACGAGGTGTTCGTGCGCGACGGTGAAGACCTGCACTGCACGATCCGGGTTCCGATGATCGACGCCGCCCTCGGCACCACCGTCACGATCGACACGATCATCGACGGGCCCAAGGAGATCACCATCGAGCCGGGAACCCAGCCGGGATCGGTCACGGTCCTGCGTGGGCACGGCATGCCGAAGCTGCGGTCCGGTATCCGCGGCGACGTGCACGCACACCTCGAGGTCGTGGTTCCGTCGCGCCTCGACCACAAGGAGACGAAACTCCTCCGCGAACTCAAGGACCTGCGCGACCGCGACGTCGCCGAGGTTGTCTCCACCCAGTCGCAGCACAGCGGCGGATTGTTCTCACGCCTGCGTGAAGCCTTCAGCGGTCGCTGACCGTGGCGGCGACGGTCTTCTTCCTGGACCCGCTGCCCGAGGTGGGGAGCACCGCGGTACTGGACGGCCCGGAGGGCCGGCATGCCGCGACGGTGCGCCGGATCGGTGTCGGGGAGCGGATCGTGCTGGCCGACGGCCGGGGCGGTCTCGCCGACACGGAAGTGACGGCCGCCGGGAAGGACCGGCTCGAACTCACCGTCCACGAGCGTCGGCAGGTGTCCGCGCCGTCGCCGAGTGTCACTGTGGTGCAGGCGCTTCCGAAGGCGGAGCGATCCGAGCTGGCGGTCGAACTGGCCACCGAGGCCGGGGTCGACGCCATCGTGCCGTGGCAGTCCTCGCGCTGCGTGGCGCGGTGGGAGGGTCCCAAGGTGGCGAAAGGCGTCGCGCGCTGGCGTAGCGCCGCTCTCGCCGCAGCGAAGCAGTCGAGGCGGGCGATCGTGCCCGAGGTGTCGGAGCTGCACCGCACCGCGGGGATGCTTGCCGTCGTCCGTGAGGTGGTCGGCCGAGGCGGAGTCGTCGCGGTGCTGCACGAGGCGGCCACCCAGGGTCTCGCCGAGCTGCCGCTGCGTGCGGCCGCCGAGATCGTGCTGGTCGTCGGCCCCGAGGGCGGCATCTCCGACGAGGAGATCGCGTCGCTGACCGAGGCGGGCGCCGTGCCGGTGCTGCTCGGGCCGCACGTCCTGCGGACCTCGACCGCGGCAGCCGTCGCGCTGGGCGCCATCGGTGTCCTCACCGACCGCTGGGGCGCGGCCCCGCTAGCCTGACTGTCCGTGGACCGCATTCGCATCGCCTACGGAACCGAACCGCAGCAGTTCGGGCACTTCTATCCACCCGAGGACCCGGTGTCGACCCCGGTCCCGGTGGTGATGGTCGTCCACGGGGGTTTCTGGAGCGGGAAGTACCACCTGAACCTGGGAACGAGTTTCTCGGTCGACCTGGCGCGGCACGGGGTGGCCGTGTGGAACATCGAATACCGCCGGCTCGGTGCGGGAGGCCGGTGGGACGAGATGTCCGCCGACGTCCTCGCCGCGCTCGACGCGATCGCCGGTCCGGTCGCCGCGCAGTCGCCCGTCCCGTTCGACCTGTCGAAGGTCCGGGTCGTCGGCCACTCTGCGGGTGGGCAGCTCGCCGTGTGGCTGGCCGGGGAGAAGCAGACCACGGTTCGCCCGGAGCGGGTCGTGTCGCAGGCCGGCGCCCTCGACCTCGCCTCCGCGGGGGAGCGCGGCCGGCGGATCGGGTACATCGAGGATCTCCTCGGCGTCCGGTTCACCGAGGACCCGGACCGGTACCGCGCCGCGTCCCCACTGCACCGCATCCCCGTCGGGGTCCCGGTCGTGTGTGTCCACGGCACGGAGGACGCGCAGGTTCCGGCGAAGGTGAGCCTGCGGTACAGCGAGGCCGCGCGGGCGGCCGGGGATCCGGTGGCGCTGCATCTCGTCGAGGGCGAGGACCACTACGCGTTTCTCAACCCCGAGACGGAGTGCTGGAAGATCTCGCGGGACGCACTACTGTCCGACGCCGACGAGTTCTGAACTGCGGTCGCCGATTTCGGGCGTCGCCGTGCGTCCCGGCAGGACGAGGGCCACGACCACGGCCCCGATGCCCAACGCGATTCCGCCGGCCAGGCTGGCCTGGGAGATCGCGTGTCCGAACGCGGTACCGGCGGCGTCGAGGAGTGCCTGCGACTGCGATGCCAGCATCGGATCGGCGCCGAGTTCCGCGGCGACCACCGACGCCCCGCCGATCGAGTCGCCCGCGACGTCCATCGCCTGAGCGGCCTGCGCGGCCTGCTCCCCGGACGGCTGACCGACGGGCAGCGTGCCGAGGAACCCGGCGATGTCGTCCTTGTACGCCGACGCGAGCACCGACCCGAGGATCGCGATACCGAGCGATCCGCCCAGTTCGATCGCGGTGTCGTTGAGACCGCCCGCTGCGCCGAGGTCGCTCTCCGGGAAGTTGCCCATGATGGCGTCCGTCGCGGGAGACACGCTCAGGCCGATGCCGACACCGAGCAGGACGAGCGGGGCCAGGAAGTCGAGGTACGTCGAGTCGCCGTCCACGGTCGTCATCACCAGGATACCGGCGGCCGCGATCACCAGGCCGGCGACGACGGTGACCCGGGTGCCGAGCCGCGGGTGGACCCGTCCGCTGAGCACCGATCCGACCGACACCGCAGCGGCGAGCGGCAGGAGGTGGACGCCGGTGGCGAGGGGGCTGAGCCCCTGGACGAACTGGAATTCCTGCGACACGTAGTAGATCGACCCGAACGCCGCGAGGAACAGCAGCAGCAGGGCCAGGGCGCTGCCGCCGACCTCGCGCCGGCCCAGCCTGCGGACGTCGAGCAGCGGTTGCGGGTGGCGGAATTCCCACGCGACGAACGGTCCGAGACCCACGGCCGCGGTGATCGTCGCACCGACAGCGCCAGTGCCCCAGCCGAAGTGGAACCCGTCGATGATCGCGTACACGAGCGACCCGATGGTCACCACCGACAGGAGCCCGCCCAGCCAGTCGATCGGACCGCGGCCCTCGGCCTTCGACGGCGGCACGATCATGAGGGCCGCGACCATCGCGACGGCGGCGATCGGCACGTTGATGAGGAACGTCGCACTCCACGAGTGGCTCTCCAGCAGCCAGCCGGCGAGCAGTGGCCCGAGGGCGATGGCGAGGCCGGACGTCGCGGCCCAGGCGGCGATGGCCCGGGCCCGCTCCGCACGCGGGAACGTCGCGACGAGGAGGGACAGTGTGGCGGGCATGATGATCGCCGCGCCGACACCCATGATCATGCGCGCCGTGACGACGGCCGTGGTGGTGTCGGCGAGGCTGCCGACGACGGCGCCGCCGCCGAACACCAGTAGTCCGGTGAGCAGCGCCCCGCGCCGGCTGTACTTGTCGCCGATCACGCCGAACAGCAGCATCAGCGCCGCGTAGGGGACGGTGTACCCGTCGATCACCCACTGCAGGTCGGAACTGCTCAGCGCGAGGTCGCGGGTCATGTCGGGGGCGGCGACGATCAGGGCGGTGTTCGCCATCACGACGATCAGCAGGCTCAGGCACAGCACGCCGAGCGCGGCCCAGCGCCGGCGGTACGGCCCGTCCATCTGCGAGACCGGTGTGTTCATCACGGTGGCCATGTCGACGCTCCTCGGGTAGCTCGATCGAACCCGCGAAGTTGATTGCACAGTGATGTGTAAGTTAGTTACTTGCACACCGGTGTGCAAGTAAGCTTGGCGTAGATCACGCCAACCAGGGAGGGGGTTCCGCCCGTGTCGGTCCCGACGAAGTCGCCCGGTGGTCCCGGCAAGGCCCGCCGAAGTCACGCGCGCGCCAACCGGGCGCGGATCCTCGACGCCGCGGTCGCCGCCTTCATCGCGGACCCCGACGCGAGCATGGACGACGTCGCCCGCACCGCCGGGGTCGTGCGCCGCACCGTCTACGCGCACTTCCCCAGTCGCGAGGCGCTCGTCGAGGGCATCGCGGACGAGGCCTCCGCCGCGCTCGTGGCCGCCGTGGGACACGAAGCGGAGCAACCGCAGCGCCCCGACCTCGCGGTCGCGGTGATGGCGCTGCGGACGTGGCCGATCGGCGACCGGTTCCGGATGCTGTTGTCGTTCGCCCGCCGCGAACTCGGCGAGCAGCGCATCCACGATCTCCTCGGGGTGGTGCGCGACCGGGACGCGCGAGTCGTCGAGCAGGGGCAGCGATCCGGGGTGTTCTCGACCTACCTCTCGTCCACCGTGCTCGTGGCGCTGGCCGAGTCGATGACCATGACCCTGCTCGACCAGGCGAATTCCGGTGAATTGCAGGATTCGGGGGAGTCGTTCGCCGTCGCGTACCTCGCGGTGCTCGGGCTGACGCCGGCCGACGGGGCCGGTGTCGTGGACGAGGCGCGGCGGTGGTTACGCGAGAATCCGGGCGCGTCGGACCGGTGACGGCGTCGCGTAATCGGGTGGGCGGTGCGACCTGCGAGCGATAGACTTCGTTCATCACGACGACCGTCGTGATCGACCAGGAACCGGGAAGAAGGCCATATCCCTCACGTGAGCGAACAAGACCAGAACGGCGAGACGTTCGGCGCCACGCGTCCGGCGGAACGCACCGTGCGTTCGAGTATCGATCTCCCACCCGAAACGGTCCCGCCTCTCCTCGGTTCTTCCGACGAGAATCTACGCGCTCTCGAACGGGTCCTGGACGCAGACATCCATGTACGCGGCAACGCGGTCACACTGACGGGACGGCCGGGTGACGTCGCGCTCGCCGAACGGGTCATCGCCGAACTGGGCGCCATCGTCGGTCGCGGGCAACCGCTGACCCCCGACGCGGTCCGTCGCACGGTCGGCATGCTGACGCAGGGTATCGGCGAATCGCCCGCCGAGGTCCTCACCCTCGACATCCTGTCGCGGCGCGGCAAGACGATCCGGCCGAAGACGCTCAACCAGAAGCGGTACGTCGACGCGATCGACGCCAACACCATCGTGTTCGGCATCGGGCCCGCCGGTACCGGAAAGACCTACCTCGCGATGGCGAAGGCGGTGCAGGCCCTGCAGACCAAGCAGGTGTCGCGGATCATCCTCACCCGCCCCGCGGTCGAGGCGGGGGAGCGGCTCGGGTTCCTGCCCGGCACGCTGCACGAGAAGATCGATCCGTATCTGCGGCCGCTGCACGACGCCCTGCACGACATGATGGACCCCGAGGCCATCCCGAAGCTGATGCAGTCGGGGGTCATCGAGGTGGCGCCGTTGGCGTACATGCGTGGCCGCACGCTCAACGACGCGTTCATCATCCTCGACGAGGCGCAGAACACCACCGCCGAGCAGATGAAGATGTTCCTCACCCGCCTGGGCTTCGGATCCAAGGTCGTCGTCACCGGCGACGTCACGCAGGTCGACCTTCCCGGCGGCGCCCGGTCGGGTCTGCGCGCGGCCACCGAGATCCTCGGCGACATCGACGACATCTACTTCGCCGAACTCAACAGCAGCGACGTGGTCCGGCACCGGCTCGTGTCCGACATCGTGGACGCGTACGAGCGTTTCGAGGCGGACCGGGACGGCAAGGTCGAGCTCGGAAACCGCGCACAGCGGAGAGCGGCGCACTCGCGTTCTCCACGACGGTAGGGTGAGTGTCGCCGGAACCAGGAGGAAGCGACACACATGAGCATCGAAGTCTCGAACGAATCGGGCATGGACGTCTCCGAAGAGGAGCTGATCAGCGTTGCCCGCTTCGTGATCGCGAGGTTGGACGTGCACCCCGCGGCCGAGTTGTCGATGGTCCTCGTGGACTCCGCCACCATGGCCGACCTCCACATGCGGTGGATGGACCTCCCCGGTCCCACCGACGTTATGTCCTTCCCGATGGACGAGCTCGAGCCCGGCGGTCGTCCGGACTCACCCGAGCCCGGGCCGTCGATGCTCGGTGACATCGTGCTGTGCCCGTCCTTCGCCGCCGATCAGGCCGAGAAGGCCGGTCATCCGCTCGCACACGAACTCGCTCTGCTCACCGTGCACGGTGTGCTCCACCTCCTCGGCTACGACCACGCCGAACCGGAGGAAGAGAAGGAGATGTTCGGCCTGCAGAACCAGTTGCTCGACGACTGGTACGAGGATCTGCGCAGCGCCGAACGCGACGCCGCACTCGCTGCCCGGGATCAGAAGCTGCTCGGCAAGGCCGGCTTCGTCGACTCGCCGGATCAGTAACCGCCACGTGAAGGGTCTTCTGTGACTAGCGCCGCCGCGCTGATCGTCCTCGCGATCGTCCTCGTCCCTCTCGGTGGTGTCTTCGCCGCCGTCGATTCCGCTCTCAACACGATTTCGTCCGCGCGCATCGAGGAGATGGCGAAGGACGACCGTCCCGGCGCCACCCGGGTGCTCCGCATCCTGTCGGATCGCCCCCGCTACGTGAATCTCATGGTGCTGCTGCGCATCCTGTGTGAGATCACGGCGACGGTGGTGCTCGTCGGTGGACTGTCCGATCTTCTCGAACCCGTGTGGGCGCTCACGTTCACCGCGATCATCATGGTGCTCGTCGACTACGTGGTGATCGGGGTCGGCCCCCGCACACTCGGCCGCCAGCACGCCTATTCGATCGCGTTGATCACGTCGTTTCCCCTGCAGGTCATCGGAACCCTGCTGGGCCCGATCAGCCGCCTGCTGATCCTGATCGGTAACGCGATCACCCCGGGTAAGGGATTTCGCAACGGCCCCTTCGCCTCCGAGATCGAATTGCGCGAACTCGTCGACATGGCGCAGGAGCGCGGCGTGGTGGCCGACGAGGAACGCCGGATGATCCAGTCGGTGTTCGAACTGGGTGACACCTCCGCCCGTGAGGTGATGGTGCCGCGCACCGAGATGGTGTGGATCGAGAGCGACAAGAGCGCCGGACAGGCGACGTCGCTGGCCGTGCGCAGCGGGCATTCGCGCATCCCCGTGATCGGGGAGAACGTCGACGACGTGCTCGGCGTGGTCTACCTCAAGGATCTCGTGCAGGAGACCTACCACTCGCGTGACGGCGGACGCAGTGTCCTCGTCCACGACGTGATGCGGCCCGCCGTGTTCGTGCCCGATTCCAAGCCCCTCGACAGCCTGCTCGCCGAGATGCAGCGCGACCGCAACCACATGGCCGTGCTCGTCGACGAATACGGCGGAGTGGCCGGGCTGGTCACCATCGAGGACGTCATCGAGGAGATCGTCGGTGAGATCGCCGACGAGTACGACCAGGACGAGACCCCGCCGGTGGAGGACCTCGGAGACGACATGTACCGGGTCTCCGCGCGACTGCCGATCGAGGATCTCGGTGAGCTGTTCGGCATCGAGGTCGAGAACGACGAAGTCGAAACGGTCGGTGGGCTCATCGGATACGAACTCGGCCGGGTGCCGCTCCCGGGATCCGAGGTCGTGTCGCACGGTCTCGTCCTCCGCGGCGAGGGCTCGCCGGATGTGCGCGGGCGGGTGCGGATCAGCACGGTCTTCGTACAACGCGCACCCGTCGACGAGGACGAAGACGTCAACGACCGTGAACGGGAGGACGACGATGACTGAACTGGACGCCGAGGACGCGAAACTGGTCGTGCTCGCGCGAGGAGCGTTCGGCCGCACCGGAAGTGGTCAGGGGGCGGCGGTCCGCGACCTCGACGGCCGCACCTACTCGGCGGGCGCGGTCGCGCTGGCGTCGCTGACACTGACCGCCCTGCAGGCGGCCGTCGCGGCGGCGGTGTCGAGTGGTGCCGAGGGTTTCGAGGCCGCTGCGGTGATCGGCGGGAACGCGGACGACCCGGGCATCGCCGCACTACACGAAGTCAGTGCGCAGGCGGCCGTCGTCTTCGCGCGAACCGATGGATCCGTGATCGAGGAGCAACATGAGTAAACCCGAATTCCGTTCCGGATTCGTCTGTTTCGTCGGACGACCCAACACCGGCAAGTCCACGCTGACCAACGCGCTCGTGGGCAGCAAGATCGCGATCACGTCGTCGCGTCCGCAGACCACCCGCCACACCATCCGCGGGATCGTGCACCGCGACCACGCGCAGCTGATCCTCGTCGACACCCCGGGTCTGCACCGCCCCCGGACGCTCCTCGGTCAGCGCCTCAACGACCTCGTGCGCGACACCTACTCCGAGGTCGACGTGATCTGCCTGTGCATCCCGGCGGACGAGAAGATCGGTCCCGGCGACCGGTGGATCGTGCAGCAGGTCCGTCAGATCGCGCCGAAGACCACCCTCCTCGGCGTCGTCACGAAGATCGACAAGGTCAGCAAGGACATGGTCGGGCAGCAGTTGCTGGCCATGTCCAAGCTCCTCGGCCCCGAGACGGACGTCGTGCCGGTGTCCGCCGCGTCCGGCGAGCAGGTGGAGGTGCTGGTCGACGTCCTCGCGTCGAAGATGGAGGAGGGACCGGCGTTCTACCCGGACGGCGAACTCACCGACGAACCCGAAGAGACGCTGATGGCCGAACTCATCCGTGAGGCGGCTCTCGAGGGGCTCGGCGACGAACTGCCGCACTCCCTGGCCGTGGTCATCGAGGAGATCATTCCCCGCGAGGGGCGCACCGAGAAGCAGGGTGGACTGCTCGACGTCCACGCGCTGCTGTACGTCGAACGCCCGTCCCAGAAGGGCATCGTGATCGGCAAGGGCGGCGCCCGGCTCCGTGAGGTCGGCACCAAGGCCCGCCTGCAGATCGAGAAACTCCTCGGCACCAGGATCTTCCTCGAACTGCACGTCAAGGTGGCCAAGGACTGGCAGCGAGACCCGAAACAGCTGGGCCGCCTGGGCTTCTAGGCGGCTCCGCCGCCCGTGCGTGGTTGACGAGTCCCTGGACTCGTCAACCACGCACGGGGCCGGCGGCCCGCAGCAGCAGAAGTACCGACGCCGCGAAGTCGTGATCGCCGTCGCTTCCGGTGGCGAGTCTCCTGAGCTGCAGGCCGGCGATGGTGGCCACGACCGTCGGGGCGACGGACGCCGCATCGGGGACCCCGAGTGCGGTGAGGATCGTCACCGTCAACTCGTCGTAGGCGGCGAAACACTCGGCGGCGGCCTGCCGCAGTTCGTGATCGCGGCCCGCCTGGATGTACAGCTCGAACGGGGCGATCCGCTCGGCGGAGAACGCCAGATCCTTCGCGACCTTCTCGGTGAGCGCCGCGACATCCTCGAAGCTCAGGCCCTTGTCCCGGTAGCCCTCCGCCAGCTCCGACAGGCGCTGCGTCTCCTCCGTCACGAACCCCGACAGCGCGGCGCGCAGCAGGTCCGTCTGCGTGGGGAAGTGGTACGTGATGGAGCCGAGCGACACCCCGGCCTGCGCGGCGATCCGCCGATTGGTCACGCCGGGAATGCCTTCCGTGCCGACGATGTGCAGCGCCGCCGCGAGGATGCGGTCACGGACGTCCGTCGAAGCCACCGGTCACCACCATCTCTCGGGCCGCGCCAGGTCCCATCGGAGCACCGATTCGAGCTGGGCCGCAACGGAAACCAGTAGTGGCTCGGCATCGCCCGGTCCCATCAGCTGGGCTCCGATCGGCAGGTTGCCGGAAGTGAACCCGGCCGGGACGTTCACGCTGGGCCAGCCCAGCACGTTCCACGGCCACGCATACGGGCACACCGCGGTGATCACCTTGTCCGTGGCCCAGGAGCTGATGCCGTCGATCCCCTCGACCCTCGGTGGGGGAGTCGCGGTGGTGGGGGCGAGGACGAGGTCGTACTTGTCGAAGATCGCTCCGACGCGTCGCTGCGCCCGCGGTTCGGCGGCCCGGGCGGCACGCAGCGGCGCCCCGCGCAGGAGTCGTCCGGTCCGGGCGTTGCTCTTGGTGCGGGGGTCGACGAGCGACGGGTCCGGGACCTTCCGCATCCAGTCGTCGATGCCGGCCATCGACCGCGGGAGGAAACCGAGCCCGAACATGATGCCGTAGTCGGGGTCGTCCACCACGACGCGATGCCCGAGCCGGCGCAGGGCCTCGGCGATCCGGGCGACGCCCTGACGCACTTCGGGGTGCAGCGTCGTGGGGGTGGCGGTGAACGGGATCCGCAGGGACAGCGCGATCCGCAGCGGTCCGGGATCGCGGCCGACGGCGTCGCTGACGGTGACCGGTGCCGGCCTGTGGATGTCGCCGTCGTGAGGTCCTGCCGCGACGTCGAGCAGCAGGGCCGCGTCGGCGACGGTCCGGGCCAGTGGGCCGTTGACGGTGAGACCGTAGAACGCCTCGGCGGCAGGCCAGGTGGAGATGCGGCCGCGTTGCGGCTTGATCCCGACGAGGTTGGTCCACGCGGCGGGGATGCGGATGGAACCGGCGCCGTCGGAGCCGATCGCCGCGGACACCACGCCGGCGGACACGGCCGCCGCGGCGCCACCGGACGAACCTCCGGGTGTGTGGTCACCGTTCCAGGGGTTGCGGGTATGGCCGAAGGCGGGACCACCGGTGAGTGGCCACTGGCCGAGTTCGGGACTGTTGGTCTTGCCCACGATCACGGCACCGGCGGCGCGCAGTCGCCGCACCATCTCGGAGTCCCGTGCGGCGGGCGGGAAGTCACCCGGACATCCGAATGCCGTCGGCTCCCCGGCCACGTCGACGTCGTCCTTGACGGCGATCGGCACGCCGAGCAACGGGAGACGCTCGCCGGCAGCGATTCGGCGGTCGGCCTCGGCGGCTTCGGCCAGTGCCTTGTTCCGCCGGACCACCTTGAAGGCGTTGAGTGTCGGCTGGCTCGCGTCGATGCGGTCGAGCGCGGCGCGGGTGGCGGCGACCGAGGTGGCGGCGCCGGACGCCAGTGCGGTCACCTGCTCGACGAGCCCCGGCGCCCGGTCGCCCTCGTCTTCGCGCCGTCGTTCGCTGCCCAGTTGTCCCGTGCTCATCTCGCCCCTCCCGCGTTACTGTTCGTTCGAACGAACAGTATCAGCCGAGATGTCGGCGGACTACCTCTCCGATCACCTCGGCGGCCCCGTGAGCCCGGGTTTCGGGCAGCCGGGCGTAACCGCAGACGAGCCCCCGTGGTCCGCTCGGTGTGGTGCGGTAGTCGGCGAGGCTCGGGACGGTCACCCCGCGATCCTGCAGTTCCGCCGACAGGGCCACGTCGTCGACCGAGCGCGGCAACGTCACGACGACGTGGAGGCCGGCCTCGATGCCGGCGATCCCGACGCCGCTCACGCCCCGCGCGGCCAACTGCTGATGCAGCGCGGTGACGAACGCGGTCCGGCGGGCCGCGTAGGTGCGGGAGGCGCGCGCGAGGTGCCGCGACAACGCGCCCGAATCGATGAAATGCGCCAGCGCGAGCGCGGTGATCGAGCAGCAGGCCTCGCCGCTCGTGTCCAGGGCTCGGACGAGCTCCGTCCGGAGCGTGGGAGGCGCGATCACCCACGCCATGCGGATCGCGGGGGTGAGGATCTTCGACGCGGTGCCCACGTACGCCACGCATTCGGACCCGCGGTCGATGCTGCGCAGAGCGGGCAGCGCCGACACGTCGTAGCGGAATTCGCCGTCGTAGTCGTCCTCGATGATCAGTACGCCGGACACGGCGGCGTCGGCGACGAGTCGGGCCCTGCGGCCCACCGGCATCCGGGCGCCCATCGGGTACTGATGGGCCGGGGTGCAATACGCCGCCGCGTCGGACCGGCGCAGCAGCGCGGGATCGAGGCCGTCGTCGTCCACCGGCACGCAGCGTGTTCGCGCGCCCGACGCCTCGAGGACTCGGCGGGCCCGGCTGTACCCGGGCTCCTCGAACACCACATCCCGGCCGCCGAGCCCGGCCGCGGCGACGAGGGTCCGCAGCGCGGAGCCCACGCCGGGAACGATCACCAGTTCGTCCGCGTGCGCCGCGATCCCCCGGGTACGGCGCAGATGCCCCGCGAGGGACTGCCGCAACTCCGGGTGCCCGTCGGGGCCGGGGACGTCGGAGGTCACCGCGGCTGCGGCGGCCGACCGCCACGCCCGACGCCAGTCGGTGGTGGAGATCAGACCCGGGTCGGGGTGGCCCGGGGTGAGATCCCACAGCGCGTCCGGTGCGTCCTGCGCCGCCGCGGACGCCTGCTCGGGCGAACCGGTGACCGCGTGCGAGGCGACGTGGGCGCGGGCCGCGACGTCGGCGCCCGGCGCGATCCGGGTGCCGGAACCGGCGCGGGCGTTCGCGTATCCGGACGCGCAGAGTTCGTCGTAGGCGTCGACCACCGACGCCCGCGCGACCGTCAGGTGATCGGCCATCGCCCGGGTGGAGGGCAGGGGGTCACCCGGCCGGAGGCGGCCCACCCGGATCTCGTCGAGGATCGACTCCGCGATCCGGTGCCGAAGCGGCGCGTCGGTGTGGGGGAGCCGCAACGTCAGGTGCAGTTCAGGGCTGATCCGGGGCATGGACCCCACAATACTGGTCTGACGATAATCTCGATTGTGGATCTGTCGGCTGATCCACATGGGGTCGAGAATGGTCTCGTGGACAAGATCATGAGATACCCGGACCGTGCCCGAACCGAACGAGCGCAACTCGACGCCGTACTCGACGCCGCGCCGATGGGCACCCTCGCCACCGTCGTCGACGGCCTGCCGTGGGCCGTGCCGATGCTCTACGCCCGCGACGGCGACAGGATCCTGCTGCACGGGTCCACCGGCGCCGGTGCGCTGCGGCAGGTGGCGGCGGGCGCCCCGGCGGTGCTGTGCGTCGCGATGCTCGACGGAATCGTCGTCGCCGACACGCTGTTCGACTCGTCCGCCAACTACCGTTCCGCAGTGGTCCGTGGCAACCTCGTCACGCTGGACGAGGACGAATCCGCCGATGCGCTGAACGCGTTGTCGGACGTGCTGATCCCGGGTCGCAGCACGGAGGTCCGGGGGCACCGGCGCAAGGAACTCGCCGCGACGCTGGCCCTCGCCCTCCCGATCTCGCCGGGCCAGTGGACCGTCAAGGTGCGCGACGCGCCGCCGGGCGAACCCGCCGAAGCCGGCAGTGCGTGGGCCGGGGTGGTCCCGGTGCGGTCGGTTGCCGGTGCACCTGTTCCGGCGCCGTGGGTGGCGAGCGACACCCCGGTGCCCGCGTCCGTGTCGCGCCTCACCCGGACCGCGTAAGGAAAACGTCAAGAGCCGTCGGCGACCCGTAAGCGCTTCGTCAGCGCCGCCTCTTTCGCCGAGATCCGGCGCGATGCTGGCATGACACCCCGCAACCGTGGGGTGTCATGCCTGCGCTGAACCGCAGGATCAGTACGAAGAGGGATCCTCACATGGCCGACGTGGCCTACGTAGCGCTCGTCCTCGGCGGATTCGCCTGTTGTGCGCTCGTTCTCCGTGCCCTGCAGACCGGACGCGTGAAATGACGGGCGCCGGAATACTCGCTGTCGCCCTCGTCGCGATCGCGGCCGCGCTCGTCGTGTACCTGCTGGTCGCGCTCATCGACCCGGAGCGGTTCTGATGTCGCCCGCCCTGGCGGCCGGGCTGCAGATCGCCGTCGTTCTCGCGGTCCTCGCGGTGTTGTACGTGCCGGTGGGCGACTGCATGGCCCGCGTGTACGAATCGCGTCACCACCTGCGGGTGGAATCCGTGTTGTACCGCCTCTGCCGCATCAACCCCCACACCGAGCAGACCTGGTACGGCTACGCCGGCAGCGTGCTGGGATTCTCGATGGCCGGCGTGCTCTTCCTGTATGTCCTGCAACGCATTCAGGGTGTGCTGCCGCTGTCCGGCGACCTGTCCGGGGTCAGCCCCGCCGTCGCCTTCAACACCGCCGTGTCGTTCGTGACCAACACCAACTGGCAGTCGTACGCGCCCGAGACCACGATGAGCAACCTGACCCAGCCGGTCGGACTCGCCGTGCAGAACTTCGTGTCCGCCGCGGTCGGCATGGCCGTCGCGGTCGCACTGATCCGCGGGTTCGTCCGGGTGTCGCGGGGCGGTGAGATCGGCAACTTCTGGGTGGACCTCACCCGCGGTAGTCTGCGGATTCTGCTTCCGTTCTCGTTCGTCATCGCGCTGATCCTGTTGAGTCAGGGCGTGATCCAGTCCTTCCACACGGGCTTCGAGTCCACCGGTCTGGACGGCAACTCCGTCACCAACGCGCTGGCGCCCGTCGCCTCGCAGGAGGCGATCAAGGAACTCGGCACCAACGGCGGCGGCATTCTCGCCGCCAACTCGGCGCACCCCTTCGAGAACCCGACCCCGGTCAGCAACATCGTCGAGATCCTCGCGATCCTGCTGATCCCGGTGTCCCTCACCCGCACGTTCGGCACCATGGTCGGCGACCGCAAGCAGGGTCTGACGCTGCTCGCCGTGATGGGCGTCCTGTGGGGTTCACTGCTCGCCGTCACGCTCGCCGCCGAATCGCGGCAGCGGGGCGTCGCTGCCACAGCGGCAGGCGCGATGATGGAAGGCAAGGAAGTCCGATTCGGAATTCCGGGCACGGCACTGTTCGCCGTGAGTACCACCGGAACATCCACGGGCGCGGTCAATTCCGCACACGACAGCCTGTCGCCGCTCGGCGGCGGGGCCGTGTTGCTGAACATGCTGCTCGGTGAGATCGCGCCCGGCGGTGTGGGCACCGGGCTCTACGGAATTCTCGTGCTCGCGTTGATCGCCGTCTTCGTCGGCGGACTCCTCGTCGGCCGCACACCCGAATATCTGGGTAAGAAACTGCGGCAGCGGGAGATCACCCTCGCCGCACTGTCGGTACTGGTGATGCCGGCGCTGGTCCTGATCGGGACGGGGATCACCGTGATCCTGTCCTCGACCACCGGCTTTCAGGGCAACGGAGGCGACCCGGGAACCCCGGGATCCATCCACGGCTTCTCCGAGGTGCTGTACGCGTTCGCGTCGGCGTCGAACAACAACGGCAGCGCGTTCGGCGGTCTGACGGTGACGAGCGACTGGTTCCAGAGCGCTCTCGGCCTGTGCATGCTGTTCGGCCGATTCCTGCCGATCATCCTCGTCCTCGCCCTCGCCGGATCGCTGGCGTCGCAGAAGAAGACCGCGGCAGGCGCCGGAACCCTGCCGACGGCGGGCCCGATGTTCACCGGGCTCCTCACTGGCACCGTCGTGCTCGTCGCGGCGTTGACATTCTTCCCGGCCCTGGCGCTGGGACCGATCGCGGAGGCTCTGCAGTGAGTGTGAACGTGACCAGCCGTCCGGAAAATGCGGCGGCAACCACGGCGAACGGGGACGGCCACGGCCCGGCGCCCGTGAAAGCCGGGATCTTCAGCCCCGCTCAACTGCTGACGGCGCTACCGGGAGCCGCACACAAACTCGACCCGCGGCATCTCGCCCGCAACCCGGTGATGTTCGTGGTGTTCGTCGGTTCCGTCGTCACCACCGTGATGGCCGTCGCCGACCCGTCGGTGTTCTCCTGGGCGGTCACCGCCTGGCTGTGGTTCACCGTGCTGTTCGCGAACCTCGCCGAGTCCGTCGCCGAGGGCCGGGGCAAGGCGCAGGCGGCGAGTCTGCGGAAGGTGAAGCAGGACACGACGGCGCATCGCATCACGGCGAACGGCGGTCTGGAATCGGTGTCGGGCACCGACCTCGTCGTCGGTGACCGCGTGGTCGTCGTCGCGGGTGAGGTGATACCGGGCGACGGAGACGTCGTCGACGGCATCGCCACCGTGGACGAGTCGGCGATCACCGGTGAGTCGGCCCCCGTCGTCCGCGAATCGGGAGGCGACCGGTGCGCCGTGACCGCCGGCACAACCGTGCTGTCCGACCGGATCGTCGTCGAGATCACCGCGGCCCCCGGGCATTCGTTCGTGGACCGGATGATCGCCCTCGTGGAGGGGGCCGCGCGGCAGAAGACGCCCAACGAGATCGCGCTGAACATCCTGCTGGCGTCGCTGACCATCATCTTCCTGCTGGCCGTCGTCGCGATCGGTCCGATGGGCCTGTATGCGGGGCGGGAGCAGGACCCGATCAAACTGATCGCGTTGCTGGTGTGCCTGATCCCCACGACCATCGGGGCCCTGCTGTCCGCCATCGGCATCGCCGGCATGGACCGGTTGGTGCAGCGCAACGTCCTCGCGATGTCGGGGCGGGCGGTGGAGGCCGCCGGCGACATCGACACACTGCTGATGGACAAGACCGGCACCATCACGTTCGGCAACCGGCAGGCCACCGCCCTGCATCCCGCACCGGGTGTCTCCGCGATCGAGTTGGCCACGGCGGCCCGGCTGTCCAGCCTCGCGGACGGAACCCCCGAGGGGCGCAGCATCGTCGACCTGTGCGCCCGGAACTTCGGCCTGGATCCGGCGCCGTCCGACGCGGAGCGAGACGCCGAGTTCGTGCCGTTCACGGCACAGACCCGGATGAGCGGGCTCGACATCGACGGCGCCCGGATCCGCAAGGGCGCGAGCGACGCCGTGCTGAACTGGGTGCAGACCCTCGGCGGGCACGCATCGCCCGCGGTCACCGACCTGGTGAACGAGATCGCGCAGGCCGGAGGCACGCCGTTGGTGGTGTCTTCGGTGCACGCCGACGCGCCGGCGGTGCTGGGTGTGATCGCGCTGTCGGACGTGGTGAAGCCGGGCATCGCCGAGCGGTTCGCGGAGCTGCGGGCCATGGGCATCCGCACGGTGATGATCACCGGCGACAATCCGCTCACCGCCGAGGCCATCGCGGCGGAGGCCGGTGTCGACGACTTCATGGCCGAGGCGACACCCGAGGACAAACTCGCGCTGATCCGCAAGGAGCAGGAGGGCGGACGACTGGTCGCGATGACCGGTGACGGCACCAACGACGCCCCGGCCCTGGCCCAGGCGGACGTCGGTGTGGCGATGAACACCGGCACGTCCGCGGCGAAGGAAGCCGGGAACATGGTGGATCTCGACTCGGATCCCACCAAGCTCATCGAGGTGGTGGAGATCGGCAAGCAGTTGCTGATCACCCGCGGGGCGCTGACCACGTTCTCGCTCGCCAACGACCTGGCCAAGTACTTCGCCATCCTCCCCGCGCTGTTCAGCGTCATCTACCCGCAGCTCGACACGCTGAACATCATGCGTCTGGCCACACCGGAATCGGCCATCCTGTCGGCGGTGATCTTCAACGCCCTCGTGATCGTCGCGCTGATCCCGTTGTCGCTGAAGGGCGTTCGCTATCGCCCGTCGTCGGCGTCGAAGCTGCTGGGCCGCAACCTGCTGATCTACGGACTCGGCGGCGTCGTCACGCCGTTCGCCGGCATCTGGCTGATCGACCTCGTCGTCCGTCTCATTCCTGGAATTGGGTGATCCCGCATGCGTTTCGTCATCGGTCTGCTACGGCAGACCTGGGCCGGACTACTGGTCCTTCTCGCGCTGACGGCCGTCCTCGGCGTGCTCTATCCCGCCGCGGTGTGGGGGGTGAGCCGGATCGGCGCCGGCGCGGCCGAGGGGTCGCCGGTGCAGGACAGCACCGGGTGTGTCGTCGGCAGCGCCTGGGTGGGTGTCGACCCACAGGTGCCGGCGGGGGAGCCGGACCCGTTCTTCCACAACCGGGTCACCGGTTCGGTGGCCGGACAGGATCCGTTCACACCCGGCGACCCCGCGGTCGCGCTGCCCACCAATCAGGGACCGAGCAGTGGGATCCTGGCGGCGTTCGTTGGTGAGCGCCGCGCCGCGATCGCCGTGCGCGAGGGCGTGAGTCCCGACGCCGTTCCGGCGGACGCGGTCACGGGATCCGGTTCCGGTATCGATCCGCACATCAGCCCCGCGTATGCGGCGTTGCAGGTGCGGAGGGTCGCGGAGGTGAACGGCCTGAGCGAGACCCGGGTACGGCAGCTGGTCGACGAGAACACCGACGGACGGCAACTCGGGTTTCTCGGCGAGGACCGGGTGAACGTTCTCGAACTGAATCTGGCTCTCGGCCTGACCGCTCCTCGGTGCACGGCCCCCACCGCTGGTGGATGATGGCGAGGTGAGTGGTACCGGACCGGACGGCGAGCGCCGGGACGTCGAACGCAGACGCGGCGAGCTGCGCATCTATCTCGGTGCCGCACCGGGTGTCGGCAAGACGTTCGCGATGCTCGGTGAGGCACACCGCCGCCGCGAACGAGGATGCGACGTGGTCGCGGCCGTGGTGGAAACCCACGGCCGCGACCGCACGGCGGCGCAGCTCGGCGACCTCGAACTGATTCCGCCCAAGGTCATCGCCTACCGCGGCACGCTCGGCCGCGAGCTGGACGTCGAGGCGGTGCTGGCGCGCAGACCGGCACTCGTGCTCGTGGACGAGCTCGCGCACACGAACACGCCGGGCAGCGTCCACGAGAAACGCTGGCAGGACGTGGAGATACTCCTCGCCGCGGGCATCGACGTCCTCTCGACGCTGAACGTCCAGCACCTCGAGAGCCTCAACGACGTGGTCCAGCGGATCACCGGGGTGGTGCAGCAGGAAACGGTCCCCGACGAGGTGGTGCGCGCCGCCACCCAGGTGGAGCTGGTGGACATCACCCCGGAGGCACTGCGCCGCAGGCTGTCCCACGGCAACATCTACGCCGCGGAGAAGGTCGACGCCGCGCTGAGCAACTACTTCAGGAAAGGGAACCTCACCGCACTCCGCGAACTGGCGTTGCTGTGGGTGGCCGATCAGGTGGACGCCGCACTCGCGAAATACCGTGCGGAGAACAAGATCACCGACACGTGGGAGGCTCGCGAACGCGTCGTGGTCGCGGTCACCGGTGGACCGGAATCGGAGACGCTGGTGCGGCGGGCGAGCCGCATCGCGTCGCGGTCCAGTGCCGAGCTGATCGTCGTGCACGTGGTGCGGGGCGACGGTCTCGCGGGGGTCTCGGCGCCTGAAATGGGCAAGGTGCGCACGCTCGCCGCGAACATCGGGGCGAGCCTGCACAGCGTCGTCGGCGACGACGTGCCGACCACGCTGCTCGACTTCGCCCGGACCGCCAACGCCACCCAGCTGGTGCTCGGGACGTCCCGACGGTCACGGTGGGCGCGGATCTTCGACGAGGGAATCGGCGCGAGCGTGGTGCAACAGTCCGGGTCGATCGACGTGCACATGGTGACGCACGGCGAATCGCACCGCCCGCGACGGTTGTCGCCGGTGGGATCGCGTTCACGCACCGCGATCGCCTGGATCGCCGCGGTCCTCGTCCCGTCGGTGGCGACGCTGGTGATGATGGCCGTCGACCGATGGCTCGGACTGGTCGGCGAGGGGGCGCTGTTCTTCATCGTGGTATTGCTCGTCTCGCTGCTCGGCGGCGTCGTGCCCGCGGCCTTCTCCGCCCTGATCTCGGGACTGTTCCTCAACTACTTCTTCACACCGCCGGTGCGCAGCTTCACCATCGCCGAACCGGACAACTTCATCACCACGGTCGTGCTGCTCGTGGTGGCCGTCGCGGTCGCGGTCCTGGTCGACGCTGCCGCCAAGCGATCACGGGAAGCCCGCCGGGCGTCGCAGGAGGCGGAGTTGCTGGCACTGTTCGCCGGATCCGTGCTGCGGGGTGCCGATCTCGGAACGCTGCTGGAGAAAGTGCGTGAGACCTACGGCCAGGATTCGGTCAGTGTGCTTCACCGCGACCGCGGTCCGGTGGGGTCCGTCGGACCGCACCCACCGCAGAGCGTCGACGACGCCGACACGGTGTGCGAGGTGGGGGAAGGTGAATACGCACTCGCCCTCAGGGGCAGTGAACTGCACGCGCGGGACCGTCGCGTGCTGCTCGCGGTCGCCAACCAGGCGGTGGGCATGATCCGTCAGACCGAGCTCGCGCAGGAGGCGGGGCAGGCGCAGGCGCTGGCCGAGGCCGACCGGTTGCGGCGGTCGCTGCTGTCCGCCGTCAGCCACGACCTGCGGACCCCGCTGGCCGCCGTGAAAGCCGCCGCTTCCAGCCTGCGCAGCGACGACGTCGACTTCTCCCCGGAGGACACCGCCGAACTGCTCGCCACCATCGAGGAATCTGCCGACGTCCTCACCTCGCTCGTCGGCAACCTGCTCGACTCGTCCCGCCTCGCGGCGGGGGTCGTGACACCGACCCTGCGTCCCGTCTACCTCGACGAAGTGGTGCATCGCGCGCTGGTGGGGCTGGGAATCGGCGGCCGGACCGGGACCCGGGCACGCGAGAGGGTCGAGGTCGACGTCGGATCGGTCACGGCGATGGCGGATTCGGGTCTGCTCGAGCGGGTGCTCGCGAATCTGATCGATAATGCGCTCCGCTACGGTGAGGACTCCGTGATCCGGGTCGGTGCGGCGGCGGTGGGAGAGCGCTCCGTCATCACCGTCGCCGACACGGGGCCGGGAATTCCGCGTGGCCGGGCCGACGAGATGTTCGCCCCGTTCCAGCGGCTGGGGGACCGCGATACGACCACCGGGGTCGGGCTCGGGCTCTCCGTCGTCCGCGGATTCGTCGACGCGATGGGCGGGACGATCAGCGCCACCGACACCCCCGGCGGTGGCCTGACGATGGTGGTGGAACTGGCCGGCGGGAAAGGGGGGCATCCATGACGCGAGTTCTCGTCGTCGACGACGAACCGCAGATTCTCCGCGCCCTGCGGATCAATCTGAGTGTGCGCGGATACGAGGTGGTGACGGCCGCATCGGGGGCCGCCGCTCTGCGTGCCGCCGCCGAGCGACCGCCGGATGTGATCGTGCTCGACCTCGGGTTACCCGACATGGACGGGACGGAGGTGCTGGCCGGTCTCCGTGGGTGGTGCCCTGCCCCGGTGATCGTGCTGTCGGCGCGGACCGATTCCGCGGACAAGGTCGAAGCCCTCGACGCCGGCGCCGACGACTACGTCACCAAGCCGTTCGGGATGGATGAGTTCCTGGCGCGGGTGCGTGCGGCGGCCCGTCGTGCGACCACCGCCGTCGACACGAGTGAGCCTGTGGTGGAGACGGATTCGTTCACCGTCGACCTCGCGGCGAAAACGGTCCGGCGGTCCGGGGCGGAGGTTCACCTGACGCCGACCGAATGGGGGATGCTCGAGATGCTCGTGCGCAACAAGGGCAAGCTGGTGGGCCAGAAGGAACTGCTGCGCGAGGTGTGGGGTCCGGCGTACGCCACGGAGACCCACTACCTGCGGGTGTATCTGGCGCAGCTGCGCCGCAAACTCGAGGACGACCCGTCCCATCCACGCCATCTGATCACCGAGGCCGGGATGGGGTACCGGTTCCAGGTGTGAGGTCGCGAGTAGCGGGGCCGGAACCCGCTCCACACCGAGTGTTGGTTAGCCTTGCCTTATGCGAATGAGGAGTCTCGTGTCGGTGTCCCTGCTGGCCCTGGCGTTGGCAGGCTGTGGAAGCGGCAGCGGGGAAGAGCAGGAAGCAGGGGCGGGCCCCGGAGACGCCGCCTTCCCGGCGGTCGTCGCCACGAAGTTCGGCGAGGTCACGGTCGAGTCGAAGCCCGAGCGCGTGGTCGCCCTCGGCTGGGGTGACGCCGAAACCGCGCTGGCGCTCGGTGTCGAACCCGTCGGGGCCAGCGACTGGGTCGCGTTCGGCGGCGACGGCGTCGGCCCCTGGGCGGACGGGATGTACACCACTGCGCCGACGATCATCGGAACCCTCGAACCGTCGTACGAGCAGATCGCGGCGCTCGAACCGGACGTCATCCTCGACACGAAGAGTGCCGGCGACAAGGAACGTTACGACCACCTGTCGCAGATCGCGCCGACGATCGCGCTGCCGGAGGGTGCCGACAACTACAAGACCCCGATCGAGAGCCAGGTGTCGATGGTCGCGGCCGCCTCGGAGTGTCGAAGCAGGGTGAGGCGCTGCTCGCCGACAGCGACCGGCGGTTCGCGGAATCGGCCGCAGCGCATCCCGAGTTCGCGGGGAAGACGATCACCGTCGGCGCGTTCTCGGGGGCGGGATGGGGCGCCTACACCGCCGACACCGAGCGCCTCCAGTTCATGAAGAAACTCGGATTCGTCAGCAATCCTGCGGTGGACGCGCAGCCGGCGGTGAAGTTCTCCGTACCGGTCTCGGAGGAGAATCTCGGCGTGATGGACGCCGACATGGTGGTCGTCTTCCCGGTCGGCAGGCCGGCCGCCGATGTCACGAACCGCCCGCTGTTCCAAGCGCTCCCGGCTGTGCGCGACGGACGGTCCCTCGTGTTCGACGATCAGACCGTGTCCAAGGCGTACTCCACGAACTCGGTGCTGTCGTTGCGGTACGCACTCGACACTGTCGTCCCGCTGGTGTCCGATCGGCTGCGGTGACCTGACCCGGCACGCCCCTCGGTAGACACATCCCTCAGTAGAGCAGCGTGCGGTAGTACTCCTGTCGCCGAGGTGTATCCGGGCTGTGTTCCAACTCGTGCTGCTCCGCATGCATTTCTCGCAACGAGGGGATCTCGTCGGGGTCCGGCCACGACTTCGGGTCCCACATGCGTGACCGGAGGATGGCCCGGGCGCAGTGGGTGAAGACCTCGTCGATCCGGACCACGACGGCGAGGTTGGCCGGCTTGCCGTTGATCGACATCGACTGCAGCAGTTCGGGATCGACGGTCAGGGTGGCAGTGCCGTTGACGCGCACCACCTCGTCGATCCCGGGCACAACGAACAGGATGCCCACGTGCGGGTTCTCGAGGATGTTGCGGTACGAATCCGCGCGCCGATTGCCCGGACGGTCCGGGATCACCAGGGTCCGGTCGTCGAGGAACATCGTCTTCGCCGTGATGTCGCCGCGCGGGGAGGAGTCGCAGTGACCGTGGGCGTCGGCCGTCGCGAGCACGAAGAACCTCGACTCGGAGATGAAGCGGCGGATCAGGGGCATCGTGTGATCGGTGTGCTTGGTGACGATGGAGGGATGGGGAACGCCCAGCACCTGCTCGAGTTCGTCGAGGGAGGTGATCGTGTGCTCCGGCGAGGGGGCGTGCGCTGCCACTGGGTGTTCCGCTCGTCGAGGGCCGTTCGAGTTAGGGTACCCTTCGTCGGATCGTCGGGCGTCGCGTGGCTCACGACCGATGATTCCGGTCCGCTCCGGGAGTCCTACCTTCGACCGCAGCATCACACCCGACTCGAGGAGCCACGAATGCCCGCACCGAAGACCCCGCAACCACTCGAACACACCTTCACCGCGCCGATCCAGAAGGGCGGGGCATTCGCGACGTACGTGACCGTGCCGGACTCCGCCGAACTTCTCGGGACGAGGCGGCCGGTGAAGGTCGGCGGGACGATCGACGGCCACCCGTTCAACGCCACCTTGATGCCCTCGGGCGAGGGTCCCCACTGGCTGCCCCTGAAGATCGCGCTGTGCAAGCTCATCGGCAAGGACGCGGCCGGCGTCGAGGTGTCGGTGCATCTCGAGCAGCGGCTGAGCTGACCGGGGGCGCCGCCGTTTGAACGCAGCTGACCGGGGTATGGAACCCCCGGGAGCGCGGTGCGTTTCCGGACCGGTTCCGAGGTGTGTCGTGCCGAACAGGCAACGGTTGTCGAGGTGGCTCCCGGCAGTGGGCGTCGTGTTGCTCGTCGCCGCGTGCGGAACCGATGACGGCGACGGCGCGAGCAAGGATTTCGCGGGCATCGTCGACATCGGCGGGGGCCGCCACATCTACCTGGAGTGCGCGGGCACGGGATCACCGACGGTGGTATTCGAATCGGGTCTGCGGTTCGGCGCCGATCAGTGGACCACCACGGCCGATCCGGCCGCGACCTCGGCGTTCGACGGTGTCGCCGAGTTCACGCGGGCCTGCTCGTACGACCGGCCGGGGGTCGTGCTGGGCGGGGACGCACTGAGCCGCAGCGACCCGGTCCCACAGCCGATCACCACCGCGGACCCTGTCGCCGACCTCCAGTCGCTGCTGGGCGCCACCGATGCGGTGGGACCCGGCCCGTTCGTGCTGGCCGCCCACTCCTATGGCGGTCAGATCGCGAGACTCTTCGCGGGCACGTCCCCCGACGAGGTGGCGGGGCTCGTGCTGATCGACGCACAGTCGGAAGAGCTGCAGACACTCCTTCCCCCGGAGCAGTTCGAGGAGTTCCTGCGGCTCAACACCCCGCAGCAGGACAGCCTCGACGAATACCCGGACCTCGAGCGGGTCGACTTCGTGCGCAGCTTCGACGAGATACGTGCCGCCGCACCGATCCGGCCCCAGCCGCTCGTCGTCCTCTCCGCCGACCGGTCGGTGGCGCCGCAGATCGCCGAGGGCATCGCCAACGGGAGCCTCCCCGCCGACATCGATCCCGGCTACGGCCCCGCCCTCGACGCCGTGCAGCCGATAGCTCAGCGGAATCTCGCCCAGCTCGTTCCGGGTGCCACGCATGTCACGAACACGAATAGCGGACACAACATCAACATCGAGCAGCCGCAACTCGTCGTCGACGGGGTCCGCGACGTCGTCGACGCAGTGCGCGACGGACGCACCGAGCCGTGACCGTCGCACCCGGCTCGGCCTGCGGAATGTGGCCGCCTCGACGTGGGAGACTGGACCGGTGAGGTTGTATCGAGACACTGCGGTGGTGCTGCGCCAGCACAAGCTGGGCGAGGCGGACCGGATCGTCACGCTCCTCACCCGGCAGCACGGTCTGGTGCGCGCGGTCGCCAAGGGGGTGCGCCGCACGAAATCCAAGTTCGGGGCCCGGCTTGAGCCGTTCGCGCACATCGACGTGCAGCTCTACCCGGGCCGCAACCTCGACATCGTCACCCAGGTGCAGACGGTCGACGCGTTCGCCACCGACATCGTCGACGACTACTCCCGGTACACCACGGCGTGCGCGATCCTCGAGACCGCCGAGCGGCTCGCAGGTGAGGAACGGGCCCCGGCTCCGCAATTGCACAGTCTGACGGTCGGGGCGTTGCGGGCCGTCGCCGAACATCACCGCCCGTGTGAGCTGATCCTCGACGCCTTCCTGTTGCGGGCCATGGGTTTCGCGGGCTGGGCTCCCGCCCTCGACGACTGCGCGCGCTGCAGCGCACCCGGGCCGCACCGGGCGTTCCACGTGGCCGCCGGGGGAGCGGTGTGCGTCCACTGCCGCCCGCCGGGCGCCGCCACCCCGTCACCCGGGGTCCTCGACCTGATGGATGCACTGTTCCGCGGCGACTGGGCGAGTACCGAGACGGTGCCCGAATCGTTGCGGGGGCAGGCCAGTGGTCTCGTCGCGGCCCATCTGCAGTGGCACCTCGAGCGGCAACTCCGCACGCTCCCGCTGATCGAACGCGCACGACCGCATGCGGCGGTAGGGGCGGAGGATTCGGTCAGGCAGGATGGGGACCGTGATTCGACGACGCGAACCTCGAGCCCCGCATAACTCCGGGGCCGAGCGCCAGATCCGGCCGCCGGACCCGCACCCCTCGGGCGCCCGCCCGCCCGGCCTGCAACCCGAACTCGTGCCCCGGCACATCGCGCTGGTGATGGACGGCAACGGTCGCTGGGCGCAGGAGCGGGGACTGCCCCGGACCGCGGGTCACGAGCGCGGCGAGGCCGTGCTGATGGACGCCGTCTGCGGGTGCATCGAGATGGGCGTCGAATGGTTGTCGGCGTATGCGTTCTCCACCGAGAATTGGAAGCGCAGCCCCGAGGAGGTCCGCTTCCTGATGGGGTTCAACCGCGACGTGATCCGTCGTCGCCGTGACGAGATGCACGAGATGGGGGTGCGTGTGCGGTGGGCGGGGCGCCGCCCGAAGTTGTGGCGAAGCGTCATCAAGGAACTCGAGATCGCCGAGGAGCTGACGAAGCACAACACGGTCATGAACCTGACCATGTGCGTCAACTACGGCGGTCGTGCGGAGATCGCCGATGCGGCGAAGGAGATCGGCAGGCGGGTGGCGGCCGGGCAGCTGGACCCGGAGAAGATCACCGAGGCGACCGTGGCCCGGTACCTCGACGAGCCGGACATGCCGGACGTCGACCTGTTCCTCCGGCCGTCCGGCGAGCAGCGCACGTCCAACTTCCTGATCTGGCAGTCGGCTTACGCGGAAATGGTGTACCAGGAGAAGCTGTTTCCCGATTTCGACCGCCGCGACCTGTGGGCGGCGTGCGTCGAGTACGCCTCGCGTGACCGCAGGTTCGGGGGAGTGAAGTGACCGCCGACGCAGCCGCGCTGCTGGGTCGTGCGGCGAAGGCGCTCGAGCATTTCGCCACCGTCTCGACGGCGGACGACGGGTCGCTCAGCTTCGAGTACGCGGGTGCGTTGTGCTCGATCAGTGCGATGACCCTCACCGAGGGCCTCGATGTGCTGTCGATGACGTGCGTGCTGGCCTGGGATCGTCCGGTCAGCGCCTCGCTGCACAAGAAGGTCGCGGAGCGGAACAGCGCACTGCAGTTCGGTTCGATCGCGGTGTTCGGCCACGGCCGGCTCGCGGACGTCATCCTGCGCTACACGTTCCCGGCCGCCGGCCTGGGAGACGAGGCGCTCACGACGATGCTGCTCCTCGTGTTGAGCGGCGCCGACACCGCTCGGCAGGGACTCATTCCCTGACACTCACTGCGGGGACACTCACTGCGGGGACACTCACTGCGGGGACACTCACTGCGGGGACACTCACTGCGGCGCGTTGCAGTCCTTGCAGAGGCCGAAGATCTCGATGGTGTGGCTGACGTCGGAGAAACCGTGGTCGTCGGCGATCGACTGCGACCACTGCTCCACGGTCGGCCCCTCGACCTCGACGGTGTAGCCGCAGGCGCGGCAGACGAGGTGATGGTGGTGCCCGGACGAGCAGCGCCGGTACACGGACTCGCCGGTGTCGGTGCGCAGGACGTCGACCGTGCCGGCGTCGGCGAGGGTCTGCAGGGTGCGGTAGACGGTGGTCAGTCCGATGCCCTCGCCCCGCTTGCGCAGTTCGTCGTGCAGTTCCTGCGCCGACCGGAATTCCTCGATGTCGTCGAGGAGGGCGGAGATGGCGCTGCGCTGCTTGGTCGCGCGGACGCCCACGACGACGGGTTTGCGCTGGCCGGTGTTCTGGGTCAAGGCTTCTATCCTTCCTCGGCGTGCGCGACGGCGTCCACGACGATGTGGGCGAGGTGGTCGTCCACCAGGCGGTAGAGGACCTCACGTCCGGTGCGTTCGCCGCGCACCACGCCCGCGGCCTTGAGCACGCGAAGATGCTGGCTGATCAGCGGCTGGGTGACGCCGAGAGCCCCCACGAGTTCGTGCACGCAGCGTTCCGATTCGCGGAGTTGGAGAACTATCGCGATGCGGACGGGGGCGGCGAGCGCGCGGAGGATGTCGCCGGCGGCGGCCAGCGTCTCCTTCGACGGCACGGGGGCCGGCGGTGCGGCCTCGAACGGATGCAGATCCCCGGGATCGGTGACGCTCACCAGTGATCTCCTTCGGTGCGGGACAATGGACGGGACCGTGGTCACGAGGTGGACGAGAATGTGGCCACGAGGCCAGGGCCCCGGGATGATCACCCTCACCTTATTGCAAATCGATTCCATTTTGATATGCACGAATACGCATGTCAACCGGGTGGGTGAACCGACCGCGGTCGGGCAGATAGGCTGGGCTCCGAAAAGCGCACGTGAACCATGCATCTATTACCCAGATGGAGAGCACCCGAGTGGCACCGAAGTCCAAAGTCGAAACCGTCGTCAATCTCGCCAAGCGTCGTGGCCTGGTCTACCCGTGCGGTGAGATCTACGGAGGCACGAAGTCGGCCTGGGACTACGGCCCCTTGGGCGTCGAGCTCAAGGAGAACATCAAGAAGCAGTGGTGGCGCAACATGGTCACCAGCCGCGAGGACGTCGTCGGCCTCGACTCCTCGGTCATCCTGCCCCGCGAGGTGTGGGTGGCGTCCGGTCACGTCGGCGTGTTCAACGACCCGCTGGTCGAGTGCCTCAACTGTCACAAGCGTCACCGTCAGGACCACCTGCAGGAGGCGTACGCGGAGAAGAAGGGCCTCGACAACCCGGACGACGTCCCGATGGACGTCGTGGGCTGCCCCGACTGCGGCACGGTCGGTCAGTGGACCGAGCCCCGCGACTTCAACATGATGCTCAAGACGTACCTCGGCCCGGTCGAGAGCGAAGAGGGCATGCACTACCTCCGCCCGGAGACCGCGCAGGGCATCTTCGTGAACTTCGCGAACGTGCTCACCACGTCGCGCAAGAAGCCGCCGTTCGGCATCGGCCAGATCGGCAAGAGCTTCCGCAACGAGATCACGCCCGGAAACTTCATCTTCCGCACCCGCGAGTTCGAGCAGATGGAGATGGAATTCTTCGTCAAGCCCGGCGAGGACGAAGAGTGGCACCAGTACTGGATCGACTACCGCATGGACTGGTACACCGGGCTCGGCATCAACAAGGACAACCTGCGGCTGTACGAGCACGCACAGGACAAGCTGTCGCACTACTCGAAGCGCACCGTCGACATCGAGTACCGCTTCCACTTCCAGGGCAGCGAATGGGGCGAACTGGAGGGTGTGGCCAACCGCACCGACTTCGACCTGTCGACCCACTCGAAGCACTCGGGCACCGACCTCAACTACTACGACCAGGCCACCGGTGAGCGGTACACGCCGTACGTCATCGAGCCGGCAGCCGGTCTCACCCGTTCACTGATGGCGTTCCTCGTCGACGCGTACACCGAGGACGAAGCGCCGAACGCGAAGGGCGGCGTCGACAAGCGCACCGTTCTGCGTCTGGACCGTCGTCTCGCGCCGGTGAAGGCCGCGGTGCTGCCGCTGTCGCGGAACGCGGATCTGACGCCGAAGGCCAAGGATCTCGCCGCGACGCTGCGTCAGCACTGGAACGTCGAGTTCGACGACGCCGGTGCGATCGGCCGGCGCTACCGTCGTCAGGACGAGATCGGCACCCCGTTCTGCATCACCGTGGACTTCGACACCCTCGAGGATCACGCCGTGACCGTGCGTGAGCGTGACTCGATGGCTCAGGAGCGGGTCGCGCTCGACCAGGTCGAGGGCTACCTGGCGCAGCGCCTCATCGGTTCCTGATCCGCCGTCACCTGCGCGCGTCGCAGGTTTCGGTCAGGTAGTTCGTCAGGATTCGCCGGTTCTCCTCGGACACCGGGATGCGTGAGTATTCCGGTTCCGAGGAGCCGACGGCGATCCACAGCGGAAAGACGAACGGCTTCTTCGCTTCCGCGAGGGCGTGCGGGTCGCATCGTGCCGCATCGATGGTGATGTCGACGCTCAGCCGATCCTGGTCCGCAGGCATGGTGGCGGGCAGTGCGCCGTGCACCGCATACAGGACGCTGCCACCGACCTCGTCCAACCGGATGTCGCCCGATGCCGTCCCGCGGCTCACGACCAGCTGGGCGGGCAGGGGAGCGGTCGGCTCGGGCGGTGCCGGCGCCGGTATCAGGGTCACCGGTGCCGCCTTCTCCAGATCCTCTGCGGCGCAGTCGCTGTCGTGGATGCGGCCGAGGACGTCGTACGGGGTGGTGAGCGGCACCCGTGCGGGGGACGCTCCGGCCACACCGATCAGGGCATACGCCGGCTCCGGCGCCGTGTCGCAGCGGACAGCGCCGTACCCGGCCTCGACGTCGATCCGGTTGCCGGGGCCGAGTTGGACCTCGCGCCGGGTCTCGGGCGCCGCATCGAAGCCCGGGCTGTCCAGCGCCACCGACGTGACGGTGGTGGGGGCGTCGCCGGTGTTCGTTATCCGCACGTGTATCCGTCCGCCGGCGGCGTCGTCTTCCCGGCTGCGATACGCCTCCGCCGACAGCGGTACCGGGGGCTCGTCGTCGGACACATCCGTGTCGCTGCAGCCGGACAGGACGCCGCAGGCGGTGGCCGCGGCGCACGCGAGGAGGACGAAGACTCGAGGCGCCGTCAGAATCGGCCGCCCCCGCTGATCCGGCCCGAACTGCTCGGTCCGCCGAAGGAACGCGGCCCGCTGCTACGGCCGCCACCGGAGCCCCGGCTTCCCCAGTTGCCGCCCCCGCTGAATCCGCCGCGCAGGATGCTGTCGATCAGGATGCCGC
Organism: Rhodococcus sp. WS4; assembly: GCA_006543605.1. Lineage (GTDB taxonomy): Bacteria > Actinomycetota > Actinomycetes > Mycobacteriales > Mycobacteriaceae > Rhodococcus_F. Next base: position 44,179 of record RRBB01000056.1, read on the forward strand.
CGAGGATCGCGCCGGTGGCACTACCGCCACCGCTGCCACTGCCGGGCCCGGGGCGCTGGCGGGACTCCCAGCGGCTCACATCGTTCTGCGCCAGGCGCAGGGCGTCGGCGGCCAGGCCCGCGGCGGCCTGAGCGTGCTGGAGCGCGCGGGAGGCGTCGGTGGCGCGTAGCTGCTGCGCCCCCGCGAGGTGCCGCTGCGCCTCGGTGAGGCGGGTCCGGGGCTCCGCGCCGACCGCGCCGCGGCGCGTGCCGATGAAGTCCGACGCCGCCGTGACCTGCGACTGCGCCGCCACGAGGTCCTGTTCGAGGCGCTGCTGCGCACGTTCGGCCTGCTGCCGGGATTCCTGCGCTTCGGCGAGGACTGCGTCGAGTTCGGCGTCGGCCTTGACGATCTGGGTGAAGCTGCCGAGCGGGTCGGTGGCGGCGGCCGTCCGGGCCGCCGCCAGCGCTGCCGCGGCCGCGGCGCGGGCGGATGCGAGCCGGGCCCCACCCTGCTCGGTGATCGGGGCCGCGGCCGCGATCCCGGACTCCACATCGGTGATCGCCGCCGGCAGGGTGGCGATGGCGTGGCGGATGTCGTCCGCGGCGTGATCGACGGCGTCGAGCAACGTCCGGGCCTGCTCGAGCGCGCCCTCGGCGCCGCGGATCGCGGACACGGCCGGGCCCTGCTTCCCGGGTGGCAGGGCGATCGCGTCCCGGCCCTCGGCCACGGACCGTTCCGCGAACGCAAGCCGCTCCTCGGCCATCGTCACGTTGTGGGCGACGGAAGCGAGTGCGGCGGCGGGGAATTCGGTCTGCAGGGTGGCGAGGGTCCGGGTCGAGTCGGGGATGCGCACCGTCAACGCGACCATGTCCCGGGTGAGCGCGTCGAGGCGGTCGGGGGCGTTGATCAGCAGGTCCCGGAGGCCGTCGAACTCCTGCACCTGCTCGTTGAGCTCGCGGTCGGCGCGCCCGCACGAGGTGACGATGTCGATCAGCATCTCCCGTTGCTGCTGCGGGGTCTCGGGGATCGCGTCGTCGAGTCGCTGCCGCACCGTGAACGCCGCCGCGAGGGTGGACTTCGCCTTCTCGAATGCGGCGGTGAACGACGCCGTGGCCTGGTCGCCGAATTCACCGCGGGCCAACTCGAGTTCCTCCTGGCTCGTGCGCAGGGCATTGTCGGTCTCGACGAGCACCTCCTTGGCGCGCTCGTCGAGCGTCGGCAGCGGCAGCGCCGTCAGTGCGGCCGTGTCCTCGGGGCTGATGCTGCGCGCCGCCTCGACACCTGCCCGGGAACGGTCGTGCTTCTTCTTGCGCGAGTACAGCACCACCCCGCCCGCGCCGACGATGACTACACCGCCGCCGATCAGCAGGGTTCGCACGGACATCCCGTCGCTCGCACTCATCGCGTCGCCCAGCCCACCTGCCGCTGCGATCGCACCGCCGGCCCAATCCTCCTCGCGCAGAGCCGGTTCCACTGCATCTACCCGGATCGACTCGGCCTCGTCGCTGGTGATCTCGGACAGTCCGTCCGGCGCGATGAGCGCGTACTCGCGGTCGACCGTCGCGACCGCGAGCAGGGCGTCGCGGTCGCCGAGCGAGGACGCCTGCGCCGTCTGATCCGCCCACGGTCCGGCGCCGAGCCCGTTGAAGTCGGGAACGTACACCACCCACAACCGCACCTTGTGTTCGTCGTACAGCTGGTCGATCGCGGCCTGGGCGTCACTCTGCTGGTCGGCGTCGAGCACCCCGACGGTGTCGGTGATCTGACCGGGCAGGCGGAACGGTGCATCCGCCGACGCGATCGCGGGCCCGAACAGGATCGTCAGAAGCGTCAGGAGTGCGGTGACGGCGCCGAGAGCGGTGAATCGCCGAGCGGAGGAAGTGTGAAGTCGCGGGCGGGACGACGGCGTCTGCTCGAGGCGCGGTGCGAGGGGCATGGCAGCAAATCTATCCGGTGTGGCGAGTCGTCATCGGGACAGTTCGACGACAGCTGGCAGAATCAGGGAGTGAATTCTGCACCGAGCCGTGAACGCCACGACCTCCCGCGCCGTCCTGCGCGCCTGGGGTTCGCCGGCACGCTGGCCCGGTGGACCCGCCGGATCATCGCCGGCGTGGTTCTGCTCGCCGCCGCGCTGGTGGTCGGCACGGCCGTCCGGGTGTGGCAGGTCGCGCGGATCGACGACACGTCGACGGCGGACGCGATCGTCGTGCTCGGCGCCGCCCAGTACTCGGGAACACCGTCCTCGGTGTTCGAGGCGCGACTCGAGCAGGCGTACAAGCTGTACGAGCGGGGGGTGGCCCCCGAGGTCATCACGGTCGGCGGCAAGCAGGAGGGCGACGAGTACACGGAGGCGGCGTCCGGCAAGAACTACCTGATCTCGCGCGGCGTCCCCGCCGACAGCATCACCGCCGTCGAGGAAGGGTCCGACACCCTGCTCAGCATCGAAGCGGTCAGCGAGGCGATGGGTGCGCAGGGCATCCATTCGGCGGTCCTCGTCAGCGACCCGTGGCATTCGCTGCGGACGCGGACGATGGCGCGCGACGCCGGGCTCGACGCCTGGACGGCGCCCACCCGGCAGGGGCCGGCAGTGTTCACACGCGAATCCCAGTTGCACGGAATCGCCCGGGAGACAGGGGCGTTGATCTGGTACCAGCTCACCCACTTCTCGGCCGACTTCCCCTACACGGCCGGACAGTAGAGGTTCGATGACAGCGCACACGACACCCCTCGGCGACGTGTACTCCGCGCACGATGCCGCCCGCCGGGTCCGCGAGGCACCGAAACGGGCCGGGATCCCGGGCAGTCAGATCGCGGCCGCGCAGCACCGATCGGTCTTCTCCCGCGACCGCGCCCGGGTCCAGCACTCGGCTGCCCTCCGCAGGCTTGCCGACAAGACTCAGGTGGTGGGCCCTCGGGACGGCGACACTCCCCGCACCCGGTTGACGCACTCGATCGAGGTGGCCCAGATCGGCCGCGGGATCGCGGACGGACTCGGCTGCGACCCCGATCTGGTCGACCTCGCGGGCCTCGCACACGACATCGGCCACCCGCCCTACGGTCACAACGGGGAGAAGGCGCTCGACGAGGTCGCGGAAGGCTGCGGCGGGTTCGAGGGAAACGCCCAGAATCTGCGCATCCTGACGAGCCTCGAACCGAAGGTGCTCAACCCCGACGCAAGCAGCGCCGGACTGAACCTGACCCGCGCTTCGCTGGACGCGGCGATCAAGTACCCGTGGACCCGCCCGCGCCCGGGGGCCAAGTTCGGCGCCTACGACGACGACGCCGACGTGCTCGCGTGGATTCGTGAGGGCGCCCCCGACGGCCACCAGTGCCTCGAGGCGCAGGTCATGGACTGGGCCGACGACGTCGCCTACTCGGTGCACGACGTCGAGGACGGCGTGATCGACGGGCGCATCGATCTGCGCTCGCTGGCCGATCAGGTGGATCGGCGAGCGCTCGCCGAATTCGGTGCCTCGGAGTTCCCGGGACTGGACGTCGAGGAACTCGTCGAGGCCGCCAAGCGGTTGAGTCTGCTGCCCGTCGTCCTCGACGTGGGCACCTACGACGGAACGCTCACCAGTTCCGTTGCCCTGAAGAACCTGACCAGCGAGCTGGTCGGCCGGTTCGCGACCGCTGCCATCGTCGGCACCCGCGACGTCCACGGCGAGAAGCCGGTCGCGCGCTACGACGCCGACCTGGTGGTTCCGCCTGTGGTGGCGGCCGAGGTGGCGCTGCTCAAGACGTTCGCCCTGAACTTCGTCATGTCGGACGCCGGCCACCGGGCCCGGCAGGAACGCCAGCGCGACCGCGTGCACCGTGTTGCCGAGTGGCTGCTCGCGACCGCGCCCGCCGGTCTCGACCCGATCCTGGTTCCCGCGTGGACTGCGGCCGCCGACGACGCCGCCCGCGTCCGGGTGGTCGTCGACCAGATCGCCTCCTACACCGAGAGCCGCCTCGAACGCGTCGACAAGTCCAGTCTCGGGGCCCAGGCGAGCTGGGGCTGACACGTCCGGAAGTCGGACCAATCCGGCCGCTGCGGTGCTACGAATAGGTCTACAGACAGCTTGCACCCAATGGTCAGGGAGACCGGATGAAGTCTGCAGTGCGCAAGATCATCGGTTCGACGTCCGCAGCGCTGGCGGTGGCGGTCGGCGCCGCTCTGCTGGGCCCACCCACGGCGCAGGCCGCGCCCGTGTACCCGTTCGCCGACCCCGACCCGTTCTACGGTGCGCCCGCGGACATCGGGGCACGGGCCGACGGTGACGTGCTGGCGAGCCGCCCGGTTGCCGCCACCGGCTTCCCCACGGCGGACGCCTGGCAGGTCAAGTACAAGTCGACCAACTCCGCCGGGGCGCCCATCGCGGCGATGACCACGGTGCTGGTACCCCGCGGCACTCCCGTGAACCGGCCGCTGGTGTCCTACCAGCCGTTCGTCAACGCGCTCGGACTCGAGTGCGCACCGTCGCATCAGTTGTTCAACGGCGGACTGCAGGAAGCCCCGGCCCTCAACGCCCTCCTCGCGCGAGGCTGGGCCCTCGCAGTGCCCGACCACCTCGGTCCCACCAGTGCGTACGGTGCGGCGAAACTCGGCGGGCGGCTCGTGCTCGACGGGGTCCGCGCCGCGCAGCGGCTCCCCGAAGCCGGGCTCGGCGGCAGTCCGGTCGGGCTGGCCGGATACTCGGGCGGCGCCATGGCCACCAACTGGGCCGCGGCGCTCGCACCCACCTACGCCCCGGAACTGAACATCGTGGGCGCCGCCCAGGGCGGCACCCCGGTCCACATCGGTGAACTCGCCGACCGTCTCGGCGGCACCCGGTCGCAGGCGTTCGGGTTGGGATTCGCCGCCGCCATCGGGCTCGAACGCGAGTACCCGGCGCGGTCGCCGCTCGGCGACGGCCTCAACGACCAGGGCCTCGCCCTGCGCGCGCAGATGAGCAACATGTGCACCGACTCGATCCTCGGCGCCGGAGCGGGGAAGTCGCTGCCCGATCTGACGAACGGTCCCGGCATCCTCGGGAATCCGTCCGGCCGATCGGTGATGGACGAGAACAGTGTCGAGCTGTACCCCGGGGTTCCGAGGACGCCGATGTTCGTCTGGCACGGCAGCGCAGACCCCCTGGTCGCCATCGGGCCGGTGCAGAACACTGTCGCCCGGTACTGCTCACAGGGTGCACGGGTGCAGTTCGACATGATCCCGGGCGCCGACCACGGCACCGCCACGATGCTCGGCGCGGGCCCCGCGTTCGGCTACCTCGGCGACCGATTCGCCGGGATCCCGGCCCCCTCGAACTGCTGATTCCGAGGCGGAAGTTCGGGCTCCGGGCGAGCGCCTAGACTGTCGGGCGTGGCTGGCAGAATCCCTGATCGTGACGTTGCGGCCATTCGCGAGCGCACACGGATCGAGGACATCGTGGGGGAGTACGTCTCCCTCAAGCGCGCGGGCGGCGACTCCATGAAGGGGCTGTGCCCCTTCCACGACGAGAAGTCGCCGTCCTTCCACGTCCGGCCCAACCACGGCCACTACCACTGCTTCGGATGTGGCGAGGGCGGCGACGTCTACTCGTTCCTCCAGAAGATCGACCACATCAGCTTCGTCGAGGCCGTCGAGCAGCTCGCCGACCGGTTGAACTACACCATCTCGTACGAGGGCGGCGGCACCTCCGTGCAACGGGACCGCGGCACCCGGGCGCGCCTCGTCGCGGCCAATGCGGCCGCGCAGGCGTTCTACTCGGCGCGGCTGCAGGAACTCGACGCGCAGGCGGCCCGCGACTACTTGACGGAACGGAACTTCGACGCGGCGGTCGCGCAGCAGTTCGGGTGCGGGTATGCGCCCGACGGCTGGGACATCCTCACGAAGCATCTGCTGGGCAAGGGCTTCGACGTGAAGGAGCTCGAGGCCGCGGGTTTGTCGAAGGCGGGGCGGCGCGGCCACATCGACCGCTTCCATCGGCGCCTGCTCTGGCCCATCCGGAACCTGTCCGGCGACGTCATCGGATTCGGCGCCCGCAAGTTGTTCGACGACGACACCATGCCCGGCAAGTACGTCAACACACCGGAAACCATGCTGTACAAGAAGTCTCAGGTGCTGTTCGGTCTCGACCTCGCCAAGCGGGAGATCGCCAAGGGGCATCAGGCCGTGGTGGTGGAGGGCTACACCGACGTCATGGCGATGCACCTCGCAGGGGTGAAGACAGCTGTCGCCGCCTGCGGCACCGCGTTCGGTGAAGACCACCTCGCAATGCTGCGACGGCTGCTCATGGACGACAGCTACTTTCGCGGCGAGATCATCTACACGTTCGACGGAGACGCCGCCGGCCAGGCCGCGGCGATGAAGGCGTTCGAGGGTGACCAGAAGATGGCGGGGCAGACCTTCGTCGCCGTCGCGCCCGAGGGCATGGACCCGTGCGAGTTGCGGCAGAAGTCGGGCGACGCCGCCGTCCGCGACCTCGTTGCGCGTCGCACCCCGATGTTCGAGTTCGTGGTCAAGTCGATCCTCACCGAGCACGACCTCGAGACCGCCGAAGGCCGGGTGGAGGCCCTGCGGCGCACCGTGCCAGTGGTCGCCCAAATCAAGGAAGCGACACTGCGCGACAGCTACTCCGTCCAGCTGTCCGGCTGGGTGGGCTGGGACGACATCGCCGCGGTCCGTCAGCGGGTACGCGCCGAGGCACGCAAGCGGGCGTCCACCCGCGGATCGATGCCGGCGCCCCCGAAGAAGAAGGCGGCCCGCGAGGAGAGTCCGGACACCCCGCAGTTGCCGGTCGGACTCTCGCGGCCGCGACCGAACGATCCCACGTTGTGGGCCCAGCGTGAGGCGCTGAAAGGCGCGCTGCAGTACCCGTCGATCGCGGGCACGGTGTTCGATTCGCTGCCGGTGGAGACGTTCACCCACCCGACGTACGTGGTGATCCGCGAGTCGATGATCGCGTCCGGCGGCACCAGCGCGGGCCTCGGCGGCGGCGAATGGGTCGACGCGGTCAGCCGGGGCGTCGAGGACGTCACCGCGGCGTCCCTCGTGTCGGAACTCGCCGTCGAGCCGCTGCCCGCCGAGGAGGACACCGTCCCGCGATACATCTCCGGCGTGATCGCACGTCTGCAGGAGGTGTGGGTGGGCGAGCAGGTGGCGGAACTCAAGTCCAAACTGCAGCGCATCTCACCGGCGACGGAGTCGGACGAGTTCCACTCCCTGCTCGGCGACCTCGTCGCCCTCGAGCAGTACCGTCGCAGCCTGCTCGATCAGGCGATCGGCGACACGAACCGGGACGGGATGGCCGGCTGACCTGGCGTCGCCGGTTACTTCTTCTTGAGCTGATCCTGGGGAACCAGGATGGTGGTTTCCTCGTCGAGCGGCTTCATCGGCTCCAGCTTCGGTTGCGTGTTCAGCGAGTCGGACAGTTTCTGCCGTGACACCTGCAACACCTTCCGCGTGGCGGGACTGGTGGCCACGGCCTTCGTGGCCCGGCTGATCTGCTCGTAGCGCGCCCGTCCCGCTCGCGTACCCAGCACGTAACCAGCAGCGATACCGATCAACAACCGCATCATTCCCGCTTCCTCCCGACGCACAACGACCTCCACCCATCCTGCCTGATGCGTCGACAGGCAGGCGATTTGGTACTGGGGTGGGGCTATGCGCTACAGTTTCTCTCGCATCGCCGGGAACGGCGAAGCACAGCAGAATAATCCCCTGTAGCTCAATTGGCAGAGCTTCCGACTGTTAATCGGACGGTTGCTGGTTCGAGTCCAGCCGGGGGAGCGTCGAAAACCCCGCCGGGTTCATCCGGGGGGGTTTTCTGCTGTCCGCCGCAAATCCCGATCGGTGTGCGTTCCAGGCGAGTACATTCCGGCTTATCGGGAGGAACCGACCGGCGGAGTGTGCGATGAGCGAGGACGGCGGCGACACAGCGCGGACACGGCCGGTCGGGCGTTTCGGCACGCGCGACGCCCCGCGGTGGCTGTTGCCCTCGATCTTCTACGTCATTCTCGCCGTCGCCGCCTACCAGTTGTCGGGTTGGCTGTTCGTCAACCTGCGGAGCTTCCTGGGGTTGCTGTTCCTCGCATGGCTGTTCAGCATCACCCTCGAGCCGGTCGTCGACTGGCTCGAGCGCCGAGGGCTGCGACGGGGCGCCGCCACCGGTCTGGTGCTGTTCGCTCTGTTCGTCTTCGCCATCGGATTCCTGGCCCTCTTCGGGACACTGCTCGCCCAGCAACTCGCCCAGCTCCTGAAGGCCCTGCCGGGCGCGCTGTCCTCGGTCACCGACTGGTCCAATCGTGTGTTCGACACCGACTTCGCGACCGGTGAAGACCTGATCCGCCTCACGCCCGAGACCATCCGAGACCTCGCCGAGCGCTTCACGCCGGGAGTTCTCGGTGTGTTGTCCTCGTTGCTCGGCGTCGTGTTCCAGATGCTGACGCTGCTGCTGTTCGTGTTCTACATGTCGGCGCAGGGGCCGGCGCTTCGCCGCACGATTTCGAGCTGGTTTCCGGCGCGGCAGCAGCGGGTCATCTCGGTGGTCTGGGAGATCTCGGTCGAGAAGGCCGGTGGCTATGTGGTGTCACGGCTGATCCTCGCTGCCGTGAGTTCGATCGCCACCGGCATCTTCCTCGTGGTGATCGGCGTGCCCTACTGGCTGCCGCTGGCGCTGTGGACCGGCATCGTCTCGCAGTTCGTCCCCACCCTGGGCACCTATCTCGCGATCGCTCTCCCCGCCATCATCGCGGCGGCGTCCCAGCCGATGGACGGTGTGTGGGTGATCGTGTTCGGGACCGTCTACCAGCAGATCGAGAACTACGTGCTGCACCCGCGCATCACGTCCGCGACGGTCTCGATCCACCCCGCGGTCGCGTTCGGATCGGTGATCGTGGGCGCCTCGCTGTTCGGTCCGGTCGGTGCGCTGGTCTCCGTCCCGGTGGTCGCGGCGACCGAGGCTCTCGTCGAAACCTACGGGCGACGGTACGAACTCGTCGCAGACGACGGTCGGTCGGGCGCCGCCTCAGTCGAACAGCGCGAACACGCGCGCGACGAAGAAGGCCGCGATTCCGAGGATGAGTAGACCGACCACGATGAACGCGAGGATCGGCACCGTCCGGCCCGGCATCGGTTGTGGATGGGACAACCCGGAGGTCTGGCCGGCGTCCGGTGGCGTGTCACCCGGCTGAACGCCCCCGCCGCCGTCGAGCGCCGGTGCATCTTCGGGTTCCGGTCCTGGATGTTCGACGCTCACGCTCTGCTCCTTCGCTCACGGGTGAGATCCGCGTACCCACTGCGGCGGTGCCGCACACACAAGGCTGCGGCGGTGCCGCACACACAAGGCTGCGGCGGTGCCGCACACAGAAGGCTGCGGCGGTGCCGCACGCTGGCGAAAGAAGCGGCCGTCATGGTAGGGCAGCGCCTTCCGTCGTCGACCACGAAATGCCCTGTCAGGGCGGGCTTCGTCCCGGCTACTCGCCCACGGCGGGGGCACGGTAACATCGGCAGGCCGCGGTCGCGTGGAGTGCGGTGATGGGGCGGTAGCTCAGTCGGTTAGAGCCGTGGACTCATAATCCATTGGTCGCGGGTTCGAGCCCCGCCC
>RRBB01000570.1:0-1875 GCA_006543605.1 Rhodococcus sp. WS4
GACCCTGTTGCCTAATTTTGGTGACACGCCGACGGTGGTGACGTGGCTGTCGGTCTTCCTGTCGGATGATCTTGTGGCGGTCGTCTTTCGCTGGTCCCGACCCGGCCGCGGAATGGGGTGTGTGGTGTCGATGCGGCCGCGGCGGCCTACGGGTGTGCCGGAGTTGACGGCGCGGATGGCGCGGGCGGCGTTCCCGAAGGGAGCGCCGGCGATCCGGATCCGCGACGAACTCGGCGAGCTGTTCGACGACGAGAAGTTCGCGGCGGCATTCGGGGTGCGCGGCAAGCCGGGCATCTCGCCGGGGCAGCTGGCGATGGTGACGGTGTTGCAGTTCACCGAGAACCTCACCGACCGGCAGGTCGCCGAGGCGGTGCGCGCCCGCATCGACTGGAAGTACTGCCTCGCGCTGGAGCTGGACGATCCGGGGTTCGACTTCACCGTGCTCTCGCAGTTCCGGACCCGTCTTCTCGAGCACGGGCTGGAGGAGTTGGCGCTGGATACGCTGCTGGCGGCGCTGCAGGACAAGGGGCTGGTGGCCGCGGGTGGCAAGGCGCGCACCGACTCCACTCACGTGATCTCCGCGGTGCGGGACCTGAACCGGACCGAGCTGGCCGGGGAGACGGTGCGGGCCGCCCTGGAGGCGCTGGCGGTGGCCGCGCCGGGCTGGCTGGCCACCGCCATCGACGTCAGCGACTGGAACACCCGCTACGGGCGCCGCGTCGATTCCTGGCGGATGCCGTCCTCCAAGACCAAGCGGGAGGAACTGGCCGGCGCCTATGGTACCGACGGGTACGCGCTGCTGCGCGCGGTCTACGCACCCGACGCACCGGGCTGGCTGGCCGAGCTGCCCGCGGTGGAGGTATTGCGGGTGGTGTTGCTGCAGAACTACACCCGCACCCTCACCAGCAACAGGCGGGAGGTGATCAGACGGCGGGAGGCTGAGCAGGACGGGCTCCCGCCGGGCAGAGGGCGCGTGAGCTCCCCGTACGATCTCGACGCCCGCTGGGCCGCCAAGGGCGGCGACGTGTTCTGGAATGGCTACAAGCTGCACGTCACCGAGACCTGCCACGACGCGCCGGCCGCAGACGGCGCGGCCGACCGCGCGGGCTCCGCGCGTCGCGCCCAGCCACCCAACCTGGTCACGAACGTGGCCACCACCTGCGCCGCGGTGCCGGACTCGGGCGCGACCACTGCCGTCCACGAGGCGCTGGCGGCCCGCGGCCTGCTGCCCGGCGAGCATTACGTGGATTCGGGCTACCCGTCGGTGCCGCTGGTGGTCGCATCCCGCCGCGACTACGGGGTCACGCTGGTCAGCCCGCTGTTGGCCGATACCTCCGCCCAGGCCCGCGCCGGCATCGGGTTCGACCGGGCCGCCTTCTGCATCGACTTCGGCACTCGCACCGCCCGCTGTCCGCAGGGCAAGACCAGCTCGTCCTGGAGTTCCTGCCGCCAGCGCGGCACCGAGGCGATCGTGATCAAGTTCGACACCGCGACCTGCGGACCGTGCCCGGTGCGCGCCCAGTGCACCACCGCCCGCCGCGGCGGACGCCAGCTGACGGTGCCGCCCCGCGAGCTGCACCAGGCCCAACTCGCCGCCCGCGCCGAGCAGAACACAACCGACTGGCAAGCGAAATACGCCATCCGCGCCGGCGCGGAATCCACCATGCACCAGGCCGTCACCGCCTGCGGGGCACGGCATGCCCGCTACCGCGGACTCGCGAAAACCCATCTGCAGCACGTGTTCTCCGCGGTCGCCCTCAACATGATCCGACTCGACGCCTGGTGGACCGACCACCCCCTCGACCGCACCCGCACCAGCCACCTGACCCGCCTCGATCTGGCCCTCGCCGCGTAACCGAATTAGGCAACAGGGTC
>RRBB01000571.1:0-1871 GCA_006543605.1 Rhodococcus sp. WS4
GCGTCGACGACGGACCGGTTGTTCAGCTGTGGCCAGCCGGCGCCGGCGGGGCCGAGGAGCTGCAGCCAGAAGTCGAGCACGCAGTCGTCGACGCTCAGTTCGCCGGGGGCGCCGCTGAACAGTTCCCGCAGGCCGTCCAGGGTGCCCTCGTAGGCGTTGACGTCGACCAGCCGGCCGGCGACCTGCCCCTGGTCGGAGAACTGCAGGATCTCGACCGGGACGCCGGGGGTGTAGTTGGCCCAGCCGGCGAATCCTTTGCCGGGGTAGATCACCGAGGCGTACCCGGACGCGGTGACGTAGTGCGAGTTCCACAGCGGGGGGAGATTGTTCAGCGGCGGGGATCCCATGTGACCTTGCCAGTACCAGCGGGGCAGGTAGATGGCGCACACCCGCAGGCCGGCCGAGTGGATGGCGTCGACCAGGGCGCGTAGGTTGGCGCCGCTACCACGGGTGTCGGGGTCCTCGTAGTCGAGCATGACCGGGATGCTGGGGTCGCCGAGGTGTGCCTTGAGGTTGGCGACCTGCGCGTCGATCGGGTCACCGTTGCGGGCGAAGTGGTAGCCGCAGAACAGGCCGGGGAAGTGCTGTTGCATCAGGTCCCGGTTGCGGGGCCAGAAGGAGTCCTTGAAGAAGTCGCCCTCGGTGCACTTGGCCGCCATGAAGGAGAACCCCTCGCGTTTGGTGGCGGCGATGTCGAAGTTGCCCTGGTGGTTGGAGATGTCGACCCCGTAGAAGGTGCCGGTGGTCGGGTCGATGGCCCCGGTGGGTGGGTTGGCGGCCCCGACCAGCAGCGGTTGGGGGTCGATCGGGGCGCCCCCGAACCGGCCGGGGGAGGTCCAGGCCTCGAAGTGCAGGTGCGGGCCGGTGGAGTCGCCCTCGGTGCCGACTCGGGCGATCTGCTGGCCGGCGCGCACGAACATGCCCTCCGACACGAGCAGGTCCGCGGCCCGCATGTGCCCGTAGACGGTGTCGACGTGGGCGGTGGGCTGGTGGTCGATGACGATCCAGTTCCCGAAGCCGGAGGCCGGTCCGGAGCGGACCACCACCCCCTCCTCGACGGCGTAGATCGGTTCGCCCAGCGAGGCGGCGAAGTCGATGCCGTTGTGATCCGGCCTGGCGGGGGTGCGGAAACCGGAGGAGATGATGTTGTTGCCGTTGGCGACGGGCACGAAGCGCAAGGCCATCGGAGTAGTCCCTTCAGTGACGGGGGTGCTGGTGACCGGCACCACCGGGGTGATGCCGGAGATGCGGTATTGCATCGCCCGGTACGGGTTGCCGTCCGCCGCCCATTGGCTGACGATCATGCCGAAGCCGCCGGTCCGGTCGAATCGGCTGTCGGGGTGGATGTAGCAGCCGTAGAGCCGGTCGACGACGTCCGGACCGCCCGCACCGAAGAACGATCCCTTCACCGGACGGTAGGTGGGGGCGGTGTGCCAGTTGTCGGTCGGTTTCGCCGCGACCTTGACGAACGCGTTGTAGGCGCCGGCGTCGAAGCCGGAGAACACCAGGTTGCCCTGGATGCGGCGCAGGCAGATCTCCCCCAGTTTGGTGCGGTCGGGCAGGATCCCTGTGGTCGGGTCGTCGCCGGGCGGGTTGCCCCACCCCCAGGCGGTGCCGTTCCAGCCCCACGGCACCCAGGCGGCCGGGTCGGCGATCCGCGCTTCGGGGACCCGGTGCAGGATCGCGTTCTTGTTCCGCGCCAGGCCGCCGGTGGAGAGGATGTAGACGAACCCGTCGCCGCCCTTCTCCCAGGTGACCATGGTGCGTTTGCCGCCGTAGACGGAGGTCGACCACTTGACGCCGGTGTCGGTCCAGTTCTCGCCGAGGTCGTCGGAATACCGGATTTCGCACCACTTCTCGTTGGCGAGGCC
>RRBB01000572.1:0-1851 GCA_006543605.1 Rhodococcus sp. WS4
GGTGTCGTTCGACCGCCACCCATTGACGCCGTGGGTGGTGCCCTCGTCATCGAGGGTGATGACCGTCAGTAACCCGCCGGCCGACGGGCCGATCGTGCGGACACTGCGGCCGGACCGGCTGGCCGGAGCCGGATCGATCCGCACCGCATCGGGGTCCTCCAAGGCCTCCCGCGCCCAATCGGCCTCGATGCCGTGACGCTCACGCATGTAGCCCGCGCGATACGTCCAATCGACCTCACCCACCCACCAAGTGTATGACACTGTCATACACTTGGTGGGTGAGGTCGAGGGCAACCACCGAGTGAGCGATTTCGAGTGACCGGTGGCGGATCCGCTATCGAGACGCCGGTGGCATCCAGAGGTCGGGGGTTGGTGTCCGGTCCGTGACCGCCAGCCGAAGGCAGCGGCCACACCGGTGTCGACGATGCGCTCACCGACGCGGGAATGCTCGGCGCCGCCGAGGCCGTTGCGGCCGGGTGCGTTGCGTCAGGCACACGGCCGAGACCGCGACGGGGAGTCGATGGGCAGGGCGGGCGGCGGGGTGACTCCGTCCGGCCAGATCGTGGTCTCGTCGTGGACGACGCCGGTCAGGTTCGCCCCGATCAGATTGGCCACACCGGACAGGTCCGTGCCGCGCAGGTCCGCGCCGGGCAGCGATGCGCCGAGAAGATCGGTCCCGGACAGGTCCGCGCCGGTCAGGACAACGTCGTACAGGATCGTGTTGGATAGATCGGTGCCGCGCAGGTCCGCCCCGGCCAGCGTCGCGCAGCGCAGATCGGCGCCGACCAGGTCCGCGGCGAGCAGATCCGTGCCGGACAGGTCCGTTGCGGACAGGTCCGCATGGGACAGGTGCGCATCAGTCAGGGCTGCGCCGGCCAGACACGAGTGCGAGAGGTCGATGCGGGTCGGCCCGTCGCGGCCGATGTCGCGTCGACCGATCACCGTCACCGCAGCCTGGGCGTCGGCGGCCGGGGCGGGGCCGTCGGCCGGTGGGGTCGGCCCGGCGCACGCCACCGACGCCGGGGCGTGGGTGCGGACGTACGCGGTGATCACTTCGAACACTGCTGGGTGTTGCGCCGGGAAGTCGCGCGCTACTTGTTCGAGTGAATAGATTGCGCCGAGCCGCGTCTCGAGCCTGTCGGAGCTGAGTTGATCAATTGCTCTGGCGAACCGGTCGCTCGCCTGTTGCTGCTGTTGCTGTCCCTGCTGAAGCTCGAACTGCTCGGTACTAGCGGAAAGATTTCGCGACGAGATAACGACCGCCGTGATCGCCGCGATCGCGGTCGCGAGCCCGACCACTGCCTGCCAGAACACTGGAGATGTCATCATGCGTCGGAACGCTGCCCACGCTCGCGCCCGGCGGGGAGGCTGCGCTGTCATGCGGTCGCCCGCGAGCCGCGGCCGCCGCGGCTTTGCCGTGCTCACGTGCACCCCTCATTCGAGAGCAGGCTGGCGTTGACCCCTCTGCCGAAAGTGGCACTCACATGATCATTGTGAAATCGCGAACCAGCGGAGCACCAGTCTCGACCCCGAACACATCGGATCGGCACGGAACGTAGCTACAGCTGCAGCTGCAGCCAATGGTTGTCACCTCGCATGGTCCGCTCGCGGCGCGGCCGCAACGAGAAACCCGCAAAGCCCAGGACCGGGTAGCCGGGCCGCGGGGGAGATGGTTCACCAGAGCCGACAGCGTCGCTGCGCGGCCGGTGTCAGAAGAGGGTGTCGCGGACCCGCAGCGGCCGGTGGCCGGTGGGGCCGAGCTGGGCGAGCTCGCCCTCGATGTCCACGTCGATGGAGCCGACGAAGTTGATGATCGCGCTGTGCGCCGGCGAGATGTGGCCTGCCACCGAC
>RRBB01000573.1:0-1841 GCA_006543605.1 Rhodococcus sp. WS4
GACGGTGGGATCAACGACGAGTTCCCGTTCCTGCTGGGCCACGAGGCCTCCGGAGTGGTCGAGAGCGTCGGCGAGGGCGTCACCTCCGTGGCCGTCGGCGACTTCGTCGTCCTCAACTGGCGCGCCGTCTGCGGACAGTGCCGCGCCTGTAAGCGCGGACGCCCGCAGTACTGCTTCGACACCCACAACGCCGAACAGAAGATGACGCTCGAGGACGGCACCGAACTCAGCCCGGCACTGGGCATCGGCGCCTTCGCCGACAAGACCCTCGTCCACGCCGGACAGTGCACCAAGGTCGACCAGTCCGCGGACCCGGCCGTGGTCGGACTGCTCGGCTGCGGCGTCATGGCCGGTCTCGGTGCCGCCGTCAACACCGGCAACGTCGGACGCGGTGACACCGTCGCCGTCATCGGCTGCGGTGGCGTCGGCGACGCCGCGATCATGGGTGCCCGCCTGGCCGGCGCCGTGAAGATCATCGCGATCGACCGCGACGACAAGAAGCTCGAGTGGGCCAAGGACCTGGGCGCGACGCACACGATCAACGGCGCCGACGTCGATGCGGTCGAGGCCGTGCAGGAACTCACCGGCGGCTTCGGTGCCGACGTCGTGATCGACGCGGTCGGCCGGCCGGAGACGTGGAAGCAGGCGTTCTACGCCCGCGACCTCGCCGGCACCGTCGTGCTGGTCGGTGTCCCCACCCCCGACATGAAGCTCGAGATGCCGCTGATCGACTTCTTCTCCCGCGGCGGATCCCTGAAGTCGTCGTGGTACGGCGACTGCCTGCCCGAGCGCGACTTCCCGATGCTCGTCGACCTGTACCAGCAGGGCCGGCTGCCGCTGGAGAAGTTCGTCTCCGAGCGCATCAAGATCGACGAGGTCGAAGAGGCCTTCCACAAGATGCACGCCGGTGAGGTGCTGCGTTCGGTCGTCGTCCTGTGAGCGGCGAGTTCCGGATCGAACGGGTCGTCACCGAGGGCACTTTCGCCCTCGACGGTGGCGAGTGGAACGTCGACAACAACATCTGGCTGATCGGTGACGACACCGATGTCGTCATCGTCGACGCCGCCCACGCCGCCCAGCCGATCATCGACGCGGTCGGCGACCGGCACGTGAACGCCGTGATCTGCACCCACGGCCACAACGACCACGTCACCGTGGCGCCCGAACTCGGCGCCCGGCTCCACGCACCGATCCTCCTGCACCCCGGGGACGACGTGCTGTGGAAGATGAGCCACCCCGAGGAGCTGTACTGGCACCTCGAGGACGAGCAGCGGATCGCCATCGCGGGCACCGAGATCCAGGTGATCCACTCACCGGGCCACTCGCCGGGATCGGTGTGCCTGTACCTGCCCGAGACGGGGGCGCTGTTCTCCGGCGACACCCTGTTCTCCGGCGGCCCCGGCGCCACGGGCCGCTCGTACTCGGACTTCCCGACCATCATCGGGTCGATCCGCGACCGGCTGTTCGCCCTTCCCGAAGACACGCTCGTCCACACCGGTCACGGTGACGGAACCACGATCGGCACCGAGGCTCCGCACCTCGCCGAATGGATTGCACGAGGACACTGATTCCATGACCGACACCACCGACAGGTACACCTTCGACGAGGAAGATGTCGTCGTCACGCACGAGAAGTCCTATGCGGCAGGTGTTCCTGCGGTGTTGGTGTCGTTGCGTCGTGGACTGGAGCAGATGGGTCCGGTGCGCACGGCCCGGACGTTGATGAAGCTGAACCAGCGCGACGGGTTCGACTGTCCGGGGTGTGCGTGGCCGGAGACTCCGGGGCACCGCAAGCATGCGGAGTTCTGTGAGAACGGGGCGAAGGCGGTCGCGGAGGAGGC
>RRBB01000575.1:0-1796 GCA_006543605.1 Rhodococcus sp. WS4
GTTCATGCCAGGCCCTTCCCTCCCTCCGTGGCCGGTGACATGACAGTTTGCCGGTGTCCTGATCGTGGGCGTGCTCGATGCGGTGCCCGGGTCACAGCCGATCACACCGGTGTGGGTTTCGCGGTCTGGGAGCGCCCCGGGCAGGTCTCGGACTATCGGGGCTTGACGTACGACGATCGGGGTCTCGGTATCAAACTGCCCCGCCTGCAGCAGGAAGGTCAACTGCTGCACCGCAAAGCCGCCCGCCTGCGCCGGCTCGCCGAGGCCGCGCCGCCGCAGGTACGCAGCGTCCTGGAGGCGAAGATCGCGGTCCTCGAGGCGCACCGCGCCGCGGTCGGCGCCAAACGCGGAAAGATCAACCGGGAACTGGCGTTCCACTTCGCTCGTCAGGTCACCGACTACGCCACCGCCGCAGACGCGACGGTCATCGCGGTCGAAGACCTGAGTACGCTCGAGACCCGCGGTCACGGCCGCGTGAACAACAATCGGGGCGCGCAGTCCGCCCGCCGCAAAGCCGTCGACGCGCTGACACACACTGCCGCCGGTGTCGGTGTGACGGTGGTGTCCGTACCGGCACGCGGATCCTCGGCGTAGTGTCCGGGCTGCAACGAACCGCTCACCCGGCCGGGTGGCTACCACGATGCGCGGTGTGCGCACTGCCAGGTTGGTGGTAATCGTGATCATGTGGCGGGGGTGAACCTCGCCAAACGTGCATTGTTGGGGCGCGGCACCGCGGTCCGCACCCGTGGCGGGACACCGGAGATCCGGACGGTCGAGCATGCCCCGGTGCGTAAGTGCGGGGACAAGACCGGTCCCACCTCGGCTCGGCCGCGGCATCGCCGTGTCCGCCGCAGTGTTCCTACCGCGACACCCCGGGTGAGGGTGACACAATCAAGTACCCGTCCTGGCATCACAAGCGTCGGTGTGGGACACGGTCGAACCCGCGGCACCGCACGGTGTTACGGGTAGCCGTGAAGCACGTACATCTGGTTGCGTCCAGCAGAGTGGTGTACGGACGGGATTCGGATCTGACCGGCGTGTCGTAGCCGATGAAGGCGGTCACCGCGTGATTCTTCGAGAGAGCTACCAACTCGACTCGACGAAAGAGCACGCGATGACCACTGCCCACGATATCGACCTGCACCAGTTCCTGACCGACCGCCTCACCGACGCCAGCCCCGACCTGCTGCCCACCTTCCTCGACGCGCTCATGGGCGCCGAAGCCGACAGCCTGTGCGGTGCCAGCTTCGGTGAACGCTCCGAGAACCGCACCAACAGCCGGAACGGCTACCGCCACCGCGACTTCGACACCCGCGCCGGCACACTCGACATCGCGATCCCCAAGCTGCGTCAGGGCTCGTACTTCCCGGACTGGTTGCTGCAGCGCCGCAAACGCGCCGAGAAGGCCCTGACCTCGGTGGTGGCCACCTAAGCCATAACCATTCGATTGAACGATGCAACACGAAGTGAATGGCGTGGGTGATAATGCCCTCAAGCCACTCAGAGTCATACACTCCGAGTGACCCACAGAGTGCGCAGCGGTCTGATCGAAGGCGGTGTTCCGATGGGCGCGGAACTCGCGCCGGGTGACGAGTTTGCCGGCTACACCATCCAACGTGTGCTGGGTGTCGGCGGCATGGGCGCTGTGTACCTCGCTCGTGATCCTCATCTGCCCCGGAACACCGCACTCAAACTGCTGGACCAGAGCCTGACCGCAGACGACTACTTCCGCTCCCGCTTCGAGCTCGAAGCCGACCATGTGGCACGCCTGGAACACCCGAACATCGTGTCAGTCT
>RRBB01000576.1:0-1765 GCA_006543605.1 Rhodococcus sp. WS4
GCATGGCCGATGCCCGGCTGTCGCGTCAGGTGAGCGCCGGATTCCACGGTCCGGGAAGGCGTTTCGATTCGGTGGAGCAGGTCCTGGGCGGATCGTTAGCCGGGTCGGGGCAGCGCCTGGATGCAGGCGAAGATCGCCACGATCTGGTTGGTCCACGGCCAGGTGGGCGGGAAGTTGAGCCAGCGGCGCCGGGAGCCGTGGGTGAGCGAGGCGGGCGCGTGCAGGACCCGGTCCTGCAGTGTCTTGGGTTCGGCCTTGGCGAGCTCCCCGTCACAGGCCAGTAGCCGGGTCCAGGCGAGCAGGTCGTCGGCGACGCCGTGCAGCATGACCCAGGCGGTGTTCGCGGCGAATTCCTGGAACGGGTATTTCGCTGCGCCGGTGTGCTTTCCGCAGCGGATGCGGTCCTCGACGCGGGCGTGTTTGCGGTGCCGGGCGTCCAGCCAAGCGGTGTCGCCGCCTTCGGTGTTGGTGGCGAACAGCTCGTAGCGCCAGCCGGTGACCGCTTTGCGGGCGGCCTCGGCGACCCCGTCGAGCTCGAGCTGGGCGGCCACGCCGGGCAGCGGCTTCGGAGTGGTGTCGCGCAGCGGTTTGACCCGCCGCACGAACACCCGCAGCCCGGGCGGCCACTTGCCCAGGTGCGGCAACCGGTCGGTGAGTTCGGCGACCTCGCCGACGGTGTCCGACCCGGAGTCGGCGTCCAGGCGGGCGGGCACGCCGGGGGTGCCGTCGCGGCGCAGCATCGGCACCCACGCGTCGGCGGGAAGAGCGTAGATCGCCGGGCCGGTGCGCTTGTCCAGCGGCCACCCGACCGAATACTGCACCCGCATCCCAGGATCGTCGCCGTCGGCGGGCCGGTTCAGCCCGTGCAGCCAGTCCAGCAGGTCGTGGGTGGCGCCGGCACCGTCGGTGGTGACCAACAGGTCGCGCCGATACGACTCGGGGAGTTGGGCGAAGATCGCCTCGGTCAGCACGCCGATGTGGTCGTCGGCGTCGTTGGCGCCGGAATCGCCGGTGCGCAGCCGCGCCACTAGGTTCTCATTCGTGTTGTCGCAGTGCACGTTCAGCGGGAACAGCCCGAACCGGCCGCGCAGCTTGGCCGCGCCCTCCTTGCGGGAGTAGGCGTCGACGAAGTTCGCGTCCACCCGCACCACGATCTGGGAACCCAGGTCACCGCCGGGCATCCGCGCCGGCGGGATCCGCCCGTGCCGGGCCACGACACGCTGCCACACCTGGGCGCGGACCTCGGCGCGTGCCGCGCCGATCGCGGCCAGCTTCGCGTGGTCGATCTCGTCGCCGAGCACCCGCTGCAGCGTCGACCGCGACGCCATCTCCTCGAACACCTCTCCCTGACCCGACAGCACCTCGATCCGGCGGATGGTGTCCAGCCCGTCGGCCATCGCGACCGCGGTATCGACCAGCACCGCGCCGCGGTCGTGGCCGCGGCCGTTCTTGTTGCCGCCCATCGCCGCCGACAGCGCGTCGGTCAGCCCCACCCGATCCGCCAGCAGCCGCGGCGCCGCCGCACCCGCGTGCGCGATCACCCCGGTGCCGTTGCCGGTCACCTTCAGCCCGGCCGACCAGCGACGCCGCTGCCGGCGCGTCTTCTGCGAGCGTCGCGTGCGCTGCCGGGACCGAGTAGAGTTCTTCACCGGAAAAGTGCCTCTCGAACTGGCCGAATCTGGACCTTCAGTAGCCCACATTCTCCCAGGTCAAAGGCACTTTTCCGCTATCCGACACGCGCTAAGCTCATGAGCCATCAAGGTAT
>RRBB01000577.1:0-1763 GCA_006543605.1 Rhodococcus sp. WS4
GGTCATACAGTGAGCCGACCGCCGCTGGATCGTGGGCCATGAACACCACGTCGGGCCGTCCGTTGTTGTAGCGGCGGTAGGTGTCATAGTCCCAGCCGGCGGGGGCGTAGTCGTCGTTCCATACCAGACGGGCGACGGGAACGAATCCGGCGTCGGCATAGATGTTCGGCAGAACCGTATCGAAGCAGTCGAGGCGTCGTCCTCCGAGGACGGTGGCCTGGCGCAGCATCGAGGAAGCGGCGTTGGGATGCGCGCCATCGTTGTGGGAGAACACCGAGACGACTTCATCGTCCTTCAGAGCGATCCCAGCTTTTCCATCGTCGGTGACCAGCATCCGCATTTCGGCGTATTCGCTCTCGTCATAGACGTAGACCGAGGATGCGTAGCGGTTGTTGCTGGTCAGTTCCAGCATTTGGGTGCGGTACAGATCCGCATCCGACGACGGCAGCTCGTACAGCGTCGGGCTGGACAACCCACGCGCAGCGAAGTCGGCTCGCTCGGAGTCAGGCCGGCGATGTGCGGCGAGCGGGTCGACGCGGCGGCCACCAATTAGAAGCCGAGGGCTTCGGCTTCCTCGATCTTCTCGTCCGTCCAGACCTGCTCGATCGCCTTGCGCTGCTCCGGCGGCAGATCGGGCGTCCACCGGTACTTCCGCCAGAACGCCTCCCTGCGCTCCTGCGTCATCTGCTCGTGATTCATTGCTGTTAGCTCCTTCGGTTCGGACATTTTCGCCAGTGTTTCGGGCGCGGCTCAGTGCTTCGATTTGGTTCGCACGCAGTCTGTCACCTGCGGCCAAGCGGCACTCGAGGTCGCTTCGTGCGGGGCCGACTTCGCTATTGATCGCCGACCGCAGTTCCTGTTGGCCACCGGGTGTGGCGTCGTAGAGGGCTTGGATTTCGGCGTGGTTGGATTCGGCCTTGTTGAGCTGTTGTTGGAGGTGGACTGCGTCGGGTTGGGCGTCGAGGTCGCGGCGGGCTTCGGTCAGCCGCGTCGCGGCGCGGGTGAGACGGTTGCGCATGTGCGGGGTGCAGCGTGGTCCGGGCTTGGGTTTACACATCGGCGCCGACCTCGGTTGCGGTGTCGATGAGTTCGGCAAGGTATCCGCCGAGCTGTGCGACCGCGTGTTTGCCGGGGCGACCATCGTCGGGCAGGTAGGTGTCGCGGCGCAGCTCGATCATCACGGCGGATACGCATTCGTCGTGGCCGTAGCGGTCGAGTGGCACGTAACACCCGGTGTAGGGCGTGTTCTCAGCGATCTCCCCGAGAGGAAGGAAGGCCCGGCGGGTTGCGCTCGTCAACCAGTCCGGTGTGTGAAGGGGATCCGTGCCGATGCACAAGGTTGGTCGTGCCGTTGCTGGGTTCTCGAATCCGGAGGGCCGTTTGGGGTAGGAGTGGACGTCGATGATCACTGCTCGTCCGCATGCGGCGATGCGGTCGGTGACGAGCTCGGCGACAGCGCGGGCGTACGGACGGAAGTACTCGTCGAGGAGTGCCTCGGTGTCGGCGAATGGTTCGTCCCTTAAGGGTCTGCCGTCGCAGGTGCGGGTGTAGACGGCACCACGACCAAAGACTGTGGCCGGTTCGGAGGCGTCGGGGAACCGTTCGGGGTCGACGACCAGTCGGGAGAGGGCATTGTTCACGATCCACGGATGGGTGCGGGCGTGGTCGGCGCCGAGTGTGGCGATCAGGTCGGTGTCGGTATCGGTGGCCTCGTCCAGTTCGGCGTCGAGTGCCGCGTCGTCGAGCAGCAGCTGTGCGCGGAC
>RRBB01000578.1:0-1759 GCA_006543605.1 Rhodococcus sp. WS4
TCCTTCTCCCCGACATACTCGGCGATGGTCCAGCCGTTCTTCCGCTCGATCGGCGCCAGCAGCCCCCGAAGATACTGCCCGGCATGCCGGAGCGAGTTTTCGTGAACAAACAACGGCTCGATGCGGGTAAGAACCTTGTCGAACTCGGACGCCCATTCCTCCAGATCTACGACAGACACCGCATCAGGATCGAGCACCGGACCATTCTCAACACGCGCAGCCACCACTGCAAGATCCCACGCGCTGCCCCAAGATCAAGTCAGACACGCCGACCGATAGCCCTGTAGTACTAGTCGGGGTGCGGGCTCGATCCGATCAGGGCGGTATTCGTTGGCTCGGGGCACAGAGCGACAACGTCGATTTCGACGAGGAAGTCACCGAGTTCCGATCCGACGGTTGTGCGCGCCGGGTACGGGTCCGAGACGAACCTCTGATAGGTCTCGTTGAAACCGGCGAAATCCCGTGCAGGATTCTGCAGGTGGACGGTGGCTTTGACCACCTGCGAGAAGTCCGAACCGCACGATTCCAGTACGGCTGCAAGGTTGCGCATCGCCTGTTCGGTTTGTTCTTCGATGGTTGTGCCGACGAGTTCCCACGTTGTCGGGTGGTGGGGTGTCTGGCCTGCCGTGTAGAGGACCCCGTGGGCAATGATCGCTTGTGAGTAGTGCCCGGCGGGGCTGGGTGCGTGTTCTGTGCTGACTCGTTGTCTGGTCACGTTTTTCCTTGGTCTGGAGTCGGGTGAGATGGTCAGAGCACCTTCGAGAGGAACGCGCGGGTTCGTTCGTGTTGCGGGTTCCCGAGAACCGAGGACGGTGGGCCTGCCTCGACGACGACGCCCTGGTCCATGAAGACGATCTGGTCGCTGACCTCGCGGGCGAACCCCAGCTCGTGGGTGACTACGACCATGGTCATCCCTGCTTCCGCGAGGGACTTCATCACGTCCAGTACCTCGCCGACGAGTTCCGGGTCGAGTGCCGAGGTCGGTTCGTCGAAGAGCAGCAACTTGGGCTTCATCGCCAGTGCGCGGGCGATCGCGATCCGCTGTTGCTGTCCCCCGGAGAGCTCTCGCGGGTACGAGTGGCCTCGGTTTCCCAGCCCGACACGTTCGAGCAGTACGTGCGCCTCCGCTGTCACCTCGTCGCGGGGCCGGCAGAGAACATGGATCGGGGCTTCGACGATGTTCTCGAGAACCGTCTTATGCGGAAACAGGTTGAAGCGCTGAAACACCATCCCGGCATTCAGGCGAGACTTTGCCGTCTGCCGTGGCTTCATTTCGTGTAGGCGGCCGTTGCGTTCGGAGTAGCCGATCAGTTCTCGGGCCACGTACAGGCGTCCGGCGTCGACCTTCTCGAGATGATTGATGCATCGCAGGAGGGTTGTCTTCCCGGACCCGGACGTTCCGATGAGGCAGGTGACCGAGCCGCGCTCGACACTGAGGTCGATGCCCTCGAGGATCTCGGTGGCGCCGAATTTCTTCCGGACTCCCTGCGCTTTCACCATGACAGTGTTCATTTCGTCCTTCCCAGTGCAAGTCGACGACGGGTGGGTGCTATACCTTGATGGCTCACGGTCTTGATCTGGCGAGTGCCGAGTGGTTTCGATCTTGTTTCATCATGACCCGTCGGGGTGTGGGCATGGCCGATGCCCGGCTGTCGCGTCAGGTGAGCGCCGGATTCCACGGTCCGGGAAGGCGTTTCGATTCGGTGGAGCAGGTCCTGGGCGGATCGTTAGCCGGGTCGGGGCAGCGCCTGGATGCAGG
>RRBB01000579.1:0-1755 GCA_006543605.1 Rhodococcus sp. WS4
GATGTTGATCTTTCCGGGAGAATGTCCTTATGGCGCAAGGGCATCGATCTTGGGGTGAGTCGTGACGTTGGGGCTGACGCCGACGCAGGCGGATCTGTTCCGGTCCACGATCGGGTTCTGTGAGGCGCGCGTCGCGGCGGGGTCGATCTACGGGTTGTTGCATCGGGAGTGCCACCGACTGTTCCCGGATGAGATGTTCGCGGACCTGTTCACCGATGTCGGCCGGCGCAGCGTGCCGCCGATGATCGTGGCGACGGTGATGGTGCTGCAGCGGATCGAGGGCTGCAGCGATCGGGAGGCCGTGGACCGGTTCTGTTTCGATGCGCGGTGGAAGTACGCGGCCGGGGGCCTGGATTTCGACTACCCGGGGTTCGTGCACACGGTGCTGGTGGACATGCGGGCCCGGCTGGCTGCCTCGGATGCGCCGAATCGGATCTTCGATACGGTGCTGGACGTGTGCAAGGCGGCGGGGCTGGTCGGGCGTGCACGGGTGTTGGACTCGACGCCGTTGTATGACGCGGTGGCCACGATGGACACCGTCACCTTGATCCGTTCGGCGATCCGGGGGCTGCTCAGGTGCGCCGACAGCGCCCTGGCCGGCGAGTTGCGGGCGGCGGCGGCCCGCGACGACGACTACACCGCCGCGGGTAAGCCGGTCTGTGACTACGACGACCCGGACGCCCGGGTGCAGATGGTCGATGCGCTTGCCAAAGACGGCATGGCATTGCTCGCGGTGCTGGACGGACGCGCGCTGTCCGAGGAGCTGAGGCAGGCCGTACAGCTGCTGGCCACCGTGCTCGGCCAGGACCTGGACCAGGATGAGGCGGGGGTGTTCCGGATCGCCCGGCGGGTCGCGAAAGACCGGGTGATCTCCACCGTGGACCCGCAGGCCCGGCACGGGCACAAGACCGCGGCGCGGGGCTTCGACGGTTACAAGGGGCATGTGGGCATCGATCCGGACAGTGAGCTGATCACCGCCACCACGGTCAGCGCGGGCAACGCCGGGGACGCCGGCGCAGCCTGCGACCTGATCGCCGATCTGCTCGATGAACACGCCGACGACACCGAGGGCAGCGAGCACGGCAACGGCGAGGACCTGATCGACGACCTGCTCGAGCAGCCCAGCGAGGACACCGAGCACGGCGACGACACCGAGCACAGCGCAGCTGGCGAGGGCGGTGCGCACGGCGAGGGCGGTGCGAGTGTGTTCGGCGATAACGCCTACGGCACCGGGCCGTTGCATGACCGGCTGGAGCGGGCCGGGATCGAGGACAAGTGCAAGACCCAGCAGCCGGTCGCCGCAGGCGGCATGTTCGCCAAAGACCGTTTCGACATCGACCTGCAGGCCGACACCGTCACTTGCCCGGCCGGACACACCGCACAGATCCGGCGCGGCAAGGACGGGTCCGGAGCCGCCCGCTTCGGTGCGGCGTGCGCAGGGTGCCCGCTGCGTGAGCAGTGCACCAAGTCCGCCGCCGGACGCACCGTCAACGTCGGGGTATACGAGCAGCAGCTGTCCGACGCCCGGGCACGACAACAGCATCCGAACTGGGTCGCGGACTACCGGGCCACCCGGCCGAAGGTGGAACGCAAGATCGGTCATCTGATGCGCCGTCACCACGGCGGACGCCGTGCCCGGGTCCGCGGCAGAGCGAAGGTTGCCGCCGACTTCGCTTTACTCGCCGCAGCCGTCAACCTCGCGCGCCTCGGCGTGCTCGCCGTAGCCAGCACGCCCGCCGGGGGCTGGACAACCGC
>RRBB01000057.1:0-53522 GCA_006543605.1 Rhodococcus sp. WS4
CCACCACCCCCTCGCCGACCCCCAAGTCCAATCGGGAGCTACTAGGACGGAATCCCCGGCCACTTACCTCCACATCGAGGCGAATACCCTTCACACGGCCATGCCCCTCGCCCAGGCCGTCATAACCACACACCCGCGAGTCGATCCGGACGTCGGCACCGTCCCACCGTCCTTCGGTCACCACCAGCACCGACCCCTTACTGCGTGCACGCGCGACTACGGCCCGGGCGCGACTGGGGGACACTGCCATCCCGCCGAGCCCAAGGACCACCAGGTCCATCCCGTCGAGCAGGACCGCCGCGACGTCGACCGAATCGGCACCGGACTCCGGAATCAAGGCACACTTCGTCAGGTCAGCGCCCATTTCCACAGCGGAAAGCAGACCGAATTGCGGTAGCCCGATAACCGCGGCGTGACCGCCGGACCCGGTTACTTCCGCGACCAAGCTCACCAAAACCGAGCGGGCACCACTCACCGAGACGACCGAGCCGCGCGCAAGGCCACCTCTGGGCAACAGTTTCGCGAAGGCAGGAGCCACAGGAAGCAGTCGGAGGATGGACTCCGCGCTCGTCACCGACGCCGGTTCCGACGCGGGAACCGCCAAAGACATCGGGGTGGCCGGCTCAACAGACCGCCCCGGGATCGCCGCCATCTGACGGCGCAGCTCCTCCACACGATCGGCCTTCGGCAACGACCGCAATGTGAAATCAGTGCTGGTGGAAGCGTGTGCCGTCATGAAGCCCCCTACCGCGTGTACCTACCCAAGCGGCGTAGTCG
The DNA here is from genome assembly GCA_006543605.1 of Rhodococcus sp. WS4. Classification (GTDB taxonomy): domain Bacteria; phylum Actinomycetota; class Actinomycetes; order Mycobacteriales; family Mycobacteriaceae; genus Rhodococcus_F. The sequence continues at coordinate 778 of RRBB01000057.1, forward strand.
AACATGTGTTCGACATTATCACCGATGAAATCCGCCGACCGAGCCTTCCGCAAGGAATGGACCATCTGCGCAGGTCAACGCGCCTGACGTCTGGAATGCTCGAACGGCAAGGACCCTGCCCGGAGGACTCGTCGAAGTGTGACCGTGTTCCGTCAGGGCGCTGCGTCAGACCGGTCACCCTCTCCGACCCATAGTCCTCACTGGACCTCGCAGGGAGTTTCCTGATACTCCCAGTACTGTCATCTGGTCCGTACCGGAGAACTCAAGGAGTGGAAACCGTGGCACGCAAGGTCGTAGTAGAGCTGGTCGACGACATTGACGGCACCGTCTTCGGTGAGAACGGCGAAAGCATCAGCTACGCAGTCGACGGCGTCGAGTACGTGATCGACCTGAAGAACGAGCACGCGAAGGAACTCCGCGAGACCTTCGAGTACTACATCGCCCACTCCACACGAGTCGGCGGCCGCAAACAACGCGCCGACCGGCAGGTCAACCCCGTTGTCGCGAAGCGGCCGCGGGGAGAAACGAAGAAGATCCGCGACTGGGCGATCGAGCAGGGGTACGAACTGTCCTCCCGCGGCCGCATCCCCGCCGAGATCGCACAGGCCTTCCACGACGCCCACTGACGACCTCACACAGCATCGGCGCGATCAGCCGCAGAGGCCCGGTTGTGCGCCCATTTCCGCCGCTTCGACGACCTTTGCCGGTTCTCCCAACCGAGAGTGTGGCTCGATCAGACCTCGCCGATCTGCTCGGCCACCCGGCGGCATGACACCCTGTTCCACGAGACTTCAGCCCCGCCGACGTCGGAAGGATCCGCGCCACACCATGACAATCTGGATTCTCTGGCTCGGCGCCGTGCTGGTCGTCGCTGGCTCAGTCGCCCAGATCACACATCGGGCCTCGGCTGCCCGGGCCCTCTGGCTGCTCGCTGGGCTCGCCTTCGCGGTGGCTGTCGTCGGGGCGGTGATCGCGTCCGAGTTCTCACTGCCCCTGCTGCTGACCGTCGTTGTCGCGATCGTGGCGACTGTCGCCCTAACTGTGGCCACCGGTGAACCGAAGAAATCCACTACGGCGAGAAGGGGTGCGGAATGATCACAGCGGTCTGCGCCATGGTCCTCGGTGCACTGCTCGGGGGATCGGACCTGGCTGATCGGTGGCGCACAGTCCAGTCGGAGCGGGCGCGTGTCGCCGAGATCGCCGCCAGTCTCGACCGCTTCCAGTGGTTGGTGCTCGAGGACCTCGCCGAGGCGCGTCACCGGTTCCTGCACCGGGATCGCAGGCAAGGGTACGAGGAGGTCCGGGTGTTCATCGCGGCCCGCGAGCGCGCCACGAAGGTCGGTATCCCTGACGAGTTGGCGGTGTACCGCCTGGCCGACCAGATCATCCGAGAACGGGACAAACAAGCCCATGCCCGCTGATCCCGGCAGCGTCCACGCCGACTCCGACCGCGCGCTGCCACACCTGGCCACCGATGACTTCTCGGTAGATTCGCACACCATCACGGCGGCGGCCCGCACCGGAACGGACATCAGGCTGCAGATCCACACGTCCATCGCACCGTTCGTAGCCCCGGCCGCGGCGTGGTTCCCCGCGGCTACCGGGTTCACTGTCACCGTCATCGTGCACACCGTCGACGCGCACACGGGCAAGCCCCGGTATCTGCCGCCCGCCGAGCCCGCTGAATGGGCTCGGACGATCTTCTCAACCGTCGACGCCGCACAAGGGTACTTTCTCGGCGCCGTCGACCCAGCCACCGGTGTCCACCGGGACGGTCAGCTCGCCTATCGCCTCTACCTCGACAGCAACCGGCGGGCGATTCTCGTGCCCCCTCAAATAGTCACCTGCCCGCACTACCCGCTCCCCGCCCTCGACGGCAGAGCCGAGGGAACCATCGATATCCGTACCACCACCTGACCAGCCGAGCGCCGCCCGCACAGGCGGCGCCGGGTGGACACAATATTTCCAATATGGGCGACGGGCAGTCCGGTTGCTGAGCCCGACTATCACGCACAGCCAGAGAAGGTTTCAGAATGCCGCGCTTCTACACCGTCGATCGAAGAGGAACCCTTCACGAGGGACTGTCGCTCGAGCTCACCCGGTACGACGACGTAGAACCGACAGCGCTGCAACAGCACCTTGACGTCCTATTTCCCAATGGCGTTGCTGCGCACGGTGAAATCAACTTCGTCAACGCGGCCGCTCAGTTTCAAGTCACCGACCATCTGATCGAGCTGATCTGGGAAAACGTCCGTCGTGCACACTTTCCGACCGCACCCTCTCGTTTCGAATCCGCATTCGCAGTGGACACACTCGACGAAGCCCGCGCCTTCCGAACTGCCTTCGATCCGACTGAAGAAGCCAAGATCTGGCTCGTGGAGACCGATAACGACGGATTCCGGGCCAACATGGAGCTGCTCCGCGCCCCCGGCACCGCTCTGATGACGTCGTATCACTCCCATTGCTATTGGTCCCAGCAAAGCCCGGACCACGAGGTACCCGTGACATGGGAGGTCCTCCTGACTCCACCCATCCGCGTTATTGGCCCTGCGGAGTAGACGCCAATATGGCGGCTCGACGGGCGAGCGGAGCGGACTATTCGGCAAAGAGATGCGCGGTCAGACGCGACGCGAGTTCTTCCCGTGTGTCCTCGTCGCCGGGGTGCGAGTAGACAGGGTTGATCGGGCGACCGGTGTCGATCAGGTCCTCACGGGCAGTCTTGACGGCCTCCGCACACTCGCGGAGGGCTTCGACGAACTCAGCCACGAACGAGGCGTCCGTGGAGGGCGACGCGTCCATTGCGGCGTCGGAGAGGGCTTCGAGGTAACGGACGGTCTGTTCGAGGAGATCACGCATGGGATGACCGTAGCGGAAACGGAATAGGCCGTATCACCGATGAATTGGGTTGTTCAGTGCCAGCGGCGCTTCTGGCACCGCTGAATCATAGCGAACTGATTCCGAATTGGGCGTGTCATGGCGTGTCGTGTCGGTCGGGACTGAGGAGCCGGACGGATTGCGCTCTGTGTGCGAAGCACACGGCCGTGGCGGTCATCGGCGGCGCTTCGGGTGGTACTTGCGGCGCTCGGCCGCGGTCAGTCCACCCCAGATCCCGAACCGCTCATCGTGGGCGAGCGCCTCAGCTAGGCAGGCCTCGCGAACTTCGCAGCCCGCGCACACCCGTTTCGCGGGGCGCCCGTTATCCCCTGTCTCGGGGAAGAACGCTTCTGGATCGGTGACTCGGCACAGCGCGAAGTCGCGCCACCCCGGCGCGGCGGCCGTTGCTGCCGTTGGCAGCCGTGTATCGGTCTCGATTGTCATCTCACTCCTCGCTCTCTCGCAACTGGTGCCTGGTGGAGCGAACGGTAGCGCCGGACCTGGACAGCTCCACACGAACTCGGACCGGGACCCACAAGGTTCCAGCGACGAATCCGCGACCAGTCCGATTGGGTCATCTGTCATATCCGTGGTGTCCCTCTCCGACGAAATGCGGGTTGTTGTCACTGGGAGAAAGATCCGCGGCATACGTGGTGAGTGACATCGCGTAATGGAACGTGCTCGACGAAATCCCAACACTCATCAACAGGGTCGAGACGCCGGTCTGGCCTAGATCTCCGCCGGTTCACAGTCCATGTCAACCCATTCCGCGACGCCCACGACAGGACATCGGTCCCACACCGCTACGCTCAGGGGGCGTCGTCCGCGCCACAACCAGGGCGCGCACACATGGAGGCTGGCCATGGCCCTGTTCGCAGGGCGTCCGGTCAGCCAGGGGAGAAAAGGGGAAATGAACGATGATCATCCGCCGAACCGCAATTACGGCCGTGACTGCCTGCACCGCACTAGGACTGACCCTGTCCGGATGTGGCAGCGGCGACGAACAGGCCGCTCCAACAAGTCAGACCGCTACCTCCGCAGCAATTACCACCATTGAATCTACGACCACGACCGCGACAACCAACCAGACCACGAACTCGTCGTCGGATGGCTCGGACACCATCGGCGGAACCGCCCAGACCATTACCGCCGCCGACGTCACCGCCCGCATCGAGGTGAAAGAACCCCAGCTGATCGAAAAGACCTCCATGGGGGAGCCGCGGATACTGCTATTCCCGATTGTGCTCGACGTCGACTCCGGAACCCTGAACGCGACATCGACCAACTGGAAGGTCCGCACACTCAGCGGACAGACCATCACCGGCAGTGATTCCTGGGGCAACATTCCCACCGCGATCGGGAACAACGCCCTCGACGGCCACGCCGAAGGCCTCGTCCTGTTCCCCGGAATCGGAGACAAGCTAACCGACGACGTGTCGATCACCGAGGTCGCGCTCTATCCTCCGAACGAGTCGAAAACCCCACTCGCTCGCTGGACGCTGCCCGAACCAGTCGCTGTGCCCGACCTCCCGCGCTCCGAATAGGCGGCGAACCGCCGCACCACGCGGCGGCTCACCGAGGTAGGTGGAGTTGCCTCATTCGGGTCGGGTGTATGTACGGCGGCCGGAGGCCGGCCAACCCGAAGCCGGCCGATTCCGGTTCGAGTCGATCGGCCACGCAGGCCGGTGGTGTGGTGCGCCCGAGAGTGCCGTCGCTATGCAGGTGCGCCGCCGCCCACCGGTCGGCGGCGGGGCAGTGTTCGAACTCCCACCGCAGGACCCGGCCCTCACCATGGGCCCGCTTCTTGCCGATGACATCCAGGCCACCCAGGATCGTGGCGACGGCGTCGACATCTCCGACTCCGCGCCAGGTGACCGTGCGAGTGCTGGTAATCATCAGGGGCATGTAGCGGGCCCGGTAGCGGCCCTGCCGATCCGAGATCACCGCCGGCAGCGTGTGACTGAGTTGCTCGAGCCCGCGGTGATCGGCCCGCGACGCCCAGTGCCGCACCACCGGATCACCGGCCGGTTCCTCGGGGAACGAGCACGTCGCACACCAATGCCAGTCCTCACCGGCGAGCTCGCACCGCGCCAGTGGCAGCTCGAGGTCGGGCGGGGCGCACTCGGGTGTAAGCGCCGGCACATACTCGCCTCGGTCGAGGGCCGCGGCCTTGTGATCGGCCCACAGTTCGGCGGCGAGGATCCCGTCGAGACTGATTCCCCACGGCGCCGCGTGCGCCAGTCCCGACGACAGGTGCGCCCGCACCAGGAACGGTGCCATCTCCTCGGTGCCCGTCATGTCAGCCAGCACAATGCTTCGATGACCTCATCGCGCAGTGGTGCGAGCTCGACGCGCCAGTCCACTGACTGCGGGTCCGGGCCGGCCAACACCATCCGATCCGTTTCGGCGCGGACCCGCCCGTGACCTATCGCGCTGCGCCCTCCGAGGAATCCGTCACGCGCGAATCTGCCCCACACATCGGTGAAGAACGAGATTTCGAGCGGGGTGGCCCGGTCCAGCCGCAAGAACGTTTCGAAACGCGTTCCCGCAGGGAGTGTTTCGACCTCGAATCGCATCAGCATCGACGAGCCGACATCCTTGCCGGCTCCGCCCCCCGCGGAGGATTCGGGGAACGCCCGGGTGTCGGTGTCGTCGAATCGGCTGTAGCTCTCCAGGGAGACCAACTCGAACTGACTCATCAACCGGCCGTCATACACCCGGGTCATGATCGTCTCGGTCTCACGCACCCGCGGGATGACCTTGCCCACCTTCAGGCAGCCATCGATCGGTGGCTGACCTCCGCCGTTGCCGCCGAACACCCCGATCGGGGGAACCAGCTCCCGCAGTCGCTGCCGCCGACGACCGGTCAGACCGTCGCCGGTGACCTTCGTCAAAGAGCCACCGTTGCGTAGCGCGTGCGCCGCCGAGAGCGGGATCTGCCCTTCGTAGCCGATGACATCGCGGAACAGCTCCTCGGCGATCCTGCGCAACCCGCCGCGCAGAGAGTTCCCGGACACGATCGGCACCAGCACCGGCCTGCCGTCCGGCTGGATCACCGGCTCGCGCCGGAACAGTGTCGTCGTCGTTCCGGAGTCCTCCCCCTTCTGGGAGATCGAGGACAACGCGGTCAGCTCGACATCCCAGCGCACCGTCGACCTCATCATCTCTTCCTTCCCGCAGTGCGAGCGGCGGCCACAGCTTCGGCGACGATCCGCGTGCGCAACACGTACGACGTGGGACGCTCACGCAGCAACGTCAGCACCGGCTCGGACTCCTCACGCAGCAACGTCGCCAGCTCCAGCCGTTGGTCGGTGTTCGTCGGTTCCGATTCGAGGGACCGGGAGACCACCGACCACCACCGGTCGAGATCGCCGCCACCGATATAGGTGGCGACCCGAACACGGTTCGGCAGGTGCTGGGTCCAGTACGTTTCCCGCCGCCGGCCGACCCATCCCGAATCCCAGTCGATCCCGTAGTGCAGCAACAACAGCAGGCGTTCTGCCGTCGACGCCGGACCCTCGAGCGGCGGCAGCCCCGCCGGTGCGGACGCGAGCCATCGATCGGTCGGGCTGGTCATTTCGTTCCCTTCGCACTCGCCGACACGGTGGCTCGCAGCGCGAGCTCCCACCACTGCCCGACCTGGCGGTACGGGGCGAGACGATCCCAGTCCGCGAAGACCGCCGGCCACCGCCTGGGGGCGATCGTGGCGAGCACCGGATACGGGGCCGCAGGCTCGGCGAGCATCCGGGCACCGAACCCCAGCGCCCGCAGTCGACGCATCGCTGTCACCGCCGCGACATCACGCGACGTCCAGGGCAGGCACATGTCCTCGACCGCAATCCCGCCCCACCGCGCGTGCGGCAGGATGTGCTTTCGGCCGGGCCGCAAGGGCACCACCACGGCGGTATCCGGCTCGAGCGGCCGCGACAAGATCCGTTCGAGATCCGCCGCGGTCACTGCCCTCATTGCTGGTCGTGTGGTGACCACATGCATGCTTCTGCGCAGATCCGGGTGCCGGTAGGCCCACGCGCAGGACGTGCACAGCCCACCCTCCGCGGGCGCTTTCCACGAATCGAAACCCGTGAACGTTCGGGAGACCACCTTGGCCACTGCCTCCACCGGAACCGGGGCCGCCGCGCATCTCGCACACCGGCCCACCCTCGCCGGCTCGACTACCTCGCGCGTCTTCCTCGACGCGAATGCCGCGGCGACGACGTCCTGCCGGCCGGCCACTTCGCACAGTTTCCCCACACCAACACTCCTCACATGCCCAGGCGACTTCAAACGCCCCTACGCATGGAGGAAGATCCGCCGGGCGGACACTGTGTGACAGAAGCTGCGAGATACCGACCGGACAACGTGAGGAGGACGTGTGGCGGGCAAGCCCGAACCCGACGGCCTGGACCTGAACACTCTCCGGGCACTGCGCCGGCCCCGCCGCGACCTCGCAACCCTCACCGGGCGCATCGCCGGGCACCTCGACGACCACGACGGATACCTCGCCTTCTCCGGCGGCAAGGACTCACTCGTCGCACTCCACCTCACCCTGCAGGTCGAACCGAACATCCCCGTCGTGTTCTTCGACTCCGGACTCGAGTACCCCGAGACCTACACCTACATCACCGCACTCGCCGACACCTGGAACCTCAACCTCGAACCCCACCGAGCCGACCCACCACTGCTGACCGTCCTCGCCCAATCCGGCGAATGGGACCACCAACAGCCCACCAGGGCCACGAGCCAGAAGCTGCGCGACATCCTCATCGGTGCACCCTCCCGCGCGGCGCACGCAGCCCACGGGCCAGGAGAAATCTGGGGCGTACGCGCCGACGAATCCCCGAAAGGGACCGGACGCTGGTCGCTCTACTACAACGCACTCAGCAGCCACGTCACACGCGAATGCAACGGCTGCTGCACCAACACCACCGAGCAACGCCGACACCACGGCGGCCTCATCGACCGAGCCGACGGAACACATGTCTTCGGGCCCATATGGGACTGGAACACCGACGAAATCTGGGCCTACATCGCCCACCACCAACTACCGGTGAACCCCGTCTACGACAAACTCCGCAAACTCGGCACCCCCGAACAACACCTACGGGTCTCCCACATGATCGACGGTGCCTTCCTCGAACACGGTCGCATCACCCGGCTACGCCGCGGATGGCCGAACCTTTTCGAGGAACTCGCCCAAGTCCTCCCCCGGATCCGCGAGTTCGTCTGACGCCTCCGGTTTACATGCGGTGAGACTTCGATCGCTGCAGCGGCGACCGGGACGGGAAGCGTCGAGACAAGATCCGACAGAGAAGATGGCCAGGAAATGTCGCTGTGGGATGTCGAGAACCCGCGCGCGGCTTCGTCCCCCGAGTGAAACGGCCACAATGGGCCGTACCGCACCAGAGGAGAACATGATGGCCAAGTACCTGCTGCTCAAGCACTACCGTGGAGCGCCCGCGTCGGTCAACGACGTACCGATGGACCAGTGGACGCCGGAGGAGATCTCCGCCCACGTGCAGTACATGCAGGACTTCGCCGCCCGGCTCGAGGGCACCGGCGAGTTCGTCGACAGTCAGGCACTCTCCGCGGAGGGCACGGTCGTCCGCTACGACGGCGAGGGGCGGCCGCCGGTGACCGACGGCCCGTTCGCGGAGACCAAGGACGTGACCGCCGGCTGGATGGTGATCGACGTCGAAACCCACGAGCGGGCACTCGAACTGGCCGGCGAGCTGTCCGCGGCCCCGGGTGCGGGTGGCAAGCCGATCCACGAGTGGCTCGAGGTGCGCCCGTTCCTTGCCGCCTCTCCGACCGCTACGGAGTGCGGTTTTCACCACGGGTGATGACATCGGATCGCAGTGCCGGGGGCCGACCGAGGGGCGGTAGAGAGCCTCTGCCTGCCGCGGAATCGAGAACAGAGCAGGCGCCCGGGATAGTGATCCCGGGCGCGCCCTGGTTGCCGACCTGGCCGGCCCCCGAAATCCGCAGCGCTGCCCCAACCCCACCGTGCACGATCCGCCGCCGAGCCATCCAGCACCGCGAGCAGAGAACGCGGCTACGACTCAGCGGGCACGAGCCGCGACAGTTTGCAGTGGAACGGGAAGCGGCCCGGCGCCGTCTCGTCGACGGACTCGACCAGCGCGTCCTCACCCTCGACGCTCACAATGACGAACACCGATGCGCCTTCGGCGTGCACCTTGACACGGTCACCCACCTGCAGACCCGCGCGGGTTCCCGAATTCTCGGTCATAAGACATGACTAACCCGTCCGGTTTCGGTGTGCAAGCCGCCGATATTTGCCGAGTTCGATTCGATCTTGCTCCGACTGCCGCATCGGGGCGCGCCAAGCGCTGTGCCGATAGCCGATCGGCTACATGCAGCAGGGGCGCTATCACCTGCCCTGTTGGATCGCTACTGTGCCAGGTGTGAGGGAACCGGTGCTGGATCGGCACGTCGACGTTGCACAGCTGTGGCAACTGGCCAGTGAGGCGGCCCGGAAGGGCGAGAAGTGGGGGCAGCGCAAGAAGTCGGTGAGCGACGCCATGGTGACCTACTACGCCCAGCTGCGACGTGACAGACGCGGCGCGAAACGGTGGGTCGCCGAGGTCGTTGATCTCCTGGGATATTTCAATCTGTCAGCGGACTGGCGCGCAGTTGAGAAAGGCCTGCAAATACTCGACCAAGCTGACGGTGACGTCACCGGTGCCGGTGCTGAGCTACAGCGGCTCGAGGTCGTGCCGGCTTCCTCGACGAAGAACTCTCTCTTCAAGAGCTCCTAGTAGGGCGGAGTCAGGCGAACCGCTCGCGTTCGCGATCCCTCGTCGAGGACGTCACGCATTATTGGAAGACCGACCAGATCGCCGCGACGGCGAGCGTGACGATGAGGGAGCCGGGGCTATAGCCGCGTTCGGCCTGGCCCAATGGGGGCTAACGGTGCACCGGTTTATCTGCCCTGGATAGGTGTGGCTACTTCGGGTTGTAATTGCGGCGGCTGCGCTCCTGAACCCTTCAGGAACCTCAAATAGAACGCCGCGAACACCAGGACGATGCCGACGTTCACCAGCAGCCGCTCCCAGAAGTGGTGCCTGAAGAACAGGACGTCCACGCCGACCACGACGGCTACCAGCGCGAGCACGTAGAGCACGACGGCTGCCTGCCTTCCCATCTTCCCGTTCTACTCCGCGCGGTCGCAGCGAGAGGGAGAGCCGGTGCTCGGATCGGAGGTGCCCCAGAAATGGTCGTTAGCGGGAGCTGGCCTCATGAGACACCGCAGGATTGAGACGCACGAAGGGCAGTTGCTGCTCAGCCGGCGCTGCCTCTGCGATAACGGATATGGGTGGTTAGCGGTGAGTGGAGCACCTCGACGGGCTCGAAGCCGAACGTCTCGACGCCGTCGAACATGCGCTCGCCGCTGCCGAGTAGGACGGGTGCGATGTCGAGGGTGAGTTCATCGATCACGCCGGCGTTGAGTGCCTGTCGGACTGTCGAAGCGCCACCGGCGATGTCCACGCCGTTGCCGTCGGCCGTTTCGAGCGCCTGCGCGTAGGCGGCGTCGAACCCCTCCGTGACGAAGTGGAAGGTGGTCCCGCCCTCCATCTCGATCGGTTCGCGTGCGTGGTGAGTGAGCACGAAGACCGGGGCGTGGTAGGGCGGCTCGGATCCCCACCATCCGTCCCACGCCTCGTTCCACTCACCGCGGATCGGCCCGAACATGTTGCGACCCATGACGTAGGCGCCGCGAGGGCGCATGAGCCATCCGTTGGCCGTCTTGTCGGCTTCGGTCGCGCGCGGGTCGCCGATATGCCAGCCGTGCAGCTCGCCGCCGCGCTTGCCCAGCGGATTGTCCCGGCTCTGCTCGGGTCCGGCGACGAAGCCGTCGAGCGAGATCGACATGTGGCAGGTGGTGTCGGACATCGGCATCTCCCAGGAAGCAGTTGCGGGTCGCAAGTGGTAGGCGTCACCGTAACAAGTGGTGGGGTCGCAAGTGCTATACACGGCACGGTGAGGCCGAAGGCTGGACAGCCGCGCTCGGGGTGCGCGATCAACGCGGCCGTCGAGGTGATCGGCGACCGCTGGTCGCTTCTCTTTCAGCGCGATCGGATGAATCGCCGCAGGATCGACGGCAGGTGTGCTGTGCCCGCTGCACCGCACGAACCCAAGGAACCCTCACCGGCACGTTCCGATTGTCGTCCCGTGACTGGAACTCGCTGACCTGCGAAGTCCCGTAGAGGTGGTCCGGGTGAAGAATCTCGAACTGGGGCGTCAAACGGTGCAGACATGTGCTCCCAACCGCGGCAAGTATCGGAATCTGCGAGAAACTCGCGGATTGCACGCATAACTCATGGAATCCATCAGTTTCGAGCGAAATCGAGGGCGGGGGCTACTTGGCGCTATGTACCGCCGCGACCAGCTGAAATCGGAGGATTCCGCATGCAACCCGACCAATCGAACCTGCGCGCACTCCGGTACTGGTCCAGTCCTTCCGTTAGGGGACCTGCCGTCACTGCAGGTCAAACCCTCATTCTGCCGGATCGATCGTCGGTCGGACGAATCGTCGTCCCCCCGCGGGCCGCGTATCGGCGGCCCGCAACCTTGCCCCATGTCCGCTGATCCAGGCAGCATCCGCGACGACGCCGACCGCTGCCAAACTTTGCCGTCGGTGACGTCTCGACCGATCCCGCACACCATCACGGCGTCTGCCCGCACCGAACGGACATCGAGCGGCGGATCCACACCTCCATCGCACCGTTCGAGGTCGCAGCCGAGGAGTGGTTCCCCGCGGCAGCCGGATTCGCCGTCACGGTCATCGTGCACCCCTTCGACGCGGCGACGGGCCCGCCACGCTATCTGCCCCCGCGGAGCCCGCCGAGTGGGCGCGCACGATCTTCTCGACCGTCGACGGCCGCACCCCTCTAGCGAGATCACCCCTAGCCGCATGCAGAAAGGACACGAGCAATCGCGTCCTTCTCGGCTTGGGTGACCCAGAGTTGATATGCAGCCTTGACCTCGACCTGCTTTGCAACGTAAACACACCGGAAGCTCTTGTTGGCAGGCAGCCAGGTCGCGGCGTCGCCGTCGCTTTTTTGCTGGTTCGCCGGGCCGTCTGCGGCGAGGAGATTCCGGGGATCGTTGGCCAGGTTGCGGCGGGTGGTGTCGTCGAGCTGTTGGGCACCTTTCTGCCAGGCGTCGGAGAGCGCGACGACGTGATCGATCTGCACCGAGCTCGAGGTGTCCTTGCCGCGGGTGAACGCGATGGTCTTGCCGGTATATGGGTCGTTGAGGGTGCCGGTGAGGATCACGCAGTTCTTGGTGCCGTCCTTGTAGGTTCGGTCGATGAGGTCGCGGCCAAGGATGTCGTTGCGGGTGTCGCACCCGTTGTGTCCGCCTGCGACGGTGACGTCATCGGACCATGCCTGGCCGAATTCGTCTCGCGTGTAGCCGGTTTTGGATGCGCGGCCTTTGACCGGCAGTGTTTCCAGGGTGGCGAGGGTCTGCGCGACGTCAGGAGTTGGGCTGGCCACCATGTCGGCGGTCGGGACTACTGGTGGGGTGCTTGGGCCGGTCTGCGCCTCGATAGCGGAGACGGTGCCGCAGCCGGTGAGAGCTGCGGCCGCGGCGGAGGCGAATAGCACTTTCGTCCGGCGGGTGGTCGTCTGGCTGAAAGGCAAGGAGGCTCCCTTGGTGGGCTAAAGCCGAGAGTGGGAAGTGGGGGTTGTCGGCACGGAGGGGCCCTCGGCGATGCTAAGCAGGACGGTGCGGGCGGCCGCAGCGTCGCTGCGGGCTCGGTGTCCGCCATCGAGCCGAATGCTCTTCTCGGTGCCCTCGGCCTGCGATCGCATTCGCATGATGCATCCCCACATCTCTGGGTCGGCGAGGTGCGCGGGGTCGAGACTGTGCCGAGCACAATCATGGAGAACGCGGCCCATATCGAACTGACTGTTGTAGGAGAGGGTCACTCGGCCAGCGGTCACCGCAATGAGCGCCTGGTGGACCGTAGACCAGCCGGGTGCGCCGATCAGATCGGCCGGGGCAATTCCATGCACGGCATAGGCGTCCGGGTGGATCGGAACTTCGCCGGGATCGACAAGGGTATCGAGCAGTGGGTTGCCGGTGGCGGCGTCCAAAACGCAGATCTCGATGATCGAACCGTCGAGGTCGGTCGACTCAACGTCCAGCACTGCTGCCCGGCCGGGGACGAGCATGCCCCCTGCCCACTGCTGCGGAGACGTCTGTGTACTGGTCATGCCACCTCCTTCTCGTGATCATCGTGACGGCACCCTCTGACATGTGGTTCTGACTCCGGCACCTATGCCGGCCCGGAGAAGTTCCTGGTAGCGCTCGGGCGCCGTCTTCCGACAAGGATCGGGAGGACGACGCCCGAGAGGCCGGGGCGACACCACCGGACTGCTTCCTAGCTGTAGGAATGCTCAGGTTCGCGCTCGCTGGAGACCTGCCCGTCGGTGCTCGGCGGCTGATCTCCTTCCTGCGGTGCAGCAGCATCTGCGACGTCGGTTGTCTCAGTCGCGTCCTTGCTGGCGCCACCACGCGCGGCCTTACTGGAGGCGTTCTTCCGCTTCTTCGGGGCGGTGTATCCCATGGCTGCGAGCTCTTTGGCCGTCCATCCGCCTTCGATCGCGTTCTCGTGGGCCATCCTGATTGCGTCTACAGCTGCCTCGCGTGCGGAATCGAGCGCGGCGAGCTCTTCCACTGCTTCACCGATGGCTCCGACAAGTGCGACTCGTGTTTCGATTGCCTTCTGCGCCAGTGCTTCCGCATTCTTTCGTGCGGTCTCGATTGCCTTCTTGTGGGCTGCTGGCGTAATGGTCATGTGTCACTGTCTCCTTCGTCTCTGCAGTTGTGCCGCACGTCGTGACACGACTTGTGACTGGTCTGGGTCTATAGTGGCGATCGTATTGTTCCGCTTCGGGATCAAGCGCAGGGCACTGTCCCCGATGGTCACAGGAAGCGGGCGGGAATCATATCCGGGCGGACGGCGCTGATCTGGATGAGCTGGCCGGTCTGCGGTGCTTCGAGCATTTTTCCGCGTCCGAGGTAGATCGCGACGTGGTTGGCTCCGTCTGCCTGCCAGTTCCCGAACAGCAGGTCACCGGGCTGGGCTTGGGACATGGTGATCCGCTGGCCTGCGCGGAACTGTTCCTGTGAGGTGCGGGGCAAGACCTTCGTGCCTCCGGTGCCGATGTAGTAGGCGAAGCGAGTGAGCCCTGAGCAGTCGTAGCCGGCGGTAGCTCCTCCGGTGCCGTCGCCCATCGACGGTCCGGTGAGAAGGCCTCCGCCCCATTGGTAGGGCAATCCGATCGCACGCATCGCCGCTTCGATGACCGCACGCGCGAACTCGAGGTTGCGGGGAAAGCGGGGATCGAAGGTCAGATCGCTGACTGCGGTCGGGGCGAGCAGTCCTGTCAGGGAGGGGATGCCGGCAGCAGTGGTGGGTGCTCCGCTGACGACAGGAGGAAGGAATAACGGATTCGTCTCCTGCGGCGGTGTCGAGGACGGTGCCTGAGCTGCGGGTCCTGCTGGGTTGGCGACACCGCCGGCGGGTCCGGGTTCCGGGATAGGGGCGGGCAGGACGACCTCGGGAATCAGACTCTGCGCCTCGGGCGGGAGCTGTTCCCTGGCGCCTGCAGCCCCATCCTGGACTTCCGGTGGAATGGCGTTTTCGATCTCGGCTTGCCACTCTGCGGGCAACTGCTCCTGCGCCTGCTGCACTGCCCGGGCCGCGTCGTCGAGGTAGGGCTGCGGGTCCGGAACATACTGGGCGAGAGCTGGCGGTAGTTCCTGTGCGACCGCCGTGACGCTGTCGGTGATCGCGGGGTCCCCTCCACCGCCCTGGGCAGCTGATGCGCCGGCCACTGCGACGCCGACAGATCGATGCGAAATCCATGATGTCTCCTAGCCGAGGGTGTGGCGGCCAAGGTCGGAAGTACTGTCTCGATGACCGCGAGGGTGTCGTGCGATCACCGACAGCAGAGATGGACCTGTACAACTCGACCGAACTCACAACCGGGGCAACCCAGTCGGGCATCCACATCGGCCAATAGCGCGTGGAGAATTGGACCGGATGCGGAAGATCAAATAGGGTGTGGGTACTGAGAATGCACTGGGTGAGTCGGAGGCACACCATCTTGTAGGTGGCCTCCGACTTTCTTTCTGCTCACAGCCCCTTGCCATCTCGTCGTCCGGTGTGAGCGTCGGCGCCGGAGCCCTCCTTCCCTTGTTGTGTCCGCGGCCTGGTCCGCATCGTCGTGTGGCGCGGCGTTCACCACTCTGAATTGCGCGGGCGCAGCGAAGATATCGGGATGAAAGGTCAGGTCGGGTCGCCGGTGGCGCGGCTTGTCCGCAGTCATGACTGTGTGTTCCTTCCGGTGAGTTGAATCTGTCTCGAACGCCCCGCCTCGACTCGTCATGGCGTCTCGTGATCGACAAGTTGGACGACCAGGCGCTCCCCCGGTGGCTGTCCGGGCCGCTCGTACGGCACAAAATGAGCCCCCACCACCCGTAGCTGCATTCCCCGTGGCAGCAAGTGGTGTGAGTTGTCGACGCGGGAAGATTGCCCGTAGTACATGCCCCGGTCGGTCTGGATCTCGAAGACGACATCGGTGGGTCGGGCGGTCGAGTCCAGCTCGTGCAGCGAATGGGTTGCTGCAGTGAACCGGTCGAAGGACAGGACCGTCCCCGGCGATAGCGTCGAGGGCAGATCTGACGGGTTCACGACCGCGTTGGGGATGCTCACCGAGGTGTACACGAGATGACCTCGTCCGGATTCGCGTTCGTATCGTTGGATGGCCCTGTCCACTCGTTGGACCTGCTTGCGGCGAGCATCGTCGAGCTCGACAGCGTCGCCGGCCACCGCGGAGAGAGCGCTGTTCGTCTCCCGCCAGGTCTTCGGGTCCGACGTCAACGACGCCAGCGCCGTGTACTGGGCTTTCGGCATGGCGTCGAGGACGCGGCGCTTCGCCGCGGATCGGGTGTTCCGTTGTCGTGCCGAGAGGGTGCGACGGAGTTCGATCGCCGGTGGCAGCTGGGGGCGTAGCCGAGAGTTTCCGATTGCCGCCGGCGTGGGCCGTGGATAGGCGCGGTTGAGGTCCCGCCCAGCCCGGGTCAATCCGGGTAGGTTCTCGGTAGCGTCATCGAGTTCTCGTGCTCCGCTGCGGAGATCGGCGCGGGTGTCGTAGGCGTGCTGCGAGATCAGGGCGCCTTCCTTGCGGGTGGCGACGTCGCTGTCGCCCCGGTCGGGATCGAACACACCGTCGCCGCGGTCTGGGCTGATCCGGTCATGGCTGCGGCCCATCAGCTGCACCGATCGAATCCGGTGACGTCGCCGCGTAGCTGGGCCAGCGCCGTTTCCCGCGCCTGGTGTTGATCGGCCAGGTCGGTGGCCAGGTCACCGATCGCCGACGCTGCGAGGTCATCATTCGCCGAGTTGACCAGCAGTTCTCCGAGCGCCGGTGCGTGAGCGTCGATGCGACCGAGAGCCGCCGTACCGTCGATGGAGTCCTGAAGCATCAGTAGGTCTTGGTGATACGTCCACAACGCTGCGACCCGGCCGATCAGTGATTCTTTGACCTGTTCGAACCACCGTCGCTGCTCGTGGTGGGCGGCCCGAGCCGCGTCAGCCTCGGCACTGACTCCCCTCGTGGGTTCGCCGACGCTGGCCCGGACGGTTGCCAGCTCACCGCAGTGGCAGAGAATCACTCGGAGTTGGTCCTCGATGTCGAGCCGGATGCGGTGGATGTCGAGGCCCTCGTGACTCCATGCCGGCACTTCACGAATGTCGTCGACGATCGCGGACGCAGTCATGGCCAGACGGAGTTCGAAGAAGTCGCCGCCGGCCCAGACGTAGGCATCGAGCTTGGCAATGCTGCCGCGGATCATCTGCTTGTCCGCCGCGGTCAGCCTGAGGGGATCGCGGCGGATCCACCACCACATCGCGAGGACCTCCAGACCTGCAGCCGCGGAGATGAATACCGTCAGATCCGTGATCGGAGACTGAAACAGCGGATTCATGCTGAGTAGGACAGGAATCATGCCGATCAGAACAGGTGCGATCACGACGAGGGGAATCTCGACAACGACACCGCCGTTCGTCCGCCCGAACGGGACCTGCGTGCGCCACATATTCCGTCGGGGATAGGTATTCACGTCGTGGGCGGTAAAACCCAGCTCCGCTCGCCTTGCGACGATCGTGGCCACCCTCGGCGAGAGGAGTTGTAAGTGGATACGGTCGAGCGCCGTCAGAAACTGGTCGCTCTCAGGGTCGATCTCGACGCGGTCGATCAGGTCCAGAACAGCGCGGGCCGCGGGGTCACCCGCTTCTGCCGGGATCATCGGCGTAGCTCGCTTCGCCCGATGGGCCGCTGCTCGCTGACCTGCCGCGATTCGGGGTCATGTTTTCCGGGATAGGTCCGTGGGGCCGGCCGGCCCGAGGGGTTATGAGGGAAACCCTCGAATGCTTCGACGGCGGTGTCGAACTGCGCATGCGCGCCGGCCCACCGGATGTGACCGCAGCGGCAATAGGTGACGTCTTGCCATGGGTTGTAGGTCTTCGGCTCGTGATGCAGATCGATGCACCGGTGCCGCGCCCGGACCTGCACACCACACGCTGCCACCCGGTTCAGAACATGGCGTGTGTACGACCTCGCGCCGCGGTGAACGAGCTCGTCCGGCCGGTGGTGCGCCGGACCGGATGACAGGTCAACGTCCTGGTGAATACTCAACACTTCTCCCATCAGTGGTTGTCTCGTCAGGTCTCAGGCACGCGCAGATCTCACGCCCCGACGAGGTCGGATTTGGACCTGCGGGTGGTGTCCTGTTCGCGGCGCCCTACCGCGCGGCCGAGCAGTCGATCGAGACTCTCGCTCACCACGTCAGGGCGCTCGAGGCCGACCATGTGCCGCGCTCCGCTCACCGGGATCAGTTCGGCGAGGGGAAGAGCCGCCGCGAGTCGCTGTGAGTGCCCGATCGGGGTCACCCTGTCCCGGGTTCCACAGATGATCGACGCCGGCACCTTCGCGAGCACGTCGAGCGCCGGGGAAGCGTCGTAGATCCGCAGATCACGCAGGAAGGCCGCCACGGTGGCGATCGGCGTCGCGTGGACCATCCCGTAGGACGTGGCGGCGGCACGGACACTTGCGCTCGGAGCAAGCGGGCAAGTTGCGCCGACCACCGGCGACAAGATGCGACGTGAGAGATTCCAGCTGCGCCCGACGAGCCCTGGGGCGTGAGCTGATGCCGTCCGCAGCAACGTCACCGCCGGCGTATTCAGAGCGCGCCCGATGCCGGCGCCGGCGACATTGTCGACGGCGGTCGAGATCAACCCGACTCCCACGATTTGCGCGGCCGCGGCCTCCTGGTGATGGGCGACGTAGGACATCACGGCCATCCCGCCCATCGAGTGCCCGACGAGGACAATCGGCCCCTTTGGCGCCACCGTGCGAATCACCGCATCCAGGTCCCGTCCAAGCTGGCTGATCGTGTAACTCCCGACATCGGCCGCGCCGGATCCGCCATGACCGCGGTGATCGAAGAAGACCAACCGGGCACGCCCCCGCCAGACCTCGGCCAGGTAGGCCCGTTGCGGTGCCCAGGCGCCCATGTGGAGACAGAATCCGTGCGCGAAAATTACAGTGACCGGCGCCGTCCGGGATCCGATCTCACGAACCGCAAGAGAGGTGCCGTCGGCGGTGAGGACGAGGTGTGTGCGATCGCCGGGGGCCCTCATCGCTGGCCATCCAGACCTCGGGCCAACCATCTGCTACCGAGCTGGTCTCGACGGTGGCGCAAGGTGCGGCATCCGGGATGCGCCACCGCGTATCCGCTCTGTTGGAACGTCAACGACGCGACCACTCCCGCCGTGCCAGCACCGTCCAAGTCAGTCGAAACTGGGCCTGATGGTGACCACCAACGATGAAGGCGGATCTTCGCGTCCGTCGGGTGGATGCGGCGAATCTCAACATTCATCGGTACCACTCCTTCGTCCCTCACGACAGCTATTGGGAGGACCATAGGTTCGGACCTGGACTGCCCTACCTGGACAGCGAGCGTTTTCCCGCTCCGCCACATCAGGCACCCCTCCCCCGGAAGCGACCGCCACTCCCTCTCGTCTGGAGGAAGATCCACCACGTCCGGGTTGAGTGACACGGGCTGTGTGACGTCGCTTGGGCGCAGAATGAACGTCGTTGCTCACCGTCGACAGCTGGTACGCGTTCCGAGGGGTTCTTGCCCAACGACAGCACCTGTCGATGCAAACTCGCTTCTGAGGCAGGTCGTGTAAGGGCACACATCCGGCATCTGCACAGGTCACGTTGTCAGCCATTTGAATGACACACCGCGCGTGGAATTTCCGCCGGTAAGGTTTGAGCGTGCAACTGAGCGGAGGACGAGCGTGACGACCATCTCAGATGGGATTACTACCTACCTTGCAGAACGGCAGCCGCAGCAGTGGCACCGCGATGAGGTCAGCCGCTATCGCCAACGCATCCTCGGCATCCTCGAGTCGGAATTCACGGTATTCAACTTCTTCCAAAGTGGTTCATTCCAGCACGGGACCGCGGTGACCCCGCACAGCGACGTCGACTACATGGCCTGTCTGTCCGTTGCTCACAAGACCGGTTCGTCGACGACGATCTTGAACAAGGTCAGGGATCTGCTCAAGAAGGAATTGGTGGAGGCCCGAGACGTCTACGTCGACCGCCCGACAGTGAAGATCGAGTTCTCCGGACTCGTCGCTGAGTACGAGATCACGCCAGCCTTCTACGAACGCACGGTCGGAGACGAAGTCGTGCGTCAGATCCCGGCCTCAGGCGGGGCCTGGCGCGAAGCGGCACCGGAGGCACACCTAAAGTTCGTCCGAGAGGTCGACAAGAAGCACTCGGGTGGTGTCCGGAGGCTCGCACGACTACTCAAGGCTTGGAAGTACGAGAATGCCGTACCGATTTCATCGTTCTATCTCGAAATGAGGGCCGCAGAGCACGGTAAGAACCGTGACAGTCTGTGGTCGCTGTACAGCCTCCAACACATCGTGAACAAACTGGTATCGACCGAAGTCGCCGCGATGAACGATCCTGCCAGGTTGGTGAACCGCATCGCGCCGTGTTCGGCCGAGACGAACCGCACGATCGCACTTGCACGCCTCCGAACATTGGAGAAGAACCTGATTGAGGCGAACAGGGCGAACGACGCGGACGAACGTTGGGAATTCAATCAAGCCCTCCAGCGTATCTGGGGGACGACGTTTCCCTACGTGGAAGCTGATTCTGCGTGAACGCTCCCACAACGCCGCCGATCAGTGAAGCCCAGAACACAGAACGTGGGCAGAGGTTCCTGCGCGCGCAATCGCGCCTGTACACCGAGGCCAAACAGATTCACGATCTGAGACTGGCCCTTGTCTCAATCGCTGCACTTGTAACCGCCGTTGTCGCGGTCTGCATGCCCGACGCACGCGCGGTCGTCGGAGCGATCGGCGGCATTGGCCTGTTCGCCTACTCATGGCTCGCGAGCGAACGCGAGAAGCGGCGCAGAAGAGAAGCCGCTTCAGTCCAGGAGGAGTTCGACACCTTCGTCTTTCAGCTGCCCTGGAACGATTTCGCCGCCGACCATGTATCCCCGACCCTCATCGCAGAAGCAGCCGCGCGGTATCGAGGCGACCGCACCCGCGATTGGTACCCAGACACTGCACCCGTGATTCGCCCGCTCGACGTCCTCATCTGTCAGCGCAGCAACCTTGGCTGGGGAGCGTCGATCCACAGACTATGGGCTGCACTCCTCAGCGGCATCCTCGCTGCGCTCGTCCTTTGTGTCCTGCTAGCTGCATGGCTCCTCGATCTCAACCTCGCCGCGACAATCACCGCGCTTGTACTGCCGATGCTCGGTCCTGTCCGTGAGCTCGGAGAGATGATCCAGGCGAACCGCGTAAGTGCCGACACCAAACGCCAGGCTGAGACCAAGGTCCTCAGCCTATGGAACCGCAGTATGACTGACGACTATGCAGCAACGGAGAAAGACTGCAGGGCCGTTCAGGACAAGATCTTGGCAATTCGCCAGGCCAACGCGCATATCCCAGACCGGCTCGACCAGCTCCGTCGTCCTCAAAGCGAGGCAGCGATGCAGTTGAGTGCGCAGCACCTCATCGAGGAAGCCACCGCCCACGGCCAGGTATCGCCAAACTCCGAATAAAGCCTCAAAGGGACGCTGTCACCACCGCGCTGACCTCGTCCCCTAAACGTATCTTCAGCGAACCGCCGAAAGGTGCTCCCTATCCGCCGATCAGCGGCCACACCCCATCCGCCGTCCTCCCCAGAGGGATCTCGGTACACACGATGTCCTCGACCGAGTAGGCGATCGCCCCGCACCGAGGGCAC
Organism: Rhodococcus sp. WS4; assembly: GCA_006543605.1. Lineage (GTDB taxonomy): Bacteria > Actinomycetota > Actinomycetes > Mycobacteriales > Mycobacteriaceae > Rhodococcus_F. The sequence goes on from RRBB01000057.1 coordinate 22,026, forward strand.
TGCCCGGGCAGCTGTTGGTGTCGGATCATTGCCCAGTGCTCGTCAAACAGCAGGTAGTCCACCCGAGCATCGAAGTGACAGCAGTCCATGACCACCGCCGCCCAGCGGGCCGCACGCACGAAGCCGACGGGGTCCCCTGGGATGTCCTGGGGATGCTCAGCGCAGAACTCACACGACAATTCCGTTTGAACGATCGACGGCATCGGGGCGAAGTGAGCCACCTCGTCCATACCGATACACCTCCCCGATCTCTGGAGACCAGTATGCAACCGATCCTCGACACCCTTCCCGTGAAAGTTGTTCAGATCCAGACGATCCACCACAGCGGCGGGACGGCCATTGCCACGGCGGTTCCGGCGATGAGAAACGGTGCGAAACCGAACTCTCCCAGGTCTTTCTGACGCCGGATCGACTTCACCCCCGCCATCACCAAGAGCGCCAGGACGTTCGGTAGCAACATGCCCGAGAGCACATTCATCCAGCCGACCCATCCCAGGGCTGCCCCGAGGATGAAGCTCAGCCGCACGTCGGCGAGCCCGGGGTAGCCGCGGGTGACGATCGCGAACGCAAGGTTGAACGCGAAGACCAACGCTCCGGCGAGAAGTGCGCGCCCACCTGCCGCAGGATCTTGATCCACCGCCACAGCGAATGCCCCGAACATCAGGCCCACTGCAGTGGTCAACCGGATCAACGTCAACGGAAACCGCAGCGTGAAGTGATCGATCCACGCTGCCCACACGCACAGCAGGCTCAGTGCAAGCCAGGCCGTCAAGATCGCGTCGCCGCCGGCGAGCAGCACGGCGCCAAACCACATTCCCGCGGTCGTAGCCGCAGGAACGATCCGCCGGCCGGTTGCCTCTGATGGAATATCGACCGCCTTACACAACCGGGCCATCATCGGCGCTATTGCCGCACTCAACGCCGCACCGACTGCAGCGCAGGCGCTTGCAGCCCACCACAGCCCTGTTGTGCCGTATTCGACATCAAGCCACTGAACCGCGAACCACACCACCACACTCGCGACGACGACAATCCCAGCAGGCGCGTACACCGTCGCCGACAGATGGTCACTGCGTTGCCCTGCCGCATTTTCAGCACCGACGGCCGGCGATTGTGGCTCCTCGCTGGAATCACTGCCCGCCAGCTCGGACGTCGGTTCGGTCATCTTGGGCACTCCTCCGCAACTGTGCGACAGACATAAGGGATGGATCGACACTAGCCGTCCACCCGGACAGTCTCAGCACCACCGAGCCGATGCGGGAGCCCGCCCACTGGGAGGGCCTTCGAGAAGCCGCAGCTTGACGTGCTGGTGCGGCGGTGGTCGCGCTGGGCGTCGTTTTGTCCAGGTCATCACATATCACTGGGCTCGACATTGCGTCCTCCCTGTCGGACTGGAATAAACGAGTACTCGTGAATCGACGAACCACCACGGAAATTGCTGCACTGTCCCTCATCGCGGCCGCCATCCTCGCCGGGTGCAGCAGCACAGAAGCCGAGACCGTATCCCCGCCAGCCGAACCAGCTGCTGCTGCCACACACGTCGAGTGGTCGGCGAACCCCACCGTTGATCAAGGTCAGCCCGGCGTGACCGACGCTCAGACCCGGCTATCCGAGACACAACCGGCGACGACTGCTACGCAGGCCACCGCTGCCGCCGCATTGCCGCCCACGAGCGCTCAGTGCGGAACCGTCACGAACAACCTGAACGGTGCGACTGCACCTGTGAGCATCATCGCCGGAACTCCGAGCTGCCCAGCAGCACTGAGCATCAGTGATCGCTACCTCAACGACCGCACGGTCGCCGCACAAGGACAAGGACGATTCGCTGTCATCGACGGTTGGAACTGCAGCTGGCCCTACCTTCCGGACCGATCACACGCCGACTCCTATCTGCAATGCGTCGACCCGACCGGGAATGCCGTCAAGATCGGCGACTGACACAGGACACCGAGGCACACCGAACCTCGTGTAGCCCCACGCGCGACGCGCCGACCTCGGCGCTCGCACGAACGACACCAGACGAAGGCATTATTGATTCATGGGGGCACCAGTGAAGAAATCCACGCGCAACTCACGTCGGCCGCGTCGTGGCCGCTCCGCATCGCCGGTCCGCAGCTATGCGGAATACACCAAGCGCCTCGCCGCTGGAGCGAAAACCGTCGTCATCGACGCCGACCCGGAGAACTGGCTGGACCTTGGCCACGTCCCCAGCCACGTCGAGGTCAAAATTATCGGACAACCTGCGCGGGAATCGCCGGCGGCTCCATCGCAGCCGCCGGCCGGTGCTTCGTCCAAGCGTCCAACCACGCCAGAGTCACTGCCTACGAATATGCTCACATCGAAGCCTTTGACGACAGCACCGTCGATGCCCGCGGTAAGAGCCATATCGTCGGCACCGACAACGCCAGGATCCGCGCAGATGACAGCGCCATCGTCTTCGCGCACAGTCATTGCCACGTCCAGGCCAATGGTCAAGCTCTGATCGCCGCCACCGACACCACCACGGTCAGCATCGATGGAGAGGCCCACGTGCGAGTGAGCGGTGGCGTGCGCATCATCGGGCCCGGTCGACCCGCGAATGTCGAAACCCATCCGATCAGCCGTCTCGCACGCCACCTGATTTTCTGAGCGAGACGATCCCCGCTGTCCGGATGCGCGGCGGGGCACATCTGTCCGAGCTGGGCAGCTCATCCACGCCCTACGTTGGACATCGGCCGGTTATCGCATGACTGCGCACGTCCACAACTGAGCGCAGCAGACGTATCACCGCACAAACGCATTCACTGGAAAGGTAGCTCTCGTTGTCCAACGACAAGCCCCGAACATCAATGGGTGACCTGCTCGTAGCAAGTGCAAATCCACGACGGCCCGCCACGCTCAAGTCCGGCTTTCCTTCGAATTCCTCGCGCAACCATCGATCACCTCGAGTAGCCAGAAATGACCAAACCGAAACCGACTAACCCCAGTTCAACTGGGTTTCGTTCGTCCTCACCGCCGCAACTTCCGATTCCGACATTGAACTATCGGTGACCACGTGCGGTGACGCGTCGGTTACAGCGAGTGCACCAGCTCGACCAGCGCGGTCAGCGCGCCCGGATCGGTGTCGGGCAGGACGCCGTGCCCGAGGTTGAAGATGTGTCCCGTGGCGCCGGCGGCGAGGGCGGCGTCGGCCTCCGCGGTGATGCGGCGGACCTGCTTCTCGACGGCCGCCGGTCCCGCGAACAGCACCGCGGGGTCGAGGTTTCCCTGAAGCGCCTTGCCCGGTCCGACCCGGCGCGCCGCCACGTCCAGGGGGATGCGCCAGTCAACGCCGACCACGTCGGCACCCGCCTCGCCCATCGCGCCGAGCAGTTCACCGGTGCCGACCCCGAAGTGGATGCGCGGCACCTTCGAGCTCTCCACCTCCGCGAACACCCGCTCGGAATGGGGCAGCACGAATTCCCGGTACTCGGCCAACGAGAGCGCGCCGGCCCACGAGTCGAACAGCTGGACCGCGTCGACACCGGCGCGCAGCTGGGTCTGCAGGAAGGTGATGGTGGTGTCGGCGAGGGTGCCGAGCAGCGCGTGCCACGTCTTGGGGTCGGAGTGCATGAGCGCCTTCGTGCGCTCGTGATTGCGGCTGGGACCGCCCTCGACCAGGTAGGAGGCGAGCGTGAACGGGGCGCCGGCGAACCCGATCAGCGGCGTCGACCCGAGTTCGGCGGTGAGCAGCTGCACGGCCTGCGCGACGGCGCCGACCTCCTCGGGCACGAGACGGGGCAGGGCGGCGACGTCGGCGATCGACCGGACCGGGTTCGCGACGACGGGACCGGTGCCGGCCACGATGTCGAGGTCGATGCCCGCGGCCTTGAGCGGCACGACGATGTCGGAGAACAGGATCGCGGCGTCGACGCCGTGCCTGCGCACGGGCTGCATGGTGATCTCGCAGACGAGTGCCGGGTCGAAGCACGATTCGAGCATGCCGATACCCGACCGGATCTCGCGGTACTCGGGAAGGGAGCGGCCCGCCTGCCGCATGAACCACACCGGGCGATGGCGGGGAGCGCGACCCTCGGCGGCCGCCAGAAGGGGTGCATCGGGGAGCACCCGCCTCGCGGCGTACGTCGCCCGTTCGCTCATGCCTGCATCGGCGGTTTCCAACCCGCTCATCGGTCCCTCGCGCTTCCTTGCAGTGGAAGCCGGTGCTGAAATGTCCATTTCTCCGTTGGTTGTCGTGATGAGCCGGCATCGTTCGCTGTGACGTATATCTGCCTGACCAGACCGCGTGGAAGCGCGGAATCGGTCGGCAGCTCACACCAACGGTGTCAATACCTGATGGAGCGTCTCGACAAGGTGATCGATCTCGTCTGTGTCTGCCACCAGGGGCGGCGCTATGCACAGGACGGGATCGCCGCCATCCATCGACAGCCGGAGCAGGACTCCGTGTTGGGCGAGTTGATCAGTCAATCGGTCGTCCCCGTACAGACGTCGCATCTTTTCGTCGGAGAAGCGTTCGCCGTCTTGTTCGGTTGTGGCGAGTTCGATCGCATAGAAGAACCCCGTACCTCGAACGTCTACGACCGCAGGCAGGGCGCTCAGCGCTTCCAGCTTGTTGCGCAGCTCGGATTCTTTGTTGCGTACGCTTCCTGGTAGATCGAGCTCTTTCATCAACTCGATGTTGCGAAGCGCGACTGCAGCCATCACTGGATGTCCGCCAAAGGTGTTGCCGTGAGTAAATTTCCGCCCAGATTGATGGAAGGCTGAGAACACTTCTTCCGTCGCGATCAGTGCACCGATCACCGCGTACGCGGACGACAGGCCCTTTGCGGTGGTGATGATGTCCGGCTGCATCCCGAACCGTTCGGAGGCGAACCAGGAACCGCATCGGCCGAACGCGGTGATCGTTTCGTCCGAGACGAGGAGAATTCCGTACTTGTCGCAGAGTGCCCGGACACCGGCGAAGTATCCGGCCGGCGGCATCAGCGCGCCGCCATGATTTTGTACCGGTTCCATGATCACCATGGCGATGGTCGCGGGGTCCTCGGCGAGAATCCGCTCCTCGAGATCGTCGAGGAGAAAGCCTGTGAAGTCCGCCTCGGACTCACTTGCCGGTCGGCCGAGCCTCTTGGTGTTGCGCACATGCGCGGCTCCGGGCACGAGCGGCTCGAACTGGCTCCGGAGTTCCGGCAACCCGTTGAGCGATAGCGCTCCGAGAGTGGTGCCGTGGTAGGCCAGATTGCGACCGATCGCCTTCCAGCGTTTTTCGCCTCGCAGGGAGTGATATTCCCTTGCGAGCTTCCATGCTGCCTCGACGGATTCTCCTCCGCTCGGGGTCAAGAACACGTGGTTGAGGTTCGCGGGCGCGAGATCCGCGAGGACCGTGGCGAGTTCGATCGCTGTCGGGTGCGTCGATCCCCAGCTCGAGTGGTAGCCCAGCAGCCGATACTGGTCGAGCGCAGCTTGTCCAAGCTCCTCGCCGTAGCTGTAGCCCAGGTTGACGCAGAACAGGTTAGACAGCCCGTCGAGGTACCGATTTCCTTCGGAGTCGATGAGATAGCAGCCTTCGCCCCTCACCATCACGTTGAGGGGGCGGTCGGCAGCTGTCGTCATGTCAGCGAAGTGTCGCCAGAGATGAGCCCCGGCTGATGCGCGAAGCTCGTGCGTGTCTCGGTGATCTTGCGCCGCCGTCACGGTCATGAAAGCTCCTGGTTTGAAGTGTGGAAGGCGCGAACGGACTCGACGTCCGAATCCCTCGTGTCCAATCGCCGGTGTCTGCGTTCGCAGGGTAGGTGCTTACCTCACTGTATTCATGAAGTTCGAGATGCTCTGTGGTTGCTGTGCACACTCTTCGCTGCATCGGTGTGCGGTATGCATACCTTCCGGCTTGCGTTCTTGGTGACTCAGCCGAGCCGCGCCGTCGTCTCTTCTGCGTCTCTGGGCTGGGGGAGTTCAGGTATCGGGTTCCACTGTGGATGGCGGTACGGCGGGGGTTATCTCACGGTTCCACGCTCAGTGTGTGGTGTCTCGTGACAGCACTGGAACTCGCCCGCGCGACCACCAGTCGGGCGAAGTTCTTCGCCATGATGGAACTAGCTGTTCGGATCTCGCCATCGCGGGTTTCGATGTCGAGTCCACCGCGTCGCTTCGCTTCGCGCGTCGTGGGTTCGTCGCCGACGTCGGCCGATACCCACTCTTGATACAGCGCTGGTGTGAGTTCGGGGTGGAATTGCACTCCCCACGCGCATCGCCCCACTCGAAATGCTTGATGGGGGTAGGGATCGGAGTTGCCGAGCCAGGTGGCCGACGCTGGCAGTTTCCTGATCATGTCGCCGTGCATTGCACCTGAGCAGAAGGGGGACGGAACATCCGCAAATACAGGGTCGTCCCCAGCACCGTGAAGGAGTTCGACGTCGACAACTCCCGCTTCGATCCCGTGGTCACCGACGGTCACCTCACCGCCACACGCCTGAGCCAGCAGTTGAGCGCCGAGACATATTCCGAAGGTCGGCGTCTGCGCCTCGACCGCGTAGCGAAAGAGTCGCCGGATGTCTGCCAGCCACGGATATCCGTGGTCATCGAGGGAACTCATGCTTCCGCCGAGTACTAACAATCCATCTTCTTGCAACGTCGCGGGCAGTATACTTCCGCCGAATGGACTGACAATTCGGATGTCGAGACCACCCTCGATGAGCCGGCTTTCGAAACGCTCGAGCCGGACCAGAGGATCGGGTTGGATGACGAGCAGACGCGGCCGGCTGCCGGGCACGGTAACTCCTTCTGTTCGACGACATGGTACGGAGTGAGACTGCGCCGTCGTGTCGATCTGAGGGTTTGCACCCTTTGATGAGGCGAGGTTGCCCCGCAGCCAGGATCATCGAATTGCGGAGCGGCCGCAATGTGCCTTGCGCACACTATTTGTCAGCTGAGTGTGCGTCCTCTCCACGCACGCCGAGGGCGAGTGTTTCGGACTTCAGGGTCATCTCCGCGGGTGCCGATCGGTCTGAGCCGGGCGCAGAGCTGCCAGTTGCGTGTGGAGCCGAACATCCTTCGATTCGAGCCGGGCCCGCCAGACATTGATCGAATTTTATTCATCAAAAATGTCTATTTTGAGAATTTTCTCTCTCACTATTGGAATCTTCGGATTATTTCTTCAGCATTGATGGACATCAGCCGAACTTCCGGCGGTAACGTCCCCTTCCTCAGCAGTCCGCTGACGGGCATCCCTTCTAATGGAGTAGTCATGAGAGTCGGCATTCCCCGCGAGATCAAGAACCACGAGTACCGGGTGGCCATCACCCCCGCCGGTGTCCACGAACTTGTCGGCCGCGGCCACGAGGTGATCATCGAAACCGGGGCCGGCGTCGGCTCGTCCTTCACCGACGCGGACTTCAAAGCCGCAGGCGCCCAGATCCTCTCGACCGCCGACCAGGTCTGGGAGAGTGCCGACCTGCTACTGAAGGTCAAGGAACCCATCGCCGAGGAATACCCCCGCCTCCGGCAGGACCAGGTGCTGTTCACCTACCTGCACCTCGCCGCGTCGAAGGACTGCACCGATGCGCTGCTCGCGTCGAAGACCACCTCCATCGCCTACGAAACCGTCACCGGCGCCGACGGCTCCCTGCCCCTGCTCGCCCCGATGAGCGAGGTCGCCGGACGCCTCGCCCCGCAGGCCGGCGCCTACCACCTGATGCGTCAGGGCGGCGGCCGCGGTGTCCTGATGGGCGGCGTCCCCGGGGTGCGACCGGCCAAGGTCGTCGTCATCGGCGCCGGTGTGTCGGGTAAGAACGCGATCGCCATCGCGCACGGCATGCATGCCGACGTCACCGTTCTCGACCTGTCTATCGCCCGGCTGCGGGAGATCGACGCCCTCTACTCCGGCCAGGTCAAGACCATCACCTCCAACACCCTCGAACTCGAGCAGGCCGTCCTCGACGCCGACCTGATCATCGGCGCGGTCCTTGTGCCCGGCGCCAAGGCCCCCAAACTGATCTCCAACGATCTGGTGGCGCGGATGAAGCCCGGCTCGGTGCTCGTCGACATCGCCATCGACCAGGGCGGCTGCTTCGCCGACTCTCACCCCACCACCCACGCCGAACCCACCTACCAGGTCCACGACTCCGTCTTCTACTGCGTCGCCAACATGCCCGGTGCCGTCCCCCGCACGTCGACCTACGCCCTGACCAACGCCACCCTCCCCTACGTCGTCGCCCTCGCCGACAAGGGCTGGGAGGATGCCACCGCCGTCCTCCCCGGCCTCGCCGCTGGCCTGTCCACCCACGACGGCGCACTCCTGTCCGCGGAGGTCGCGGAAGCGCACGGCTACACCGCCACCACCGTGTGACCTCTGTTCGCTGATCGCATCGAACCGACTACTCATCGAGATCAGCGAACTTGCCCGATCGGGCCGCCCGGCAGCTCACCGCCGGGCGGCCCGATCACTCCTATTGATCATCAGAGCGGGGTGCTGCAGGTAAGCCTTTCCTCGCCCCTACATCAACACGATCGCCACTTCCGGGCGATCGGAGAGGCTTGGATATGAGCACCCAACGGTCGAACTCACCGCGCCATCGTGTCGTGGTCATCGGTTCCGGTTTCGGTGGATTGTTTGCGACCAAGGCTCTCCGCCGTGCCCATGTCGATGTCACCGTGATCGACCGGACGACTCATCACCTCTTTCAACCGCTCCTGTATCAGGTAGCCACCGGGATTCTGTCGGAAGGCGAGATCGCCCCCTCCACCCGGATGATCTTGAAAGATCAGCCCAACGCAGCGGTCCGGGTTGGAAACGTCACCTCCATCGATCTGTCGGCACGAGCGGTGACCTCCGAACACCTGGGACGGACGACGGTCACCGAGTACGACAGCTTGATCGTCTCTGCGGGGGCGCAGCAGTCGTACTTCGGTAACGATCACTTCGCCGAACATGCTCCGGGAATGAAGTCGATCGACGATGCTCTCGAACTCCGTGGACGCATCCTGGGTGCCTTTGAGCACGCCGAGGTCTGCGAGGATCCCGGCGAGCGTGACCGGTTGCTGACTTTCGTGGTGGTCGGCGCCGGCCCCACGGGTGTGGAGATGGCGGGCCAGATCGCCGAACTCGCCCACCGCACTCTGGCCGGCACCTATACCAACATCGATCCGCGCAGCGCGCGGATCATCCTGCTCGACGCCGCCTCCGCCGTACTGCCACCATTCGGGGACAACCTCGGAGGACGCGCGGCGGAGACCCTCGAACGGCTCGGTGTCGAGATTCGGCTGAGTGCGTCGGTGACCGACGTCGATGCCACCGGCCTGACCTATCGTGACGCCGACGGAGTCCGGCACCGCATCGAATCGGCCTGCAAAGTGTGGTCCGCCGGGGTTTCCGCCAGTCCGCTGGGACGCCAGCTCGCCGAGCAGTGCGGCGCCGCGATCGATCGGGCCGGCCGCATCGCGGTCGAAGGCGACCTGTCCCTGCCGGGTTATCCGAATGTCTTCGTCGTCGGGGACATGATGTCGCTCGATCGACTTCCTGGCGTGGCCCAGGTCGCAATCCAGGGTGGTCGTTACGCCGCTCGTCAGATCGCCACCGAGATCAAGGCCACCGTCAAGAGCCGCCCGGCTCCCGAGCGCAAACCGTTCGACTACCGCGACAAGGGCTCGATGGCCACAATCTCCCGGTTCAATGCTGTCGCGTCCATCGGAAGCATCGAGCTGGCGGGCGGGGTTCTTCGCCTGGGTGATGTGGCTGGCCGTGCACGTGGTGTACGTCGTCGGTTTCCGCAGCCGGATCGCCACCCTGCTGTCGTGGACATGGACCTTCCTCGGTTCCTGGCGTGGCCAGATGACCACCACCGAACAGCAAACCATCGCCCGTAATGCCCTCGGCGAACTGCATCTCCTCCGGTCATCCAGCCAGCAGCACACCGACGATCTGGTTGCCCGTGTGAGCTGAGTGGGCGCGGGCGTCCGGGCACCGAACCGGAGGCCGGAACGTCCCATGGCCGGAGCATCTCGATGAGCGAAGTCCGGGTCGGGTAACCATTGCCCGACTTCAGGTGGATGACCGAAGGGACTCGAACGATGACAAAGCCGTCACCCCTGACGGCCCACTGGGATTGGCAACTGAGCGCACGTTGCCGATACACCGGGTCGGACCTATTCTTCGCCCGGGAGAACGAGGGCTTGGGTGAGCGGCTTCGTCGTGAACGCGACGCCAAGGAAGTCTGCAGTCAGTGTCCTGTTCGGCAGCGATGCAGCGACCATGCCCTCACCTTTGCCGAACCCTTCGGTGTGTGGGGCGGCACCACTGAGTCGGATCGCCGGTTCCAGCGGGCCAGCCCGAGCACTGATACTCCGCGGATGACCGGGAGGCCATCTGTGCAGCTGCGGGTATCACCTACCCACCCACGCCCAGGCATGAAAGAGCGAAGGATGCCGGCGGCCGTGCTTCCGTGACGAATGTCGACGCTACGTGCAGCTTTTGCCGGTCGATGACGCCTCTGCCCCGGTGTGTGACGAGGAACGCGCAGGTCCCCGATGACCGGGTCACGCGGCCCGCTCCGGACCTTCGAAGTGAGCGCATCGTGTGAATACCGATGTCGGGTAGCACAGCGACGCACCCGACGCCGGCGTGATCGACGTGCACGTATCTGCGTTCGGCAAGCGCACAGTGATGTCGTCGCGACGTCCGACACGTGCAGTGTGCGTTGCCGTAACTGTCTGCCTCGGTGCAGTTTTGGTTGGAGGGCACGCAACTTCCTTGCAGGTACGCCTCTTGCCGTCCACGTATGGCGTATTCGGTGTCGGTTGTCCGTCGAGCGGGTTATTGAGGTGCGTTGTCGGCTGCCACGATTCGAGCGGCTAGTGCTGCGACGGCCCAGTCGCTGACAGTGTTTACCGGTCGCCCCGTCAGGTCTTCGATGCGGGTGAGACGTTGACGAAGAGTGTTGCGGTGGATGAACAGATCGCTTGCCGTATCTGTCGCCGAGCCACGGTTGATCAAGTACGTTTCGAGCGTCGTCGCCAGGGAGGTGCCGTGACGCAGGTCGTAGCGCACTACCTCGGCGAACCAGGAGAGAACCTCTCGCAGGTCATCGCCGATGTTCAGTGCCACCCGGGGGAGCAGACGGAGATGTTCGACGTCCTGGAAGTAGACGACTGGCTCACCGAGTAGTTCTGCCCAGGCCAGTGCCGTCTCGGTGTTCTCCAGGACCGATGCCAGGTCACGGGCGTCTCGGGCGGGAGGTCCGATCCCTACCAGTATCCCTCGGCTCATTGTTTGGGCTTGTCGGAGAGTGTGGCGCAGCGCCTGTTCGAACCCTTTCCATTGCTCGGGCTGGTGTCGGATCAACAGGGTCACCGTGGGCGCGGACGGAGCCACCACGACGTCGTCGAACTCTGCGCACATCTCATGGAGGGCCGCGACGACCCGGTCGAACGCGGAGGGGGTACCGAACTCTGTGGCGCGCAGGCGTACCAGCACGGGATGTGTGGGTCCGGGACGCCAACCGAGATCCCGCAGGACCCGCTCGGCGTGATCAGGGGTCGGCGCCGCGGTGAGTCGGCCGAGCAGCGGGGTGTTCATCGTCGGGCTGCTCACCGAGGCGATCAGGGCCCCGGCCTGTGCTCCCAGCGCTTCCAGGATGCTGGCGTCGGCCTCGGTGAACGGCTGGCCTCGGTAGCAGGTGATCGCTCCGAGTGGGAACAGATTTCCGAACGAGGTCGTCGACTTCTCGAGGGCAGGTCCGAGTTTGTCCACCAGGGCCGGTAGGTCTGCGCGGGAGCGCACCGATTGTGATGCGGCGACAGTTGTCTTCTCGATGGTGTCGGCGAAGGCCAGCCCCGGCCGGGTGTGCCCTTCTTGAGTGGTCCGGTCTGCGAGTTCGATGGTGCACAACGCGGCGGCGAGCTGAGCTCGGATCGACTCCGCCAGTACGTCGACGCATCGCTGCAAGGAGCCGGTGGCGTCCGAGGGAACGTCCCGTAGGAACCGCGCGGCGGCGGAATGCCGGCGGAGGTCCTTGACCGTCTGGGCTTGGATCAAGCCGCTGCCCAGCAGCCCGCCGACCTCGGTTGCCAGGTCCACGTCGTGGGTATCGAAGGTGTTGGGCGTGTGGCTGTAGAGGCTGAACACGCCCAACGGATCACCGCCGGAGACCACGATGGGCACGGCCACCATCGAACGGAACTGGTCCTCTTCGAGGACGGGGAAGCTGGTGAATCGTGGATCGAGCTGGATGTTGTCATGCAAGACCACGGTCTGGCGCATCAGGGCCGACCACCCGGTGACACCCTCACCGAGACGAAGCTGTATCTCACCGACGTGGGCGGCCTGACGGCCGGTCGTGGCGACCCGGAGAACGAGCCGCTCGGTCTCCGGGTCCCACAAGTAGACGAACGTGCCCGATGCTCCCGTCGCTCGCATGACGAGGTCCACTGCGCGCTGGGCCAGTACCAGGGGATCCCCGCCTTGCGACAGAAGGCGATTGAGCTCGGCGAGTGTCTTGGCGCGGCGCTCGACGGCGACCAGCTGACGAGTCATCTGATCGAGCTGCGTGCGGAACGCAACCTGCTCCGCCGGCACCTCGCTCATCACCGGGCCGTCTCAGCCATGGACGGACACCGACTTGCGCATGGCGAGGACGAACTCCTTGGGGGCGTTGATCGAAATCCACGCCACCGTCGCACTGTTCCGCTCGAGTGTGTAGAAGGCGGACTTCCGTGCTGGTTCGTCGACATGCTGTACAAGCGTAGCGTCCGCTACCGGGGTGCCCAGAACCTGGATCCTGCGGCCGAACTGATGGCTCCAGAAATAACGCAGTTCGCGGTCCACGGGCTGAAGGGGTTCCAGTCCGAGGAGGTGACGTGCGAGGTGGCGGCCGTGGCGCTGCGCGGTCGTCCAGTCCTCGCTCCGCCGCGGCCCGGCAGTCGGAGTGCTCCATGCCGCCACGTCACCGATCGCGTGCACGTGCGGGATCACGGCGCCGTCGGGGTCGAGGGCGGTGCCGTCGGAGTCGCATCGGATCCCGTCGGTGATGTCGACGCCGGAGCCCTGCAGCCACTGCGTGGCCGGTCGGACACCGACTGCGCTGACCACCAGGTCACCGGTCAGCTGCCCCGAGTCCGTCGTCACCGTCCATCCCCCGCCGGTCTGGGCGATCTGCTCGACCCGCGAACGCAGGTGGAGGTCGGCTCCGCCGTCCTGGATCCACGCCGCCGCCTCGGCCCCGAGATGCCCGCCCAGGAACCGGTCGAGCGGCCGGTCCGCCTGGTCGACCACCGCCACCGAGCAGCCGCCGGCAACGAGGGTGGACGCCAGTTCGGTTCCGATGGTGCCGGCTCCCAGGACGATCACTCGCTGCCCCGCAGTGGTGGCTTCGCGGATGTGGCGGGCGTCGGCCGCGGTCCGCAGTTGAGCGACACCGGTCGGTTCTCCGGGCAAGCGGATCGGCGCCGCGCCGGTGGCCGCGACGATGTGGTCGGCGACCAGGGTGCGGGTTGATCCGTCGGCCAGGGCGACCTCGACCGCGGAAACCGCGGTGTCGAGTCCTGTTGCCTGTCCGCGGATCAGTTCACAGTTGCCGTCCCACCACGGCGCCTCGGGGCGAACGCTCGTTCCCCCGAGGAAGTCCTTGGACAGGGGCGGCCGGTCGTACGGAGCGTCCGGGTCGTGGTCGAGGACCACGACCCGGCCGCCGAACCCGTCCTCACGCAGCTGGGCGATCAGTGCGGCCGATGCCACCGATGCTCCGACCACCAGCACACTGGCTGAGGCGTCCATGGCTAGGTGTTGTCCTTCACCTGAATTGCCCGCTCGGGGCAGTTCGTAATGGCCAGGCGCAGATCCTCCGGGATCTCGGCGTGCTGACTCCTGTCCTCGGGAATGAAGGCATACCCTTCGTCGTCGAAGTCGAAGATGTCGGGGGCGAAGGCGAAACATCGGGCATGCCCCTGGCAACGGGTGCTGTCTACCCATACGTCGTACATGTCAGTTCACCGTCCGATCCGCAGGGTCAGGGGGCCGACGCCGTGCCACGGCTCGTCCGGGTTCTCCAACGAAAATTCACCCACGACATCCAGGAACTCTTCGAGGGCGACGACCAGTTCCTGGCGTCCGAGGTTGGAGCCGAGGCAACGGTGGATACCGCCACCGAAGGCGAGGTGCCGGTTGTTCTCCCGGTCGAGGATGATCTCGTCCGGGTCGTCGTAGACCTCCGGGTCCCGGTTTCCGGCGCCGAAGACGAGCACCACGCGCTCGCCGGCCTTGATCTGCTCACCGGACATCTCGGTGTCGGCCAGGCAGGTGCGCGCCATCGCCTGCACCGGCGACAGGGTGCGGAGGAACTCTTCCGCCGCCGCGGGAATCTCGTCGGGATTATCCCGCAGGCGTTGCTGGGCTTTCGGGTTCTGTGCGAGGTACCACAAGGCCGAGCGGATCGCCCATGCCGTGGTGTCGAGTCCGGCGAGGAAGAGCAGGTAGCAGTACGACAGGAGTTCGTCGTGGTTGAGCTTGCGGCCCTTCACTTCGGCCGAAAGCAGATAGCCGATGATGTCTTCGGCGGGTTCGTCGTTCACGCGGGACTTGAGCAGGTCGTCGAAGTAGTCCATCACCTCCCCGCCGGCCTTGTACGCGCGGGCCGGGTCCACGGTGCGCTCGTAGATGATGTCGTCGATCCACCGGTCGAATTTCGGCCAGTCTTCTTCCGGGAAGCCGGCCAGTCGGCTGAAGATGATGGTCGGCATCGGCCGGGCGAACATGGCGGAGGCATCGACGATCTCGTGAGCGGCGACTTCTTCCGCGAGTTCCCTGGAGGTGCTGTGCATTCCGTCGTCGAGACGGGCGATCGCCTTGGGGGTGAACAGCGGAAGAAGGATCTTCCGGTAGTCGCCGTGGTCCGGCGGATCGATGTCGATGGGGATGAGCGGCACATCGGTCCCGAAGGCCGGCATCAGCATCGATGGGCCCACCGCGAAGGTCTCCGGGGACTGTTCGGCGGCGAAGATGTCCTCGCTCTTGGTGATGTAGACGAAGCCGCCGTGCTTCTCGCTGCGCCCGACCGGGCACTTTTCGCGCATTTCCTTGTAGGTGTCGAAGATTTCGTCGAGTGCGGGCCCGTGGAAGTCGAAATCGCGACCCACGGTCACGTTGTCGGACATAACTAGTTCTCCTCTGGAGTCTTGGAGCGGATGGTCGCGGCCGCCCGCTCCACAAAGGTCTCAAACAGCGCCTTGTGCTCGGGTTCGGTCGCATACAGGTGCTCGGGGTGCCACTGCACGCATACGAGGTCGGCGTCGTCGGCTTCGACGGCCTCGATCACCTCACCGCTGAGCGCGGTCACCTGCAGACCGGCACCGAGATCCTTCAGGCTCTGGTGGTGGTAACTGTTGACCCGGGAACCGGCGGTCGCGCACATAGCCTCGGCCAGGGCGGATCCGGCGGTGACGTCGATGCCGTGGCTGAGCCGGGTCGGCGGGTTCTCCTGCCAGTGTCCGGGGATCTCCTGGTGGAGGTTTCCGCCGCGGAGCACGTTGATCAGTTGCATGCCTCGGCAGATGCCCAGGATCGGCATGCCGAGTGCCACTGCTTCGCGGTACAGGGCGATCTCGAACTCGTCGCGGTCCCGCCGCACCCCGTACACGGTGTCGTCGGGGATCTCGCCGTAGAGAGCCGGGTCCAGGTCGCCGCCACCGGTGAGAAGCAGTCCGTCCATCCGGGCTAGCAGCTCGGATGGGGGTTCCTCGATGACCGGCATGATCACCGGTTGTCCGCCGGCGGCGTAGATGGCGTCGGTGTAGGGGGCGGTCAGTTTGGTGCAGTCCATGGGTCCGAAGGCGGTCGGAAGCTCCTCCATTCCGGCCGAGACTGCGATGAGCGGGCGACCCATGTCAGAAGACCGTCCAGCCGCCGTCGACGAACAGGGTGGTGCCGGTGACCCAGCTGGCCTTTTCGCTGCCGAGGAACGACACCGCGTTCGCGACGTCTTCCGGCTGCCCGACTCGTCCCATGGGGGTCCGCTCGAGGAGCCAGTTCTTGACGTCGGGGTTTCCGAGAACGTCTCGTGTGAAGGGTGTTTCGATGAAGCCGGGGGCGACTGCGTTTACGCGGACCCGGTCGGCGGCGGATTCGACGGCCAATGCGCGGGTCAGCTGCAGCAGTGCTCCCTTGGAGGCGTTGTAGTGGACCTGGGGATGTCCGCTGCTGGAGATGACGATGTGCGCCTCCACCGAGGTGATGTTCACGATGGCCGAGGTGGCCTGCTCGCCGCGGGCGTCCGCGCCGGCCCGCAGCAGGGGCATCGCGGCCTGGCTCATCAGGAACGGTCCGGTCGAGTTGACCGCGAATACCTCGTCCCACTCCTTGAGCGGAAGCTCGGAGAAGTTGCTGGAGCGGCAGATGCCTGCGTTGTTGACGAGCAGGTCCAAGCGGCCGAACTGTTCCTCGACGGAGTCGATTGCCCGACGAACCGAGTCGGGCTGCGCGACGTCGACGGCGACGGCGATGGCCTCGGGGAAGCGTTCGGTGATGTGAGCGAGCGAGTCGGGGGCGATGTCGAGGAGCGCGACCTTGGCGCCCTCGGCGAGCAGGGTCTCGGCGATCGCCTTGCCGTTGCCCGAACCTGCGCCGGTGACGGCGGCGTACATCCCTTGGTGGCTGGTCATGAAAGTCTCTTCTCTCGTCAGGGGGTGGTGGGTCAGATGTGCTCGAGGTAGCGGGCGATTTCCCATTCGGTGATCGCGCCACCGAACTGCTTGATCTCCCACCGGCGGGTGGCGGTGAAGTGGTCGACGAATCGATCACCGAGGAACTTGCGGGCGAAGATGCTGGCGTTGAATCGGTCCACGGCGGTCGGCAGCGAGGTCGGCAGCAGCGGGGCCTTCCCGGCGGGCAGAGCGTAGGCGTTGCCCTCCACGGCCGGCGGGAGTGCGATGTTCTGTTCGATTCCGTCGAGGCCGGCGGCCAGGTTGGCGGCGATCACCAGGTAGGGGTTTGCGTCGGCCCCGCCGATCCTGTTCTCGACCCGGGCGGCCGGCCCCGCGCTCGGGATGGAGCGGATGGCCACGGTGCGGTTGTCCAAGCCCCAGGTCGAGCTCGATCCGGCCCAGGTGCCGCCTTCGGTGCGCTTGTAGGAGTTGATGATCGGCAGGTATACGGCGGTCAGGTCGGCGGCGTGTTCGACGAGGCCCGCGAGGTAGCGGTTGCCTGTTTCGCTCAGCGTTCCCGGGTTGGTCGGGTTCGCGAAGACGGCGGTCCCGTCCTCGTCCAGCAGGCTCTGGTGCACGTGTCCCGAGGAGCCGGCCCAGTCCGGGTTGACCTTGGCGATGAACGACGCGGTCAGTCCGTGGCGGGCGGCCAGTTCCTTGACTGCGTGCTTGAGCAGCATCGCGCTGTCGGCGGCTTTGAGGGCGTCCGAGTAGTGGATGTTGACCTCGAACTGGCCCGGACCGTGTTCGCTGTTGCTGGCCTCGATGCTGATGCCGTATTCGGCGAGCTGTCGACGGAGTTCGCCGATGACGAACTCCGAACCGGTGTCCCGGTAGACGCTGTAGGTGTGGTGTCCCTCAGTGAACGGCTCGAGGTCGCGCCAGTGCCGTGATGCGATTTCCTGCGGGGTGCCGCGGAAGAGGTAGAACTCGAACTCGTACGCGAAGATCGGCTTGAATCCCAGCGACTCGGCCCGCGAAATCATCGACTTCAACACGGTGCGGGGGGAAAGCTCGAGCGGCCGGCCGTCGCGCTCGAAGATGTCGCAAATGACCGAGGCGGTACCGGGCTCCCACGGCACGACTGCCAGCGTGGACAGGTCAGGACGCAGGTTGATGTCGGGGTAGCCGGTATGCCAGCCGGTGTAGGTCAGGTCCGAGATCATCTCGTCCTGCATGTCCCACCCGAAGAGGATGTTGCAGATGTTGGTGCCGTCGCGGTGAACACTGTCGACGAAGTATTCGGCCGAGATCCGCTTGCCACGCCAGAGCCCGTCCAGGTCCACTGCGCCAATCTTGAACGTGTGAATCCCGTTTGCTTCGACAAAGTCCCGAAGCCGCTTCTGGTCGTTCGATTCGGCGGTTGATGCCATGATTCCTCGATTCGAAAGTCGGATGTTCCGACTGTAAGAGCAGTCACACCCGGGAGTCTGTGTTCATCGTGCACATGCTTTGGAGAGTCGAGGGGCGCTTTGCACATTGCCCCCTTGAGCACCTGAACCGAGCATGGAATAACCGTTCCAACATCTAGGGACCCGTGCAATGTGCTGCACGCGAATCATCCCGCGGCCGAACAGAGGACCAGACGTGTACGAGATGAACACTGTGATCAACCCTGCGACCGAGCAAGTGATCGCCGAATACCCGGTGGCCGACGCCGCCGCCGCGGAAGCAGCCGTGGAGCGGTCGGTCAAGGCGCAACGCGAATGGGCGCGGCTGCCGCTGACGGTCCGCCGCGACGGGTTGCGGGCGATCGCGGGAATCGTCGAGGCACACGTCGACGAGCTCGCCCAGCTCGAGGCCACCGATGTCGGCAAGCCGATCAGCGACGCCCGCGGCGAGATCGGTGGGGTGGCCGAGTGCTTCCACTACTACGCCGGTGTCGTCGACAAGATCCTCGGAGACACCATTCCCGTCGAGGGCGGCGTGGACATGACCTTCCGTGAGCCCCTCGGTGTGGTCGCCGTGATCGCCCCGTGGAACTTCCCCCTGCCCATTGCGTCGTGGAACATCGCGCCCGCCCTGGCGGCCGGCAATTCCGTGGTGGTCAAGCCGGCAGAGCTCACTCCCCTCTCGACCCGCCGTTTCGGGGAACTCGTGGCCGGACTCGATCTGCCCGCGGACCTCGTGCAGGTCCTCTCCGGTCCGGGCCGAACGGTCGGCAAGGTTCTGACCTCGCACCCGTCGGTGGCCAAGGTCAGCTTCACCGGATCGACAGCGACGGGTCAGGACGTGATGCGGTCGGCGGCGGACACGATGAAGCGGATCACCCTCGAACTCGGTGGCAAGTCCGCGAACGTGATCTTCGCCGACGCGGACCTGTCTCGCGCGATCGCCGAGGCCCCGACGAGCGTGTTCGGAAACACCGGGCAGGACTGCTGTGCTCGCAGCCGAATCCTGGTGCAGCGAAGCATTTTCGATGACTTCGTGTCCGGTTTCGTCGATGCGACCCGAGCCTTGAGCATCGGAGATCCGCTCGACGAGTCGACCAAGCTCGGCCCGTTGGTGTCGCAGGCACATCGGCAGAAGGTCACCTCGTTCCTGCGTGACGGGCTCGACACGACCGTGGCGGGGCAGGTTCCCGACGGGCCTGGCTTCTGGATGGCGCCGCGCATCGTGGTTCAGCCGGATCCGTCGGCGCAGGTCGTGCGGGAGGAGATTTTCGGTCCGATCGCCGTGGTCCTGCCCTTCGACGACGAACAGGATGCGGTGCGGCTGGCGAACGACACCATCTACGGGCTCAGCGGCTCGGTCTGGACCTCCGATGTGGGCCGTGCGCTCCGCGTTTCCCGGGCGCTCGAATGCGGGACGCTGTCGGTCAATTCGAACTCGTCGGTCCGGATTCAGACACCGTTCGGTGGATTCAAGCAGTCCGGGTTCGGGCGCGAGCTCGGGATGGCTGCCATCGACGGTTACACCGAACTCAAGAACGTGTACATCAGGACGGACGTGTGATCGTGGCCACCTACGACGTCGCCGCCGGTCCCACCGAACGCGGCTTCACCTCGGCGGCGCGGGAACCTCACGCGCCCACCACCGGCACATCCAGGACAGGTGCGGCATGAGTTACGTCATCACCCAGAACTGCTGTAACGACGCCACCTGCGTGTCGGTGTGCCCGGTGAACTGCATCCATCCGACGCCGGACGAACCCGGGTACGCGACCGCGGAGATGCTCTACATCGACCCGGACACCTGCATCGACTGTGGTGCCTGCGCGGACGTATGTCCGGTGGATGCGATCCTGCCGGACTTCGACGTCACCGAGGACACCGAGAAGTACCTCGAGATCAATGCCCGATACTTCGCGGATCCGGCGCACCAGGGATACCCGACGACCAATTCCACGAAGGCGAAGCCGAAGGTGGAGGTGTCCGAGCCCGGGCCGCTGAGGGTGGCGATCGTCGGGTCCGGGCCTTCCGGGTGCTACGCCGCCGAGGAATTGCTGACCCGCAAGGGCGTCGATGTCGAGGTGCACCTGTTCGAGCGGCTGCCCACGCCGTTCGGGCTGGTCCGGTTCGGTGTCGCCCCCGATCACCAGAGCACCAAGGCGGTGACGAAGCTGTTCACCCGTACCGCGGGGCGGGCGGGGATGGACCTGCATCTGAATGTGGAGGTCGGCACGCACGTCACCCACGAGGAACTCCTCGCCCATCACCACGCCGTGATCTACACGGTCGGCGCACCGCACGACCGCCGGCTCGGAGTGCCGGGCGAGGACCTTCCCGGCAGTCATTCGGCCACCGATTTCGTCGCCTGGTACAACGGGCACCCCGACTTCGCCGACCGCACCTTCGATCTTTCGTGCGAACGTGCGGTGATCGTGGGCAACGGCAACGTGGCGCTCGACGTGGCCCGGGTTCTGGCGAGCGATGTCGACGAGCTGGCACGCACCGACATCGCCGACCACGCGTTGCAAGCGCTGGCAGCCAGCAAGATCACCGAGGTCGTCGTGCTCGGACGACGCGGGCCGGTGCAGTCCGCCTTCACCACCCCCGAGCTGCTGGGGCTGGCCGGCGGATCGAGTTTCGATGTGATGGTCGATCCGCGGGAAGCCGAGATCGATCCCGTCACGGCCGCCGCATTGGATGCGGACCCGTATTCGATGGCGGGTCTGAAGGGGCAGATTCTCGGTGAGCTGGTCGAGCGGCCACTCGGTGGGGCGAGCAGCCGTATCGTGCTGCGGTATCTGGCCTCCCCCACCCATGTTCTCGGTGAGGATCGGGTCAGCGGATTGCGGGTCGTCCGCAATGAGCTGCTCGATGCCGGCGGTGGACGGTTGACCGCGCGAGCGATCGAGGAGACCGAGGACATCGAGTGCGGGCTCGTGCTGCGATCGATCGGGTACAAGGGCCAGCCGCAACCTGGGCTGCCGTTCGACGATGTCACCGGCACGCTGCCCAATGAACGCGGCCGCGTCTTGGACCCGGCCACCAGTGCGCCGGTGACAGGCGTCTACACCGCGGGCTGGATCAAGCGCGGCCCGTCCGGTGTCATCGGCACCAACAAGAAGTGCGCAGAGGACACCGTCGCAGCACTGTTCGACGACTACGCCGCGGGCCGGCTCGCGGCGCCCGCGCAGGGCGGTGATGCGCTGCGCGCCCTGATCACCGAACGTCAGCCCGACGCCCTCGACTTCAAGGCGTGGGAATCGATCGACCGCCATGAAAAGACCACGGGGAAGCCGCAGCGACGCCCCCGGGTGAAGTTGACCTCGGTTCCCGAAATGGTCGAAGTAGCCATGGAAGCACGCGCGGTCATCGGGTAACGCACACCGCCGTCCCGGGTGCGGCGCACCCACCCCCACCGGGTGGGTGTCGACGGTAACCCGTTCCCGCAGTCCTTCGAATAACCACCACGACCGCGAGCGGTCGCCATATCACCGGAAAGCGGGACCCACCCGCAGTTTCCGCCATCGACAAGGAGACATTGGTGCGCACACCAATCACAGCCGCGGTCCTCGAAAAGCCCGGCGAGAAACTGCAATTCGTCGAACTTCTCCTCGACGATCCCTTGGACCACGAAGTGGTGGTCCGCACCGAACGGGTCGGTCTCTGCCACAGCGACCTGCACTACCTCAACGGATCACTGTCCATCGCGACGCCCGCAGTCCTCGGCCACGAAGTGGTGGGCACGGTCGAACGCGTGGGCTCCGCGGTGACACGCATCGTCCCCGGCGACCGGGTGGTGGCGACGGTGACGCCCGCCTGTGGTTCGTGCAGCAGTTGTCTGCGGGGACGACCCACCCAGTGCATCCGAGTCGAACAGCTACGGCATCGGGAACGACCGAAGCTACTCACCCATGACCACCGGGAAGTCGAGGTCCTCGGCGGCATCGGCGCCTTCGCCGAGGCCTTCCTCGCCGGTGAAGCGTCCTTGGCAAAGGTCTCCGAGGCCCTCCCCTCCTCGGTGGCGTGTCTTCTCGGGTGTTGCATCACCACCGGAGTCGGCGCGGTGGTGCACGGGGCCAAGATCACCGCCGAGGACACCGTCGCCGTCATCGGTTGCGGCGGTGTCGGCATTGCCGCCGTCCAGGGTGCCCGGCTCGCCGGGGCCCGCCGAATTGTGGCGATCGATGCGGTCGCCGACAAACTCGACCTCGCCCGCCGCTTCGGCGCCACAGACACCGTCCTGGCCACCGACCCCGCCGCGACCGCAGACCGATTGACCGAGCTACTCCCGGACGGCGTCACCCACGCGATCGAGGCGGTCGGGCGCCCGCAGACCGCGGAACTGGCCTTCGCGATCCTCGCTCCGACCGGCACTGCCACCATCCTGGGCCTCATGCCGGCCGGCGAGACGCTCGCCATCTCGGCCGATGCCCTCGTCTACGGCGACCGGGTCCTGCAGGGCGCCTACATGGGTGCCAACCGGTTCCTCAGCGACGTCGAGATGTTCACCGACCACTACGTGACCGGCCGTCTGGACTTGGACGCCATGGTCACCGCCGAATTGCCGTTCACCGCCATCAACGACGGCTTCGCCGCCATGGCGGATCCGACGACCATCCGGATCGTTCTCGATTTCCGCCCGGAGCACCCCTGACGATTTCACTCAGCTCCGGACACAGCAACCCGGCCGCACGTACAGGTGTCGAACTGGCCCACCGGCAGTAATCGACTTCACTACGCGCACTATGCCGGACACCTTAGGCCGGCCGCCCCTGCCCACACCGCGCACCTGAGACGCCTAGCGCAGCGGCCCCGGTATCCCATGCATTACGACAGGAAGGCACCCCGTGACCGCCACCGAGCAGGACCCCCGTCTACACCCACCCACTACCCAGACCGACTTGATCGACGGCTCCTTCACCGAACCCACCGAGACCATGACCGGGACACTCGACGATCCCAACACCGGTGTCACACGGCAGCGGCAGGTCGCCACCGCCGACCGGGACGTCGAACGGGCACTGGCGGCTGCCGCCGCGGTGCACGCCGACGGCACCTGGGCGCATTCTTCGGCCGATCTTCGCGTCCGCCTTCTCGACGCCCTTGCGGACGGACTTGCTGACCGAGCGGAGGAATTGGCCTACGAGGACTGCCTGGCGACGGGCAATCCGCTGCAGGTGAGCAGACAGATGGCGTCGTATCTGGCTCCCCGGGTCAACGCGGCCAGAGACCAACTGCTCGAGATCGGCGTGGCGACCACCCTCGTCGCCGACGGCCGCGAAGTGCGGCTGCTCCGGCTTCCGCTGGGACCTGCCGTCGTACTCGCCCCGTGGAACGCTCCCACCTTCGTCGCGGTCGCCAAGGTCGCCAGCGCCCTGGCAGCGGGCTGCCCGGTCATCCTCAAACCATCGGAATGGGCGCCGGCAGGTTGTCAGATCGTCGCCGAAGTTCTGGCGCAGGCCATCGCGGATCTGGAGCTGCCCGCAGCGGTGTTCCAGCTGGTCCACGGCGGCGGTGCCGTGGGCGCGCAGTTGGTGTCGGATCCACGGATTCGGGCGATTTCTTTCACTGGCGGCGGCGCCGGGGGCCGAGCGGTCGCCCAGGCGGCGGCACCTCACTTCACCGCACTTCAGCTCGAGCTCGGTGGCCACAACCCCGCCGTCGTGCGCCCGGACGCCGATATCGCGGCGGCCGCGGCCGCGATCGCCGAGGGTATGACCAAGCTCAACGGTCAGTGGTGTGAGGCTCCCGGCAAGATCCTTGTGCCAGATGAGCTGCACGATCAATTCGTCGACGCCCTGCTCGACGCACTCAGCGCTCTGCGCGTGGGACACAGTTTCGCCGCCAGCACCGATGTGGGTCCGCTTTCCCATCAGGCGCACCGTGCACGCCTGCAGGGTCAGATCGATGACCTGGTGGCCCGCGGCGGCAAGGCCCTTACCAGCTCCCCGCTCCCGGAACTGGAGGGGTGGTTCTTCTCGCCGACGGTGGTGGTCGGGTTGCCGGCCGAGCAGTCCGAGCACGAACTCTTCGGGCCGGCGGTCACCGTGCACGCGGTCAAGACCGTCGAGGACGCCATCCGGGCCGCGAACGGTCCGGAAACGGGGCTGGCCGGGTTCGTGTTCGGTCGCGACCTCGAAGCAGCCCTCGACACCGCGTCCCAACTTTCCGCGGGTGAGATCCGGGTCAATGGTTGCAAGCTCGCCGATCTCGCCGACGGATCGGAACAGTCCTTCTGGAACAGCGCCGGAACCGGCGGCCACGGCCCCACCGACATGGTGCGATTCTTCCAGGGACGCCGGACGATCGGCGTCGATGACCCCACTCTCCCCATCTAGGTCCCACTCGGCCGGCCAGCGGATGAGCGCTCGTGCGAGGGTCGGCTACGCCACCCGTCCGGCAATCTGTCCTGGACGCCTTCCACCTCTTCAGAGAGAAGCACTTTCACGATCGAGGTCCACGCCGAACCGGCCGGCGTGGACCTCGACGCTTGTGGCCGCACGGTAGCAGCGGTCGGTGTTTCCGCGTCCCGCCATACCTTCCTTACGCGGAAACACAGAACGTGCATTCAGCACACATGCCGGGTCGACGGTGTGCATGACGACCACAGACGCACGTCACACTCCGGGCATAGACTCTGAAAATCACAACGGTGCTGGTCATCCATACTTTTGGACGGAAGGCAGGTAGCTATATGACGACGTGAGAAGTCGACATTCGTCGGCAGAGGACGTTGGACGTACACAGCGCCATCCGGCGCAAGACCTCGTGCACATCACGTCAGAGCCCTCGAGCACTGTCCCGACCGAATCACCCCGGCGACCGCCTGAGACAGCACGGACGCGCGATCAGAAACACAGAAGCTGACGCGACCGACCGATCGGATTCGCCCTCCCCACACGCGGCGCACACCTCGGGATTCCGCCATCCCGCAGCGGCCACGGACTCTGATTTCCCAATCATCACAGCAATCTCCGACTTCGGTGAAGTTGGGCGCAGGGAGCAAATCAACCCATGTCTGGTCGCGCGAAACACCCACTCCCGCCGACCACCTCGTGGTTCATGCAATGCAGGCGACAACTCACACGCTGTTTGGAGTTTCGAACATGACATCAGAAAAAAGCAACGACTCAGCCCTGGCACACGGCAATGAATTGCTCCGTGGTTCCATCCGGTTCTTTCACATCGTCCTCATGGTCACCGCCGCCGCTGCACCGCTGGTCGTCGCATCGGCATACATTCCGATCTCGATTTCATCGGGCGGTGGAAACGCGACCGCGTTGATTTACCTCGCTACCACGCTGATCTTGGTGATTTTCACCGTCGGATACGCGGAGATGGCCAAGCGCATCACCTCGGCCGGAGCTTTCTACACCTACACCACACAGGGATTGGGCAAACCGGCAGGATTGGCCGCAGGCTTTTCCATCCTCGCCTCGTACAGCATGATCGCGCCCGCCATCCTCGGCGGATTCGGGTACTACGCCTCCGAGCTGCTCGACCACTACTTCCACATTCACATCGCCTGGTACTGGTGCGCTCTGATCGGGTTGGCCATGCAGGTCGTGATCTCCTACTTCCGTGTCACCCTCACCGCACGCGTGCTCGGAGTCCTCCTCGCGGTCGAGGTGCTCGTGATCCTCGTGGTCAGCCTGGCAACGATCGGCCAGGGGGGCGCGGAAGGTCAGATGCCCGAACTGTTCAACCCGACCGTCCTGGGCAGCGCCCCGGCCATCGGCATCGGTTTCTTCCTCGCATTCTGGTCCTGGATCGGTTTCGAGACGAGCGCAATCTACGGCGAGGAAACCGCGGACCCCCGCAAGACGGTGCCGCGCGCAACCTACATCGCGGTCATTTCTCTCGGTGTGTTCTATGCGATCACCGCATACGCCGGTCTGATCGGGTTCGGTTCGAACGCTCAGGAAGCAGCCGCGTCCGAAACATCGAACTACTTCTTCGCGCTGGCCGAGACCTACACCGGTCATTTCGTTCTCATACTCATGAACTTCCTGGTCGTGAGCAGCTTCTTCGCGTGCTCGTTCGCCTTCCACAACAATGCAGCCCGGTACCTGTACTCGTTGGGACGTGACCGCATCCTGCCCGCTGCCCTCGGTAAGACGCATCCGGTGCAGAGGTCGCCGTATGTCGCGATCGGCGTTCAGGGCCTCATCGCGGCCCTGGTGGTCACCATCTTCGCGGTCAGCGGAGCGAACCCCCTCCTCGAACTGGGCACCTGGCTGCCGATCTTCTGCACCCTCGGTGTCGTCGTCGTCCAGTTGATGGTCTCGATCGGTGTGGTCGGATACTTCAACCGGGTCGGCCGCAACGGTGTCGGTGATCGGATGCGCACGATCGTCGCGCCAGTGATCGGCGCGCTCGCGCAGGGTATCGTCGTCATCCTGTTGTGCAAGAACCTTTCCTTCCTGGCCGGCACCAGCAGCCTGGTGGTCTCGCTGATCCCGCTCTATCTCGTGCTCATCCTCGCGGCAGGGTTCGGCTACGCGTTGTGGCTGCGCAAGGCCGGTCCTGCTCGGTATCAGCGAATCGGCATGCTGCGCGACGACGACGAGGCGGTCACCGGCCCGCTCCAGCCCGCGCCCGACGAGGAATTGATAGTGAAGCCAGGACCCGGCGCCTGAACGAGTTCCTCGCGGTTCCGGTCGTGTTCGGCGCGCACCCAGTCAGGCACACCGAACACGGTCGAAGTCGCGGGGCACCGTGTGCACGAGTCGCCGACCCGCTCTCGAAGCGGCCCGCTGCACGATCGCGCCCGGTCGATCACCTCGGTAAGGCGTAGACAGTGGCCAAGTGCAGATTCTCCCTCGATCAACGGATCGTCGCGGCCCTCCAGGTAGACGGGCGGGCCTCATGGAGCCGGATTGCACATGCGCTGGAGGAGCCTGAGCGTAACGTCACCCGGCACGGCATCGCGTTGGTCGAGTCCGGACTCATCGCCGTCACGGCCGTCGCGAACAGCAGTAACACCGCCATCGTGCGCCTGCAGTGTTCCCCCGGCACCGTGCGGGTCGCTGCGCGCGCGCTCGCCCAACGCAGCGACTGCATCTTCGCCTATGTCCTGACCGGGACCGCCGACTGCATCGCGGAAATCATGGCACCCCGGGACCGGATCCAGAAACTGGTCATGGACGAGTTACCCGCAACCACCGGGGTGCTCCGATGCTGGACCGATCCCGTGCTGCGCTACTTCCGCACGGTCCGTGACTGGGAGCCCGGTGTTCTGACCCCGGCGGAGAAGGCAGCGATGACCACAGGGACCGCTATGCCGGCCTTTCGGGTGGACCCACTTGTGGCGCAACGCGATACCGTCGACAAGATGATCACCCGGGAACTGACGGCCAACGGTCGGGTGAGCACTACCTCCCTCGCCCGGACGGCGGGCGTGTCCGAGGCGACTGCCCGGCGACGGGTGCAGTCCCTGCTCACCGACGGGGCGGTCAGTTTGCGCGTCGTCGTTGATCCGAGCATGTTCGGGTTGCGGTCGGAGGCGATGGTGCTCATCAAGACTCAACGCAACCGGATCGAACCGCTCGTGCGCGGCATGCTGAAAGCACCGTACGTGCGATACGCCGTCGGCACCGCCGGCGAATACCAAGTGGTCGCGAACATCACCGCACCGGACGAGGTCGTGCTCTACGACTACATCACCACCGAACCATGGGTAGCGGATGCGTTAGCACTCGAAACCAACATGATCGTCCACGCCGTCAAACGCAGCGGCCGCGCCCTCTGACCGCACGACAGTCGCATCCAGACGGCCTCGTTGCCTGCGATCTCAGCGTCCGCCCCGCGCCCGACGATTATTCTTGAAGAGGATGTCAGAGGTGGTGCAGGCCGGTGGCGGACGATCCGTGGGCAACGCAGCGGGAACCGGACATCACGGTGGAACTGTCCGCTGCGGGTTTCGACGACGCAATGGAAATCGGCCGCGGAGGCTTCGGCGCGGTCTTCCGATGCCGACAGGACGACCTCGACCGGACCGTCGCCGTCAAGGTTCTGACCTCCTACCTCGATCCGGAAAATCTCGCACGGTTTCTGCGGGAGCAGCGCGCGATGGGACGCATGTCCGGGCACCCGAATATCGTCGACCTCTACCAGGTCGGCCTCACCCGCAGCAGACGCCCCTTCCTGGTCATGCCCTATCACCCCCACGGCTCACTCGATGGGCTCCTCCGTCGAAGCGGGCCACTCGAATGGCAACAGGTGCTGCATCTCGGAGTCAAGATCGCCGGCGCCCTCGAGACCGCCCACCGCGGCGGTACCCTGCACCGCGACATCAAACCGGGCAATATCCTGCTGACCGAGTACGACGAGCCACAATTGACCGACTTCGGCATCGCCCGGATCGCCGGCGGGTTCAAGACCGCGTCGGGGGCGATCACCGGGTCGCCCGCGTTTACCGCTCCCGAGGTGCTCGAGGGACACCCGTCGACGGCCGCATCCGATGTCTATGGCCTGGGCGCAACGATGTTCTGCGCGCTGACCGGTCACGCCGCATTCGAGCGTCTCAGCGGCGAACACCTCATCGCCCAGTTCCTGCGGATTTCCACCGAGCCCATTCCGGACCTGCACGCAGCCGGCATCCCCGACGACCTGTGTGCCGCGGTGGAACACGCCATGGCACGTTCAGCAGAAGACAGGCCGGCCAGCGCGGATGCGTTCGGTGAGGAACTACAGGCTATCCAGCGCGGACACGGGATGATCGCCGACGACATGCTCATCCCGGCAACACAACGGCACGAGGACCCCGCCGTCCCGGACTCACACGAACGATGGCGACCCGCGGCGGTATCACCGCGGACGCCGCCGGTTCCAGTAACCAAATTTCGTCCACCCACGAGCGCGCGGAAGCTGGTCCGCCGGCAACGTCTCCTCGACTCGCTACGGGAGGGCAGGGAGAGGCGCCTGACCCTCGTTCACGGCCCGGCCGGCTTCGGAAAAAGCAGCCTTCTCGCACAGTGGCGGGAAGAACTGACCGCCGAGAAGGTCGCGGTGGCGTGGCTGACCGTCGACGGCGACGACAACAACCCGGTGTGGTTTCTCTCGCACCTGGTCCAGGCCGTAGAGCGAGTGCGGGCACCGGTGGTCGACGGGCTCGGGCAGTCGCTCGAAGAAAACGGCACAGCCGCCGAGCGCTTCGCCCTGACCTCGCTGATCAACCGGCTGCACGACAGTGGAGAGCCCATGGTGATCGTGATCGACGATTGGCACCGGGTGACAGCGGCAAACTCGATCGCGGCCATGGAATTCCTCCTCGACAACAGCTGCCACCACCTGCGGATCGTCGTGGCCAGCCGCACGAAGGTAGGGCTTCCACTCAGCCGCATGCGGGTACGTGATGAACTGCGCGAAATCGATACCAAAGCACTGAGTTTCGACCTCGACGAGTCGCGGACCTTCTTCGCCGACCGGGTTCGGGTCCCGCTGACGGACGCCGACATCGCACTGCTGAGGAACTCGACAGACGGATGGATCGCAGCACTACAGCTGGCCTCGCTGTCGTTGCGCGAGGCAGACGGACCCACGAATGTGCTCGAACGTTTCCGTGCCGAGACCCCCTCGATCGAGGAATACCTCGCCGAGAACGTGCTCGATTCCCTCGAACCCCAGATGCTCAATTTCCTGCTCACAACCTCTGTTCCCGAGCGAGTGTGCGGCGAGCTGGCATCGATCCTGGCAGGAGTCCCCGACGGCCAGGCGAAGCTCGAAGAAGTTGCCGCGCGGGATCTGTTTCTCGGGCGCGCCGGGGACGATCATCGGTGGTACCGCTACCACCACCTGTTCGCGCAGATTCTGCGGCGAAGGCTCGAACGCGACCATCCCGGCCGGACGAAGCTGTTGCACCGCTCGGCGTCCACGTGGTTCCGGGAACAGCGTCTCCTCGGTGAGGCCATCGACCACCTGCTCGCCGCCGGCGACCCTGTGTCGGCGGTGGCCGTGGTCGAGGACGACGACCTCTACCTTCTCGACCGATCGCAGATGTCGACCCTGCTCGGTCTGATCTCCAAGCTCCCGACCGACCAGGTCCTGTCGAGCGTGCGACTGCAGCTCGCCATCGGTTGGGCGAACACCGAATTGCAGCACCTCGACCAGGCCATCGAAGCACGTCGCCGGGCGCTCGACCTCCTCGAGATACTCGACCTCCCCGCCGATCAACGTACACGACTGCGGGTGGAATCGGATGTGCTGCAGGCGAATATCGATGTCACGGCGGACCGGGTGATCGGGGTGAAGGACCTTGTCGCCGAATGCCTCGCCGACCCCACCCTCCATCATCCCTTCGTCGTGTCGATGGCGGCCCTTCTCGACACGTTCACCGACACATACGAGTTTCGATTCGGTGACGCCGAACGCCGCCAGCGCTGGGCGGCGCCGTATCACAGCAAGACCACCGGCCCGTACACCGTGGCGTACGGCTACTGTTTCGCCGGGCTGGCAAAGGCCGAACAGCTCGATCTCACCGGTGCAACCGAGCTGTATCGACGGGCACTTCGCCTGGTTCGCGACGCCGGCAACACCCAGTCACAGCATGCGCGGCTGGCTCGTGCGTTGCTCGCCGAACGGCTGTACCTGCGGAATCAGATCGACGAGGCAGAGGAATTGCTCGCCGAGAACGTTGATGCGGCCACGCTCGGCGGCACCGCGGACTTCATGATCCGGCACTACTGTCTCCGCGCTCGTATCGGCTTCATCCACCGCGACCAGGCAGGGACCCTGCGTGCGCTCGACGAAGGCGCCCACACGGCAGAGTTGTTGTCCCTTCCCCGGCTGCAAGCAGCAGTCGACAACGAACGTGTCCACCTCGGGCTGCGGCCGCGGCCCGGATTCGTACCCGTCGTCCACACCACGAAACAAGACTCGGCCGACGGAATCGGACAGATCGTGGCGCAACTCGAAGACGACACCGCCATCACGCTGTTGCTGAGAACAGGAACCCCCGAGCAGGTTCGTACCGCCGTCGACTGGGCGAACGACTGGGCCCGCTCGCTCGAAGGAACCGGTCGCGAACTGGCGTGGTTGCATGCCGCACGGCTGCTGGTGTCGTGTCTGTGGGCCGCAGGGCACACGCACGAAGCAGAAACGGCGCTGCGTCCGGTCGCAACCCGCTGCGCCCAGCACGGGCTGATCCGATTCCTCCCCGACGGCGGTCAGGATGTCATCGCCGCGTTCACCTCCCTGGCAGTGCATCCGAAGGCCGCCGGCGAGCGCGACATGTGGCGACAACTACCCGACGCCTTCATCGACGACGTACTCACCACAGCCGACTGAAATGTCGCACCTGTTGCTCAGTGCCCGCCCCGGAACTTGTCAAGGGAGTTGAGTCCAGCGGGTGTTAAGCGGCTGACGTTTCGGCCTCCATGGTGTTTTCGGAATCGTCGGCTGGCTGGTTGATCCAGACGGCGTCGGGCAGGTCCAGGATCTTCGG
>RRBB01000580.1:0-1733 GCA_006543605.1 Rhodococcus sp. WS4
GCCTGGGTGGCGTTTGTGCTGGCCAGTAGGGATTTTGGGGTGGTGTAGCTGTATTACCTAACTGTCGCCTCGGATCATCGGGTGGGGGCGTAGCGGTCGAGTGCGAACACCTCGTAGAGGCGGTGTTGGGTGTCGTTCATGTCGGTGAGCATGCGGCTGGCGCGGGGTCGTCCCTTGCCGCCGTCGTGGTAGAGCAGCACGGTTTCTTCGATGCCGGCGAGTTCGGTGAGCAGGGCGCGCACGGACAGGTGCAGGCCGGCGTGTTCGGCCTGGCGGCGCATCAGGTGTGCCACGGCGAGGGCGAGGACGCAGTAGAAGACGTGGACGCGGATCTTGGAGTCGGTCCAGTGGTGCATCGGGGAGAACGAGACGACGGCGGGATCTTTGAGTTGCCGGAAGCCGGATTCGACTTCGGATTGGGACCGGTAGGCGGCGACGACCTCGGCGGCGGTCCAGTGCTCACGGTTGGTGAACAGGATGCGTTTGCCGAAGATCCGGTGTTCGAGTCGTTTCCGGGACTTGGTGTCGGTGCGCCAGGACAGCCGCAGGCTGCCGGGAGTGTCCCCAGTCAGGGTGGTGGTGAGTACCTCGCGCACCCAGCGGGGCCGGCAGATCCGGTCGATCGCGTCCTGCACGGCGGCCTTCTCGCGGCGCGTGCGTCCGCGCGCGAGGGTGGCCTGCAGTTCGGCGAGTTGTCGGCGGACCTTGGCCAGGGTCTGGTCGAATCCGCGGGATTGTTTGGCGTGCAGGTTCGGCGAATGGGTCACCACGGCCCGCCGGGTGACACCGAGGGCGCGGACTTCGGTGTCGACACAGGTCAGGCCGGGATAGCGGTCCTCGTCGACGCTGATGTAGCGGGATTTGCCCAGGGCCAGCAGCTCGGGATGATCACTCGGGGGCAGCGAGCCCACGAAGCCGATGCCCGAGTCCTCGACGCGGGCGTGGTTGGCGGTCGAGTTCTGGCCGGCGTCGTAGACCACGGTCAGCGAGTCGACCGTGTTGGTCAGGTCCCGGTAGCGGGTCACCAGTGCGTCGAGGACGTCGGAGAACTGGGTGACGTCGGGTCGATCGCCCGGGTACGGGTGCGAGACGATCGGGACTCCGCCGTCGCGGGTGATCACCAACGCCAGCCCGACCAGCCGCAGGTCCACGCGTTTCTGTTTGGCCCTGCCGCGTTGTGCGATCGGCGCCGCCTCGTTGGCCGAGTCGATGAACGTGGCGAAGTTGGTCATGTCCAGGGCCAGCCCGGACAGGTCCAGCCCGAACTCGGTGACCATGCGGCGGCCGAGTTCGGTCTCGACCCGGCGGAGTTCGTCCTCGCCGAGGCGGTCCATCGCCTTCCAGAAGCGGCGGTGATCGAGCGCGGCGGCGGGCGCCTTGACCCACCGGGAGCCCGCGGTGCCCGCCCACCACTGCGCGAACGCCGCCTTCGATCGCGGTGCCACCACCCGGTTGACGGTGGCCAACGCCAGGTAGGTGCCCACCGACACCGCCGCATCCGAGCGGCGCGGCGCGACCGCGTCGATCACCTCGGCCACTCCGAGCCGGTCGAGGATCGACCATGCCGCCGCCACATCCCCGAACCCCTTGTGCTGGGTGCGGACCGGCTGCCCCTGCTCGGCGCCGGTCAGCTTCGCCATCACCTCGTCCGCGCTGCCCAAATACTGCTGCGAGACGATCCGCGGCTTGCCGTCCACACGGGCCGATTCGACCAGGTAGTAGTACGTCTTCCC
>RRBB01000581.1:0-1724 GCA_006543605.1 Rhodococcus sp. WS4
CACTCCGCGTCGCGCTCGAGGGCGAGACGGCCAAACCTGTCGGACCTGTGGTACACAATGATCAGGTGAACGCAGCCTGATGCTCATCGGGCCGCCACCGAAGTTCCACGGAACTCGGGACATCCTCTGGTCTTCCCCGCCTGGGTGATAGCGATCAACGTGTACATCCTGGTCACCGATCGACACCAACTCCCGGACTGAGACCCGCGGTGACAGCGCGGCGATCCGACCACATACCGTCGGTGTCGCACCCGCCACGTCGGCTTCGAGGAGGAACGGCCCGTGCGAGGATGCGCCGCACCGGGCGATCGAAATCTGCCCGACAGCAGTCGAGCCAACTCCAGCCTCGACTCGAAGACCACCAGCGCACGCTCCGTGCCGGGACCGCCGACTCGAACCCGACTGTGGGATGCGGCACTTGAAGCATGCCGAGGCGATCCGGACGAAGGTGCCCCACCCGGGAAGTCGCACGGGAGTCGATCGATGCGTCGGAGTCGAATCGCGTCATCCTCGCGTGTCCGGTGCCGACCGGCCCAGGCGGGGTGACGCCGGTAGCAGGTGGCGTAGCGGTCGGCCAATCTTCGTCCATCGATTAGTCGTCGGTGTTGGGTCGTGAGGAGGAAGAATCTCACTGTGAACGATGAAGGGCCCCGGGCTCGCCCACGGGGTCATAAGACCGCGCGGTTGGAGGCCTTCAGCGACGGTGTGTTCTCCATCGCGATCACCCTTCTCGTCCTCGAGCTCGGGGTTGCCAGCAGTTCCGTGGACGACCTGCTGGGCGCGCTGGTGAACCAGTGGCCTTCTTACCTCGCCTACTTGGTGAGTTTCTCGACCATAGGTGCGGTGTGGTTCGCGCACACGGTGATCACCGAGTACCTCGACCGTGCCACCCCGGTGCTCGTTCAGCTGAATCTGATACTGCTCATGTTGGTGGCGTTCCTTCCATTCCCGACGCGGCTGCTGGCGGAGTTCATCGGCGAATCGAATCCTGAGCGCGTCGCGACTACCGCCTTCGGGATCAACCTGCTTCTGACGGCGGTGCTGGTGTGGGTCCTGTGGCGTTACGCGGTTCACGCGCGGCTGGTGCGGCCCGACATGACGGACGAGGACCTCAAGACGCTCAACAAGCGGCTCGCACCCAGCCTGGGCGCCTACGTGGCGATGATCGTCCTGGGACTGTTCCTGCCGGTTGTTGCGGTTTTCGGCTACCTGGCGATCGCGGTGTTCATCCTCGTCCCGTTCCGCGCGACCCGGCACCGGTCGTCTCACACCTGATAAACCCGTGGCAGTCGATGGCACTGGGAG
This sequence comes from Rhodococcus sp. WS4, assembly GCA_006543605.1. GTDB lineage: Bacteria > Actinomycetota > Actinomycetes > Mycobacteriales > Mycobacteriaceae > Rhodococcus_F. The sequence continues at coordinate 1,306 of RRBB01000581.1, forward strand.
CGGGTTACCAGAGGGTGAGGGGAAGCCCGGCCGCTTCGGCACACCGGATCCGTTCTTCGATGCTGTCGGGATCGTCACCGCGCGCGAGTCCGGTACGGACGGCGGCGGCGATCGCACGGATGCGCCCGGCCGGACCGCGGACGTCGGCGAGTGGACTGGCGAAGTTGCGGCGCCGGAGGTGGTATTCGGTGCGGTTGACGGCGTTGGTGCCCAGCCGCATGTGTGCGGGTTGGTGCAGCCGGCGAAGGCGCATTGATGGCACAGCACCGTGTCGTCGGCGCCGGACTAGCCCCAAAGCCGTGTAGTTAAGTCGTGGGTTGTGTTGTCAAGGGTCGATGTCGGTGAGGATGTTGATGGCGATGGTGGCCTTGAGACTTGGCCCTCGGGTGCGGCCGCGGGCAGTGCTGGCGACGAACTTG
>RRBB01000582.1:0-1724 GCA_006543605.1 Rhodococcus sp. WS4
GCCGGGTGTGACGCTTGATCCCGCACTGCGACGATCGCGCAGCCCCGCAACGAATATGTCAGTACCAGTGTTGTTTTGGCGAAGGAGCCAGGATGAGAATTGATATCGATGTCGCCAAATGCATCGGGGCGGGGCAGTGCGTCATGGCGGCCCCCGAGGTGTTCGATCAGAACGAGGACAACGGCACGATCATCCTGCTGAACGATTCGCCCCCGGCCGACCAGGGCGAGCCCGTCCGTGAGGCCGCCATGATGTGCCCCGCAAGCGTCATCACGGTCGTCGACTGATCGCTGCTTGGTTGCGACAACCGACCGTTCCGTTCGCCCCCGCGCGTTTGGGCTGACGGCACCCTTCTCGTTCCCCGAGCGCCCCGTACCTGCGAAAGGTTTTATTGATGAGTAATGCCAAAGATTCAGTCGCGAGCGATTTCTCGGCCGCGGTGTCCGGACAGCCGTTCCCTCCGGAACTGGTCGAACGATCGGGCTGCCCGTTCGATCCCCCCGCCGGCCGCACCCGCCTGCACGAACAGGCACCGATGTCGAAGATTACCCTGCTCAACGGCGCGCAGGCCTGGCTGGTCACCGGCTACGACGAGGCCCTTGCGATCTTGGCCGACACCCGGTTCAGCTCCGACAACTTCCGCTACACCAGCGCCCTGCAACTGACGCCCGAGCAGGTAGAGGAGACGAAGGACAACGGTTTCGCGCCGAACCAACTCGAGCGCGAGGACGGCATGTTCCTCCTCATGGACCCGCCCGAGCACACCCGCCTACGCCGAGTGCTGGCCGGGCAGTTCACCACCCGCCGCATGCAGGCGCTTGAGAACCGGGTGCGCGAAATCTCGGTGCAGCTCATTGACGACATGCGTGCGCAGGGCACCGAGGCCGACCTCGTGCAGAGCTTCGCGCTGCCGCTGCCGTCGATGGTGATCTGCGAACTGCTGGGCGTTCCCTACGAGGACCGCGACGGCTTCCAGGCACGCAGCGCCACCACGCTCGACACCAGTAAACCGCTCGAGGAGCGCAGGCAGGCCGGCTTCGAGCAGTACGAGTTCATGCGCAACCTGGTCGCGACGAAGCGCCAGCGACCGGGCGACGACGACATCCTTTCCGGCATGATTCACGGCGACCTCATCGCGGATCCGCCGGTCACAGACTCCGAACTGGTCGACATCGGCACCTTGCTGCTAGATGCCGGGCACGAGACCACCGCGAACCAGCTGGCGCTGAGCACGTTCGCGCTGCTGCAGAATCCCGATCAGCTGGCCGCGCTGCGCGCCGACCCGTCGCTGATCGATAGCGGCGTCGAGGAGCTGCTGCGCTACCTGTCGATCGTCCACATGGCACCGTTCCGCGTCGCGACCGAGGACCTCAATATCGGCGGGTTCACCATCGCCAAGGGAGACACGGTCGTGGTGTCGACGCCGAATGTCAACCGCCACCCTGGTCTGTGGCACGATCCCGACAAGCTGGATTTGTCGCGGCCGCGCTCGCGACACCTCGCGTTCGGGCACGGCGTCCACCAGTGCATAGGTCAGCAGCTGGCACGCGTCGAGCTGCGTATCGGGCTGACCGAGTTGCTCACCCGCCTACCGGACTTGCATCTGACGGTCCCCGCCGAAGAAATCCAAATGCGGACCCAGATGATCGTATTCGGCGTCCACACGCTACCGGTCGGTTGGCGCTGATAGTTACGGCGTAGGGCCGACCAAGCCGGTAACGCAC
>RRBB01000583.1:0-1716 GCA_006543605.1 Rhodococcus sp. WS4
GCCGAACAGGTACCCGACCTCCCCACCTGGGGCGATCAACGAACCATGATCCTCGGTGACCCCGCCCAGGGCATGTCACCCGCAGCAGGCCAAGGCGCCTCCCTCGCCATCGCCGACGCCCTCACCACAGCCGCCGTCCTCCACCCGCACACCCCCGAATCAGCATTCACCACCGCGATCCGCCGGCGCCGCACCGCCACCGACCACGCCCGCACCACACCTACCAGCCAGCCAGCCCGCACCACAACCAGAACCACCACCCGACAGCATATTCAACTGAAACATGTTGACGCGCGGGCGATCGCGGGACAACGGACCGCGAAACGGCACCGTGCGTGACCGGGTGGGTGTGGTCTACGAGCCCGCCCAGGTCCCGGAAATCGCGGAGCAGGCGATTCGCCGGGCGATGCAGCAGAGCCACGGCTATGCCCCGAGAACGTTGACAATGCCTGCGCCGTCGGCGGAACGTTGAGCAAAGAACTTGTGACCCGATCTGTCCACGTCGGTGAGTAGGTGAGAAGCGTGAGCGCAACCGATCCCCCACCGCTGGTCGTCGTGCCGCCGGGGACCGGGCAGACCGGTGACCTGGGCCCGATTGGGGTCGAATTCAAGCTCTGGGGCCGTGACACCGGTGGGGTGCTGTCGGTCGTCGAGCACCCGTTCCCGGTCGGTGCGCTGGTGCCGCCGCATCTGCATACGCGGGAGGACGAATTCTCGATAGTCACGCAGGGTGTGATCGGATTTCGCTCCGGCGACCGGGAGGCTGTTCTCGAATCCGGCGGATACATCACAAAGCCCCGGGGTGAGATGCACGCCATGTGGAACGCCGGCACCGTCCCGGCGCGCATGATCGAGATCATCAGTCCGGCCGGCTTCGAACATTGCTTCCTGGAAGTGTCCGAACTGATCGCCGCCGGCGGATCGGATGTCACCCAGATCGCCGCAATTGCCGAGCGCTACGGTCTGCAATTCGGCGAACCCGACTGGTTGCCCGACGTGATCGCCCGGTACGCCCTGACACCGCCGTGAGCCCCGCTCGAGCCTCGACGCATGCGGTGTCGTTCTGGTCGGGGCTGCTGAGCTCGGCCAGTCGGTGAGCCGAAGACAGCTTCGAAGAATGGGGCAGCCACAGCCGCCTGGAGGCGCCCGGTACCAGCGAACAGTTGGATTCAGTTGTGGGCAAGTGATTCTCGTCGCCCGCAAGGAAGGGCACAACGCGCCCGCGGGCGGGACTGTGCGGAGGCAGTCCAAGCGGCGTCGCTGCTTCCGCACTACGAGCAGTCTGCGAAGGAGTGATCCATGATGTTCGACAGATTCTCCGATCAAGCCCGCCACGTGGTCACCCCTCGCCGCCGGCGCCGCCCGCGCACAGCACCACGACTCAGTCGGCACCGAACACCTGCTCGTCCCAGATCCTTGACGCCGGAGGCCCCGGAGCAGCAGCTCTGACCTCATGGGGTGTCACCGCCCCGGCCGTCGAGAGCAGGCTCGAGGACGTCAGCGCACCGGCGGACTCCGCCCCGGCCGCCGGGCACATCCCGAACACCCCGAGAACGAAGAAGGCCCTCGAGGGCAGCCTGCGCCAGACCGCCCTGCTCGGACACGAAGAAATCGGCACCGACCACCTACTCCTCGCCCTGCTCGCCGACCCCTCCTCCACCGGTACCCGAATCCTCACCGACCTCGCACCCCTCCACATCAGCGAGATGCGCGAAC
>RRBB01000584.1:0-1713 GCA_006543605.1 Rhodococcus sp. WS4
GTGCCACCGGATCCGACCAACCCCTGGGTGGGCCGATGGTCGGAAGCTCGTACGGGTTTGTTCGGTCAATGGTGCTTCGGTGATGAAGTCGGTTCCTCCCCCTATCCGGTCCGACTTCATCACCGAGGACGACGCATAGGCCCGCTGGGTCAGTTGGACGGTGCTGGACCGTCGTTGACGACCACGAACTTCTTGAAGGGCTCGTGGATGGTCCACCGGCTCAAGGTGCCCTTGGGGAACGAGTAGAGGTCGCCGGCCTTGAGTTCGAGCGTCTCGCCCGAGTCGATCAGTTCGATCGTCGCTGAACCCTCGATGACGAAACCCGACTCGTCGCCGAGGGGAATGTCATAAAGCGGCGAGGTTGCCGGCTGCACCTTCCAGAAGGCCGCAACCAGAAGATTTCCGTTGTACGACTGCTCCCGCACAATGGCGATCTCGCCGAACTCGGAGGTGCCGCCCGTCCCGCCCGCCTCTGGATAGGCGAAAGGTACGTACTCCACCTCGTCACTGTTCGCGATGATGTGGCTGAATACAGTGTCTGCGCTGGTCATGGCTTCGTCCTTCCTGAATTTCGCGCCCGATGGTGGAACGCTGGGGAGTGAGCCTAAGATCACATTCGGTATCGGGATCGACGAAAGACGCACGGTAAATCGCCAGAAAACGCACAAGATGATCCAATGGTGAGATCCGCACAAGGTGAAAGAATGCGGACGATGTTGAGGGATGCGCTATGACTCTCGTGACCGTTTCCGGACTCGGCGGTTGGGCGAGAATGATCTCCGACACCTTCATCGAACTAGGTGTCAAAGAGGCCGACGCCAGTTTTCAGGGCGCCCTGGACCAGCGAGAACTCGGTCGGGGCGTGAGTTTGACCCGAGTCGAAACCGACCCTTCCCACGTCCTGCGCACCCCACGGCTCACTCGCGACGGTTGCGATGACGTGCTCTTCTTGATGCACGTCTCCGGCGAGGGCGCGGTACTCAAGGACGGCCAGCTCACAAGAATGCCCTCCGGCTACGGGTCCCTCCACGCCGCCAGCGACCCATACGAGCTGAAGTTCGCCACTGCGTCGCGCGAGGTCGTGCTGCAAACGCCCCGCCGCCTGCTCCCCAGCCGTGAGTTCGAGCTTCTTCACCGAGGGCCGACGGGTATTCCGCCGCAAGATCCCGCGATGCGGGTGCTCTGGTCGTTCACACAGGAATTGCTGACCGTCTCCAACGATCTGCCGACGCCGCTGCGGGAGGAGATGGGGCAAACCGCGGTCGACCTTCTGCTGAGCGTGTTGCACCACAGAGATCTCGAAGAGTCGGCGAAAGCGGTTGGACCCGAAGCGATCTATCAATCCATGAAAAGGCTCATCCGCGAGAACGCACCAGACCCGGCCTTCACCGTCGAGCTCGCCGCGCAGCAGCACAACATTTCTCTCCGATATGCCCAAACCCTGTTCACCAGATCGGGAATGAGCCCGGCGGCGTTCCTGCGGTCGGAGAGGATCGCGAACGCCCAGCGCCTCCTCGCCGATCCGCGGCAGAGCGGTATACCCGTCGAGTCGGTCGCGTATCGCTCGGGCTTCGTCGATGTCAACACGTTCATTCGAGCCTTCAAACGCGCCGTCGGCGTCACCCCGGGCGTCTGGCGAGCAAGCGTCCACGAACCGCGCTGACCGGAGGTGATGCACGGTCGGACCCCGACCGCATATCGTCGCCGTACGAA
>RRBB01000585.1:0-1707 GCA_006543605.1 Rhodococcus sp. WS4
GGGAGAATCCTCCGGTCGGGGAGTCGATGATGTGCCGAAAATGGTGTTCGGGCAGTGTGGTTTCGGCTCCGGGCCGGGATCGGGCCGGTGATCGTCGGGTGCGTGGCGCGTGGCCGCGGTGGGCGACCCCTGCGGGGGTTATCCCAGGGCCCACATCCCGTCCTCGATGCTCAATCCGAGGCCGGTGAGCCGGTGCAGGTTCACCGCTGCCGCCCTCAGGTTCCACCACGCGTCGTTCTTCGCGACGCCCCGGTACCGCAGTGTGCGTGCTCCGCGGGTCATCCACGCGATGCTGCGTTCGATCATCGGGCGATGCTGCCGGTAGTCCCGGCGCATCTGCTCATCGCGGGCCCACCGGGCCCGGTGGGCCCGCACCCGCCGATCGTGTTCCCCGACATGGACGGTGCGGCCCCGCACGGAGTTGGTGCAGCGTGACCGGAATGCGCATGTGGTGCAGGCCCGTCCGAACGTCGCGGTGCGGGGTGTGTTCGCGAACGACGCCGTCTCGCCGTTCGGGCAGGTCACCGTCTCGCGGTCGTGATCGACGGTGAACTCGTCCGCGGTGAACGCGTCCTCGAGGCCGGCGGGGGTGGGGACGGGTTTGGGTTTGATCACCGGATCGTGACCGGCCGCGGCGAGGTCGTCGAGCAACTGACCACTGCCGTAGGCGGAATCACCGAGCACCTCGGCCGGGCCGTCGAGGGTGTCGTCGTCGGCGAGCAGCTGACCGCCGACCTCCGCGTCGCCACTGCCCCGGCCCGCGGCCTGCGTCAGTTTCGCGGCGGTGATCAACCCGGTGTCGGGTTCGGCGGCGATGTGGCCCTTGTAGCCGTCCCGCCGGCGGGAGCGGGTCTTGCGGGCGTGCCGGGTCTCGGTGTCGACGGTGGAGATCACCCGGTCCGGGGCGACCTTGCGGGCGATCCGCCACCGGCCCCCGCCACCCTCGCCGCCGCCGTCGTCGTCGGTGACCCATTCGACGTCCTGGCCGGCGACCAGCGCCAACAGCGCCAACGCCTGCCCCGCCGGTGAGTCCGGGTCGACCGGGTCGGTGTCGGGCCCGGTCAACGCGGCACCGATCGCGACCGCGTCGCGCACCAGGGCGTCGACCAGCTGGTCGCGGGCCGCCTTGTCGTCCCAGGCGATGTCGGGTTTACCGGGGGTGGAGTAGTCGCAGGCAGTGCCGAGCCGTGCCACCGCCTCCGTGCCGCTGGGCACAACGGCGGCCACCCGGCGGATCGCCGCGACCAACTGGGTGACGGTGTCCTGGGTGGCGACCGCGTCATCGAGCACGGTCGAATCCAGTGCCCGCCGGGTGCGTCCCTTCAGCACACCGGTGTCGGCGATCACCTCCCTGACCACCTCGAAGATGCGGTTCGGGCGCGCGGAGGCGGCCAGGCGTTTACGCCAGTAGGTGAGCACCGTCGGATGGAACGCGGCCCCGTCGACCGGGAGCCCGCAGGCGGCCTTCCACCGCAAATCGAAGGTGACCGCCTCGGCGGCAGCCCGGTCGGAGAGACCGTGCAGGGCCTGGAGCACCAGCACCGATGCGACGACCTCGGGGGCCAGGGAGGGACGTCCGCGGGTGGAGGGGAACAGGTCGGTGAACAGCTCGGGCGGGAACAGCTCGTATCGGTGCTCGGCGAGGAACGAGAACACACTGCCCTCGGGAAGCAGATGCCCCGCCACCGACGAGACGTCCCACAGATC
>RRBB01000586.1:0-1686 GCA_006543605.1 Rhodococcus sp. WS4
CTAGTGTCCTGAGTCGTTGTTCAGTTGATTAATTCGCGTGCAGTAGTTGGCGAGGTTGTCCAGGATTTCGTCTGCGGTTTTGGTCCACACGAAGGGTTTTGGGTCGTCGTTCCATGCGTCGATCCAGGCTTCGACGTCGGTCTCGAGTTCTTTCACGCTGCGGTGGGTGGATCGGCGGAGCTTGCGGTTGGTCAGCTCGCCGAACCAGCGTTCGACGAGGTTCAACCAGGAACCGCTGGTCGGGGTGAAATGCAGATGGAACCGCGGGTGGGCGGCCAGCCAGGTCTTGATCGCCGGGGTCTTGTGGGTGGCGTAGATGCCCCTATGGATGTCAAGCGGCCGCACACTGTGTGGTGGCGTCGGGCCGGGGTTCGCTGATGATTTGGTAGATCTCTCGGGCGATGTAGCGTTTGAGGCACCGGATCACCTCCCGGCGGCTCTTGCCTTCGGCGATGCGTCGTGCCAGGTAGTCCCCTGTCCGGGCATCCCAGCGCAGGCGGGACAGGGTGATGCGGTACAGCGCGGCGTTGGCCTGCCGGTCGCCGCCGCGGTTGAGGCGGCGACGTGTGGTCTTGCCGGAGGATGCGTTGACCGGATTGACGCCGCACAGGGCGGCGAAGGATGCCTCGCTGTGCAGTCGGTCGGGGTTGTCGCCGGCGGTGATGAGTAACGCTGCTGCGCTGTCGGGGCCGATGCCGCGGCGCTCCAGCAGTTTCGGGGCATGGCCGGCGATGACATCGGTGATCCGGCGTTCCAGGTCGCGGATTTCGGTGCCCAACTCGAGGATTCGGCGGGCCAGCAGTCGCAGCGTGTAGATCGCGGCGGTGGTGACATCGTGGGGAGTCCCGGCATCGAGTTCCGCGCAGCGCCGGAAGAGCAGGGTGTTGCTCAACCCGGACAGTGATTCGCGCAGGTCCGTGTCGGCGGCGACGAGCACGGCCTTCAGTTGGTTGATGGCCTGGGTGCGCCCCTTGGTGGCAGATGTCTTGGCCAGCTTGAACATTCGGATCATTTCGACCGGACCGTCGCCGGCCTTCGCGCTGGCCGTGGCGCGGCCTGCCAGCACCGCGTGGGCGGCCGCTTCGGCGTCGATGGCATCGGTCTTGCCGCGTCGTCGACGGGTCGCCTTGTCGGGCTGGTTGACCTCGATCACCTCGACGCCTTCGGACCGCAGGTGCCGAGCGAGTGCCGCGCCGTAGGAACCGGTGCACTCCACCCCGGCCTGTCGTACCGTGCCGAGCGTGCGCGCCCAGACCAACAGCTGCCGGTATCCGGCCGCGGTGGTGGGGAAGCAGTGCGTGTCCACCAGCGCGCCGAGGGAGGTGACGACGGCCGCAACGTGCAGGTCTTTGTGTGTGTCCACGCCGAGAACGACCTCATCGGCGATGTCGTCGTCCTGGTGCTGGTCGGCTGCGTGGGCGATATGAGGCACGGTCGTCTGATCTCCTCGAGGACTCGAACGGATGGTTCGCCGGGCCGTCGTGGACGGTCAGAACTGAGATGGTGCCCTATTCACGGCAAGGCCCCTATCGGGACACGTCCCCGTCTGGTCCGGCGGCAGCATGTACCACCCCGGATCCTGGCCGACAGATCTACGCGAAGGCATCATGCCGGTTGTCGCACGGGTCAGACCACGGCCCGGGGCGGTACATGATCACCTTACTCAGTTGTCGCAGATCAGGTGCA
>RRBB01000587.1:0-1685 GCA_006543605.1 Rhodococcus sp. WS4
CTGACACGAAAATTAGGTGACCACCGCGGGTGAGGACAGGGGTAGGCGACCCGCCGATGTCCGATGGGGTGGCGTGGTCCGGCGGGGTTGTGGTTATGCGGTGTCGGGGAGGGGCGCGAGGGTGACGCGGTAGCCGAGCGCCTCGAGCTGGGCTACCGCGCGGGCCCTTGTCTTGGTGGGGGTGCGTCGGGTGAAGTAGTCGGCCCCGGGGTCGCGGTAGAGGTCGCCGTTGCTGAGCATGTTCCAGACGGCGAGGAGCATGGAATGCTCGACGGCGACGAGCGCCTTCATCGGGCCCCGTCGGGGGGCGATGCGTCGGTACTTCGCCGAGAAGTAGGTGCCCTTCGAGCGGGACACGGACAGCGCCGCGGTGCCGAGGGCGCCCTTGAGGTACCGGTTGCCGGGTCGGGTCTTCGTCGACTTGACCCGGCCGGCGGACTCGTGCGAGCCGGGTGCGGTCCCGGCCCAGGAGGCCAGATGACCCGCGGTGGGGAAGATCCGCATGTCGCCACCGGTCTCGGCGACCACGATCTCAGCGACGGTCGTCGAGAAGCCCGGGATGCTGGTCAGCAGGTCCCGGGCCGCGCGAAAAGGTTCGATCGCCTCGTCGATGCGGGCGGAGAGCCGGTCGATGTCGGCGGTGTGGGCGTCGATCCGGTCGAGGAACAGCCGGGTCATGAACGCGTGGTGGGCGGTGAAGTGCCCGGTGAGGGCCTCGGTCAATGCCGGGATCTTCACTCGCAGCCGCCGTTTCGCGAGATCGGCGATGGCCGCCGGGTCGTCGGATCCGTCGATGAGGGCCTCGAGCATCAGCCGACCGGAGACCCCGGTGATGTCGGTGGCGACCGAGGACAACTTGATCCCGGCGTCCTCGAGCAGGTGCTCGAGCCGGTGGATCTCCCGGGTGCGTTCCTGGGTGATCACGGTGCGGGCGCGGGTCAGGTCCCGCAGGATGCGGATCGGTTCCGGTGGCACGAACGAGGCGCGCACCAGCCCATGGGCCCCGAGATCGGCGAGCCAGGCGGCGTCGGAGACGTCGGTTTTGCGGCCCGGGACGTTGCGGACCTCACGGGCGTTGACCAGCATCACCTCCAGGTGCTCTTCGAGGAGGTAGTAGAACGGACGCCAGTAATCGCTGGTGGCCTCCATCACCACGCAGGTGACCTTCTGTTCGAGCAGGTGCTCGCGCAGCGCGAGGATCTGGTTGGTCATCGCGCCCCACGTGGTCACCGTCGACGCGGTGCGTTTGCTGCCGCGGCCCTGGATCCGCACGCACACCTTCGCGTCCGTCTTGGAGATATCGATTCCCGCGCACCGCGGGTGCACCACGTCCATCACCGACCACCGTTCCCGGGCCTCGGCCCGATACGCATTCGACTGTGTGGATGCATGTTCCGGGGAGGGCGGGGTAGATACAGGATTCTGACACTCGTGCTCGAAGGCAACAATCCACGGTTCCCGCGGACAAAACTTGTGCCCTCCACCACCAAACTAGACCACGGGCTCACCGGCACCGTAGAGCGTCCGGGGTCGACCGGAACACACTGTGCAAGTGTCCCCCGACCCGCGTCGATCGCACCAGGGCCCCCGGCAACGACAGCCACGAAGGAGCACGCACCCACGGTGACCCGAACACCACATTTTCCTTCACCACGGCGGGGCAGCGCCCCTGGGGAACTAGACCG
>RRBB01000588.1:0-1682 GCA_006543605.1 Rhodococcus sp. WS4
CCGGCGGGAACCACTCGGGCGCAGAAGAAGTCGCCGGCCCGCAACTGCCTGCTGGCGGTCCGCTCGGTGACCTCCAGGCGGTCGCCGGTGCGGACGTCGCGCAGGGTCAGTCCCTCGCCCGGACGCACCGCCTCCACCTCGTGCACCGACCGCTCGGCGAGCAACCACTGCTGCGCGAGGAGCAGTTCGTCCGCGGGCAGTAGCACGCCGCGCTCGGCGACGAACCGCGCGAAGGCTCCGCATTCGAACATCACCACATGCGCGACCAGCGGGTCGTCGAGCGCGTGATACAGCGCGAACGGATCGTCGTCGTGCGCGGACCGAATCTGGGCGAGCGAGATCAGCAGCGGTCGCCACTCGATGCCCTGCGCGAACGAGCCCGCCTTCTGGTACAGCCACCCAGCCCGCTGCTCGAGTGGGTGCTCGGCCTTGCCGAGGTGGCACGCCTTGTACTTGCGCCCGGACCCGCACCAGCACCGATCGTTGCGCCCCAGATCCGGCCGGTCGACGGGAAGAAACGACTGGAGCAGGTCGTACATGGGTTCGCGATACGCACCCTCGACCCGGTCGAGCAACCCGATCGCCCGCACCGCGTCACCACGATCGGACGCGAAGCGGGCCAAAGCCTCGAGCGCCTCGTCCCAGTTCGGGTCCACGGCCAGGGCCCGCTCGTAGTGCCGCTCGGCGTCCGCGGTCCGTCCGTCGAGTTCGGCCGCCTTGCCCGCCAGCCAATGCGCGGTCGGAGCGACCCGGCGGGGACCGCGGTCGCGGAGCACCGCGGCCGCCAGGCGCAGGGTTTCGGTGCCGGCGCGGCAGGTGGCGTACGCCTCGCCGAACGCGGCGCGGGCCGCGTTCGGGCGGGCGAGCCCGGCGAACCGGTCCCTCACGCTCGTGACGACCGCGTCGACAGCGGCCTCGCGCTCGTCGTCCGGGGTGCGCTCGAGCACACCGATCAGGGCGATGAACGCCATGACCGCTTCCGTCTCGTCGTCGGTGAGGTGATGAGCCGCCGTGACCGTCGCGGCGTGCGCTTTCCCGCGATGGGCGGCGAAGTCGAATCCCCGGACCGCGATGTCGTCGCCGTCGCACACGTATCCGGCGTCGGTGATCAGGTCGCCGAGCGGTGTGGTCGGCGCCGCGAACAGGGCCCGGTCGTCGGCCATCAGCTGCCAGATGATGGTGTCCAGGGGCTCGGGGCGGTCCATCGGCACCAGGTCGGCCAGCGCGACCGCGAGATCGGGTGCGGGCGCGGGTGGGGCCGCCGCGGCGGTGAGCCGCAGCTCGCCGTCGACGAAGGCGAGCGCGACCAGGTCACCGGGCCGGAATTCGACGAGTGCGTCCGGTTCGAGCAGCAGCGCCGCGTCCGTCGGCCAGTCCGGGTCGTCGACGCCGCGCTCGTCGAACACGTCGTCGTCGAGGTCACGGAAGAGGGTGCTCAGCCCGCCCGCGGCCGGGTCGCGGTCGTCGAACGGCAGCAGGGGCGTCAGGTCCGGGTGGGCGTCGAGGATGCCGGAGGAGATTTCCGCGTCGGTGAGCCGGTGGGTGAGCACGCGTCCGGCGAGCAGGGCGTCGAGGGCCACGCTGCGACCGTCCGCCAGGTAGCCGAGCCGGGGATGGCCGATGTACTCGGCGAGTTCCTCCATGTCGGCGAGATAGCCGTGCCCCTCGGCGACCAGCCGCCG
>RRBB01000589.1:0-1648 GCA_006543605.1 Rhodococcus sp. WS4
GACGGGCCTTCGAACTCCTCGACACCACCATCCCCCACACGGTCAGGTAGCCAGAACAACCACAACCGAAAACAACGAACCCCCAGCTCAACCGGGGGTTCGCTCGTTCTCATAGCAGTAACTTCGGACTAACGATGCGATGCCGTGCCGACCCCTCACAACTTCCCTCCGACTGAACCCAAATTCGAAACAATGGCCGCATCCTGCTCGTTATAGCGTGCAAGAACCGCCTCGAACATCGACTTCATGTCCTTCGCATAGGCTTGATGGGCGCCGAATAGACCCACCGCCGTGTTTGCGAATTCGATGTCGCCGCCCCCAATGGCCTTTTCATCGAATTTCCGCGCCAGTTGCTTCGCAGCGTCGATGTCACGCTCGCCGATTCCCAGATCCGCCGCGCGAAGCTTCTGACGAGCGTTGTCAGCCAGGTCGCCCATCAAATCCGCATGCTCCTGGCACAGCTTGATGCACTGCTCGATGCCGGCGGGGTCGAGTTCGAGCCTGCCTCCTCCGACGACGTTTTCGGTGAATGCCTTCCAACCGGCTTCCGGTGCTTCTGGCCCCGCCATGTTCGTGTCCCCTCCGTGTGTCCTGCTGTGTCCCCACCTGATGCGCTCGCGCGTGGCAATCTACCAACCGCGGGCACTCACCGACCCTGCTCGCGGGGTGGTGCCCACCCTGATCAGGGTGTCGAGTGCGGCGACGAGGTGTTCGGGACTCGCCGGGTGCGCGGTCGCGTGATCGTGTGGGCCGATCACGTAGCGCCCGTCGCCGGCGATGTCGATCCACTGCAGGATGCCGACGTCTCGGCCGGTGCCGTAGCGGGGACCACGGAAGACCCGGACCTTCCCGCGTCCCGCGTATCCGCGTTGCACGGCGGTTTCGAGTCGCGGAGCGGGCGCCGCCCGATTGACCTCCTGCAGGATTCCCCGGGAGAAATGAGCGTCCTCCTCGTCGCGCCGCTGGAACCGGTGCCGGCCGGCGGCGTTCTGCGGAATGAGCCCGATCAACTGGGCGCCCAGCCGCCCGGCCGGCCCGGTCCCCACGACCACGTCGCCGCCGATCTGCGGTGCCCGGCCGGGAAGTTGCGACGCGATCACTGTCCACTCCCGTCCCTGCGCACCGATGATGCGGATCGGCGTCTGGTCTACGGTGGAACCGGAAATCTCGACATAGAGTTCGGGGTCGGCGAGTACCCCCAGCGCCGACTTCAGACCGCCGTGCTCGGCACCCGCGAAGGCGTCCCGAATCCGGTTCTGCTCTGCCACATATGCGTTGAGCCCGGGATGCGCGCTCACGATTCGGAACGGGTACGGGATGCGGTCCTGTCCGGTGGCGGCCCAGAGTGCGTCGAACAGTTCGGGACGCAGCTGCCAGTTGCGCATGCTCATGCGCCGATCACGGGAGGCGAGACGAGCGGCAGTGTGCCGATCAACTCGTTGCCGTTGTCGAGGGTGATCAGGTAGTCGGGCGTCTTGTGTTCCTTGTCCTCACCGCCGCCCTTGGCTGCTCCCGCACCGCCGCCCATCATTCCCCCGCCCATCGGGCCGGTGCCCCGCACGCCCGCACCGGTACGAACACCGGCCGCGAGCCCCGCGGTCCCCGGATTCGCACCCGGCGACACCCCGGATCCCGGCCGGTTCCCGAG
>RRBB01000058.1:0-53005 GCA_006543605.1 Rhodococcus sp. WS4
ATGTCCCACACCAAGACCCGCATCGCGATCGGAGCAAGCGCGGCGTTCGCCCTCTCCGTCATCGGCGCGGCCGGGATCGCCGTCGCCGCAGGCACGGCACCGCCGAGCTCCGACGCCGGTGTCTCCGAGGAGCACCCGGTTCCGGATGCGACACCCGCCCCCATGAAGATCTTCACGCCCCCGTCCCTGCACGTCCCCTCGCCCGAACCGCCCGGATCATTCGACACCGCGTCGGTGGGCCCATTCGAACCAGCCGCCTGGCGGTAATTCCAGCGGCGGCTGCTGCTGTACACCGTCCGGGGCCTCGACCAGTGCATGGGCGGGTTCCGGCCACAGCGTCTCCACCCGCTCGGCGGCGTCGGCGAACACCGCGGAATCGAGGTCGGTCCGAGACTCCGGGACGCCGAAGTAGGGCCACGCCGTGATCATCGACCACCGTTTCGGCGGCGGAAGGGGCTGAAGGAAGTACGTCTTGTCGCCGGTGATGGGCCCACCTCTGCCCGCACCGCCGTGCAATCCGTCGGTCATGCGGGCACCTGGAAGGTTGGTGAACACGCTGCCGTCCGCGTACTCGACACCGAACAGAAACGGCCCGCTGCTCCGCGGCGAACCGGGTTTGCCGATGCCGAACATGTCGAGCAGCACCGTGGACTCCGGTCTGCGCGCCTGGATCGTGAATTCGACGCCGCAGCTGTACACGTGAACGTCGGTCAGCCACAGCACGAGGGCGTCGGTGCGGGCCAGCACGGTGTCGACCGGCACGGAGACGGGGATTTCGTTCTCCGGGGTCGATTGGAATCGGATACCGGTCATGACGGTTGTTCCACCTCGACTTCTTCGGGTGTCTTGTCGTCCCTGAGCCCACGCCAGCTGGGGTGCCGCAATCTCTTCGAGCCGGTCCAATCCATGAACCGCACCTCCGCCACCAGTGTGGGAGTCACCCACACGGCACCCTTGCGGTCGGCGGTGGGAAGGTCTTCGACGAAAGGGCTGGTATCGGTTTCGAGCGGCCCCAGGGTGGAAGCGAGTTCCTGCAGGTCCCGTTCCGTGAACCCGGTTCCGACGCGTCCGATGTAGCGCAGTCCGCCGTCTTCGGGGACACCGAGCAGCACCGACCCGATTCCGCTCGACCGCCCGCCCTGACCGCGGCGCCACCCGCCGATCACGGCTTCCTGTGTGCGCCAGTTCTTCACCTTGATCCAGCTCGACCCCCGCTTGCCCGGCAGGTACACGGATTCGCGGCGCTTGGCCACCACGCCCTCCCACCCTCGGCCGCGGCTCTCGTCCAGCGCTTCCTGCGCGGACCCGAGCAGTTGCGGTGGAACCACCAGGTCGTCCACCTTGGCGGCCAGCGCCTCGAGAACGCGGCGCCGGTCGGTGTACTTCTTGCGCAGCAACGAGACCCCGTCGAGGTACAGCACGTCGAACGCGAGGAAGTGCGGCTCGTTGCCCTGCTGGAGCAGGCCGAAGTTGGGCACACCCCGCTCGTCGAAGGCGACCACCTCACCGTCGAGTACCACCTCGTGGTCCCCGAGAGACTCGGCCAGCCAACCCAAGTGCGCGTAATCGCGGGTCTTGTCGTTACCGGCGCGGCTCGTCAGCTTCAGCTGCCCGCCGCCGATCTCGGCGATCACCCTGATGCCGTCCCACTTTCCTTCGAAAGCCCACTCGTCTTCGTCCAGCCCGTCGAGGGTGCCGGTGCTCGCCAGCATCGGCGACAGCCCGCGCGGCAACTCGGACGACGAACCTGCCCCGCCCGGGGTCTGATCCTTCATCAGATGCATCAGCCACTGATCGCCCTTGGTGCGGATCAGCGCGAACCGGCCGTCCACCTGCTCGCCGTGCAACTGGACGATCACCTCGTCGTCCCGCCACTTCTCGGTGTCGTAGGTGCCCGTGTCCCAGATCGACATCTCACCGCCACCGTATTCGCCCTTCGGGATGGAACCCGAGAAGGTCAGGTACTCGAGCGGGTGGTCCTCGGTGTGCACGGCCAGCCGGTTCTCCCCCGTCGTCGTCGGCACGTTCTTCGGCACCGCCCACGACACGAGAACCCCGTCGCGTTCGAGCCGTAGGTCGTAGTGGAGGCGCCGGGCGTGGTGTTCCTGGATGACGAAACTGTTGCCCTCCCCCGGCCCCACCGTGTCCGGCATCGGCTCGGGCGTCCGCCCCGGATCACGCTTGCGGCGGTACTCGGCGAGGGCGGGATCGTTCTCGATCGGCAGATCGAGTCCATCCAGGAGGTCGCCGTCCGACTCCCACCGGTCGAGCACTTCCTCGAACCGCAGCTGACGCAGGTCGGGGTCGTCGAGTTCGTCCCAGCTGCGCGGCGCCGCGACATACGGCTGGGCCCGGCCCCGCAGCGAGTACGGGGCGATGGTGGTCTTCGACGGATTGTTCTGGCTCCAGTCGACGAAGACCTTGCCCGCGCGCACCGCCTTCGCCATGGTGGCGGTCACGAGTTCGGGCCGCAGCTTCTCCAGTCCCGTCGCCACCTGTTTCGCGACGGTCGACGCACCCGATCCGGCCAGTTTCCGGTCGAGCGGCACGTACAGGTGAATACCCTTGCTGCCGCTGGTGACCGGGTACGCCGTCCACCCGAGGTTCGCGACGAGGTCCCGCACGGCGCGTGCCACCTCCGCGCATTCGGCCAGCCCGACACCCGGACCGGGGTCGAGGTCGAAGACGATCCGGGTGGCGGCCCCCCGATGTGAGTGGTCGAACCGCCACTGCGGCACGTGCAGTTCGAGGGCCGCCTGCTGCCCCGCCCAGGCGAGGGCTGCGACGGAGTTCAGGAGCGGATAGTGCACGGACCGATCCGAATGCTCGAGCGCTCGGCGCTCCAACCATGCCGGCGCGGACGCCGCGAGGTTCTTCTCGAAGAACGGCTCACTGTCCACCCCGTTGGGCCACCGTTTGCGGGTGGCGGGGCGGTCGACGACGTGCGGAAGCATGGCGGGCGCGATGCGCGTGTAGTAGTCGATCACCTCGCCCTTCGTCGTTCCCGACTCCGGGTAGAGGACCTTGCCGAGGTTGGTCAGGGACAGGCGATGTCCGTCGACCGTCAGTTGCCGAGTTCCCGCAGTGGCCACGCGCACCTCCCTCCGCCGATACATACATATTGTGCGCCGCGCGGCCGCTTGGCTGGCCGGATCGCTACCCGCCAGGCAAGATGGCGGGGTGCACCGAGGACCCAAGACAGCCGTCGCCGCCATATCCGCTGCACTGACGCTGCTCGTCGGGTCCTGCACCACCGACTCGGCGTCGGAGGTCGATACCCAGGCTGAGGCGTCGACGATTCCCGAAGCGTTCACCAAACTTCCGTCCACCCGCGCGGTCGGCGACTGCGCCCCGGGCAGCGGCGTCACCGCCCGGGACGGAGTGTTCACCATCGCGACCGACAGCCCGTCGTACCAACCGTGGTTCGCCGACGGCGACCCGTCCAACGGCAAGGGCTACGAGGGTGCCGTGGCCCGGGAGGTGGTCGAGAAGCTCGGATACGGTCCGGACCAGATGCAATTCGAGACCGTCGAGTTCAACGACGCGCTGGCGCCCGGCGAGAAGAACTTCGATTTCGCCATCGACCAGTTCACGATCGTCGACACCCGGCGCGAGACGGTCGATTTCAGTTCGCCCTATTACGCCGTCACGCAGTCGGTGCTGGCGCTGAAGAACTCTCCCGCCGCGCGGGCCAAATCGCTCGCCGACCTCGCACCATTCCGTCTCGGGGCGCAGGTGGGGTCCACGAGTTTCGACGCCATCACCCAGACCGTGCAACCCCGCCAGGCGCCGGTCAGTTTCACCACCACCGACGACGCCAAAGCCGCCCTGGCCGCGGGTGACATCGACGCGTTGGTGGTGGACATCCCGACCGGATTCCAGATCACCGCCAACGAGGTGAAGGACAGTGTCCTCGTCGGGCAGTTCCCGCGGCCGAACGCCGTCACCGAATTCTTCGGCCTCGTGCTGGAGAAGAACAGTCCGCTCACCGCCTGCGTCTCCGCCGCCGTCGATTCCCTCTACGCCGACGGGACGCTGGACGCCCTTGCCGCCGAGTGGATCACCGACACCGGCGGCGCGCACGTCCTCGACTGAATCAGGCGTACAGCTCGACGAACGTCTGCAGGGACTTCTCGATGTCGCCCTTCAGTGCCTTCGCGACACCCGAGCCGATGGGCCCGAACAGGGGTGCACCACCGAGTTCGATGGTGAACGCCACCTCGGAGGCATCGCCCTTCGCCTTGACGTCGAGTACCAGTCCGAGCTTCACACCACCCTTGCCGTCACCCTTGAGGACGATCCGGTTGGGGGCGTCGTATTCCTTGATCGTCCACTTCACGCGGTTGCGCAGTCCCTTGACCGTCACGACGGAACTGATTTCGGTGCCCTCCGTGAGGGTCTCGGGGAGCTCGCCCCGCCAGCCGTCGTGGACGACGAACCACTGGTCGAAGTCCTGCAGATTCGACGCCTTGTCCCAGGTGTCCTGGGGGCTGAGAGGAACATCGGTCTTGACTGTCAGTTTCGCCATGGGGGCAGCCTAACGGCCTGTGAGTACTTGTTAACCGCGGGCGGTTGACAAGTACTCACAGGCGCAGCATCAGTGCGAGACAGCCTTCTCCACACCGACACCGGTGAGCGAACGGACCTCCATCTCGGCCTGCTTGGCGGGATCCTCCGCCTTGCCGCGGCCGATGTAGGTGCCGACGATGCCGAGAACGAACGCCAGCGGGATGGAGACGATGCCCGGGTTGGCGAGCGGGAAGTAGTCGAAGTCGGCGTTCGGGAACATCGACGACGGCTTGCCTGACACGGCCGGGGAGAACGCGATCAGCAGGAGGCAGCTGACCAGGCCGCCGTAGATGCTGAACAGGGCGCCGGTGGTGTTGAACTTCTTCCAGAACAGCGAGTACAGCAGCGTCGGCAGGTTGGCCGAGGCAGCCACCGCGAAGGCGAGCGCCACCAGGAACGCGATGTTCTGGCCCATGGCCATGATTCCCAAGACGATCGACACGAGGCCGATCACGACGACCGTGATCCGGGAAACCCGCACCTGGGACTCCTCCGACGCGTGTCCGCGCTTGATGACGCTGGCGTAGATGTCGTGGGCGAACGACGCGGACGCCGTGATCGCCAGCCCCGCCACGACCGCGAGGATCGTTGCGAACGCAACCGCGGAGATGATCGCCAGGAAGATGGTGCCGCCCAGTTCGAACGCGAGCAGCGGCGCCGCCGCGTTCTCCTTGCCGGGTGCTGCGAGGATGACGTCGGGGCCGACCATCTTGGCGGCACCGTAGCCGAGGACGAGCGTGAACAGGTAGAACGCGCCGATCAGTCCGATCGCCCAGGTGACCGAGCGGCGGGCTTCCTTGGCGGTGGGGACGGTGTAGAACCGCATCAGCACGTGCGGCAGGCCCGCGGTGCCGAGGACGAGTGCGATGCCGAGCGAGATGAAGTCGAGCTTGCTCATCGAGCTGATGCCGTACTTGGCGCCGGGAGCGAGGATGTCGCGGCCCGCGATGGCCTCGTTCGTGGAAGTGCTGACCGTCGCCTGGGCGTCGGCGAGCAGCTGGGAGAAGTTGCCGCGCACCGCGAACAGCACGAGGAAGAACATGATGCCGGCTCCGGCGACCAGCAGGACCGCCTTGACCATCTGCACGTAGGTGGTGCCCTTCATGCCGCCGACGAGCACGTACACGATCATCAGCACGCCGACGACCGCGACGACGACGCCCTGACCGACCTTGCCGTCGATGTTCAGCAGCAGGGCGACGAGTCCGCCGGCTCCTGCCATCTGCGCGAGGAGGTAGAACAGCGAGACCACCAGTGTGGACAGCGCCGCGGCCATCCGCACGGGACGCTGCTTGAGGCGGAAGCTCAGCACGTCCGCCATCGTGAACCGGCCGGTGTTGCGGAGCAGTTCCGCGACCAGCAGCAGGGCCACCAGCCAGGCGACGAGGAAGCCGACCGAGTACAGGAAGCCGTCGTAGCCGTACACGGCGATGGCGCCGGCGATGCCGAGGAACGAGGCGGCCGACAGGTAGTCGCCGGCGATGGCGAAACCGTTCTGCGGTCCGGAGAACTGACCGCCGCCGGTGTAGAAGTCCGAGGCCTTCTTGGTGGTGCGGCTCGCCCGGATCACGATGGTCATCGTGATCACGACGAATGCCACGAAGATGGCGATGTTGAGGAGCGGGTTGCCGACGTCGGTGCCGACTGCGAGCGTGGTGATCACTTGAGGGGTCCTTCCAGCTCGTCGCGGATCGCGGCGGAGCGCGGGTCGAGTTCCCGGTTGGCGAACTTGACGTACAGCGCGGTGATCACGAACGTGGTCACGAACTGGCCGAGGCCGAGGATGATGCCGAGGTTGATGTTGCCGATCACCTTGGTGGCCATGAACTCGGGCGCGTACGTGGCCAGCAGGACGTACGCCGCGTACCAGGCGAGGAAGAACGCCGTCATCGGGAAGACGAAACTACGCAGGCGGTGTCGCAACTCCTGGAACTCCGGGCTCGCCTGCATGTCTACGAAGGCTTGCGCATCAGGAGCGCGCCGCTTCTGCGGTGCACCCTCACTGAGATCGGCTGTGGTCACTGCAGACTCCTTGGTCGTGTGAAGTGAACTGGATACCGACGTTAGTGAGAGTTGAGTCACAGAAATAGGTTGTGGCGTCTGTCACACGGCGAGCTGCCGGACTGTGCGCCGAACGGTCACCCGACCGCGACAAGCGGCTCCGCCACCCGTGCGTTCTCGAGGAGTGCAGGGACTCGTCAAGCACTCACGGGGAGCGGAGCTCCCTCTCGCGGTCGGAGCCGACTCCGAGCCGCTCGGGGGCGTGCATGCGGGTGAAGATCCGGCCGACGTCGGCGGGAATCTGACGCCTGGTCACCTTGCTGACCAGCACCATCGTGACGAAGGCCAGCGGAACGCTGACGGCGGCCGGGTACGCGACCATCGCCGCGGGCCAGCCGTTCCAGGCGTCGTCCGTGAACCCGCCGAGCACCGAGGCCCCGGCCGCGCAGCCGGCGACGAGACCGCCGGCCACCATCCCGGCGCCCGCCCCGGCGGCGGTCAGACCACGCCACCAGATGCCGAGCACGAGCAGTGGGCAGAGGGTCGACGCCGCCACCGCGAACACCAGCCCGACCGTGCGCGACAGATCCAGCGACGTCACCGCCAGCGACAGAACCAGCGGCACCACCCCGGCCAGGACTGCCGCGATCTGGAAGTCCCGGATCCGCCCGCGCAGGACGTCGGTGCTGAGCACCCCGGCGATGCTGACGAGGAGGCCCGAGGACGTGGACAGGAACGCGGCGATGGCCCCGGACGCCACGAGCGCGGCGAGGAGTTGCCCGGCCCAACCGGAGATGACGGAGCCGGGCAACAGCAGGACCGCGGCGTCGGACGTGCCGGTGATGAGCAGTTGCGGCACGTACAACCGCGCGAACACCCCGAGGAGTGTGGGGAACAGGTAGAACACGCCGAGCAGTCCGACCACGGCGAGCGACGTCAGCCGGGCGGCCCGGCCGTCGGGGTTGGTGTAGAACCGGACCAGCACGTGCGGCAGCCCGAGCGTGCCGAGGAACGTGGCGAGGATCAGCGAATACACCTGGTACATCGGGTGTTCGCCGCCGAAGCCCCATCCGGGGGCGATCCAGTCGGCGTTGTCGGCGGGCGCGCCCGCGACGACGGGCACGGGGGCGCCCGCCTCGAGGATCATCGTCGTGCCCTCGCCGAGGTGGTGCTCGCCCGGCTCGAGCAGAACGTCACCGGTGGCGTGGACCCCGTCGATCGTCCCCGACCCGCCGACGGTCACCGGCTCGGACACCTGCACGACGACGTCGGTGGTGATGTCGACGCTGGTCTGCTCACTCACGGTGGGCGGTGCGTCGGATCCCAGTTCGTGCTCGTCCGCGAAGAAGTACACCGCCAGCACCAGTGCGGGGATCGCGACCGCGGTGAGCTTCAGCCAGTACTGAAAGGCCTGCACGAACGTGATGGACCGCATGCCGCCGCCCACCACGTTGGCGATCACGATGACCCCGACGACCACGGCCCCGACCCAACTGGGCACGCCCAGAAGGATGTTCAGCGTAAGTCCGGCCCCCTGGAATTGCGGGACGAGGTACAGCGCGCAGACGACGGCGACGACGAGCATGGCGAGTGTGCGGAGCCGGCGGGAGCCGAGCCGGAACTCGGCGAAGTCGGGCACCGTGTACGCGCCGGACCGTCGCAACGGCGCCGCGACGAAGAGCAGGAGTCCGAGGTAGCCGGCCGTGAACCCGATCGGGTACCAGAGGGCGTCGGCGCCGTACTTGGCGATCAGGCCGGCGACTCCGAGAAAGGATGCGGCCGAGAGGTACTCGCCGGAGATCGCGGCGGCGTTCCACCGAGGGCCGACGCTGCGGGACGCGACGAGGAAGTCGGAGGTGGTGCGCGCCAACCGCACTCCGTAGATGCCGATGGCCACCGTCGCGACCGCGGCCGCGGCGAGACCGGCCAGGGTCAGCCAGGGTATGGGTTGGTCGGTGGTCACGGGACGCTCAGTCGTCCACCAGGTCGGCGAATTCCTGCTCGTTGCGCTCCGCCTGGCGCACGTAGATCCAGCCGGTGGTGAGCAGCACCGGGTACACGAGCACCCCGAGCACCACCCACGGCAGCCGGATCCCCAGCACCGACACGTCCGACAGTCCCGGGAACAGGAACATCACGAGCGGCACCGCGCACAGCAAGGACGCCGCGAGAAGCGCGAGGCGGATCGCCAGCCCCAGCTGGGTGCGCACGAGCCCGCGGATCATGGCGTCCCCAACCTCCGTCTGTTCCTGCACCTCGACGCGGGTGCGGACGATGCGCGCCCCGCGGCGCTGCGCGAGCACCACACGTTCCCGCTGCGGTCCGCGCTCCGGGGAACTCATCGCGCAGTCCACGACTGTTTCGGCGCCCGGACCAGCCGGTCCTTGAGCATCCGGGTGTGCCTGCGGCTGACCGGCAGTTCGACGGGCGGGTGGTCGCCGTGCGGGCGCAGGCACACGACGAGCCCGTTGCCGACGGTCCGGATACCGGTCACGAGGGGCAGCGCCACGAGGTACGAGCGGTGCACCCGCAGGAACCCGGCGTCCGCCCAGCGGGTCTCCAAGGCCGAGATGGGGATACGGACGAGGTGGGAACCGTCCGCGGTGTGCAGGCGCGCGTAGTCGCCGTCCGCTTCGACCCACTCGACGGACGATCGGTGGACCAGGGTGGTGACGCCGCCGAGTTCGACCGGGATCACCTCGTCGGCCTGCGCTGCGGGCGCGGTGGCCCCGCTGCGCCGCCTGCGGCCCTCGACGATGCGGCGCACGGACTCCGCGAGACGCTCCTCGCGCAGGGGCTTGAGCAGGTAGTCGACGGCACCGAGGTCGAAGGCGGCGACGGCCCGGTCGTCGTGGGCGGTCACGAACACCACCTGCGGCGGGGACGCGAAGTTCGCGAGGATCCCGGCCAGTTCCAGACCGTCCAATCCGGGCATGTTGATGTCGAGGAAGACGGCGTCGATGTCGCCGTCCCGCAGTATGCGCAGCGCCGTGGTGGCATCTCCCGCGGTCCGGATCTCCCCGACCGCGTCCTGGGCGCGCAGCAGGAACGCCAACTCGTCGAGGGCGGGTTTCTCGTCGTCGACGGCCAGCACGGTGAGGGGGGCGTCCGGGGCCATGTCGTCAGTGTGGTTCACAACGACAGCAATCGTCCCACGGACCCCTCACGTTCACGCCGAGATCCCCCGCCGGAATTTGGGGACGCGCATGCTCACCTTCGTCCCCGCCCCGGGTGCGGTCTCCACCACGAGCCCGTAGTCGTTGCCGAAGGCGGCACGCAACCGGTCGTCGACGTTGGCGAGCCCCACGTGCGCCGCCTCCTTCACCCCCGACGATTCGGCCACCGCGTCCAGCGACCCCGACCGCAGAAGTTCGGGGTCCATGCCGACCCCGTCGTCCTCGACGCTGATCACGCAGTCGGTGCCCTCGTCGGCGGCGACGATGCTGACGGTCCCCCCGTTCGGATTGCCGGCGATTCCGTGCCGCACCGCGTTCTCGACCAGCGGTTGCAGTGCGAGGAACGGCAGCACCACGTTGAGCACCTCGGGCGCCACCTGCAACTTCACCGCGAGGGCGTCGCCGAAACGGGCACGTTCGAGGGTGAGGTACCGGTCGATGTTGCGCAGTTCGTCGGCCAGCAGCGTGTACTCGCCCGCCGAACGGAACGAGTAGCGCGTGAAGTCGGCGAACTCGAGGACCAGTTCGCGGGCGCGGTCGGGGTCGGTGCGGACGAACGAGGCGACCGTGTTCAGCGCGTTGTAGATGAAGTGGGGGCTGATCTGCGCGCGCAGCGCCCGGACCTCAGCGCGGTCGAGCCGGGCGCGGGACGCGTCGAGGTCGGCGAGTTCGATCTGGCTGCACGCGTACCGGGCGACTTCGGTGACGGCGCCGAGCATGCCCGGGCCGGGGTCTTCGGTGGTGACGATGCCGAGCACGCCGACCACCCCGGTGGCCTCGATGAGCAGGGGCTGGGCGATCAACGCCCGCACCGCGTTGTCGCCCGCGCCCCGGACGAGGCCGCCGTAGGCGACGAGCACCCGGCGCTCCCCGTCGACGGCGCGGGCGGCCGCGTCGTGCACTTGTTCGGTCATGGCCTCGTGCGGTCCGCTCCATGCGAGGAGGTCACCGGCGGCGTCGAAGACGCCCAGCGCCTGCGCGCCGGTCAGCTGGCGCAGGTGCGGCGCGGCCTCCTCCGCGGACGTCTCGTCGAGGCCCCTCCGCAACGGCCTCGCCGCCAGCGACGCGGTGTGCAGCGTGGTGTGGACGGCGCGCTCCGTCGGCGTCGTCAGCTCGCGCCGGGCGCGCAGCCACACGGCGGTGAACGCGACGACGGGGATGAGGACGAGCAACGCGACCACGGCCAGGACGGTTCCGGTCATTCGCCGGCATCCAGTCGAGCGATCAGGGTCTTCGGCGCGACGGCGCGGTAGGCGTCCTTCACGGTGTTCCTCCCTCGGCACACGTGTCCGGCGCGGGGACGCCGGCGAAGCGGTCGGCGATCCACTGCACCGCGCCGGGGACGGATCTTCCGTCGGCGTGACCCTGTTCGGGGTCGGATTCGAACTCGACGACGTCACCGAGAGCGCACGCGTTGTCGACGGCCCGCGAAGTCCATTGCGGCAGAATGAGGTTGTCCCGCTCCCCCACCACGACGAGCATCGGCCCGCCCGCACCCGTCTTCGGCAGGGCGATGTCCTCGAGCCATCCGCGCATGCGCTCGGCGTCGGCCTCCGTCCGCGGACCGGTATCGCCAGGGGTGAGTTGGGTTGCCACCGTCCACTTCTCGGGAAGTTTCGCGGCGACGCACGACAGCGTGACGTCGGGGGTGGCGGCGAGGGCGCCGCGCATGTAGTCGTCCGGATTCAGCTCGGGGTGCACCACCTCGAGTCCCTCGAGGAGATACGGCAGGAACATCTTCTGCGGCAACGACAGTGGATCGACCGTCCCGTCGACGAATATTCCCGACAGATCGGCTGCGGGCGACAGGTTGGCCGAGCCGACGAAGTCGAGTCCGTCGCCGTACCCGGCCGCGTGCTCGGCCGCCGACCACGACGCCTGACCGCCCTGCGAGACCCCGATCGCCGCCCAGCGCGTCGACGCCTCGGGCACCACGTTGCGCGCCGCCCGGACCGCGTCGATCAGGTCGTAGGCCGCAGTGTCCGGTTCGAGGTAGGGATGCGGTCCGTCGGTGCCGAGCCCTTGGTAGTCGGTGACGGTCACGACGTAGCCCCGCTGCAGCAGCGGCCGCACGAGGTTCGTCGTGCCCAGCAGCGTGGGCGAGGACGAGGGGGCGCATTCGTCGGTGACGCCGGTGGTGCCGTGTCCGACCGTGACGACGGGCCATCCACCGTCCGGTGCGGGACCGGCGGGCGCGAAGACCGTGCCCACGACCTCCGAGCCGCCGCCGTCGACACCGGACGTCGACCGGTAGACGACCCGGGTGGCCGTCGCGCCGAGGGCGGTGACGGCCCCGTCGATGCCGGGGACGGGCTCCCGGCTGATCAAGGCGCCCCGCTGGTCACCCGTCGGAGCCGGGGACAGGGGCGGTACGGAGGGCGCGGCCACCGTCGTCGTCGGAGACGGACTCGGGGACGCCTCGTCAGTGGCGCAGGCGGTCAGCGACACGACACCGGCGAGGGCAACCAGGGCGACACGTACCGGACGCACACTCACCTCGCACCTCATTCGCGACGTCTCCGCACCCGCTCCTCGGCTGCTGCCTCCTCCACATCGAGGCTTTCCAACACGCTACGCATCACTTCGTCGTCGAGCGTGCCCGCGTCGCGGGCGGCGATGATCGCCTCCCGTTGCGCGCGCAGGGCTGCGCGCCGGTAGTAGTCGAACAGTGCTCCGGCTCGCTGCTTCTCCGCGGCGTCCTCCGCCTCCTCGGCCTGGAGCCGGGCCCTCATCGACCGCCGCACCCGTTCGAGGATGTCGATGACCTCCGACCGGTCGATTCCCTCCGGCGGGTGTTCGGCGAAGTCGACGAGCGCGTGTTCGCCCGCCTCCCGGGAGATCGCGCGAGCCAGCTTCACCTGCTCCTCTTCGCGTTCACGTTCGCCGGGATCCGCCAGGTCGAGCGTGCGGATCAGGAGCGGCATGGTGGCGCCCTGGATCAGTAGCGTGCCGACCGCTACGACGAACGCGATCGCCTGGATCACCTCGCGCCCGGGAAACGGTTGCCCGCTCGCGATCACTACGGGCACACCGGACGCGGCGGCGAGCGTGACGACCCCGCGCATTCCCGCCCACGACACGACGAGACTCTCGCGCCACCCGAGTTCCACCGAGCCGCCCGGCGTCCTGATCGCGAGCCCGACCCGGCGGCGGAGCCAGTGCAGCAGTATCCACGCCGGCCGGATCGCCATCACCACCGCGAGAACAGCGAAACCGTAGAAGAAGACATGGTGCACCGGCAGGCCCTGGTCGCGGACGTCGTCGATGACGAATCTCAGTTGCAGACCCATGTAGGCGAACACGAACATCTCGAGCAGGAGGTCGACGCTCTCCCACAGTGACCGCTCCTGGATGCGGGTGGCGACGGAGGCGTCGGTGGCCTTGTGCCCCATCAGGAACCCGGCGGCAACCACGGACAGCACCCCGGACGCGTGCACCTCCTCGGCGGCGAGGTACGCGACGAACGGGAGCATCAGCCCCAGCACCGTTTCCAGCGGCGAGTCGTACATGCGGTGGCGCACCCACTCGACGATCTTCGCGAGCACCAGCCCGATCAGCACCCCGCCGACCACCTCGTAGACGAAGAACACCACGGGGTGGACCGGGATCTTCGCCCCGACGACGGCGGAGACGGCGACGGTGAACAGGGTCAGCGCGGTCGCATCGTTGACGAGTCCCTCACCGGTGAGGATCGCGATCACCCGGTTCGGCAGGCCGAGTCTGCGTCCGACGGCGACGGCACTGACCGCGTCCGTCGGCGCGACCACCGCGCCGAGGACCAGCGCCGCGCCGAGCGTGAGTTCGGGGACCAGCCAGTTGGAGAAGAACGCCACCCCGACAGCAGTCGCCAGGACGGTGAAGATACCCAGCCGGAGAATCGGTGCGAGGTGACGCCGGAACGTGGCCACCGAGAACTTGAGCGCCGCGGAGTACAGCAGCGGCGGCAGCACCACACCGAGAATGGCTTCCGGGTCGAGTTCGAGCCGCGGCATCCCGGGAATGAACGACGCCACCGACCCGATGGTGACGAGGACAAGCGGGGCCTGCAGATCGCGGCGCTTCGCGAAACTCGTCACGGCGATGGCCGCGATGATGACGAGAAGTACCAGGACGCCGTTCACGACACCGATTCTGCCGCGCCGGCCCGCCGTGCGCGGGGCAACTCCGAAGACGCGCGTGGGCCCCGGTCCGGAAACCGGGGCCCACGCGCGTCTGTGTGAGAAGTGTTCACTCCTTCGGAGGAACAGCCTTCTTCGCCGCGTCGGCGGCCTTGTCGATCTTGTCGCTGTACTTGCCGCCGGTCTTGCTGTCCGCGACGTCGGCAGCCTTGTCGATGGCGCCGTGAACCTTGTCCGCGTTCTGCGAGGCGGCTTCCTTCCCCTTGCCCAGCAGGCCCTTCAGTGTGTCGACGAAACTCATCGTTCTTCCTCCTCCGGTGCATGCGCACGCACTTTCGAGCGAGTTCGATCACTCGCCGTGCACCCAGTCTCACAGCATTGGCTCGGCGACGCCAACCGTTCGAATCGTCGCGAGCGGTAGTCGCTTCAGTGCACGCCCGGCAGATCTTCCGGCACCGCGAACAGCCGACGATGCTCCCCGTGCATGCGGCCCGTCACCCACCAACCGATCTCGACGAGAACCACTCCCACGAGCCCGCACACGAGCGCGGACGTGGTGGCACCGACGTCGGTCGGATCGAGTTTGAAGAACTCCCGGGTGAACGGCAACGCGAACAGGACGAGATATCCGGCTACGGATCCGAAGATCAGCAGCAGCTTCCACCACACGTACGGCCGCGCCACCACGGCCAGCACCCACAACGCGATCATGATGAGGGTGATCAGCGCCGATGTGCCCGCCTGCACCTTCTGCGTCTCCGTCTGATCCGGGCCGGCGTAGACGAGAAGATACGAAATGAACGTCGTGACACCGATGATCACACCCGACGGCACGGCGAGGCGCATCACACGTGGCACGAAACCGGAGCGGGCCCGCTCGTTGTTGGGGGCCAGCGACAGGATGAACGCGGGAATGCCGATGGTGAACCAGGCGGCGATCGTCACGTGCCGCGGCAGGAACGGGTACGGCACGGGCTCGAAGTGGAAGATCTGCGACAGCACTCCGGTAATGCCGATGAGGAACGCCAGGAGCACCGAGTACACGGTCTTGGTGAGGAACAGATTCGAGACGCGTTCGATGTTTCCGATCACCCGGCGGCCCTCACCGACCACGTAGGGCAGGGTGGCGAACTTGTTGTCCAGCAACACGATCTGCGCCACCGCGCGGGTGGCGGGGCTGCCCGAGCCCATCGACACTCCGATGTCTGCGTCCTTGAGTGCCAGGACGTCGTTGACGCCGTCGCCCGTCATCGCGACGGTGTGGCCGCGAGATTGCAGGGCCCCCACCATCTCCCGCTTCTGATCGGGCCGCACCCGGCCGAACGTGGTGGACGTCTCGAGGGTCTCGGCGAGGGCGTCGCGGTCGGCGGGCAGTTCGCGGGCGTCGACGGGCCGGTCGCCGCCGGGCAGTCCGAGCGACCCGGCCACCGCACCGACCGACACGGCGTTGTCCCCCGAGATGACCTTCACCGTGACGTTCTGACTCGCGAAGTACTCGAGGGTGTCGCGGGCGTCGGGGCGCACCCGCTGCTCCAGGATCACCAGCGCCCGTGGCGTGATCACGCCGGGCGCCGCCGGGTGGTCGACCGGGACGTCGCCACTGCCGAGCAGCAGCACCCGCAGCCCCGACGACCCCACGTCCTCGGCCTGCCGGGCCATGTCGCTGCCGGGGTCGAGCAGGACGTCCGGCGCACCGAGAACCCAGTTGCCGTGGGCTCCGTACGACTGACCGCTCCACTTCTTCGCCGAGGAGAACGGCGCCTCCGCGGTGGCCTCACCCCACCCGGGGTCGTCGGGAAACGCCTCCTTGATCGCGAGGACGCTGGCGTTCGGCCGCGGATCGGACGCGGCCATCGCGGCGAGCGCCGCGCGGGACGGTTCGGTGTCGGCGGAATCGGCGCAGCGCAGTTCGGACAGCCGCATGCCGTTCTCGGTGAGTGTTCCCGTCTTGTCGGCGCACACCACGTCGACGCGGGCCAGACCTTCGATGGCGGGCAACTCCTGCACGAGACACTGCCGTTGACCGAGACGGACCACGCCGACCGCGAAGGCGATCGACGTCATCAGCACCAGCCCCTCGGGCACCATCGGCACGAGCGCGGCCACCATCCCGCTCAGCGCAGGCCGGATCGACTCGCCGCTCGAGAACAACTGGTTGTAGATGATCAGCAGACCCGCCGGAATCATCAGATACGTGATGAATTTCAGGATCTTGTCGATGCCGCTGCGCAGTTCGGAGTGCACGAGCGTGAACTTGCTGGCCTCGTCCGCGAGTGTGGCGGCATACGCATCGCTTCCGACCTTCGTGGCGCGGTAGCAGCCGCTGCCGGAGGCGACGAAACTTCCCGACAGCACCTGCTGACCGACGTCCTTGTGCACCGAGTCGGCCTCACCGGTGAGGAGGGACTCGTCGACGTCGAGGGACGCGGCCTCCACCACGACACCGTCGACGACGATCTGGTCGCCGGCGCCGAGTTCGATGATGTCGTCGAGCACGACCTCCCGCGGCGCCATCGCGACGGCCACCCCGTCGCGGCGCACCACGGGTTTGGTCTGGCTGACGATCGCGAGCTTGTCGAGGGTCCGCTTGGCCCGCACCTCCTGGATGATGCCGATGCCGCTGTTGGCGATGATCAGGAGGCCGAACATGCCGTCGATGATCGAACCGGTGGCCAGCACGATGAGCAGGAGGACACCGAGGATCGCGTTGATCCGGGTGAACACGTTGGCGCGCACGATGTCGCGCACCGATCGGCTGGCCCGATCGGGAACGTCGTTGGTCTTGCCGGCCGCCACCCGCTCCGCCACCTGGGCGGCCGTCAAACCCTCCACTGCGACGACCGCAACGCTCTCGGTGCCGGTTTCGTCGTATGCCATGGTCAAAGGCTACGCAACCACGCTGGGCTCCGAGGGGATGCGCGCCGGACTCAGCCCAGGGCTGTCCACCACGGTGTCTGGGCCGCCGGCTTCAGTGCGTCGATGCGCTGCCCGGGCATCGGCACCGCCACCGGGGCGCCCGTCTCGTCCGCGGCCGCCAGCAGCCGGACGATCGGCTCGGACCACGTGTGGAAGGCGAGATTGAACGTGGCCCAGTGCACCGGCACCAACAGCCCGCGGGTGGCGTCGCCGCCGTTCAGATCGGTGTGGGTCTGCACCGCCTCTTCGGGGTTCATGTGGATGTCGGCCCACCGCGGGTCGTAGGCGCCGACAGGCAGGAGGGTGAGGTCGAACGGACCGTACCGGCGGCCCAGGTCGGCGAACCTAGGCGTGTAGCCGCTGTCGCCGCCGAAGAACACCTTCCGGTTCGGCCCGGCGAGCACCCACGACGCCCACTGCGTGGTGTTGCGCACCAGCCCGCGGCCGGAGAAGTGCCTGGCCTCGGTGCACGTGAGCGTCAGCTCGCCGAGGGTGGTCGACTCGTCCCAGTCGAGTTCCACGATCCGCTCCTCGGGCACCCGCCACTGACGCAGGTGCGCGCCGAGGCCGACCGGGACGACGAACGGCGCCTTCTGGGTGGCGGCGAGTTGCTGCACGGTCGCCATGTCGAGGTGGTCGTAGTGATCGTGCGAGATGACGATGGCGTCCAGCACGGGCAGGTCGGCCAGCGGCACGGGAGTCGGGTGCATGCGGGACGGGCCGAGAATCGCGGACGGCGACACCCGCCGGCTCCACACCGGGTCGGCCAGCACCCGGTACCCGTCGACCTCGACGAGCACACTCGAATGGCCGTACCAGGTGACCGCGGCGTCGGCGGCCTCGACGGGCGCGAGGGGCGTCGCCAGCGGGATCGGCCTGCGGGGGCGTCCCGCCGAGCCGCGCGTGATCAGGGCCTTGAAGATCCCCGTCTCCGTGCCGGGCATCATCGTGCTGCCCGGATCGGTGTTGTGGAACTGACGGTCGCGGTACCGCGGCGACGTCGCAGCATACGGACGAACCTTGGCACGCGACGCGCCGATCTGCGCGGGAAGCCCCCACGCCGCCCGCGTCAGCCACCCGAGGGTGGCGGTGGCCAGAACCGTCGTCACAGCGCTCTTCGCTTTCACCCCGACAACTGTAACCACGCGTGCGGGAAAGGTGCGGCGAGCGGGCTACTGACCCCGGAACACCGGCGGACGCTTCTCCGCGCGGGCCGTGCGCGCTTCCTGCGCGTCGTAGCTCTTCCACGCGGCATGAAGGGCCGCCAGCTGCTCGGGCGGCGGCGGGCTCTGGGTGCCGTCGTCGTTGAGCACCATCTTGAGGTGCTGCAACGACAGCGGGGCCAGACGCGCGATCGAGTGTGCCCACTGCTGCGCGACGGCGAGGTCGCCGCGCTTGTTGGCGAGGCCGTGCGCGAGCGCCTCGTCGGCCCCGACCTCCTCGGCGCCGAGCAGGATGGTGCGAGCCGGTCCGCCGCCGATCAGGGCTGCCAGACGGTGCACCGTCCAGCGGTCCACCGAGATCCCGAGCTTCGCCGCCGGGATGGCGAAACGCGCCTCGGGGGCAACCACCCGCAGATCCGCGGCGAGCGCCAGCTGGCTGCCCGCGCCGATCGCGGGACCGTTGATCGCGGCGATGACGGGAACGGGTACCGAGTCG
This sequence comes from Rhodococcus sp. WS4, assembly GCA_006543605.1. Taxonomy (GTDB): domain Bacteria; phylum Actinomycetota; class Actinomycetes; order Mycobacteriales; family Mycobacteriaceae; genus Rhodococcus_F. The sequence continues at coordinate 18,440 of RRBB01000058.1, forward strand.
ATGGTGTGCAGCATCTCGAGCAGGGTGTCGGTGAATCCGTCGGCATAGACGTCACCCGACAGGTCGGCGCCCGCGCAGAACGCGCTGCCCTGCCCTGTGAGGACGATCACCCGCGCACCGTCGGTGACGGATTTCTCCGTCTCCTCCCGCAGGAGTTCGCAGATCTCGGTGTTCAACGCATTGCGACGGTCGGGGCGTTGCAGTTCGAGGGTGAAGACGTCGCCGTCACGACCCGTCCCGATCATGTCCACTCGCTTTCTTCGTGATTGCTGTCCACTGACGAATTCTCCCCTGCCCCGACTGTCAGCCAACCACAGCGTCTACGTAGGTCTCATACTGTCTGCCACTGGTGTGGCGCTTGTCGGAGATGTACGTGTGTCACGGATACCCGCATCACCTTGTGGTGGTTCGTGTTTGACCGTGTCCCATACCGACGCTTGTGGTGCAGGAACATGCCTGTTCGGAGTCACCCCCATCCGCTGTGTCACGGCGCGCGGCAAACTGCGGCGGACCCGCCGGTGCCGTGGCCGAGGTTGTGTCGGACCGTTCTTGTCGCGGCATTTGCGCACCGGCGCGTGCTCGGCCACCCGGACCGCGGGCAGCTGCCCACGCCGCCGGGCGACCTTGTTTTTGCCGAGCAGTGCGCGTTTGGCCAGGTTCACCCCGGCCACGTGGTCGCGGTTGCCGCCGACCTTGCAGCGTGGACACCACGCTGTGTGGTAGCCGCCGGGGCGGGTGAGCGGTTCGTCGCAGCCCGGACATTGTGCGGAGGATCCGCGGGCCGGCACCGACACCACCGTGATGCCGACGGCTGTGGCGGTGTGCGCGAGCGCTGTGACCGCTTTGCGCCGGGCGGACTGCGCGGCCCGATTGTTGTTGACCCGTCCGTGTTTGCGCGTCTCGAGGGTGGTGAGATCCTCCACCGCGATCACCTCCGCGCCCGCGGAGGTGGCGTAGTCGGTGACCTGGCGGGCGAAGTGGAAGGCCAATTCCCGGTTGATCTTGCCCCGCTTGACGCCCACCGCGGTGCGGTTGGTGTTTAGTACGGCGATCTTGTCCTCTACCCGGGCGCGGACCTCAGGTGGGGCGGTGGCAGCCAGTTTCTCCAACCGGGCGGCCTTGGCGTGCAGCATCTGCCCCTCGGTCTGCAGGCGCTCGAGTTTGATCCCGAGGCCGCGGTCGTCGTAGGTGAAGCCCCGGTAATCCGAGGTCAACCCGCCGGTGCCCTCTACTGCGATCGCGGCAGCGCCCAGCGTGGACGGCGACCAGTCCACCCCAACCGCGACGGTCACCGATCCCAGATCGTCGGTGGGGACGAGTTCGGTCGCCGCGCACCTCCACAGGAGGCCCCGGTGGTCGAGGACCAGGGTCGGCAGATGCCAATCAGTGACATCCCTGCCGACCAGGTGCCCGGGGATGGCGGCAATCAGCCGGGCCCGCCGCCACTGCGCCCGCCCCGCCGGGACCGGGCAGGTCGGCAGCTTCACCGTCAATACCAGCTCACCGTCGGCCGCGGTGATCTGCGCGAGCGTACGATCGGCGGCGGACAACCTCGCGATCGCACTCGTCTGCGGCGGACCCTGGACGTCGGTGATCCGCAGCCGGCCGACCGGTGCCCCGCCGTCGCGGCGGGAGCGTGCGACGAGCTGGCGCCGCACTCCCCGAGCGAAACCCAACGGCACGTAGTCGCCCGGTTCCGTCGGTGGGGTTATCCGGCCGGTGGCCGGATCGAAGCGCTCCGAGAGCGCCGCGACCGCGGCATCCCGGTATGCGAGGATCCGCAGCGTGGCCATCACCTGCGCGGTCACCACACGCGTGACTCGCGACGGCACATAGATCCCGTCCGGGTAGTGCGGGTTCCACCCCAGGCGGGCCGCGGCGACATGACCTTGTGCGGGCAGCCTGCGGTCCTGCCGGTCGCGACCGGCGGCGAGGACGTCGAACGTGACCGGCCGCCACAGCCGTGCCGTCAACTCGGCGCCGGCCGCGGTGATCAGGTCGAGCAGCCACCCAACCCGGGTGTCGACGTCGTCGAGACCGATCGGTTCTCCGGTCGCGTCGTCCACCGCCATGTAAGCGCGAGTGGTGAACGCGAACTGCCGCGGCGCAGCCGATCCCTGCCCGGTCATGCCGGCCCGCCAGGCACCAGGCACAGCCGAACGAACCGAGGCCCGTCCGCTTTCCGAGAAGAGCCGCCAACGCCCGAGAAACTCACCAGCCCACCCCTTACCACATCGCCGAGAAGCCAGTGTCGATTCCGTATCGACCACAGGCAACGGAACCGTCCGGACGACGATGCCGACACCGCCATGATGTCATCGATCAACCCCTCCACCAGCGGTCCGACACCCCACCTCTCGCAGGACCTCGACTGTAACGCCGACCTCCGACATTTAGCCTCGGAGGGAGTCCGCAGTCGGGCCAACCAATCCCGCCACACCACACCGTGAACCGGCCCCTGGCCCGTGTCGTCGCGCACCCGGCCGCGCCCCCTCCATCCTTGCTGACCCGAGATACCCCACCAATAGCGCTCTCCCGCACCATCTTTTTCTGATCGGCCAGCGACACCTCCTACCCTGTCGAGCCCGATACCCGGCAAAGACAAGGCCTCCGCCCTCTCTGGCATCGCTCCCGTACACCTCCGGTACAGTCCTGTCCAGATAGGAGCCCCGGTCCGCGGGGTCAAAGATTCGGCGACCCGAACCGGCGCGCCGGGAAGGCAACCGGCCCTCCGACGCCGCGCTTGGCAGGCCCAACGACCGACATTCCCAGTCAATCCGCAGCCTCACCAATTCGCGGTGACAGACGGTGCCAGAAACCGCTAAATACTATTAGACATAGTGGCAACAACCGAGCGCGTCTCCGGTAGTTGTGAGGGTGGAGGTGAGGACCGACATGAACAGTGATGTGGACGTGGCCGTGATCGGCGCGGGGCAGGCAGGGCTGTCCGCTGCCTATTATCTGCGCCGGTTCGGGGTGGAACCGGAGTCGGGATTCGTGGTTCTCGATCACGCACCGGGGCCCGGCGGCGCGTGGCAGTTCCGATGGCCGTCGCTGACGCTGAGCACCGTCAACGGTGTCCACGACCTCCCGGGTCTCGGGTTCGCCGAGACGGTCGGTGTCGATCCGGGCGACCCCGAGGCCGCACTGGTACACGCGGCGAAGGCGGTTCCCCAGTACTTCGCGACCTACGAGAAGCAGTTCGAGTTGCCGGTGCACCGGCCCGTGCACACGCGGGTGGTGTGCGCACGCGGCGAGCGTCTGCGGATCGAAACCGACCGCGGAGTCGTGACGGCCCGCGGCCTGATCAACGCCACGGGCACCTGGGAGCGCCCGTTCATTCCGCGGTACCCCGGCGCCGAATCGTTCACCGGCCGCCAGGTGCACACGAAGGACTACTCGTCGGCGAACGGCTTCGCGGGGCAGCACGTTCTCGTCGTCGGCGGCGGCATCTCGGCGGTGCAGTTGCTGGACGAGATCTCCCGCGTCACCACCACCACGTGGGTGACGCGACGGGAACCCGAGTTCCGGGACGAGCCGTTCACACCCGAGATCGGCCGCGACGCCGTCGCTCTCGTCGAGGATCGGGTGCGCCGCGGTCTGCCGCCGGGGTCGGTGGTGTCGGTGACGGGTCTGCCGGTGACGCCGGCGATCCGCGCGGCCCGTGAACGCGGGGTGCTGGCGCGGCAACCGATGTTCAGCGAGATCACCGCGGACGGCGTGCGGTGGGCCGACGGCCGCGAACTGACGGTCGACGTGATCTTGTGGTGCACGGGGTTTCGCAGTTCCCTCGATCACCTCGCTCCGTTGCGTCTGCGCGGGCCGGGCGGCGGAATCACGATGACGGGGCGCCTGGCCACCCAGGTGGCGTCGGATCCGCGGATCCATCTCGTGGGCTACGGCCCGTCGTCGTCTACGATCGGCGCGAACCGGGCCGGGCAGGCCGCGGCCCGCGAACTCACCCGTCACCTGAGCCTGCCGACCGGATCGGCGCCGGTTACCTGATCAGGGAGGCGACGAATGCGGCCTGGTCGGGACCGGCCTGGTACATGCTGCCGAAGTGACCACCGGAGTACACCCGGTAGTCGAGATCCGTACCGGCCATGCGCATCTCGGAGACGAGCTTCTCCGTCAGCGGGAGCGGCACCGACGCGTCGGTGACCCCCTGCACCAGCAGCAGCGGACGGTCGTACCCCGCGACCGTGACCTCGAGGTACTCACGCAACGCGTCCTGCAGTGCCGGGACGTCGAGTGCCCGCGACAGCATCTGCGCCACCGACACGTTCCCGGTCATGGCCGCGAACTGCCGGAACGGCACTTCGGGGGCCGCGTCCACGAACTGCTTGCCGACCGGGGTGAGGTAGCTGTCGATGTCCAGTTGCGGGTACGCGTCCCGGACCCCGGCGATCAGGTACGACATGTACACGGTGAGACCGGCGAGACCTTGCGGCGGAAACCAGGGTCCACTCCAGTTCGACACCATCTCGATGTTCGACGGCACACCGTTCGCGACCGCCCCGCGGTAGTCGAGTTCCGGCGCGTACGTGGTGGCGGCGTGCGCCGCGAACACCGCGGCCTGCCCGCCCTCGGACAGTCCGACGACCATCCACGTGGCGGAGAGGTCGGGGTCGATCGCCCTGGCTGCGCGCACGGAGTCGACGACGCTGCGCCCGGCGACCTTCCCATCGAGATACGGCGGGACACCGGGGGTGCCCAGGCCCACGTAGTCGGTGGCGGCCACGGCGTACCCGAGTTGCAGCCAACTGCTCACGTAGTCCGAGGACTGGGGGTCGACCCCCGTGACCGAGGGAGCGTCGGCGTCGGAGTTCCCGACCGTGCCGTGTGCCCACGCGATGACGGGCCAGCCTCCGGGAGGGGGCGCACCGGGCGGCACGAACAGCATCCCCGTGCACGGGGTGATGCCGTGGCGGTCGGTCGTCAGGTAGGTCATCCGGTAGGCGCTGCCGGTGCCGCGCAGCCAGAGTTCCGCCGGCAACTCGGACGAGTCGACGACCGCGCCGGGGTTCGATCCGGCCCGCAGAGGGTCCGCACCGACAGTTGGTGCCCACAGCACGCTGACCAGTGCGAGCAACGCCACGATGCGCCACCACCTCCGCACTACTCAACGGTAGCTGGGCGGGGGTGGCGCAGTACTGTGAATCGTCCACCCGCAGGGGAAGGGCGAACGAAACAGACGGGGAGCAGAAAAGACATGAGCGACGACGGCCCGATCCTGGCTCCCGGCGACACGTGCTGGCAGGTTGCCCACGCCGATCGTCTCGCGTGCATCGTCGACGCGGCCGACTACTTCCGCCACGCCAAGTCCGCGATGCTGCAGGCCCGCCGGCGCATCATCCTGATCGGGTGGGACTTCGACACGAGGATCAAGTTCGAACCGCACGAGAAGACGCTCGACGGCCCCAATCGGCTCGGCAAGTTCCTGGCGTGGCTGACGCGGGAACGCCCGGATCTGGAGATCTACCTGCTCAAGTGGAACATCGGCGCGTTCGCCGCGATCGGGCGCGGCATGACGCCGATCTTCGTGGTGAACTGGGTGACGGACCGCCGCCTGCACTTCGAACTCGACGCCGCCCACCCGGTCGGCTCGGCGCACCACCAGAAGATCGTCGTCATCGACGACGCGCTCGCCTTCTGCGGCGGCATCGACATGACCGTCGACCGGTGGGACACCCCGGAGCACCGGGACGACAACCATTACCGCACCCAGCCGAACGGCAACCGCTACGGGCCGTGGCACGACGCGACCACCGCGGTCGACGGGAAGGCGGCGAAGGCCATCGGCGAACTCGCCCGCACCCGGTGGAAGGCGGCCACGGGCCGGGAACTCGCGCCGGTCGACGAGGTCGCCGGGAGGACGCCGTGGCCGGAAGGGCTGGAGCCGACGATGCGCTCCGTCGACGTGGGCGTCGCCCGCACGCTGCCGGAACTCGCCGATCGCGACGAGGTCCGGGAGATCGAGGCCCTGTATCTGGCCGCGATCGCCGGCGCCGAGCGGTCGCTGTACATCGAGAGTCAGTACCTGGCGTCGCGCACCCTCGCCGAGGCGATCGCCGCGCGCCTGCGCGAGCCGGACGGTCCGGAGATCGTCCTGGTGCTGCCGCGCAACGCCGACGGCTGGCTCGAGCAGAGGGCGATGGACGGCGCACGCCGCCGGTTGCTGCACCTGCTGTGGAGGGCCGACACCGGGAACCGGCTCGGGGTGTACTACCCCGCCACGGCGGGCGGCGAACCGATCTACGTCCACGCCAAGGTGCTGGTGATGGACGACCGGTTGCTGCGCGTGGGCTCGTCGAACCTCAACAACCGTTCGATGGGGTTCGACACGGAATGCGACCTGGCGGTCGAGGTCACCGCGGACACGGCGAACGGCGACCAGTTGCGGCGGACCATCCTCGGCATTCGCCGTCAGCTCGTGTGCGAGCACCTCGGCGTCCCGGCCGCGCAGTTCGAGACCACCCTCGCCGAGACCTCCTCGCTACTGCGCACCGTCGAGGCCTTGCGGGGCGGTGGCCGAACCCTGGAGAAGTTCGAGCCGGACACGGTCGAGGACGAGGACAGCCCGCTGGCGGAGAACGAACTGATGGATCCCGAGCGCACGCCTCCGAGCCTCTGGGAGCGAACCAACCGGGTCCGGTTGCGGCGCAGGGTGACCCGGCGTCAGAAGGCCGCCGGATCGGTGCCGTAGATGCGCCGGTAGTCCTTGCGGAATGCCCGCCGGCCCAGCACGGCCCACGCCATCCTGGCCGCGAAGGGCATCTCCGACAAGAACATTCGCCGCTCCCCGGGTGTCGCTCCGTGCAGGATGAAGCCGAGGAACACGAGCAGCCGGTCCTGGGGGATCGACGCGCGGCCACGATCGCCCATCTCCTGCCACTCGGCGAGCGTCATGAACTGTTCCGCCATCGGGAGGATGCGCTGTTCCTCCTCGCCGAGGTGCTCGTCGAGCGCCGCGGACAGCGCGGTCAGCGTCTTGGCCAGCGCTTCGCCGTCCACGGCCGCCGCCGTGAACCGGGCGCCCTGCGACTGCGCCCGGGACAGCAGTTCCGCGATACGTTCGTGCTGCTCCTCCATCCGCAGCACCAGAGCCGCATCGGTGGGCGCGCGGTCGAGCAGCTTCGGCCACAGGAGGTCGTCCTCGCTCGTGTGGTGGTGGTGCAGGGCGGTGGCGAGCTCCTCGAAATAGGTCACCACCACCGCGGCGCGGTCGGTGTCACCGGCGAGAACACGGCGGACGAGTGCGGGCAGCGCGGCGAACTGCCGGCGGAAGCAGTTGTGGACCACCACCATCTCGCGGGTGTCGGGGCGGGTCGTGTGAGCAGTTGACGTTGTCATGCAATCAGGGTCGGTTCGGCGTCTTGGAGAGCACTTGGAACCCACTAGTGCTTACGCTTGCGGGACGATGGTGCGGATTCGAGTACTCGGGACGCTCGAGGCGGAGGACGAAGCGGGGGCGGTGGACCTCGGCGGCCCCCGCCAGCGGGCCGTGCTCGCACTCCTGCTCGTCGCGCGCGGCGAGGTGGTTCCCGTAGACCGGCTCGTCGACGACCTCTGGCACGGCGCTCCCCCACCGCGGGCTGTCGGTGCGCTTCAGGCGTACATTTCGAACCTGCGACGGGCCCTCGAACCGCATCGTGCTCCGCGGGCGGACTCCACCGTCCTGGTGAGCCGGGCCCCCGGTTACGCGCTCACCCTGCCTACGTCCGGTGTCGACGCCTGGGAGTTCGAGAATCTGATCCGCTCGGCCGGCGCCGACACGGCGCAAACCGATCTCGAACGGGCACTGAGCCTGTGGCGCGGGCCGGCGTTCGCCGAGGTGGCCGGTGAGCAGTGGGCCCTCACCGAGATCGCGCGGCTCGAGGAACTGCGGGTGGTGGCCCGCGAACGTCTGGTGGCCGCGGCCCTCGCGGCCGGCGACGCCGCCGGCGCGGCGCTCGACGCGCAGGCGCTCACCCAGGAACACCCGCTCCGGGAAGAGGGGTGGCGGTTGCTGGCACTGGCCTTGCACCGGGGCGGGCGGCAGGCGGACGCCCTGGCCGCGTTGCGCGAAGCCCGCGACCGGTTGGCCGGCGAACTCGGTCTCGACCCCGGTCCGGGCCTGACCGAACTCGAACGCCAGATCCTCACCGGCACCGTCCCGTCCGCACCCGTCCCCACACACGCGGGCGTCCCCGTCGACACCACCCCGTCTCCGCTGTTCCTCGGCCGCACCGAGGAGCTGACCACCCTGACCGCGCTGACGACCGCACCCGGCACACCTGTGGTTCTCCTGGGCGGCGACGCCGGATCAGGAAAATCGTCGCTGCTGCGCCGGTTCCGCCGGACACTGGACGCCGCCGGCTGGCAGGTGGCGGTGGGCCGCTGCCCCGAAGTGGACGGCGCCCCGCCGGCCTGGGCGTGGGTGGAGATCCTGCGGGCACTGCGCGAGACGGTCGACCCCGGTGCCGAGGCGGCCGCGCTCGCACCGCTGCTCTCCGACGACCGTTCTCATTCGGCGCGGGCGGATGCGCCCAGCGGCCGGTTCCTCCTGCACCGGGCCGTTGCCGACTACCTCGGGACCGTCCGCGATCACGGCCCTCTCGCCGTCGTCCTCGACGACGTCCACCGCGCCGACGAGGACACCCTGTCGATCCTGGTGCGACTGGCGCAGCAGCGGCCGCCGATCCTGCTGATCCTCGCGTTCCGCCCGGACGAGGTGGACGCGAAACTGGAGAACTGTTTCGCCGATCTCGCGTCGCTGCAACCGACGCGCATCCGCCTGAACGGTCTCGGACCGGAGGATTCGGCGGAGCTGATCCGGCAGGTGTCGGGTCGCGACCCCGACCCCGACACCCTCCAGGCACTCGCCGACCGGACCGGCGGCAATCCGTTCTACCTGCAGGAGAGCGCGCGACTCCTGGACAGCGAGGGCGAACTGGTGGCCACGTCGGAGGTCCCCGAAGGGGTCCGGGACGTCCTGCGCCGGCGGATCGCCCGTCTCCCCGAACTTGCCGTCTCCGTCCTGCGGCTCGCCGCGGTCGTGGGCCGCGAATCCGACATCGACGTCCTCACCCGCGCCGCCGAGGTCGACGAGGACACCGTCTTCGACGCGCTGGAATCCGGGGTGATCGCCGGGCTGCTCGGCGAACCACGTGCCGGGACAGTGCGATTCACGCACGCCCTCGTCCGCGATACCCTCTACTCCGATCTCACCCGGCTCCGCAGAAGCCGCTGGCACGCCCGGGTCGGGGCAGCCCTCGAGGACGTGCGGCCGCACGACGTCGCGGCTCTGGCTCACCATTTCACCGAGGCGCTGTCCGCGACGACCGCACGACAGGCCCTCGACCACAATGTCGCGGCCGCGGCGCAGGCGGCCGACCGCTACGCCCACGATGCGGAGATCGGTTTCCTCGACAACGCCCTGCGAGCGGCCGACCGGTTGCCTCCGGACGCCCCCGCGACCGTGGACGAGCGGGTCGAACTCCTCACCGAGCTGAGCCGCACGCAGCTGGCCGCCGGCAGCGGACTGGCCGGGTCGCGCTCGCGGAACCGGGCACTCGCGATCGCCCGGGAGGCGGGCCGCACCGATCTCGCGATCCGGGCGCTCGCGTTCGTCGACACCCCGACCCCGTGGATCAATCGGCGCTACGGCGCAGTGGACGCGGCCGTGGTGGAGCAGATCGAGACGCTGTTGCGGGACGAGGACCTGGAACCGGCGATGCGGTGCCGGCTTCTGGTGACGCTCGTTCACGAGATCGGGGCGGAGGACCACGAGCGCACCGGTTCCGCGGTCCGGGAGGCGGAAGCCCTCGCCCGGGACCTGGACGATCCGGTGCTGCTCGGGCTGGTACTCAGCGCCGTCCACGCCGGCACCGGATCGCCGACCAGCACGCTCGGCGACCACGTGATCGGTGACGAGCTGCTCCGGATCGGTGACGAGACGCGGCTCCCCGTGTTCACCATGCTCGGCCACCACATGCTGGCCGAAATCGCGTCCGGCAACGGTGACATCCCCGCGATCGAGCATCACATGAGCATCCAGTCGGAGCTGGCGGACCGATACCGGTTCCAGCAGGCGCAGGCAACCCGGCAGATGAGCCGTGCGATGGTCGCGCACCTCACCGGGGATCTGGGCGCGGCGGAGCAGCACTACGTGCGCGGCCACGAGCTGATGACCCGGGCGGGTCTCGACGCGGACAGCGTCTTCGCACTGTCGCTGTTCACGCTGCGGCTCACCGAGGGTCGCGTCGGCGAACTCGAGCCCGTGATAGCGACCATCGACAGCGCCGCGGCCGACGTCATCGTCGACCTGCACGCCCTCACCCTTCTCGCCAACGGCAAACCGGATCAGGCCCGGGAGGTCCGGCGCGACCACCGTCCGGTCCGCCGCGACTTCTTCCATTCGCTGATGACGTCGCTGCGCGGCATCGTCGTCGCGGGTCTGGGTGAGCGGGACGAGGCGGATTCGGTGTACGCGGAGCTGAGCACATACAGCGGACAGATCGGCGGCGGCGACACGGCGGCGTTCGCGGTGGGCCCCGTCGACACGATCCTCGGCGACCTCGCACTGCTCCTCGGCCGTCCGGAGGCGGCCCGCACGCACTACGCTGCCGCGCTCGCACTGGCCGAACGCTGCGGGTGCCCGGCCTGGGTGGCCGCCGCCCGCACCCGGGCGACCACCCACCCAAGTGAGTTCCAAGTGGACCACTAGCCGCCGGGCGCACAGTCGGAGGCGACAGAACACATCTGCTTCCGGAGGCACCCCCATGAGTTCCCTGCTCGCGCGCCTCGGCGCGGCCGCCGCCGCCCACCCCTGGCGAGTGATCGCCACCTGGCTGACACTCCTCGCTCTGGTGTTCGCCGCCGCGTCGGCCTTCGGTGGCACCAACCACGACGACTACAACGTGCCCGGTCTGCCGTCGCAGGAGGGGACGAATCTGCTGAGTGACCGGTTCCCGGAGATGTCTGGGGCCGACGCCCGGGTGGTCGTGCACTCCGACGACGGACCACTCGCCCCCGCCGTTCTCACCGACCTCGGCAGCAGACTGGCGGAGGTGAACGGTGTGAGTGTCGTGTCGCCGCCGCGCCTGTCCCAGGATTCCGACACGGCTGTGATCAGCCTCAACTACCGCATCCCGGTGACCGACTTCCACGGCAGTGAGGGGGTCGACGCGCTCGACGCCGCGGTGGCCGACACGCAGGCGCGGGGACTGCAGGTCGAACTCGGCGGGCAGGTGCCGGAGAACATCTCCAAGCCGTCGGGCACCGCCGAGGCGGTGGGCATGATCCTGGCGCTGATCATCCTCGTGTTCGCGTTCGGTTCCGTCGTGGCCGCGGGACTGCCCCTGGCCGTGGCGCTCGTCGGCGTCGGCATCGGGTCGGGACTCGTCACGATTCTGGCCGCGTTCACCAGCATCAGCACCATCGCGCCGACCATCGCCACGATGGTCGGCATCGGGGTGGGCATCGACTACGCGCTGCTGCTCGTCACCCGCTACACCGAAGGGCTGCGGTCCGGGATGTCCGCCCGGGACGCCGTCGCGGCCGCCAACTCCACCGCCGGGACGTCCGTCGTCTTCGCGGGCACCACCGTCCTCGTCTCCCTGTTCGGACTGCGACTGTCCGGGCTGCCGATGTACGCGTCGTTCGGGTACGCCACGTTCGCGATGGTCGGCATCGTGATGCTCACCTCGGTCACGCTGGTGCCCGCGCTGTGCGGGCTCGCGGGCACCCGGGTGCTCGGCACGCGGTCCCGTACCCGGGCCGAACGGCACAGCACGTCGCCGCTGACCGAACGGTGGGCGATCCGGGTGAGCCGCCGGCCGTGGCTGTGGGCACTGACGGCGCTCGGGGTGCTGCTCCTCCTGGCCGCGCCGGTACTGGGCATGCGGACGTGGCCGCAGGACGCCGGCAGCGCACCGGCCGCCAACACGATCCGGCAGGCCTACGACCTCATCGACGCCGAATTCGGACCCGGCGCCAACGGCCCGTTGTTGGTGGCAATCGACCTGAACAAGGTTCCGGCAGCCGAACTTCCGTCGATCACACGAAACCTCGCCGCCGAACCCGGGGTGGCGTCGGTGACCCCGGTCCTGATGAACTCCGACTCGACCGCCGCACTCGTCTCGGTGCAGCCGACCACCGGTCCCAGCGACCCCCGCAGCACCGAACTGCTCCAGCGGATCCGGTCCGAGGCCGCCGACGGCGTCCACGTCACCGGCCTCACCGCGATGTTCGCCGACATCTCCGCCCGCCTCGCGGAACGACTGTGGCTGGTGATCGCGTTCGTCGTCGCGCTGTCGGTGGTGCTGCTCACGTTCGTGTTCCGTGCGCCGGTGGTCGCGGTGAAGGCGGCCGTCATGAACCTGCTGTCCGTCGCAGCCGCCTACGGGGTGATGGTGATGGTGTTCCAATGGGGTTGGGGTGCGGAACTACTCGGCCTTCCGCACGCGCTGCCCGTGTCCAGTTGGGTGCCGATCCTGATGTTCACCATCCTGTTCGGACTGTCGATGGACTACGAGGTGTTCCTGCTCTCCCGGGTCCGCGAACGCTGGCTCGACACGGGTGACTCGCATCGGAGCGTCGTCGAGGGTCTGGCGTCGACGGGGCGGGTGATCACCAGCGCGGCGGCGATCATGGTCGCGGTGTTCGCCGGGTTCGCGCTCGACGGGGACGTGACCGTGAAGATGATGGGCGTCGGTCTCGCGACCGCGGTCTTCATCGACGCGACGATCGTGCGGATGGTGCTGGTCCCGTCGACGATGTATCTGCTGGGCAACGCCAACTGGTGGCGGCCGGGCGGCCGCCGTGATTCGGCACCGGACGCCGACGCTACGTCCGCAGGCGTTCCACTTCCGCTTCGAGCGCGATGACCCGCCGGTACAGGGCCTGGATGCTCGCCATGCACACCCCGTTCGCGTCCACCATCGCGATGCGGCGGTCGTTGGAACCGAGACCGAACGCGGTCGCGAAGTCCTGCGACATCGGGCCCAGGTGCCGCACCGAGTCGTGATCGAAACCGTAGGTCCACACGCTGAGCGGCATGTCGGCGAGGCGTTCGAGCACTTCGCCGGCAGTGGCGGGCGGTGTCTGAACGGCAATACCGCGTTTGCGGGTCAGGACGGAGTGAAACCACGCCAGCGGGTGGCGGGTACGGGCCGCAGTTCGCGCCCGCACCCGCCCCCGACGGGTGTCGACCCACACGGAGTCAGTCGGGGAGTTCGCCGACATCGTGCTTGATCGTCGCGTCACTGAGAAGCAGGCCGACCCCGAGGGCCATGACGCCGATCCCGAGTCCGATTGCGGCTCCGCCGAGTCCGAGCATGATTCCGAGCATGTTTTCTCCTGTTCGTCGCTGGTGTGCGGGATGTCGTGCCCCCCGCTTTCTGAACACCTACGACTCTCGCCGCTCCGGCCCTGCGAAATAAGGCACCCCAGGGGTGGTGGAACACCACCCCCGGCCGCGGAGTGTGGAGCGACCACACCTCCGGCTGCGCCGTGGGCGGCAGAATGGCGGGCATGACGGAATTACCGGAGTGGGCCCGCACCCTCGACCTCGCGCCGCACCCCGAAGGCGGCTGGTACCGCGAGACGTGGCGCAGCGACGTCACGATTCCCGCCGCGAGTCTGCCGGACGACTACCCGGGACCGAGGGCGGCCGGTACCGCGATCCTGTTCCTGCTGATGCCCGGGCAGCAGTCGGAATGGCACAGCGTGCGCAGCGCCGAGATGTGGCTGTACCACCGGGGCAGCCCCCTGCGGCTCGAACTCGGCGGGGACGGAAGCGAACCCGCGGATCCGGTCGCGCAGATCCTCGGTGCAGACGTCGCGGCGGGCCAGCAACCTCAGCTACTGGTCCCGCCGCGGCACTGGCAGCGAGCGAAGCCCGAGGGCGACGAACCGACTCTCGTCAGTTGCGTCGTGACCCCGGGCTTCGACTTCGCGGACTTCCAGCTGGCTTAGGAACCGAGCGTGTCCGGGTCGGGGCCGATCCGCCCGTCCGCGCGGGTGAGCGATCCGACCGTGTTGATCTCGTCGGGGGTCAACTCGAAGTCGAAGACGTCGAAGTTGGCGGGGATGCGCTCCGGGGTCACCGACTTGGGGATGACCACGTTGCCGATCTGCAGGTGCCAGCGGATGATCACCTGAGCAGTCGTCTTACCGTGTGCTGCAGCGATCTTCGCGATCGACTCGTCCTCGAGGACGGTGCCCTGCCCCAGCGGGCTCCACGCCTCGGTCGCGATGCCCTTGCCGGTGTGGAAGGCACGCAGGTCTGCCTGGTTGAACCGCGGGTGCAGCTCCACCTGGTTGATCGCGGGCACCTCGCCCGTCTCGGCGATCAGGCGGTCGAGGGTCGCCGGGGTGAAGTTGGAGACACCGATCGAACGCGCACGCCCGTCGGCCTTGATCTTCTGGAAAGCCTTGAACGTGTCCACGTAGCGGTCGGCGGACGGCACCGGCCAGTGGATGAGGTACAGGTCGACGTAGTCGAGGCCGAGCCGGTTCAGGCTGTCGTCGAACGCGCGGAGGGTGGAGTCGTAACCCTGGTCGTCGTTCCACAGTTTGGTGGTGACGAACAGTTCGTCACGGGCGATTCCGGAGTCGGCGAGCGCGCGCCCCACGCCGGTCTCGTTCTCGTAGATCTTGGCGGTGTCGATGCTGCGGTACCCGGCCTTCAGCGCCTCGGTGACCGCGGCGTGGCTCTCGTCGTCCGGCACCTGCCACACGCCGAAGCCGAGGGCCGGAATGCTGTTCCCGTCGTTGAGTGTGACCGTAGGTACAGGACTCTGTGCATTGTTGAAACCCATGGGACTGTGCAACCGGGCCACCGGACGAGATGTTCCCCGCCGTCTCAGAATGTGGAATTTCGGGTGTCGTTTCGATACGACCGGGTAATCCGACGGCATCGGCGTTCAGGTGGTGACGCGCCCGGTGGAAGGGGCGGACATGGGCCTCGGGTACACATTGGCCTATCGGTTCAAGATCACGCCCTGGGTGAAAGCGGGCCGGGTCTTCGGGAACCAGATCGAGACATTGATCGATCCCTTCGACGCACCGCCGGGCGAGGTTCTCGACATCGGGTGCGGCACCGGTGACCATGCCATCGAGATGGCCCGGCGGGGGTGGCAGGTGACGGGGATCGACACCGTCCAGCTGGCCCTCGACAAGGCGCGGTCCAAGGCGCGGAAGGCCGGCGTCGACGTGCGGTTCATGCACGCGGACGCCACCGACCTCGAGCATGCCGTCGGCCGCGGGTACCACCTGGTCCTGGACGTGGGGTGCTACCACGGGCTCAGCGACCACGACCGCGTCGCGTACGCCGAGAACGTCACGACCGTGACCGAACCGCACGCCACACTGTTGATGTTCGCGTTCGGGCCGGGACATCGCGGCCCACTGCCGCGCGGCGTGTCCCGCTCCGACGTGGAGCGGACGTTCGAGAAGTGGAAACTCGTGTCGGACGTCGACGCCGACACCACGGGAATGCCGGGACCGCTCAAGAAGGCCGACCCCCGCTGGTTCCGCCTCGTCAAGCGGTGAGTGGATAATCTCCGGGTGACTGCAACACTGCGTATCAGCGGACTGTCGGCTTCGCGCGGTGAGCGCACCCTGTTCTCCGACCTCGACCTGACCGTCGCCCCGGGCGACGTGACCGGCCTCGTGGGCGCGAACGGTGCCGGTAAGTCGACGCTGCTGACCGCCCTCGCCGGGATCGGGTCGGCGGACGTCGAGGGCAGTGTCGTGCTGAGCCCGCCCGACGCGGCCGTCGGCTACCTCGCCCAGGAACCCGACCGGATCGCCGGGGAGACCGTCCTCGACTTCCTCGGCCGCAGGACCGGCGTCACCGAGGCCGAGCACACCATGAACGCGGCCGCCGAAACCCTCGGCGAATCCGACGAGGACCTGTACTCCCCCGCCCTGGAACGCTGGCTGGCGCTGGGCGGCGCCGACCTCGCCGAGCGCGCGGAGAAGGTGGTGAGCGAACTCGGGCTCGGGGTGCCGCTCGACGCGCACATGACGTCGCTGTCCGGTGGGCAGGCCGCACGCGCCGGACTGGCGTCGCTGCTGCTGTCCCGATACGACGTGCTGCTGCTCGACGAGCCGACCAACGACCTCGACCTGGTGGGCCTCGAGCAGCTCGAGCGGTTCGTCGCCGAGAGCCGGGCCGCCATGGTGGTGGTAAGCCACGATCGAGAGTTTTTGGCGCGCACCGTCACCGGCATCGTGGAACTCGATCTCGCGCAACAGCAGATCGCGGTCTACGACGGCACCTACGACTCGTACCTCGCCGAACGGGAGATCGCCCGCAGGCACGCGCGGGAAGCGTACGAGGAGTACGCCGGAACCCGCTCGGACCTCGAGGACCGCGCGCAGATGCAACGGAACTGGATGGAGCACGGCGTCCGCAACGCGCGTCGCAAGGCGAAGGACAACGACAAGATCGGCAAGGGTCTGCGCACCGAGTCCACCGAGAAGCAGGCCGCGAAGGCCCGCCAGACGCAGCGCCGGATCGAACGGCTCGAGGTGGTCGAGGAGCCGCGCAAGGAGTGGGACCTGCGGATGGAGATCGCCGCCGCCCCGCGCAGCGGATCGGTCGTGGCGACGGCGAACGGCGCCACCGTGGCGTGGGGCGGCGACCGCGAGTTCACGTTCGGCCCGGTCACCACGCAGGTCGACTGGGGCGACCGGATCCTCATCACCGGCGCCAACGGTTCGGGCAAGACCACCCTGCTGAAGGTGCTGCTCGGCAAGATCGCCCTGGATGCGGGCACCGCGACACTCGGTTCCGGTGTGGCCATCGGGGAGATCGATCAGGCCCGCGGCCTGTTCGAGGGCGGCGAGAAGGTGGCCGACGCCTTCGCGGCGCAGGTCCCGGACTGGCCGGACGCCGACGTGCGGACCCTGCTCGCGAAGTTCGGACTCAAGGGACACCACGTGCTGCGTCCGGCGGCGTCACTGTCGCCCGGCGAGCGCACCCGCGCCGCACTGGCCCTGCTCCAGGCGAAGGGCGTGAATCTGCTGGTGCTCGACGAGCCCACCAACCACCTGGACCTGCCTGCGATCGAACAGCTCGAGCAGGCGATGGAGAACTTCGACGGCACGCTGCTGCTCGTCACCCACGACCGGCGGATGCTGGACTCGACGCGCAGCACACGCCGGTGGCGGATGGACGGCGGCCGGCTGTCCGAGGAGTAGTCAGTCGCCCTCGGCCATGGGCGGCAGCGCCTTGACGAACGGCGGGTCGTAGTCGACCTTCCCCAGCTTCGACGCACCGCCGGGTGACCCCAGGTCGTCGAAGAAGTCGGCGTTCGCCTTGGTGTACTCGACCCACTGGTCCGGGACGTCGTCCTCGTAGAAGATGGCCTCGACGGGACAGACCGGCTCACAGGCACCGCAATCGACGCACTCGTCGGGGTGGATGTAGAGCATCCGACCGCCTTCGTAAATGCAGTCGACAGGGCATTCTTCGATACATGCCTTGTCCAGAACGTCGACACAGGGCTCTGCGATGGTGTAGGTCACGTCAGTAATCCTGTCCTTTCCTGCCGTCCCGCGCGAATCGCCTCCACTCTGCCACGCAATTTCCCAGGGTCAACCTGTCATTTTGGCGCGCTTCGCCGTTGTGCACGGTTGACAAACTGTTGGGTTTTCACAACTCTTTGTTAGATGAGCCCAGTACGGCGCGGGGACGCCCTCCCCATCTACAACCGCATCGGCGTCCTGCGCGCCGAGCGCGGGATGAGCCGGGCTCAGCTGGCGGGACTCATCGACGTCAATCCCCAGACCGTCGGCGCACTCGAACGCGGCGACCACTACCCGAGCCTCGACCTGGCGTTCCGCATCTCGTGGGTGTTCGAACTCCCGGTGGAGGCCATCTTCTCGCGCACCGAGTTCGGCCCGCTGTCCACCGAGCTGTACCGCACCCACCGACCGCCGTCCACGACAGGAAGCGGGGAGAGTTCCCATGGCTGAGACCACTCTGATCGAGCGGTACCAGGGGTTCCGGACACGCAGATTCCTCCAGAACGAAAGCCGTTACCGGACCTGGCTACCGGGCTGGCGGACGCGCAGCCGCAGACGAATCCTGGTGGTCGCCCTCGCGGTCACGTTCGTGTTCATGATCGCCGTCGGCATCGTGTGTCATTTCGACATGGTCGTCGGGCCGCTGCTGTGGCTGCCCGCATGCCTGTTCTTCTTCCCGCTGTGGACGATGCTCCAGATCGTGTCCGGGCGACAGGGGGACGCTCCGCGCGACGCTCTCGACGAGTGGGAGATCCAGCAGCGCAACAGCGCCCGGTCGATCGGACTCACGGTCACTCAGATACTGACGCTCGTTCCCGCGCTGTACCTGATCTTCGTCGGCGCGCTGGACGGTGATCACGGCAACGTGCCGTACGCCGCCGGTCTACTCGTCGTCACCACACTGATGATCGGGGGCTGCACGCCCGCCATGATCCTCGGCTGGACACAACCCGACCCCGATCCCGACGACCTGGCTTCGGACGACCTGACCTCGTAGCAACCTCTGCCCTCCAGAACGGGAAGGACCCATGTCTCACACCCTCACGATCGACGGCATCTCCAAAAGGTACGGCGACGTGGTCGCACTCGACGACCTGTCGTTCGAGGTCCGCCCCGGCGAGATCTTCGGGTTCGTCGGCAGCAACGGCGCCGGCAAGACCACCACCATGCGCATCGCGCTGGGAGTCCTGTCCGCCGATTCCGGTGAGGTCCGGCTCGGCGGCAAGCCGGTGGACCTGGACGTGCGCCGCACCATCGGGTACATGCCGGAGGAACGCGGCCTCTACCCGAAGATGAAGGTGGGCAAGCAACTCGAGTACCTCGCCGAGCTGCACGGCATGTCCCGCTCCGCGGCGCGGGAAGCGGTCGCCCGCTGGACCGAACGCCTCGGCATCGCGGATCGTGTCGGCGACACCGTCGACGCGCTCTCGCTCGGCAACCAGCAACGAGTCCAGCTGGCCGCCGCGCTCGTCCACGATCCCGCGGTGCTCGTGCTCGACGAACCCTTCTCCGGGCTCGACCCCGTCGCGGTGGATGTCATGAGCGACGTACTGGTGGAGAAGGCGAACACCGGAGTGCCGGTGATCTTCTCGAGCCATCAGCTCGAACTCGTGCAACGTCTGTGCCACCGGGTAGGCATCATCAGCCACGGCCGGATGCGGGCGGTCGGCACCGTCGACGAACTGCGTGGCGGCGGCAACGCCCAACTGGAAGTCCACGCACCGGAGGCCCCCGTCGGCTGGGCCCACCACCTCGAGGGCGTCACCACCATCAGCCATCTCGACGGCCGCACCCTGCTGTCGCTCGATGCCGACGTAGACGACCAGCTGGTTCTCCACACCGCACTGAAAACGGGCCCGGTGCATGAGTTCTCGCTGCACAGGCCCACCCTCACCGACCTGTTCCGAGAGGTGGTCACGGCATGAGTGCCCCACTGAGTCCCGCCCGCGCGATCGGCCTCGTGGCCCGCCGCGAATTCCTCACGCAGGTGGCGAAGAAGAGCTTCGTCATCAGCAACGTCATCATCCTACTGGCCATCGTGGGCGGCATCGTCGCGTATTCGCTGTTCTCGGGCGGCGACGACGAACGCGCCACCATCGGACTCGTCGGCGACCAGACCCTCGCGCCGGCCCTCGTCGCCACCGGAGACGCGGTCGGGACACCGGTCGACGTTCGCCAGTTCCCGGACGAACAATCCGCACGGGACCAGGTCGGCAACGGAGACCTCGACGTCGCACTGGTTCCCGGCGCCGACGGATCCGTCACGGCCGTCACCGAATCCGAGCTCGGTGGGGGGCTCCGCACCGTGATCGACGCGGCCGTGATGCAGCAGGCCCAGGCCGGCGCCCTCGCCGCGCAGGGAGTGGACCCCGCGCAGCTCGCCGAAGCGACCGGCCGAGCCGTCGTCACCGTCGACGCACTCGACCCGCCCGACCCGGAGAAGGGGCAGCGCGTGGCCCTGTCGATCGCCGTGGTCGTCCTGCTGTACATGCAGATCATGATGTTCGGCATGTACGTGGCCATGGGTGTGGTCGAAGAGAAGTCGAGCCGCGTCGTGGAACTGCTCCTGTCGACGCTCCGCCCGCTACAGCTGCTGTGGGGCAAGGTGATCGGCATCGGCGCGGTGGGTCTCGTCCAGCTGACCGCCTACGGTGTCGCGGGTGTCGCCGCCGGACTCGCGACGGGCGTCCTCACCGTCACCGGGACGGCTCTCGGTGTGCTGGCCGGAACGCTGGGCTGGTTCGTGCTCGGATTCGCATTCTTCGCCGTACTCTATGCCGCGGCAGGCTCGATGGTGTCGCGCCAGGAAGATGTCAACGCCACCGCGTCACCGCTGATGGTCCTGATCGTCATCATGTTCTTCAGCGCCTTCTCCTCGGTGAGCAACCCGGACGGCACGCTCAGCAACGTGCTCAGCTGGATTCCGCCGTTCTCCGCGATCCTGATGCCGCTCCGCATCGCCGCCGGGGTGGCGTCCCCCGTCCAGGTGGTCGTGACCATCGGCCTGATGCTCGCCGTCACCGCCGCGCTCAGCGTGCTGGCCGCCAAGATCTACCAGCGCTCGATCCTGCGGATCGGCAAGGTCGTGTCGTGGAAGGAGGCGCTCGGCCGGTAGCGAATCCCCAGCACACGGCCCAGTTCCCTGTGTAGTCTTCGAATCGTCGATCGATGCTGCTCAGCTGCCGTCGTGGAACGGGGAAGCCCATGGTCGTCCGTCGCAGGAAGCCGATCGTCGCGGTCGCTGTCGCCGTGGTCGCGTCCATGACGCTGATGTTCGCCGCCTGCACGTCCGACGAGCCGACCACTGCGGGCGGCGGTGGCAACGCCGGCCCCGACGGCTCCCCCGTCGCGTACCAGGAGCCGGTCAAGCTGTCGAGCGAGAACGGAGTGCTCGAGGTGCGGCTGTCTGCCCATCAGGGGACGGTCGACCTCGACACCGTCTCGCAACCGGTATCCAACTTCCTGCTCTTCGGATACGAGCTGCTACAGGGCACGAGTTCGGACGGCTCGACCACCGGCGACGACATCTATCCGGCACCGACATTGCGGGTCGACCCGGGCGAGCGCCTGATCATCCACTACGACAACGATCTGCAGAACCTGACGGTCGAGGACTTCTACGACCCCGCCTTCACGCCGGCGGGCGGTGAGGTGCCGATCTACCCGCCCGCCCTCGCGTCGGCGCCGCTGAACCTGCACACCCACGGGTTGCACGTGAGCCCGGACGGCAACGCCGACAACGTCCTGCTCGACATCCCCGCCGGGATGGGCAACGTGTACGACTACGCGGTGCCGAAGGACATGCCGAACGGCCTGTACTGGTACCACAGTCACCGTCACACCCTGACCGCGCAGCAGACGTACGCGGGGCTCGCGGGGCTGCTGGAGATCGGGCGGCCCGACGGCAACCTTCCCCTGGTGACGCAGAACGACGTACCCATTCGCGACATGGCGCTGCAGTACAACTTCGTCTTCGACCGTAAAGGCAACGGCCACCAGCTGAACGACCCGAACTGGCCGCAGTTCGTGTCCACGCTGAAGCCGCCGGAGGGGACGCAACTCGCGGACGGCACGTACTCGCCGAGCCTGGCGCCGGTGAACTTCTCCGAGACTTCGGAGGGCTCCCGGTACGTCACCAACTGGTACGCCGGACCACTGTCCCCGGCCAACCATCGCGGCCAGAACCAGTTCGTGCCGGGCAATCTCCAGAGCTTCACCAGTGACACGACGAACGTGCCGGCGGATCCGTCGCTGCCGGACAACGAACGCGACGTGCAGTACACCGTCAACGGACAGTTCCAGCCGGACCTGAAACTGAAGCCGGGACAGACGGAGATCTGGGTGCTGGCGAACATCAGCGACTTCGCCTACATGCCGCTCAGGCTCACCGAAACGGCAACGGGCAGTCATCCGAAGTTCTCCGTCGTCGGGCAGGACGGCAATCCGTTCACCCAGGTGCAGTTACCCGTGGCCGGTGACGGAACCCGGCTCGTCATCCCGCCGGGGTCGCGGTATGCGATCGCGGTGACGATGCCGGAGACCGGCGATCTGGTGCTCGACATGCCGCCGCTCGAAGGCGCGAAACCCGTCAAAAACCCCGGTGTGCTGTACACCGACAACGGCACCGAGAACCCGCCGGCCGTCCTGGGCACCGTGACCGTCGACCCGTCCGTGATCAGCTACGCCGACGGCTTCTTCACCTTCCCCACCCAGACCCTCCTCCACGTGACCCCCGACAGCGGTGACGGCACGACCACGCCGTTCGAGCCCGGCCAGAACCTCGACGCCTACACGTCCTTCGTGGACACGTCGGTGATGACACCCGATGTGAAGCGCACGCTGACGGTCTCCGGCGGGTTCGGCAACGAGAAGGCGAGCAACAGCGACCCGAAGGCCTTCACGTACGAGTTCGACGACAACACCTTCCCGAACATCCCGTTGATCCAGCCTCGCCTCAATTCGGTGGAGGAATGGACGATCACGAACCTCAACAACGACGAGCACCCGATGCACATCCACGTCAACGACTTCCAGGTGATGGAGATCGTGGATCCCGTCGCGGGCACCAGGACCGGCGTGCAACCGTGGGGTGAGGACAACGTCAACGTGCCCGCACCCGTGACGGACGCGAACGAGAACGCCCTCGTGCCGGCATCGGTGACGCTGCGCACCAAGTTCACCGAATACACGGGCACGTTCGTGATCCACTGCCATCGCCTCAACCATGAGGACAACGGGCTGATGGCCACCGTCAACGTGATCCCCGAAGTGTCGACGTACGCGGTGGCGGTGCCGGGAACCCCGGGCACACCCGCGACCGTGCAGGTCCACGACGGCAACGGCGACAAGGTGATCGCCGCCGTCACGCCGTTCCCGTCCTTCGAGGGCGCCCCGACGGTGGCGATGGCCGACGTCAACGGCGACATGATTCTCGACCTCGTCGCCGGGACCGGTGCGGGCGCGGCACCGGAGGTCGTCGCCTACGACGGCAACGACGTCGGCTCCGGTCCGTTCACCTCCGAGCTGACCCGCTTCGCCCCGTTCGACGCCGGTTTCCACGGCGGCGTGACCGTCACGGGCGCCGACATCGACGGAAACGCGCTGGCCGACAACATCATCGTCGGCACGGGCCCCGGCACCGAATCGCAGGTGAAGGTGTTCTCGTCGACGCTGCCGACCGAGAAGGGGTCGGCACCCGAACTGTTCTCGAGCTTCACGCCCTACCCCGGATCTCAGTCCGGGGTCACGGTCGCGACCGGGATGGTCGACGCCGCCTCGGGCCGGGCGAGCATCGTCACCGCCCCGGGTCCGGGAGAAGCGCCCCGGGTGAAGACGTTCCGCTACGACCTGTTCGAGCCGACCGCCGCCGCATCGAACGGCACCACGGACGAGCATGCCGGCCACACCGGCGGGCCGCGAACGACCTCGGAGTTCCTGGCGTTCGACGAGAGCTACCACGACGGTGTGTCCCTGTCGACGGGGTGGGTGTCCGGCGCCGAGGGCGGCGCGCAGAGCATCGTCACCGGCATGCTCGGCGGAGACGGCACGGTCCGGGTGTGGTCGAGCGGGTCGCGCCTCGACGGTGAACCGAGCATGTATCTCGAGAGCCCGAACCATCACTCCGACGGCGCAGTTGCCTTCACGCAGATCGCATCGTTCGCGCCGTTCGCCGGCGGCCCTCCCGGCATCGGCGTGCAGGTCGCCACGACCAGCACCGCCACCGGCGCCGACCTCCTGGTCAGCGGCGCCGGCCCCGGCGGCACCGAGGTCCGCAAGTTCGGGCTCGGCCGCCCGGACCCGCAGTCCACGACGGTGGTGCCGTTGCCGCTGGGCACACTCCCCACGCTCCCCGCGACGACGAGGTCCGTGCCCCTCGGCGGCCGGTAGACCCGTTCAGCCGGTGCGCTTTTCGGCCGCGGCGGCGATATCGTCGAGATCGCGCCGGATCGCCTTGGTGGTGGCCTTCAGCGCGAAGGAGCCGAACACTTTCATCATGAGCTTCGACAACGCGCCGAGGCCAGTTGCTTCCGCGGAGAAATGAAACGTCAGGGTAGTGCCGTCACCAGCGGGCGACAGGGTGAACACCGTCGTGTAGTCCGCGCCGTGGGACGACGCCTTCACCTCGGTGCGCTTCTCCGGGTCGATCTCCGTCACCCACATTTCCTCGGTCGACGACTTTCCGAACAGCACCCGGGTCTCACGCCACCGCGTGCCGACTTCGTACTTCGTCGAGTCGAGCCGTTCGAGCTTCTCGACACCACTCAGAACCGACTCCGCGTTGTCGAGGTCGGTGAGGACCGCCCAGACCGCGCCGACCGGCGCATCGATCGTTCGGCTCACCCGGATTTCCGAGGCTGACATGAGGCACCCATTTCTCTCTTCTCAGGGCAGGGTCCAGAACTGGGTGGTCACCAAGTAGAAGACGACGACCCAGAACACCATAACCCCGGCGACCACCGCGACCCCGCGACGGTTCGTCTTCGCCACCGGGACGTCCGGGGGCGGCCGCAGCCAACGCGCGAGCAGACGGTTCACGTAGTACGGCATCGTCACGAAGCTCATGATGAAGCTGGACAGCAGGTTTCCGATGAGCAGACCGAGCCACAGCGGCATCTTCAGCGGCGACAACGCGAGGGTAAGGATCACGACGGTGGGATAGAGACCGACCCACACCGCGATCGACGTCTTGGTCTCGGACGGCGGCGGCGCCTCGTTGCCCTTCTCGTCGAACGCGAACCAGCTTCCGAAGGAGTTGTCGATGGTGCGCAATTCGAAGTCGTGGAACTTCTCCCCCTCCGCGAGAAGTTCCCGGCGGTTCTCCGACGTGAGCCACGCGTCGAGGTCGGCCGCACTGTCGTAGCGGTACAGCGCGGTCCACTCGTCCTGGACGCCCTCGATCGGGCGGAACAGTTCGCTGCCACGGAAGCCGTCGAACTTGCTCTCCTCCAGACGCAGTCGGTCCTGCCAGACGAGGAAGTCGTCGACGTGCTTCGGAGCGACGCGATGAGTCACGACGACCGTCACCAGCGGATCCGTCTCTCGCGTGCCGCCACTGATGACCTGCTGGGTGGCGGGGCCGTCGAAGTACTGCTGCCCCGCGTCCAGACGGTCCTGCCGAGTGGCGCTGTTAATCCACGCCTGGACGTGAGCGACGGAGTCGAAACGGTAGACCACCACCCAGTCCGGTTGCACGGCGGTGGGTGCGGCGATCTCGGCGCCGAGGAATCCGGGGTAATGGGACGCGGCAGTGTTCATGTCCCGCTGCCAGGCCTCGAAGGCGTCCTCGGAACCGGCCCGGACCTTCTGCCCGATGATGACCGTCGCAGAGTGGCCGGTCGACTTCTCGGTGGGCTTCTCGGTATCCATCGCCCTCTCCTCACGGCTCAGGTCGTCGGAACCGATCGGTTCTCACCGATTCGGCTGTAGATCCGCTCGGGGGTGAGCGGCAACGCGCGATACCGCACACCCGTGGCGTTCTCCAGCGCGTTGGCCAGCGCCGGCGCCACCGGGTTGATGCAGCACTCCGCCATTCCCTTCGCCCGCATCGGACCGACGGAATCCGTCGAATCGACCAGCAGCACTTCGGTGCGGGGAATGTCGGCGTAGGTGGGGATGCGGTAGTTCCGCAGGTTCGGGTTGACCATCACACCGTTCGCGTCGACGTGGAAGTTCTCCGTCAACGCGAATCCGATGCCCTGGGCGACGCCGCCCTCCACCTGCCCCCGCACCTGCGCCGGGTTGATGACGACCCCGGCATCCGTGGCATGGACGCTGTAGAGGATGCGGATCTCGCCCGTGACCCGGTGGACGGCGATGCGGAAGCCGTGGGTGTTGGACACGACGCTGCGCGGCGACCCGTACGCCTTCCGCGCCTCCGTGAACCGGATGCCGCGCCGGCGGGCCGCGTCGAGGAGTTCGGTCAGCGGCACCCGCGTGCTCCCGCAGACGATGCCGTCGTCGTCCATCGAGCAGTCGCCGACGTCGACGCCGGTGTGCGCGGCGGCGAACGCGAGCAGTCGGTCGCGCAGGGCTGCGGACGCATTCGACACGGCGTTGCCCGCGACGAAGAGGCCCGCGCTGGCGAACGCCCCCGTGTCGAAGCCCGTCCGGTCGGTGTCGGACTGCACGAGACGCACCCGCGACGGGGTGGTACCGAGGTGGGTGGCCGCGATCTGCACGTGCGCAGTCGACGTTCCCTCACCGAATTCGACAGTGCCGACGGCGAGTTCGTACACGCCGTCGTCGCCGAGCGTCGCCCACGCCTCCGAGATGTGTTCGGTCGGGGGCGCCGTCTCGTGCAGCGAGCTCGCGGTGCCCTCGCCGACGAGCCAGTCGTCGCCCAGCACCTGCCCGTTCCCGGTCCGCCTCAGTGCGGCGTCGACGAGATCGATGCACTGCCCGAGCCCGTCCTCCGCGAACACGACGTCGTCCGGACCGTCGTCGATCGCGACGAGTGAGTCACCGGGGCGGACGATGTTGCGGCGCCGCAACTCGAGCGGGTCGATGTCGAGCGCGACCGCCAGCTCGTGCATGGCGGACTCCACCGCGAAGGCGGGCTGGGTCATGCCGTACCCGCGCAGCGCTCCGCTGGGCACGCTGTTCGTGTAGACGGAGTACCCATCGAACTTCTTGTTGAGACACCGGTAGGCCGAGATGGCGGCACCGGCGGCGAACAACGTCTCGCCGCCGTGGTTGCCGTATGCCCCCGTGTTCGACACGTTGCGCACCTGGAACGCGGTGAGCGTGCCGTCGGCCCGGGCACCGAGTTTGACCGTCAGCTTCATCGGGTGACGCGGCGACGCCGTCGTGAACTCTTCTTCCCTCGTGTATTCGAGGCACACCGGCCGTCCCGTGTCGAGGGTCGCGAGCGCAACCAGATCCTCCGAGATCACCTCCTGCTTGCCGCCGAAGCCGCCCCCGACCCGTTTGCAGAACACCCGAAGCTGGTCGGGACGCAGGTCGAACAGGTGGGACAGTTTGACCTTGGCGATGGACGGCGACTGCGAACTCGTGCGCACGTGCAGCCGGCCGGCCTCCATCCAGGCGATCGACCCGTGGGTCTCGAGATGCGCGTGCTGCACGCGCGGGGAGAAGTACGTGCCCTCGTGGATCACGTCGGCCTCGGCGAAACCGGCCTCGACGTCGCCCACCTCGCCGTGGAGTTCGAGCAGGATGTTGTGCACCGGATCGCGGACGAACGGGTCGTCCGAACCGTGCAATTGCGGTGCGCCGTCGGCCATCGCCTCCTCCGGGTCGAACACCGCAGGCAGCACGTCGTATTGGACGACCACCCGGCGACACCCCTCCTCCGCGGCGCCGACCGTGTCGGCCAGCACCGCGACCACCCGCTGGCCGGCGAAGCGGATGGTGTCGTCGAGGATGTACGTGTCGTCGGGGTCGACGAGGTGATCGGTGTGGATCGCGGTCGTGAACCGCTTCCGCGGCACGTCCTCCCACGTGTACACGCGTTGCACACCGGGGACGGCGAGCGCCGCGGCCTTGTCGATCGAGACGATGCGGGCGTGGGCGTGCGGTGAATGCAGCACCTTCAGGTGCAGCAGGCCGTCGATCTCGGTGTCCATCGTGAACTCGGCGCGGCCCGTGACGACGTCGGTGGCCGCGGGCGCCCCGACGCTGGTGCCGACGGCCCGGCCCGGTTCGGCGACCTCGATCGCGACGACGCCGTTCACCGCGTCCTCGATCGCCCGGTACCCGGTGCAGCGGCACAGATTGCCCTTCAGCGCTCGGGGCAGGTCCTGTTTCTGGGCGTCGGTGAACGTCGCCGAGGTCATGATCATCCCCGCGGTGCAGAAGCCGCACTGGAAGCCGGGGGCGTCCCGGAACTGCCGTTGCAGCGGGTGCAGGTCGTCGGGCGAGCCGAGGCCTTCGATCGTGGTCACCTCACGCCCCTCCGCGCGGAACGCGGGCGTGATGCAACTGTGCACGGGGTCGCCGTCGAGCCACACCGTGCAGGCTCCGCAATCTCCTGCGTCGCAACCCTTCTTGACGCCGTGGTGACCGAGCGAACGCACGAACGTACGCAGGCACTGGCCGGGATTCGGCTCCTCGTCGAACGTCCTGCCGTTCACCGTGTACGCCATCACCGGTCTCCTGCCGCGAACTCGGTCCGGATCTCCTCGGCGAAATGCTTCGCCAGGTGGCGACGGTGGTCTGGTGTGCCGTTGGGGTCGTCGAACCACTCGTCCGCGGGTATCGCATCGATGCTCTGCTGCAGTGCCTCCGCATCGGGCGCGGCGTCGAACGCCAGGCGGATCGGACGTGTGGTGCCCGCCGTGATCGTGAGCAGCAGGTCGTCGGTGCCGGGCGTCCGAGTGCCGATCATGAAGAGCGTCGACCGGCCCAGGTGCGTCAGTGTGAAGCGGCGGTGCGTGTGACGCTTGCGCAGAGCGGTGACCGGGATGTCGATGCGCCGCAGGACCTCACCCGGCGCCAGTACGTTCTCGTGGTTGCCCGTGACGAAGTCGGCGGCATCGACGGTGCGCTCGGATCCGTCGACGGCCCACAGCGTGTACGTCGCCTCGAGCGCGACCGTCATCGTGATCATCGGGCCCGCCGGCAGTGACATGCAAATGTTGCCGCCCACCGTTGCCGAATTCCAGATCTTGAACGATGCCAGGAAGGCCTCACAGCTCGTCCCGAACAGGGATCCGGCGCGCCAGTCATCCGGCGGCGCAAACGCATACAGGTCACGGATCGTGCACGTCGCCCCGATCTCGAGGCCCGCGTCGCTCCGCACCAGCGGTTGCCAGCCGAGCGTCGTGAGGTCGACGAGACGGCGCAGGTGGGGCTGCTGATCGGAGAACAACCACGTTCCGCCGGCCAGCCAGGCGTCGCCGTCGCGCCACTCCGAACCCGGCCGGTCGGGTGGTCGCCGCACGACGTCGGTGATGGTGTTGAGGTCCATATGACTGCTCCACTCGGGGAAAATGTCGTCGTTCTCGTACCCGGCCTGCGTCAACCCATCTGACTTTAGACACCGCGGCAGCGGTCTCGGTGTTAATTGCCGGGTTCCACCCGGGCGCTGTTTGCCGTGTTCCGCGGCCGAGAGCGACCGTCACCCGCCGTAGCAGACATCTCCCGCCCCGGCCCGACCGCTACTCTCAGGGCCATGGCCGCCAAGATCTCCGCCCACGACGTGCTCGAGCTGGTACTGGACGCAGGCAGCTTCGTCTCCTGGGACACCACGCCCGTCGATGCGCGGCCGAACGAGAAGTACCGCGCCGACCTGCAGAAGGCCGCCGAGAAGTCGGGCGTCGACGAGTCGGTGATCACCGGTGTCGGCACCGTCCGCGGCCGCCCGGTCGCGGTGATCGCCTGCGAGTTCGCATTCCTGGCCGGTTCGATCGGCGTGGCCGCCGCCGAACGGATCGTCTCCGCCATCGAGCGCGCCACCCGTGAGGGTCTCCCCCTGCTCGCCTCGCCCACGTCGGGGGGCACGCGTATGCAGGAGGGCACCGTCGCGTTCGTGCAGATGGTGAAGATCGCGGCGGCCGTCGCCACCCACAAGGCCGCTCATCTGCCCTATCTGGTGTATCTGCGGAACCCGACCACCGGCGGTGTGTTCGCGTCCTGGGGGTCGCTCGGGCACATCACGGTGGCCGAGCCCGGCGCCCTCGTCGGGTTCCTCGGACCCCGCGTCTACGAAGCCCTGTACGGCGAGAAGTTCCCCGACGGCGTGCAGACCTCCGAGAACCTCTACCGCAACGGTGTCATCGACGGCGTCGTGCCCGCCACCCGCCTGCGGCGGCTCGTCCATCGAGCGTTGCGGGTGCTGATCGACCCGCCCACGTCACCCGACGTCACCGAGCCGGCGCCGGCCACCGACATTCCCGACGTACCCGCGTGGCAGTCGGTGATGCTGTCGCGGCGCGCCGACCGGCCCGGCATCCGCCACCTGCTGCGGCACGCCGCCACCGAACAGGTCCCCCTCAGCGGCACCGGCCAGGGCGAGACCGAGGGGACGGTCTTGTTGTCGCTGGCCCGTTTCCGCGGCGCACCATGCGTGCTGCTGGGGCAGGACCGCGCCGGCCAATCCGCCCTGAACACGATGGGCCCCGCCGCTCTGCGCGAGGCACGTCGAGGCATGCGGTTGGCCGAGGAGTTGCAGATCCCGCTGGTCCTGGTGATCGACACCCTCGGCGCCGCGCTGTCGAAGGAGGCGGAGGAACGCGGACTGGCCCCCGAGATCGCACGCTGCATCTCCGACCTCGTGACCGTGAAGACTCCGACCGTGTCCGTCCTGCTCGGTCAGGGCACGGGCGGCGGGGCGCTCGCCTTCCTCCCCGCCGACCGCGTGCTCGCCGCGCAGAACGGATGGCTGGCCCCGCTTCCGCCCGAAGGAGCCAGCGCCATCGTCCACCGCGACACCACCCACGCACCCGAGATGGCGGCCGCACAGGGCATCCGCTCACTCGACCTGCTGCGCGACGGCGTCATCGACGCCATCATCCCCGAGCACCCTGATGCCGCCGACGAGCCCGTCGACTTCTCCAAGCGGGTCGGCGAGGCCATCTCCCGCGAACTCCGCGCGCTGACGGGGGTTCCCGAGAGCGAACGCTTCGCGGCCCGGCTCGCCCGCTACCGGAACCTCGGGCTGAACTAGGAGAGTTTGATCGTGGGGTTGTACATGTCCAGCCACAGCGCCAGGTCGAGGGTGCGCTCGAGTCCGCGACGCGACACCTGAGTGATCTGCGGGGTGTCGACGGACACCGCCCGCGCCAGCCAGTCGGCACTGACCAGGCCGAACACCGGGTGCGAGGGGTCGCTGAGCAACTCCTTGCCGTGCTGCTGCAACGCCACCGCATACTTGGGGTCCTGGGTGGACGGATACGGCGACTTCACCCGATCGATCACCGACTGCGGCAGCACATCCCTCGTCGCCGCCCGCAGCAACGATTTCTCCTTGCCGTCGAACGTCTTCAGCGACCACGGTGTGTTGTAGACGTACTCGACCAACCGATGGTCGCAGAACGGCACCCGCACCTCGAGTCCGACGGCCATGCTCGCGCGGTCCTTGCGATCGAGCAGGACCCGCACGAAACGCGTCAGGTGCAGGTAGCAGATCTTCCGCATCCGCCATTCGAAGTCGGATTCACCGTCCAACCGGTCGATCCCGGACACGGCTGAGGAATACGAGTCCTGCACGTACGCATCCATGTTCAACCCGGCCGTCACCTCCGGAGTGAAGATGTTGCTCTCGTCGCCGAAGTGCTCGGCGAACTGCACGAGCCACGGGAAGGTGTCGGCCTGCTGCGCCTTCGGGTCGAAGAACTGCTTGTACCCGCCGAACACCTCGTCTGCCGACTCACCGGACAGCGCCACCGTCGAGTGCTGACGGATCGCCTTGAACAGCAGATACAGCGACGCGTCCATGTCGCCGAGGCCCATGGGAATGTCGCGTGCCCGGATGACCTTCGCGCGCACGGCGGGGTCGGCCAACGCGTCGGAGTCGAGGACGATGTCCTGGTGCGCGGTGCCGGATCGCCGGGCCACGTCGTGCACGTACGGAGTGTCGGGGGTGCCCCGCAGTTCGTCCGCGACGAAATGCTCTGCCTGGCCGACGAAGTCGACGGCGAACGTCCGGACCGTCTCGCCGACCTCCGCAAGCTGCTCGGCGGCGATTCCGGTCATCGCGGAGGAGTCGAGACCACCGGACAGCAGGGTGCACCGCGGCACGTCGGCGATCAGTTGCCGGCGCACGATGTCGTCGAGGAGTTCGCGGACGTGCGCGACGGACGTGTCCCGGTCGTCGGTGTGCGGCCGGGACTGCAGCGTCCAGTACCGGTGGGTGCGCAGCCCGGTGCGGGAGACGGTGACCACCGTGCCCGGTTCCACCTCGCACATGCCCTCCCACACCGCGTGGCCCGGCGTCTTCACGAACGCGAACAACTCGCGGATCCCGTCCATCGTGACGGTCGACTCGGCGATCGGATTGGCAAGGATCGCTTTAGGTTCCGAACCGAACAGCACACCGTCGGGAGTCTTGTCGTAGTAGAACGGTTTGATGCCCATACGATCACGGATCATCACGAGGGTGTCGGTGCGCGAATCCCAGATGGCGAAGGCGTACATGCCGTTGAGACGCTCGGCGACGGCCTCCCCCCATTCCAGGTACCCGTGGAGCACCACCTCGGTGTCGGAGCCCGTGACGAACCGGTGCCCGCGCCCGTACAACTCCTCACGCAGTTCACCGAAGTTGTAGACCTCACCGGAATAGACCATCGCCACGGTGCCGCGAGTGGTCTCCACGCTCATCGGCTGATGCCCGCCCGGCAGGTCGATGATCGCGAGCCTTCGATGCCCGAGCGCTGCATGTTCGACGACCCACGTGCCACGGTCGTCCGGCCCGCGGCAGTTCATCGTCTCGGCCATGGCATCCACGGTGGACTGTTCGACGCGTAGGTCGCGTTCGAACGAGATCCATCCGGCGATTCCGCACATTGTTTCCTCCGGCTGTCGCTGGCGCTCTTCCTTCGGCGCATGGTCAGTTGCGAGGCGGCGAACCGAGTCCGAACTCGTAGCAATCACATTGACAGTTCTTTACTCTTGCTAACCACCTATATTCCACGGTAACCCTTTTCGGCGCGCAGGCGGTGGGCCCGGAAACACCGCCGGTCAGAACGGCGCGGGTTCGTCGGTCGGGTAGGCCTCGGGTGCGCGTGCACCGGGCGACCGGCGCCGCACCGCATCCAGGTGCGCCCGCCGTCGGCGGCGCTCCGCCCGGATCCGCGCAGCGGTGTTCTGCGCACGGGTGCGGCGACGGGCCGCGGCCGCGGCGTGGTCGCTTCCGGCATCGTGGTCGCGTCCGCCAGCATCGCTCCGTCCGGCACCCAGGAGCCCCGACGACCGCGGTCGGTATCGGTGACCGGTGGGCGCTATCAACGCGATTCCACCGTCAGCGGTCACCCTCCAGTGACCGGAATGTTTGAGCCGGTGGTGATTTCGACAGTAGGCGGTCATGTTCCCGGCCACTGTCGGACCTCCGGCCGCGGGATCGGAATGGTCGAACGGCCGATGATGATCGAGGTCCGTGTTCCAGGCCGCCACATCGCAGTGCAACCACTCGCACCCGCCGGCCAGCACCCGCATCCAGGTGTCGAGCACGGTGCCGGGACGGTACGTGGTCGGGACGACAGAACTCGGCGCCCGCACCGGTTCGACATCCGCGTCGGCTGCGATCTCGCGTGCGTGCGCCGCGTCGACGATTCCGTAGCCGTCGAGGTAGGCCGGTTCGTCGCCGCCCGCGAGTGTGGCGTCGAGCATGATGAGGTGCACGAGAGGCTTGCGCGCGGTCGTCGCGATGCGGGAGCGCTGGCCGCAATCGACCCGCCCACATTCACAGTGCACGAACCCGGCCCCGTCGATGAGCGCGGACAATCCGTCGGCCCGTCTCTGTTCGTACGTTCGAAGATCCTTCGGGCACACGGTGTTTGCCAGTTCGCGCAATCGCGCGTCGAATGCGCGACCCTGCGCCGCAGGGATGGAACCGAGGATTCGGCACATGCCGTCCTCTGCCGCGCTGACTCCGACGAACCGGTCTACCTGCGCCTTCTCCCGCTTGGCCCGCACCCCTGCCGGGTCGAGTCTTGCGATGATGCGGTTGGCGGCGTTCGTCAGTCTGCGGCCGGTCAACCCGGTTTTACCGGAGCGCGGCGGGGCCAGAACCTGTTCGAGGAGTTGCTGTTCGACCTCGCCGATTCGGTCGTCGCTCACGTTCGCCGTCGCGTCCTCGATCAGGCGCACCCGGTACATGTCGAGATCACCGCGTGCCATGGCCTCGCGTGTGGCGTGCAACCGGGTGCGTAGCGACATGCCCAGGCCGATCAGCCGACCCGCCGCCGCTCGGCCCATGGTGAGCGCGGCACCGATCTCAGCCTCGACCACTTCGTGCGCGGTCGACGTCCACGTCCCGTCGGACTCGACCTCGGCAGTGCGGCGCACGAAGAGCTCGGCGATCACCGCCAGCTTCCGTTCGGCCACCACCGACTCGCTTCGATGGAGGTCGGTCATCAACTCGACCAGACCCACATCGGATTCCCCGTCGACGAGACAGCAGACTGTCTCGCGAACCCCCCGATCGAATACCCCCGTATCGAACATGTGTACTGCTTATCTGCTTAAGTGGACTGATTGATCAGAATTCACCGAAAGTGTTGCTGGACAGTGAATCAGCGTCCTCGG
Source organism: Rhodococcus sp. WS4 (assembly GCA_006543605.1). GTDB lineage: Bacteria > Actinomycetota > Actinomycetes > Mycobacteriales > Mycobacteriaceae > Rhodococcus_F. The sequence goes on from RRBB01000058.1 coordinate 52,661, forward strand.
ATTCGATATGGTGGCTGGCTGCGGTGCCACCGATGAGCTCGGCGAGCGGATGGGGATCGGTGTTGACGCTCTGCTGCAGCAGCCGGTAGAAGAGCATCCCGCGAGCCTTTGACCTGCGTCGATTGAATCGGAAGGCGAACTCGTCCAAGTAGTACTGCAGGTGTTCGCGTTCGACGCGGTAGTGGTGGGTGCCGGCATTCCATCGTTTGAGCAGAGACGCGATGCGATGCGGCCCCGGAAGGGTGACGTGGCCCGGTTCCGGCGAGCTGTACCCGGATGTGTACTCGTGGGTGAATCCCTCGTCGGCCAGTACGCGGAACATCCGGGCGCCGTCCGTCCGGATCA
>RRBB01000590.1:0-1648 GCA_006543605.1 Rhodococcus sp. WS4
GTGGTCAGCAGTACCTGATGATCGTCCGCGGATCGCACGTCGATGCTCGCGATCGAGTCGACGGGCAGGCTGGTGGTGGCGGTGGGCCGCACCGTCCGACCGGACTCACCGGTCCAGGTGGCCAGAGTCGTGACGGCTCCCGCGCGATCGGTGACGGTCAACGCGTACTCCTCGGTGGCGGCGCCGTACCGGCCGTCGCCGGGCCACGTCTCCCTGTAAGAGCATTCGACGAAGACGACCGTGCCCCAGGACGTCGACGCGACGGATGCGCTTGCGGTGATCGTGGTCGGAACCACGGGTGTGAACACCGCGTCGATGGTGTTCGCGCGGTCCGGGGCGGGCAAGGCCGTCGCGGAAGTGGCCGGGGTCCGGTCCTGCGTCGCCAGCACCCCGGCGGGAACGGCGACGGCCACCACGGCGGCCGCGGCGGCGAGTGCCACGGCCGCGCGGCGACGGCGCCGGCGCCGCTGCACCGTGCCCACCAGTTGGGTCAGCACCCGGGGTGCGGGTGTCTCCTCGTCCTCGTGCGCGTCGTTCCCGGGCAACGTGCCGAACGCCTCCTCCGGGGTGATGAGGGCCAGCAGTCCGGGCATGCCCGCCAGTTCGGACACGGCCTGCGAGCACTGTGCGCAGTGCGCGAGGTGCGCCTCGTATTCGCGCCGATCGGCGGGCGACATCGCCCCCAGCACGTACGCCGCGTCCCAGCGGACGTAGGGATCCTCGTGCGACTCGAAGCCGTCGAACGTCATCGGGTCACCCCCATTTCCTGCAGAGCCAATCGAAGGGCCCGCAATCCGTAATGCATGCGGGATTTCACCGTTCCTTCCGGTATCCCGAGTTCGCCCGCGATCTGATGCGTCGACATTCCCCGGTAGTAACCGAGCACGAGCACGGCGCGGTGGTCGGGGCTCAGGCGGGCGAGCGCGTCGCCCATCATCCAGGCGTCGAGCGCACCGTCCGAACTGTCGGGAGCAGCTCGTTCGGGTGTCGAGCTCATTCCGATCTCCCGTTGGGAGCGGGCGCTGCGGTGCTCGTCGAACACGAGGTTCCGGGCGACGGTGAACAGCCAGGCCCGTGCCGACGATTCCGATTGGTCGAGCACGTCGGGATGCTTCCAGGCTCGCAGCAGCACTTCCTGCACGATGTCCTCGGCGCGGGCACGGTCGCCGGTCAGCCTCAGGGCATACCTCCACACTGCGGGGGCATGCTCCTCGTACAGGGCATGCATGAGCTCCGTCTGGGCATCCGGCATCGGTCACCACCTCCCAGCTGTACACACGGTACAACCGCGTTTCCGGTTCACCGTGCGGCCGAAACACCGGAAAACCCCAGGTGAAACACGCCTCCGAGGTGATCGACGATTTGCCTCTGGCGCGCCGGCGCCGTCCTGGATCAAACTGGAATGGAGGTGAGGAGCACCCCCATGACCACAGAACGGATTCGACGCGGGATCGTGGCAGGTATCGACGGTTCGGACGGCGCTCTGGAGGCGGCGTCGTGGGCCGCATCCGCTGCGAGGCGGTTCGAGGAGCCGCTTCGCCTCGTCCACGTGCTACCGAAGCATCCGAATTCCCGTGGCGGCGGCAGCACGGACGGTGACCCCGAGGTCGACAAGATGCTCGACGCAGCCGAAAAGGCGGTTCTGAAC
>RRBB01000591.1:0-1644 GCA_006543605.1 Rhodococcus sp. WS4
CTGGGAAAATGGGTTCATGCAGGGTGTGGAGCGGGCGGATCGGGAGCTTCTGGACGCGGCGGCGTTGGTCGGTCATCTGGTACCGGAGGGCAGCGTGTTCGCGTTCCTCGCCGCCCACCGCCAGGATGTGTTCCCCGACGGGGAGTTCGAGGACCTGTTCCCCTCGGGGCGCGGGCGGCCGTCGATCCCGGCGTCGGTGATGGCCTCGATTCTGGTGTTGCAGACCCTATACGATCTCTCCGACCGGGAGACCGCCGAGGCGGCCCGATGCGACCTGCGGTGGAAGGTCGCGACCGGGATGGCATTGGACCACAAGGGATTCGATCCGTCCACGCTGGTGTACTGGCGGAAGCGGTTGGCGAAGTCGGAGCGACCGCAGCGGATCAACGAGGCGGTGCGCAAGGTCGTCGAGGAGACCGGGATCCTGCGCGGCCGCGGTAAACGCGCGGTGGATTCGACGATCGTGGCGGACGCGGTCGCCACCCAGGACACCATCACCCAGCTGATCGCGGCGATCCGGCGGGTCGGGCGGCTGGTGCCCGGTGCCGCCGAGGTGATTGCGGCGGTGTGCACCGGACACGACTACCGCGGGCCGGGCAAGCCGTCGATCGACTGGGACGAGGCCGGCGCGAAGGACGCACTGGTGTCGGCGCTGGTCAACGACGCGAACGCGCTGCTCGAGGCGTACGCCGAGGTCGACCTGGACGAGGCAGCGGAGTCGGTGCGGGCGGCGTTGGCGTTGCTGGCGTTGGTCGCCGGGCAGGATGTCGAGCCCGCCGAAGGATCCGACGGCACCGACGGGCGGTGGCGCATCGCCCGCAAGGTCGCTCCCGATCGGGTGATATCGACGGTGGACCAGGACGCGCGGCACACCCGCAAGTCACCCGAGGCCCGCCGGGACGGGTACCGGGCGCACGTGGCAGCCGAACCGGAGACGGGGATCATCACCGACGAGGCGCTCACCAAGGCCGCCGGGACCGAGAACTCCGATCCGGGTCTGGCGGAGAAGTTCCTGGCCGCCGATGAGCCGGTCGCCGACGACGGCGGCCCGGACGGCACGGGCGAGGGCGGCGCCCGGGAGTGGTACGGCGATTCCGCTTACGGTACCGGGGATCTGCGCGGCGCGATCGACGACGCCGGGCACGAGGCCGTGATCAAACCCAAACCGCTGCAGGCGCCCGTGGAGGGTGGGTTCACCGTCGACGACTTCACCGTCGATGAGCAGGCGGGCACGGTGGGCTGCCCGGCCGGTCACACTCGCCCGATCAGCCGGACCCGGGTGGCCAGCTTCGGTGCGCTGTGCCGCGAGTGTCCGCTGCGGGAGCGGTGCACGAAGTCCAAGACCGGCCGGAAAATCGTTCTGCACCAACGAGATGACCTGCTGCGCGCTGCCCGCCGTGACTGGGCCGCCCAGCCCGAACTGCGGGAGAAGTACCGGAAGTTCCGGCCCAACGTGGAACGGGTCATCTCCCAGATCGCCAGCCGCGGCGGCCGCCGCATCAAACTGCGCTACCGAGGTACCGAGAAGAACAACGCCTGGCTCACCCGCCGCACCGCCGGGCTCAATCTGCGTAACCTCCTCGGCCGTGGCCTCACCCGCACGGCAGGAGTCTGGGTACTGGCGGCCCAGACCGCCTGAAAGGG
>RRBB01000592.1:0-1643 GCA_006543605.1 Rhodococcus sp. WS4
GAGCGCGCGCCATCATCTACGCCGCACTTCGTCAGGCCACCCCGAGCGGGGGTCGAATTCTCGACATACTGACCCGAGCCGGTGACCGACTCGCCACCGAAATCAAAATTCGAGACGAAGTCGACCGGCGGGTCGAGTTGATCGACACACTTGTCGATGGTGGGCAGGCACCCACAGCAACGGCGCTGACCGAAGGTATCCGCGAGATCCACTCCGACCTGCGGGCACTGATGCGCACCGCCCCGGACTCGGCACTCGCGACAACTCTGCACGGTCTCGCAGACAAACTCGCCGTTTTATCCCGTGGCGGCGACCTTCCCGGCACCGATATCACATTGTCCGGTCGCGAGGTCGACGTCCTCACCTATATTGCTCTCGGCTGTACCAACGCCGCAGTCGCGCAACGACTGTCGATCAAACCCGAGACAGTGAAGCACTACCTGCGTGAAGCGATGGGCAAGCTGGATGCCCGCTCCCGGGTCGAGGCGGTGTCTCGCGCCCGCCGACTCGGGCTCCTTCCGTAACCCCCGCGCGGCGCAGCTCCCGAAACCCATCCGCGGGTAATCACACTCTCGCCGCCTATTCTTTCGATCAACGTGACAGTGCCCCACTAGTGCGAAACGGTTCAGGCGTCATCTCTTCTGGGATGCGTCCCCTGAGGCGATTTGGGTGCGTGATGTGAAGTCGAGTTTGGTGAGGATGCGTTCGACGTGGCCGTCGATGGTGCGTGGAGACAGCACCACGGATTCGACAATGGCACGGTTGCTCAATCCTTCTGCCACTAGGTTCGCGATCTCATTTTCTCGCTTCGTACAGGAGTGATCGTGCGGGTGCGCTGGGGCTTTTCGGACCGACCTTCCCCGCCGAGTGCTAGTGCGACGGCCGCATCGAGTGTCATCGTTGCGTTCCGCCGGGCTACGGCCGCGACTTCCTTTTCTCCGAGGGCCTCTGCCGCGGTCTGCGCTGAGTAGATCGAATCCTCCTGAAGGTGCGGGCCGAACGCCTCGACGCCGGTCCCCAGCCACGCCCAGACGGGCGTTCCCCCCGAGATGTGGACACCAATTCCTATGCAGCGGTGGCCAGCGTAGCCGATCGCTGCTCGAACTCGATCGGACAGATCTGACCGAGGGTGGAATGCCTCCTTCTGGTGTTGTAGCGCGTGATCCAGCGGAAGACGGCGGCGCGGGCCTACGGTGATTGGCGGGGTGCGCTGGGCCTGCCGGACTGGAGGGGAAGGCCCGCACGCTTCTGTCCGAGACAGCCGGTGGCCGCGCCGCGGCCGGCAAGGCGGTCAGTTCGGGAAGTAGGCGTGCAGCGTGGGCGTCAGGCCGAGGAGTTCCACGGTGGTGACGCCCTCCGCGATCTGCTTCCGGAATGTGGATTCCTTGTCTTCACGTTCCTGGGCCAGGTGCAGGGACTGGTCGAGTTGGTCGGCGTGGATCACCACGACGCCGTCGCGGTCACCGACGACGATGTCGCCGTTGTGGACCATGGTGCCGGCGATGTCGACGGGTCCGCCGATGATTCCCTTGTACGCCTTCGTCGTTCCTCGGATGGACAACCCTTTGGCGAAGACCGGGAAGCCCATCGCGGTGATCGCCTCGGCGTCTCGCACGGCACCGTTGATGATCAGACCGGCGATT
>RRBB01000593.1:0-1635 GCA_006543605.1 Rhodococcus sp. WS4
AGTGGTCTGATTCGTTAATTCGTCGGGGGTCATGCCGCTTGCAGGGTTCGATCGTGATGGTCGAGTCGTTCGAGGTGCCGGTGCAGGTCGGTGATCGTGTAGCGCCACTTGAACGGCACGGCGGTGGCGTTGTACCGTTCCTCGAAGGTGAGCAGGCGCCGTTCGACAGCATCGAGGTCTTCGAAATCGTTGGGTGAGAGCACTTTGCGTTGGATGATGGAGAAGAAGATCTCGACCTGATTGAGCCACGACGCGTGCACCGGGGTGTGCACCATCACCGCGTTCGGATACCTCGCGGACAGCCGATCGATCGCGGCCCGGCCCCGGTGCGAGGATCCGTTGTCGACGATCCAGAACACGCGTTGCGCCGACGCATAGGGCTCGCAGGTCATGACCTGATCGACCAGGGCGGTGAACGGCACTATGCCGGTGGACTGTTCGCATCGACCGAACACCCGGGCGTGGTGGACGTCGTAGGCCGCGAGATACGCCAACGCCCCACCGCGGCGGTAATCGTGATTGACTCGCATCGGACGGCCTTTGCCGGCCGGCTGGGTGTCATGGCAACGGCGACGGGCCTGGATGGAGGGTTTTTCGTCCGCGGAGATCACGTACTCGTCCGCGCCCAGCTCGATGCCGTCGTACCTGCGGGCATACAGATCGAGGACGACAGCGGCTTTGGTCTCGAACTGTGGATCCCGGATGAAGATCCACGACTGGTACTGCCAGGGTTTGAGGGCGTCCTGCGTGAGCCAGCGGCGCACCGTCGACACCGAGGCGCTGATACCGTCGGTCAGCAACTGACGGGCCAGTTCCGGGGCGCTCCACCGCGACAGGGGCAGCTGGTGCTCGGCCGGCAACTCGCACGCCCACGCCTTGACCCGGGCCACCTCTGCGGGGGTGTACACCGGTGGGCGCCCCGAACGGGGCGCGTCGGCCAATCCCTTGATGCCCTTGGCACAGAACCGGGACCGCCACTTGCGGGCGGTATCGACACAGATGCCGAGTTCGTCGGCGATGGCCGCGTTCGAGGCGCCGTCGGCGGCCAGCAACACGATCACCGCGCGCAGCACCACCTTCTGCGGGGTGTTGCCCGCCCGCACCCGCCGCTCGAGCTCGACACGGTCGACGTCGTCCAACGCGACCTGGAACGGACTGACCATCACCACAGCAGCACCATCAGGGCACATTCACCACACATGCCCCAACCTTCGCGTGCGACACCCCCGAGGTTGGTGACCGACACGGGTGGTCATCGGGCACGATGACCACTGTGCCGACACCACCGGAATCGACGAAGAACTCGCTGCGCCTTCGGTTGTTCGACCATGCTCGCGCCCGCTGGCCGCAACTGCGTGACGTCGACGCCCGATTTCGAGGATCCTTCGCCTACGTCGATGCGACACTGCCGGACGGCACCGTCCTACCGCTGATGCGGCTGCGTTACGGAGGATCGGCCCGCTCGTGGGGATTCGCGATCCACCTCGCCAGCAGCGGCAAGTACCAGGACTCGATCCTGCCCAGCGGCGACTTCGCAGGCACCCCCGAGGACGCCCTCGACTGCGCCTGCGGGCTCTACCTCGCCGACCCGACCGCCTGGCAACAACCCCCGACGAATTAACGAATCAGACCACT
>RRBB01000594.1:0-1633 GCA_006543605.1 Rhodococcus sp. WS4
ACTCAGGAGAGGTTGAGCGGTGTGTACAGGGGCGGGGGCGGCGGGGTGTACTGGCTGATCGGGACGCCGCCGATGGTGCCGAACTGGTCGAGGTCCATGCGGAACACGATTCCGTACTCGGGGTCCCATTCGTAGGTGCCGAAGCCGTTCTCGGTGTGCTGCGGCACCACGGTGTCTGTGGGCTCGGCCTGATTGTCGATGCTGGTCTGCGCATCCTCCGCCATGCCCCACACTTTACAATGTCGAATTGTTAGGTTGCAAGTCGCCGGCGCTCCCGTCGGTCGGGAAATGCGATCCGGCTGCGGTGTCAGGCCACGGGCTCGAGCAGGTGGGGGCCGTTGTTGCGCGGGGAATTCACCGCGGTACTGACCTCGTAGGTCTGCAGGACCGGATCGGGCACCGACGCGAGTAGCGCCTGGACGTCGTCCTTGTCGGTGAGGGCCGGGTCGAGCCAGTGCTCCTGGAACGTGGTCGGCAACACCACCGGGCAGCGGTCATGGATGCGGCCGAGCGCATCCGTAGCGGGCCGGGTCAAGATGGTCGCCGTCCACAGCCAGGCGTTCGGGTCGTCCTCGGGCAGCTCCCGATCGCGCCACAGCTCGTACAGGCCGGCCATCGCGAGCACCCCGTCGCCGTGCAAATAATGTGGGATCTTCTTGTCGTCGCGTTTCTCCCACTCGAAGTACCCATCGGCGGGGTTATCCGGAGTCGCATAGAAACGTCGTCAATGGCGAGTGAGAGAACGGAATATCTGAACCCCGTTCATTGGCGACGACGTAATCCGGAGCGGGATGACAACGACGTCAACGGCGTGTCGACTTGAGCAACATTCGCAGCACGCCGATCATCGGAGATGTCCAGGAGAGGACGAACGCGATGATTCGAGTGCAATCTGTCGCATCCACCAACGACGAACGGACATGGACCGTTCTCGGCCGCGATCATCTCCCCCTTCCCGCCGTCGAACTGTATCTGGAACACCTACGACAACACCATTCGGTCCTATGCTCGCGCGCTTGCCCTATGGTTCCAGTACCTCGACCTGCTGAAACGGCCGTGGGAAGACGCAAGACTTGAGGACGCGACCGGATACATTGCGTGGCTGAGGACCGGCCTACACCCCGATGTCGTGCCGATCGGCGACATGCCGCCACGGATGGCGGATTCGACGATCGCCACCCGCATTCATGGCATGCAGTCGTTCTACACCTTCCATCAATGGCGCGGACTCGAAGTCGCGCCGTGGCTGTACTCCGGTGGCGCTGCCCGGAACCCGTCGTACCGCCCCTTTCTTCATCATGTGAACCATCGCAGACCGCAGGTCACCATCCGAGTGCGTAGCAAGCGAACGACGCCGCCGACTCTCACGCCGCGACAGATTGAGGCAATCAAGGACTCGTGCGCGCGATTTGACGAAGCGAGCCGCAGTTGGAGCGGATGTCTTCGGGACCGGTTGCTCTTCCAACTGTTGGAGGAGACGGGAATCTTCTCCGGGGGTCAGCCCCCTGTGGCAGCGTGATTCTCTGAGTTTGTGCAGCTCAGAGGCTGATGGGGAGATGTTATCCGCTGCAACAGGTGTGGCGCAAGCGGACTCGCGATGGTTCACTTTTTGGGGCTCGGGGCGTTGATGCGG
>RRBB01000595.1:0-1632 GCA_006543605.1 Rhodococcus sp. WS4
GTGGGTCAACAGTGAGAAGGGTTTCGGATTCATCGCACCGGACGACGGCAGCGGTGATGTGTTCGTCCACTGTTCCCGACGGATACCGGCGGGTTTCCGGGCCGCCTGCCGGTGCCCGAAGGCGCCCTCGTTTCCGGCGTCCGGTGCTACCGGAGAGCGGGGAGAGCCGCAGCATCACCGCCCGGGGGGCAGTAACGGTTCGGTCCGGGTAAAGGCTGGGTGGGATCGAGTTCCGGTGCCGGATGGACGGTTTCGGGCACGGATGTCAGCGATGCGTGCGGCGCGGTCACGAGCCGATGGGTGCACGGTGCGCCCAGTAACAGGGAGAGCGGTCCTTGAAGAGGGACCCTTCCCGCAGGCCGGCGACGACGCCCGCCGCGGCGACGGCCAGGGCACCCAGTGCAGCGCCGACCGGCACCGGCGGTATCCGAGCGCCGGGAGCACCTGTCGCCGGTCGCGTCTCCGGTGGGTGGGCCGGGGTGGCGCAGGGTGCGACGGCGGCATGAGGAGTGATCCGTTCTCCACGAATGTCCGCCCGCCCGGGTCTACCCGCGCAGAACCGGGCGAGTGCGGGTGCGCGGTGGTGACTGCGGTGGGATCATCGGGCGGGCCGACGGGCGGCGCTCGACGCATCGTGGTGGTGTCAGCCGTTTTCGTGGAACGGTGCACCGCGGGTGCGGGTGCGCCGCAGGCGGGTTTGGAGGGCGGCGGTGCCGCCGAGTGCCGCGACGAGCAGCAGCAGCAACAGTGCCACGTTCATGGCGATGTCCTTGCCCGGTCCGGGGGTGTGGGTGTGGGTGCGGGGTGGGCTGAGGCGGAGTCGTCGGCGAACATCGTCTCGATCCGGGCCTTGATCTCCGCGGTGCTCATCGACCCGGAGGGTGTTGCGGGGCGGCCGGACACCGTGGTGTTCGGGGTGTGGGTGGCGGTGACCTTCACTTCGGTCCTGTCCTTGTCTCGATGTGCTGAATCCGGCGACGCCGGACGTGGGGTGTGTGGTTGGTTCGGGTCAGACCAGCAGGGCTGCGACGCCGACGGCGGCGATCGTGAGTGCCGCCGCGAGGACACCGAGTCCGGCCGATCCGGTCACGGCGACGGCGGCGGTGGTCGAGGCCGGGATGACCGGGCCGAGGGCGGCGGCCCAGGCAGCGGACCGCAGACGCGGCGGTGACGGGTGCTCGGCGGCCGGGTGCCGGCCGGGTCCGGTGGGGTGCATACTCGGTCCTTCGTGTCCACGGTTCGGGGTTGTCGGAGTCCGACGGCGTGTTCGAGGGCGCCGAGTTCGGTGTCGAGGTGTTCGGGCACGGTGTGCGGGCGGGGGACTGTGCGGCGGCACCCGGTCAGGCCGCACCTCGACGTCGTTGCCCGCCTTGCTCTCCCCGTCCGCGCCGCGGCGCAGGGAGACCGGGACCATCGCGATCAGCGGGTCCTCGGGCAGCGCGCCGAGGTCGTCGAGGTAGGTGCGCAGGGCGCCGGAGCGCACCGCGAGGACGACGTCGTTGACGGTGGCGTCGGCGTGTTTGGCGACCAGCCGCAGCCGCTCGAGCGGCCAGGACCGCGCTGCAATGGTGCGGGCGCCGCCGATCGGGGTGTTCAGGACGGTGTGCGGGGCGCGCAGCGACCGTGTCCCGC
>RRBB01000596.1:0-1625 GCA_006543605.1 Rhodococcus sp. WS4
GTGGGTGGGCGTCCAGTCCCACATCACGGTCGCCCTGATATTCGTACACGGGTGGTCATATCGGGTGTGCACCTCCGCATTCCCGACGGTCCCCCACCTCGATTCGGCGCCCTCCACCCGACTCGTCCTCACCCCACAATCCCCACCGGGCGGTGGTTTCGTCCAGCAGATCACCTCCCAGACCAGAGAAGGGCAGCAGTGCGCTCCGTCGCGAACACCGCGCAATAAGCTGTCAGCGTCGGTTCCTTCGTCTCGGTCAATGGACCACGTCAGATTTCGGGGTCCCAATGACACAGCCCAGTACGGAAACCACCCGGATATCGCTGCGTGCGCTGTTCTGGCTGGCCATCACCATCCTGCTGTCGCTGTTCGTGGTGTCGGTGGTGTTCTCTCTCTACGGCCGGAACGGGGTGCGCGACGCCGTCGACGAACTCGCGCAGGATGCGATGCCCGCCCAACAGGCTGTGGCGATGTTGCGTACGGCGTTCGTCGATCAAGAAACCGGGCAGCGCGGTTTCGCGATGACCGGCAACCCTCGCTTCCTCGAGCCCTACGACGTCGGCCTAGACGAGGCCACGAAGTTGCTGGCCGCCCTCGATGCCGACCTCGCCGACGACGGCCCCGCCCGGGCGGCGCTGGAAGCAGTGAAGCAGGCAGCACAGGACTGGACGGCGCAGGCGGCGGAACCCGAGATCGCCGCCCGCCGGGCCGGACCCCTACCACCGGACCCGGGCGCCGCCGTGACGACGTCGGACAAGCAACTCTTCGACACCCTGCGCAATCGCCTCGACGCCCTGGACACTCGCACCGACGAACTCGTGACCGCACAAATCCAGAAGATCCACTCCGCGCAGCGAACCGCGAACATCGCCACCGCCCTCGCGCTGACACTGGCGGTCGCGACCGTTCTCGTCGCCGGATACCTGACGCAGCGCCTGCTGACCCGGCCGATCAGCCTCCTCCTCACCGAGATCACCACGGTCGCGCAGGGTGAGTACACCCGGCCGATCAGCGGCAGCGGTCCCAGGGAAATCACCGCCATCGCCGACGCCGTCAACCGGATGCGCATCAGTCTGCTCGCCCAAAGCGACCAACTCGTCCGCGCCGAACGGCAACGGACACAGTACGAGGAGCAAACCCGAGTAGCGACCGACCTGCACGATCTGACGATCCAACGGGTGTTCGGGTTGGGACTGGCATTGACGTCACTGGCCCGGCGACACCCCCGCCGCACCGCGGACCTGGACCCACTGATCGACGAAACCGACAGCATCGTCCGTGGCCTGCGGACCGTCATCTTCAACCTCCACCACCACGACCACGACCACGACCTGACTACCCCGGCGCCTTCGCTCAGTGGCGCGGTCGGTGACATCGTCGAACGCGCCACCGCCGCCCTCGGCTTCACCCCCGACATGACGATCGACGGGCCCGTCGACACCTTCACCCGAAACGAAGCCGGCCTCGCGCTCGAAGCGGCGCTCACCGAAGCCCTGAGCAACACCGCCCGCCACGCCCACGCCACCACCTGCCACATCCACATCACCGCCTCCGACCACCACCTCGCACTACGCGTGAGCGACAACGGAACCGGGATCACCCCCGACCACCGACCCGGGCAAGGA
>RRBB01000597.1:0-1614 GCA_006543605.1 Rhodococcus sp. WS4
AGCTTGAGATTTATCCTGTGCGCCTTCTTCTTTTCGACCCGTCGTTGTCGGTGGTGCGTCGTTTCCCCACGTCATAGCGTGGGGCGAGGTGACTGTTCTTCGACCCCGTCGGGCGTCCAGGACCAGGCCTGGTGGGTTTCGGCGCACTGGCCGGACAGGGCATGGCCTGGCGGATGCGCGAAAACCCCCGCCGCACCCGAGCTGGCGTGAGCCTCAGAGGTGGGGCCGGTTTTTCCCAGGGCCGGCGTAGGTCCTCGGCGAGCGGGCGGGCCAGCCGCAACTGGGTGTGGGCGACGATCACCAGCCAGGTCCAGCGGTCGGCGGCTTCGGGGCTGCGGATCTTCGGTGCCGTCCAGCCCAGGGTTTGCTTGAACAGTCGGAAGGTGTGCTCGAGATCGAAGCGGCGCAGGTACAGCTGCCACAACCGATCGACCTCCCCGGCACCGACGTCCGGGTCCGAGCACCACAGCCACACCGGGGTCGGATTGCGGTCGCCGGGCAGACGCTCGACGGTAAGCCGGATGACCGTGCCTTCGACGATCGGCGGCGGCCCCGGATGCTCGGCCCAGGATCCACTGTGGGTAATCCTCGGGTGCAACCGATTCCACGCCTGCGCGGTGGCGGTACCGTACCGATCGGTGCCGGTGTTGGTGGTGGCCGCCGGCGTGGGCCAACTCTGCTGTTCGGCGAAACGGAACTCGGCCCCATGCCGGGGTGGGCGCCCGGTCCGACCTGGCGGTGGTGCCGGGAACCACAGCACCCGATCCGACCGCATCCGCCCCAACACCACCACAGGTAGGTCGGCGAGCAGGAACGCCATCCGAGCCAGCTCGTAGCCGGAATCGAAGATCAGCAGGATGTCCGGGTCACCCTCTTTCCACTGCCCGGATTCCTGCAACCGGGTGACGACGTCACGTATTTGTATTGCGGTAACTGCTGTTTCGTTGTCATCGGGGTGCAGGCGCACCGCATCGAGGACTGCCGTCCACGAACTACGACCGGGTTCGAGGGCGGCGATGAACGAGTACGGCCACCCCGGGATCAGCTGCGCCGCATTCTTCCCGCGCCCGTAGACGTGGCAGAACGCCCGCTGCGGGCTGGTCGGGGCATCCGGGCGCAGCCACGCACTGATATCGACTGCCAGTACGATCCGGCCGTCGTGGTCGCGGGGTAAGGTCAGCGTGCTCAGCGAGCGTCGTAGCCGGTCGAAATCAATTCGACCGCAGCCTAGTCCGTCGTAGAGGGCGCCGTGCCCGCGACGATGCTCACCGGTCAGCGACAACTCCACCAGGGTTCGGACCGGCTCGCCCGCACACAGCAGTGCGTCGGTCAGTTCGAACAACGCATCCGGGCGGGCGGACAGACTGTCATAGAACTCATCCCGCAACCGCCCCAGCTCGTCCCGATCTTCCCGGTGCTTCTCGCGATGCGCTTTCGCATCCGCCTGGGTATAGGGCACACTGGTCTCCACGGCCACCGCCTGTATTCGTCTCGTCAGTTCTTTGGTCGGAACCTCGAGAATCATCGGGTGGTGGCCGCCTCATACCCTGCCGACACGCCGAACAACATCGGATTCGGCTGCCGCTACGCGGCGCACAGGATAAATCTCAAGCT
>RRBB01000598.1:0-1607 GCA_006543605.1 Rhodococcus sp. WS4
CGCCAGCACCCACACCAAACCCACACAACAAATAGAACACCAGGTCACAGCCACAACAAACCAGCGGTCCGCACCCCACGAGGCAAGGTGCGGACCGCCGACAACGAGACAGACTCAGCTAGCGAGGACCTTCTCGAGGGTGCTCACGACGGAGGCGTCGAGCTTGTCGAAGCGGCCCGAGATCGCGCCTTCCTGGTTCCGCTCGGCGCGCGGGGCACCCTTGACGGACTGCTTGTGGTGGGCCCAGGTGTTCACCGCCTGGACCACACCGAACGCGGTTCCCTGCCAGGTGTTGGCCCGCACGTCGTGCCGGTACATCTCCACCAGCTCCTCACGCACCCGGGTCGCGATCGTGCGCGAGCGGCCCGCCTCCTCCGGCAACACCGTCCTCGAGACGTCGAGCGCTGGTACTCCGCACCGGACGTCCGGCGGTGGATGGGCGACGACGTCGCTGCCCGGTTCGGCGAGGGCAACAGCTGGTTCCGTCTATTTTCGCGCAGCGGCTCGGAATACCCAACGTCACAGGCTGCGGAGAGGACATCCTCGACGCGCTCGATGAGCTGGTTGCCGTGTAGCCCCCACGAGCGTAAAGTATCCGATCGGATACATATGGCGGTAATTGCGGCTGGAGGGACGGAAACGCAGCATGAACGGAGCCGCACTCCTCGAACGCGTTCGCCGGGCCGCCGGCCTGAGCCAGGACGAACTCGCCCGCCGCGCCCACACCTCACGACCGACCCTCTCGGCCTACGAAAACGGCCGCAAGTCCCCGTCCCTGGACACGACACAACGACTCCTCACCGAAGCCGGTTACGACCTCGACGCCACCCCGCACATCACCTTCCACCCCGTCCCCGGAGCACGCGGGCGCGACCACCTCGTCCCGGATCGACTCCCCCGCCTGCCCCTCGAGCAAGCGATGGCGACCGTCGAGTTGCCACTGACCTTGAACTGGTCCGATCCCGGGCGCTCGTTTCGACTGTCCGACCGGTCCGAACGATCCCGGGTGTACGAGATCGTGCTGCGCGAAGGCACCCCCGACGACGTGCTGACCTACATCGACGGAGCACTACTGATCGACCTCTGGTCCGAGCTCGTCCTGCCACGCGACCTGCGCACCGCCTGGACACCGGTGATCGAACAGATGCTCCCCACCCCATGAGCACGGCCGACCGATCCCGGCACCACAAGACATCGCCGTGCTGACCGATTTCCAGATCAAGGTTGCCCAGCTATTCTTCACCCTGCCGGCAAGCAAGGGCTTCCTCCTGGCCGGCGGCGCAGCACTGATCGCCCAGCACCTGAGCACCCGCCCGACACAAGACCTCGATTTCTTCACCGGCCCCGACCGCGGCGACGTCATCAAGGCCCGGGACGAGTTCGAGCAGGCCGCCGACACCCGCGGCTGGCGAGTCGACCGCATCCATGACGGCACCACGTTCTGCCGCTTACTGATCCACGGACCCGAACAACTTCTAGTCCTAAGTTACTGCTATGAGAACGAGCGAACCCCCGGTTGAGCTGGGGGTTCGTTGTTTTCGGTTGTGGTTGTTCTGGCTACCTGACCGTGTGGGGGATGGTGGTGTCGAGGAGTTCGAACGCGCGTC
>RRBB01000599.1:0-1580 GCA_006543605.1 Rhodococcus sp. WS4
AGCTTGTCGTTTAACCTCGGCCATCGCGTGGGGCAGTTGGTGCTGGTGTTGTTCGGCGTGTCGCCGCGGCATGAGGCGACCACCGCCTGATCATCTTGAGGTTCCTTCCACAGAACTTTCGAGACGAAAACAGGCGGTGGCCGTGAGTATCAGTGTGCCCGATCGGTGGGCGGTCGGGGAAGAATCGGTCCCCGATCCGCGTGTCGACCTGGTGTCGTTCCGCGAAGAGTTCTACCGGTGTCTGCCGACCCGAGGTGATGCATTGTTCGAGTTGACCGATGCGCTGCTGTGTTCCGGCACCGCGGTTCGCACCCTGGTCGAGTTGTCACTGGCCGCCGAGCACCGGCGCGGTCACGGCGCCCTGTACGACGCAATCAACTGCGGCAGAGTAGATTTCACTCGGCTGCGCCGCGCCCTCGGCGGGCTGACGATCCCGTGTGATCGTGGCGGCCGGATCGTTCTGGCCGTCGATGTCAGTGCCTGGTTGCGCCCGGATGCACCGACGAGTCCGCAGCGCGGGTTCTGCCACGTCTACGGCCGCGGGAAGAATCAGGCGCAGCTGATCCCGGGGTGGCCGTACTCGTTCGTCGCCGCACTCGAGACCGGGCGTACCTCGTGGACGTCGGTGCTCGACGCGGTCCGCTTGCGCCCCGACGATGACGAAACCGCTGTGACGGCGACCCAGGTGCGTGAAGTGATCACGCGGTTGCGCGAGGCCGGGCACCACCGCGACGGCGACCCGGACATTCTGCTGGTGTTCGACGCCGGATACGAGTTGGCGCGGTTGGCGTTCGTGCTCGCCGATCTCCCGGTGCAGGTGCTGGGTCGGATGCGTTCGGACCGGGTGCTGTGCTTCCCGGCGCCGCCACCGGGCCGTACTGGGCGCCCACCCCGGCACGGCCCCGAGTTTCGATTCGCCGACCCGACTACGTGGCCTGCACCCGAGACCACCTCGAGCACCGAGACGGACCGATACGGCACAGCCTCCGCTTCGGCGTGGAATCGGTTGCACCCGCGACTCGTTCATCGTGGCTCATGGGCTCAGCACCCGGGGCCGCCACCGATCGTGGAAGGCACGGTGATCCGGTTGACCGTCGACCACCTTCCGGGGGACCGGCATCCCACCCCGGT
Source organism: Rhodococcus sp. WS4 (assembly GCA_006543605.1). Taxonomy (GTDB): domain Bacteria; phylum Actinomycetota; class Actinomycetes; order Mycobacteriales; family Mycobacteriaceae; genus Rhodococcus_F. Next base: position 1,132 of record RRBB01000599.1, read on the forward strand.
GTGGCTGTGGTGCTCGGACCCGGGCGTCGGTGCTGACGATCTCGACCGGTTGTGGCAGCTGTTTCTGCGGCGCTTCGATCTCGAGCACACCTTCCGCTTCTTCAAGCAGACGTTGGGGTGGACCGCACCTCGGCTCCGCAGTCCCGAGGCGGCCGACCGCTGGACCTGGATCGTGCTGGTGGCCTACGCCCAACTCCGGCTCGCCCGTCCTCTGGCCGAGGACCTACGCCGCCCGTGGGAACGGCCTGTCCCACCAACACGATTGACGCCGGCACGGGTTCGTCGAGGGTTTTCGCGCACCCGTGCGACGATGCCTGTTCCGGCCAGTGCACCGAAACCCAGTCGACCCGGACCCGGACGCCCACCCGGATCGAAAAACACCCACCGCGCACCGCATCACCACGTGGGCAAACGCGCCGAAACCAAAGCTAGAAAACCCGTCGGGGCCG
>RRBB01000059.1:0-52923 GCA_006543605.1 Rhodococcus sp. WS4
CGCCTCACAGAACCCGATCGTGGACCGGAACAGATCCGCCTGCGTCGGCGTCAGCCCCAACGTCACGACTCACCCCAAGATCGATGCCCTTGCGCCATAAGGACATTCTCCCGGAAAGATCAACATCGCCTGGGACCGCCACGCCGCGAAAAACACCAGCCACCTAGCCGCAATGCTCCGACAGGCAACAAAGAAGGCAAGGGGGAGAAGTTGATTAAGCTCACGACGCCGAGAGTGGTAGTATCTACCGCAACCATCACAGCGGCGGCGACTGTGGTCCTCGCCGCACCCGATAGTCCTCTCGTGCAAGCCGCGGCGGTCGCCATCGCAATGCTCGTGGTCATCGGACTGCACATCGCGCCCCAGCAGTTCACACTGCTCGACCGATACACCCGGCGCCGGCAGTTCGCCAAACCGGTCAGGCACCGCAACATCTGCTACTCGACCAGTGGTATCGGCGTTGTCTGGGACGGCGAGAACGCCTCGATGTACGTGGCGATCAAGCCGAGTCCCTTCCATATCACCGTCCTCGACAGCCCCGACGCAAGCTTCGGAATCACACCGCTTCCTGTGGACTTGATTCGAAACCAATTGACTCAAGGTGACATTCGGCTTGAGTCGATCACTGTCATCGGCAGCGGATACCGCCGCCACCGCGACACCCTCTACAACGCGACATATGCCAGGATCGTTGGCGACACCCCGATTCCAGACACCCTCAGGACCGTGATCGAGGTCAAGCTCAACCTCGAGCGATCCCACCAGTCGGTACTCGCCCGGGCGACTAATGGCAGCGTCCCCGTCGGCGCAGGCAAGGCCGTCTCCGTCGGCGCCGCCCGTCTCGAACGCGAACTGCGAGTGCAGGGCTACGAGGCCAGGCTGCTGCGGGCCTCAGCCATCCGCCGCTTCCACGACGGGACGCTCGCACCGCTCAACGACGGATTCAAGAACGAGCGGTGGAGCTGCGTGGACGGTTCAACGCCGTCCGTGGCCACCAAGCCCAACGAATGGACCACTCGCGCAGTCGAGCGCTGGTTCTCGGTGCCCGCGGATCGCATGGCTCACAGCTTCACGATAAGTCACGGTCGGCGCAACCGCACCCACGTCGACGGGTCGATGACATACACCTACCCGGAAGCAGCCAAGATCCCTGTCAAACCACTCCGATTGCGCCGCGCCGACGGAACACAAGGGGACACGGTCACCGCGGCGCTGCCCCTGGCCAAGACCGTCGCGCCCCGGTCCGGTGAGTTGGTCCTCCGGCACGACGAGGGCTTCCCCCTCCACGTTCCAGCCTTCGGGCTCGGGGTCTACCTCGGGCCCGCCCCCGCCGGCGGCCGCGTATTCATGAACTTCGACTGCGGCGGCGAGGCCCTCTACGTCAGCGCCCCCAGCGCCTTCCTCCAGCAGCTCGCCACCCGGATCACCACCACAGGCTCCTCCGTCGGTGTCCACATGACCGGCGACGGCTGGGACGAGCTGCCCGGCAGTATCGCGCGCGGTACGCGGAAGCCCCTGATCACCATCGCACCTATCCGCAAAGTCGACGTCGCGATCCACTGCGACGGTCCGCCAGCAAAGATCCCCGCCGCCACCGCCGCGATCGTATGGACCCCGACCGGTGTACCTACGAACGCGGTCAACACACTGATTGCGGGAACCGACGGCGTCGTCACCATCACAACCCCGGACGGGACCGCCCCGTTCATCTGGGAAGCACCACCGGAGGAAATCAACTACATAAGGGCATTGAATCCAGACAATGCATACGTGTCCTGACCGAGGTGAAAGCGTTTGCCACACGATAGAAGTCGCTGCGTAGGCGCACCAAGGCCAGCGCACAACCGCCAGCCCCGACTGGGTGAAAGCGCAGTCCGCAGCAAGCGCCACGGGTACCCCGACCTGCTGACTGAGCTCAACCACCTCGGATACAACGTGACGGTCGTCGACCCGTGCTGATCCAAATATGGGCAACCGGCCCTGGCGACAATTAAGGAGCCCGCTCTCACCAGAGAGCGGGTGCTTTCTCGTTTCGATTGAAGATCCGCAGAAATGACTATGACCAGTGGGTTTCGGGGTTCATCTCAGGTCGAAATTTCCTGATCTCCGCTGATAGCGTTCTTTTGCAGCTGTTCCATTACGCAAGGAGAAGATGAATATGGACGGTGTCACCGGCGTTCTCAGTGCACAGACAATGGAGGCTTCGACCGCATCCGTCTCGGCGATCGAGGCGCAGCTCAACGGCACCCACGAGGCAGTCAACGTCGTGGCCAACTCGATTGTGCCGCCTACCAACGATTCCGCCTCTGGCACCGCGACGGTCCAGCAGCTCCTCAACGTCGGCAACTTCGCAGCGTCCCTCCGCGCCGGTCTCCTCGAGCTCCGCAAGGCGGCCGAGGCGACTCGCGGTGCGAACATCGCCACTGCGATCACCGACGCGGGCAACGCTGCTGCGCTCGCCAACGTGTAGTCGGCGCAGTGGCGGCCGAACCGTGGGGGATCTACCCGCCTGAGATCAACGCCGGACGGTACGAGTCCGGCGTTGGTCCCGGCGCGTGGATCGCCGCTGCTCTCAAATGGACGGCGATGGCGGGACTGGTCGCAGAGTCGTTTGCCGCCTTGGGTGTTCAGGTCGGAACACTCACTGGGAATTGGGAGGGCCTCGCCTCACGACGGTTCGGTGGTGCTTCGGTGCCGTTCGTGTCCTGGCTCGCGGAGATGGAAACGATCGCGGTCAGCAACGCGAACGCGTGCGCCGACGTCGTGGCAGCGTGGCAGGCGGGGCACGCGGCGATGGTTCCCTTGCCCATCATCATCATCATCAACCGGGTTGCAGCACGGACGGCGCAGATCGCCGGTGTGCTCGGCGCCCCGAACACCGAAATGGTCCGCCTGGAGCTGGAGTACGCCGCGTTCTGGGCGCACAACGCGACCGTGATGACCGCGTACGACGTCTCAGCGAATACCGCGACCGCAGTCAAACCTGTTCCTCCGCCTCCGGCGTTGATCATCGCCGCGGTGCCCGGCCCATCGCAGGTCGCTGACGCGACGGGCCGCGCTGCGATGCAGAACCAGCAGATGGCTTCGGGGATCCCACAGCAGTTCGCGAACTCGGCAGGACAGTTCATGGGTATGCCCGGAAACTCCGCGTACGCCAGCCAGCTCCGTGGACCGTCCCAAGCCGACGCGTCGATGTGGGGCAGGCTCCTCGGATCGGGATCCGGCGGCGGTGCGGGGTTCGGCGGAGGCCGTTCCTTCGGTAGAGGCGGAGGTGGCGGCCGCGGCCACTCCGGCGGAGGACTCGCCGGCACCGGTGCCTTCGCAGGGGTGATGCCACCCACAGCATCATTCGCAGCTCCATCTGCCACTATTCCAAGTTCTTCAACACCGGCATTCTCAGGCGTTTCAAATGCGGCTTCTGCGACACGTCCACCGATACCCATGCAACCTCCAATAGGTCCGCATGGAGCGAATAGTAAACGCGCCATTCCGCAACAAGATCAGGCGCCCGTAATCGCTGCCGTCCAGGAATTTTCGGCGTGCAGCAATACGGTCGAGGCGGCAATTGAGGGCCAGGAACAAGATTCCGAGAAAGCGCTTCAAACTCGGCTACACTAATTGCAGGTTCGGGGGGTGAAGCCACCCGGTGCCTGCGTTTCACACAAAATTAGATGGCAGCAAAAAGGAGAATTGAAATGGCGCCAATTCAGGCCATTACCCCGGAGGTTGCACGCGCGTCGGCGAGCCAGATCGAGAACGGTATCGAGGGGCTCCAGGGCGCCTACCGGACCATCGCCGACGTCGTCGAAAACCTGTCCAAGACCGGCATGATCGGCCTCGGCGGCACCGCTGGCGCTGCGAAGGCTGCCGAGATCCGCGGCAAGGTCGACCAGCACTCGCAGGTCGCACTGGAGAAGGCCGCCGGCCTCAAGGACTACGCCGGTGTCGCTGACGCCGCAGAGGCCGAGGCTGCCGCCCGCGCGAACGCAATCGGTTGAACAAGCACCCGAACCCGCTGAACGAAGGAATGTACAGACATGGGCAACGACAAGATTGTCTACAACGCCGGCCAGATCGCCGAGGCGATGGCCACCGTCACAACCGCACGTCACACCGGTGAGGACGCCTCGAAGCAAGTCGAGGCTGCGTACCGCCAGGTCGAGCAGACCGCCGAGGGCACCGCGACCCAGGCGGCGCTGGACTTCCAGCGCCAGTCCGAGCAGCTGCGCCAGACGATCGACGAGACCGTCATGCAGCTCCAGAAGGCTGTCGGCACCTCGCACGAGAACGCGCAGAACAACGACGCGCGGTTCGCGAGCATCATGGGCTGACCAGCGCAGCTGGCCCACTCATACGGGAGGGGGCATCCTGCCGACATGTTCGGAGGGCTCCCCCTTTCGCACGCCAGGGCTCGGCATCGCTGAGGATTCACGGCCCGCACGGGCGACCTGTCGCCCGTGCAGGACCGCCTCCGCCGCGGTTTACCGCGGTAAACCGCGCAACCTGGGTGGAACCATCTCCTGGCGCGACCGCGCCGACATCTGATTCTTCACACCTCTGGAAGGGGCAACGAAATGGCGACTGTCTCACGCGAGAGCGCGGAGTCGGTGCGCGCTGCGATCGAGGAGCGCTACCCGGACCACGTCTACGACGGCGAGTACGGCCGACCGAAGCTCTACGAGAACGATCACGAGAACCTGCCCGACGGCTGCGGTCGATCGTCTGGGAGACCGGCCACGAGTGGGCAATAGGGTTCGTAGCCGAATGCGACAGCGAACCAGTATCTTTGGATCCGACCATGGGCTGCATCCGCACCATCTACGACCAGTCCGACGTGCGCACGAAGCCCCACGCACCGGTGCCCGGCGACGGGTGCGGAGTCGGCTTCCTCGCCGCCGACGACTCATCCCCGATCCTGGGAACCGAATGCCGCCACTACCCCGAACACGCCGGCGACGTGTCACTGACCGGCGACGGCGAACCCCGCAAGTACTGGCAACCAGGCATGACACAGGGACACATGGGTTTCGACGAACACAAGGCCATCACGATCTTCTCCCGCGGCAACCGGCTGGTCCCCGAAGTCGCCGGCGCCCTGTGTGAGCGCCTCGACCTGAACAGCGCCACCGCCGACACCTTCATCACCAACCAGCCCAACCGGGCGTTCCTGCGGAACTGGCGGGACGCCCTACAGATCGACAAACAACGCCACCCGGACACCTTCGACGAATGCGGAAACATGTTCGGAGCGGCGATTCCCGTCACCCTCGACCAGGCCATCCGCACCGGCACCATCGCCGACGGCTCACTGCTGCTGCTGGCCGGCTTCGCCCACGCCGGCGATTTCGCGGCCGCCGCAGCGGTGCGCTGGCACGGAAACCGATAGGCCAGAGACCCGGACACCACAGTTCTCCGTGCTCACCCACGCCGCCGAGGACGGCATGCCCACAACCGAATGCTGATGACCGAAACCGGACACACCAGCATCCGCCCCCTTTCCCGCTACAACCGCCCCTCCCTCGACGCACTCGCCCACCGACAAGACGACCCGCCCGGCGCTGACGTGGAACGTACGGGTCCCGCGGGGATTTCGGCTCCCAGACCGTGTTTCGGAACTGCTGAAGTCGAGTTGGCGGGGGCGTGGTCAGGTGCGTGAGCGCGGCCGGCAGCACTTCTTGTACTTCAGCGTCGAGCCGCACCAGCAGGCCTCGTTACGGCCAGGCGGCCAGGCGGTCTCAAGACAATGAGCCGCTGTGCACCGACCCGACCGAATGGCTGTGGCGCTCACGGATCGCCGCACTGCTGGGCCAGTGCGTCTTACTGCGAAACCGGTGGAGTCTGGCCGAGGAGCCCATCTACAGGTTCACGCGAGACGGCAACTTCGTCCTCTTCACGGGTTCTTGGCCGAAATGGCTGCCTGTCCTCATTCTCGAAAGCGATATTGCCCACGCGATGCACCTCGCACGAATGCTCACTCAGGACGGGCTGATCAACTACCGTGAGCGCGAGACGCTGAGGCACCTTACGTCCGTACCCGCGCAAGTCGCTGGTGAACTCCCACGCGCAGCCCGAGGTTTCGAAGATCACCGGCGCCTTGCCGCCGCGTGGATTTGGTGTGACGCAACCGGTGACAGCCCACGTACCACCCAAACCTCGCGCGAACTCGCGTCCTTCGATGCAGCGCTCAACCCGGACGGGCGACTAACACTTCGCAGCCACGCCACCGCATTGTGCAACGCGGACACTGATCTCTTTCACGCTACGCAACGGGGTAGCACTACCGACACCGCTTCCAGGCAGATCACGTTTTCCACCGCCCAGTTTCTTTGATGAAATCCGTGGTACAGGCGGGGGCCGCGCCTTGGTACAGCTACATTGGCGGCACGTCCGGACACGCCCGAGATCCGTCAAAGTAATCAGGCGTGTCTCGCTGGGTTTAGTCGCATCTCGACAACCATTGACTGATTGGTTCGTGAGACATCGCCTACCGGTTGGTTGGCTCCCCGGCGTCAGGCGTGGGGCATCCAGCCCTTCAGCGGCCACGCATCCCCGATGCAGCGAAGATTAACAAGCCGACCTACTTGATCAACAAGCGCGACGTTGATCGTGTCTGAGCTGCATCAATGCCTGAAGGCACCCACATGCTGGTTCGGGTTCTCGTGGGTTCGGATGGTGGTGGTCATGCTCCCTCCTCCTCGGCGGCTTCTTGCTGATGGCGGCGTTCGGAGAAGTAGTAGCCGATCGCGGTTCCGGCGAGGCCGACCATGGTGGTGAACACGACCTGGAACGAGTCGCGGGCGCGTTCCCAGTCGAACTCGTCGACGAACATCGGCGCCCACACGTACGCGACACCGAACGCGATGGTGGTGAGGGTGAGGGTGAGGGCCAGCCATTCACGGGTGCCCTCCTGCCTCACCGCCATCCCGACCTTGGCGTCGGTCGTCGTCTCGTAGACGCTGACCGGTATGTCCTCGGTGATGCGGACCTCGTCGACGGTGGCCCCGAAGGTGGCTGTCCCCTCGTCGTCGGCCACGGTGATGCGGCGTTCCTCTCCCCCCGGCTTGCTCACTTGAAGACGATCTGCCGGAAGGAGCCGTCCGCGTCCTTGATGAAGACTTCGCCGCCCTTGTCTTCCTGGTCGTCGAGGAACTTGGTGGTGCGGATGGCGCGGACGAGGGCCGCGGTCTTGGTGGTGGCGTTCTTGCGGGCCATCTCGGACATGCGCAGGATGTCTTCGTTGGGAAGGTTTACGGTGACCTTCGAGACGTCTTTGTCGGCCATGGTGGGGCCCTTCTTCTGGTGGGTGTCTGACCTCTCAATCCTACCCCAAACCCGTACGACAGCCGTGCAAAACCCGTACAAGACTCAGGGGGGTCGCGCGGCGGCCTCCCACCGCTTGATCGGCGACAGCACGTTCTGCCGCATCCGGGGGCGGAGTTGTCCCGTCGTCCACCCGTCCCGGCCCGCGGCACCGGCCGGGACGTTTGGTAACAGCCGGTCGGCGCGAAGTGAAGAGAACCTCCGATTTGGGCGTGGCTTGTCGAAGGCCCACAACCAACCGGAGGTTCTCGTGCCCCCCGCAGTAACGCCCGAACCACGTAGGCGCACGATCTTGTCCACCGGCTGGTGCACCGGTTCCCCGCCCTCACGGACCATCCGCGTGCAGCTGGTAGGTCGCGAGGGCGGCGGCAGCGATCTGGCCGAAGAACCGGGCCTCGTGTGCATCGAGGACATCGATGACTTGAGCGGCGAGATCATCCGCTGCGCACATGGTTCACCGAGCGGCACCTGGGCGAGGCGCCCACGGCCGCTGACACGTGCACAGCACTCCTGACCGCGGAAATCAGAAGACCACTGCACCGAGCGGGGAAACTCCCCGGTAGCAGTGCAGCCCACTTCTGAAACTGACACTACGGCGAAGGACTCCGTCGACGACCAGCCACAACGGCAACTCAGGAACCTTAAAACTAGATTCCAAGTGCCTCTGTGGTCGCAGTATGAAGGAACCCGCGATTGATGCGGTACGCCTCCCGCTGCTTCTGCCCGTCGGTCGGCATCAGAAGCGGACGACCGGGCTGGTGGTCACGATCCGGGTCCAGGGCCCGTCGGGGACGTCGGTTTCCTCGACGAACCGCCAGTCGAGGCGGTCGTTCCGTCCGTTCAGATCCTGGAAACCGAGACAGCCGTTGAGTGCCGGCGAGACGTCCAACCCGGCACCGTTGAACCGAGTGTTCGCCGGCCTGGCGTCGTGGGCGCCGAAAACGTAGTTTGCGTCGTCGTAGACTGCGGGGCCGGCATCCTCGATCTGGCCGTAGCAGGTGTGGTCGCCCATTCGGAGTTCGACCCAGCGGTTTTTCATATAGCTGAAGTTGGCGTCGTCGGCATGACCGCGATAGCCCGGATCCTCCGCCCACGGCACCACATCGGCGCGCATCGCGAATGCAGCGGTGTTGTGGATGTCGTCGAACGGTAGGTCCAGGTAAAAAGGATTCTGACGGGGCGTCATCCGGGTCGGGAAAAAGTCATTGGACACGTCACGGCGCTCGGTCCGGCAAGCGTCGGCCTCGACGACGCCATCGCAGCCACCGTAGTTCACCAACCAGTTCGCGTCGTACGTGGAATAGACTTGGGAACCGTCGGAAGCCGACGGATCCGCAATTTCGCCCACCCAGAACGTGGTGGCGACGATGTCCCGGTGCCAGGGGTACTGGCGAACTTCGGCCTGCGGTGAGCCAACGCCGATACAGCACGCCGCCAGCACAACGGGCAGGAGCGCGACGGACCTGATCTGCGTCCGCCGTACCTTCCTCGATGATCGACTCGATGTCACGGAGCACCTTCGGTGTTGGCGATGAGTGAGTAGTCGTCGGTCACCAGTTCGCCGTTCTCGGCCAGGGCGAGACCGAAACTGACGGCAGTGACATCGTCAGGGATCGGCGGCAGCGTCCAACTGGCCTCGGTGTACTGCGTGACAGGAGCAAACTTCGGACTGGAAAGCGCGTAGACCCAGATACCGCGAGCGAGCCGATACTGGACGGAGAACGCGGTCGGAGCTGTCGAGGTGTACCAGGCGCGAATCGTGTATGTCGTTCCCGGTGCGACGCTGGGGGCACACCTGCCCAGGTCGGTTGTTTGCAGGAGTTTGGCGTCCCCGTCGACGTAGTCCCTCACGACCAGGCGACTGGCGGTCGTTCCTGTGTGCGCGGTGGGCACCAGTGAAAATTCGGGCGTATTGGCGCCGAAACCGCCGTGTGCCCAGCACGACGGACCGCCGTCGGATTGTTCCTCGAGCCCGGGATTCACCAGGCCGTTCGTTCCGGCCGGCGCGGGTGGGACGACGGGACCCGGTATCGCCGGCTGCACTGGCCCGCCAAGGACGTCACCGACGGTGTGGACCAGTACGGAACCCTCGGCTTTCTGGACCGCGAGCCACGTGAGGAATTCCTCGAACACGGACTCCGGTGTGGTGATGTTGTTGCACTCCGTCGTGCACAACCCATGGAAAGTCAGCTGTAGCCAGCCGCCGACCGCGATCGCATCAGTAACCCGCTGCTGGAGGTCGGTTGTCGACCAATCGCTTTCGGCCTCGTCCGGCGCCCGGGTGCGCCACGGGTTCCCGGGTGGGAGGTTCTCGGTGGCGTCACACGAGTCGCATGAGTGGGGCGACCGTAGATCACTGAGGCCGCGAGCACTGTTGTAGCCGCACTCTCGAACCATATCCGCAACCTCTGAGGTCGCGGGCCCGTACGGGTACGCGAAATTGCGGACAGGGAATCCCCACTCGAGCAGTGTCGCCCGGTCATTGCAAATCTCGCGCCGGATCTCGTCGCCAGGGATAACTGCGAGGTCGTCGCGATGGTTCAGGGTGTGTCCTCCGATCTCATGGCCAGACGTCGCGATCACCTCGAGGTCTTCGAAGGATAGAAAGTCGGGTTTTCCGATCGTTCCGGAGTTCACGAAGAACGTGCCGGGTAGGCCGTGTGCCGTCATCAAGTCGGCCGCCCTGGCCTGGGATGCCCGGCCGTCGTCGAAGGTGATGCTTACGACGGTCTGTCCGGGCTCCGCGGACAGCGGCTCCGGTGGTGGCGTCGGCATGACGAGATGGCTGTCGGGTGCGACGAACGGATCGGTCGGTTCAGCGGGGACCGTCTCGACCGCGGGTCCCGGGACCGTGACGAGGGCACATCCAGTGACCCACAGGTTGAGCGCGATCAACACGGCGGCCGCGACGAACCCTCGCACTTTGCGACCGTGCGTGGACGTCATTGGGGTTCTTTCCCGACAACATCACCTCCGGGAGCATCGACCTCAGTTTTGCCGTCACGCCTGGACAATGGCATCCTCCTCGAGGAAACGGGTCGATGCCCTGCGGCGACCGCGAGGATGATCTCGTCCAACCCGGTGGCGGGACAGAACCCGAACAGCTGTTCCGCCCTGGAATTGTCTGGCACGCGGCGACGCATGTCTTCGAAACCCTGACCATACGCCTCTTCGTAGGGGACCAGTTGGATGGTACTCGTGCTACCCAGCAATTCGACGATGCGCTCGGCGAGTGCGAGGATCGACACCTCCCGGGGCCCGCCGAGGTTGAAAGCCTGACCATATGCCGCTGGTTCCTCCCCGAGACGGACGAGTGCCGGCACGATATCGCCGACGTAGGAGAAACAGCGCGTCTGCTGCCCGTCCCCGAACACGGTCAGCGGCTCGCCACGGAGTGCCTGTCCGACAAGGTTCGGCACCACCATCCCGTAGCGGCCCGTCTGCCGCGGGCCCACGGTGTTGAACAACCGGGCGATGGGAACGCGGAGCCCGAAGCCCCGCCAGTACGCGTGGGCGAGGGCCTCGTCGATTCCCTTCGCTGCTGCGTAGGTCCACCGTGATTTCAGCGGGGAGCCCAGGATGCGGTCCGAGTCCTCGGACAGGCTGTTCGAGGTGTTCTTGCCGTAGATCTCGCTCGTTGAGACGAGCACCATGACCACGCCTGCGTCGAGCGCAGCTTCTAGGACGTTCTCGGTGCCGTGGATGTTGGTCCGCAGGCTTTGCAGCGGGTGCTCGATGATCGTCCTGACACCCACCGCTGCGGCGAGGTGGAAGACCCGGTCGGCGCCGGCGACGACCTTGCGTACGAGAGGCTCGTCCAGAACGGACCCCTCGATCAGACGAAACCCAGGGTGTGAGCCGGCATCGGCCAGGTTGGCGTGGGACCCGGTGGAGAAATCGTCTAGCACGGTGACGGTGTCGCCCGCCCCGAGCAGGTGGTCGGTCAGGTGGCTGCCGATGAAACCAGCGCCTCCGGTGATCACGGTTCGCATGTCGGTACTCCGAAAGGTGGGTGACAGGCCGGGAAACTGATACGGCGCGGTCATACTCGATCGCATCGCAGCTCGTGACCCTTGGACGTCAGGCAGCGGCCGGTCTCGAGGTTCCACCGCCAGCCGTGGTTGTTGCAAGTCAGCGTGTTGCCCTCCACCACACCGAACTTCGACAGGTCGGCCTTCAGGTGCGGGCAGCGTCGCTGAATCTCCCAGCCATCCAGCATGATCGACGCGGTGTCATCGTGGGCCTCGGCGAACCAACGGTCGGCGTAGGCGATGCGTTCGTCGGTCAGGCACTTGAAGAACGTGTACAGGTACTCGTTGTAGCCGCCAATCCGCCACGCCCGGAACCGGATGGACAAGAAGATGGTGTTGGTCCAGTCCGGCTCGCCATCGCGCAACACGGTGCGCACCAGCTGCGGCGCAATGGCGAACCCGTAGCGAAACTTTTCGTCCGGGATCGGCTCTCGCACTGCACGTTTAGGGAAGTCCAGCACCACCGTCTCCGCCCCCAGCCGCAGCTCGACCGGGTAGCCGATGCCGTCACAGATCTGGTCGCTCTGGCTCATGATCGGCTCGAACACCGCACGCAGCGGCTCGAGCAGCGGCTCACCGTCGGCGGGAGCCCAGCCGGCCTTCTCGGCCGCCAGGATGGGCGCCATCCGCTCCGCGTAGTCGGCGATGTAGGCCGCCTTGCCGGTGGTGAAGATTGCCTCCACCTCGGCGTCCGGCATGGGATGACGCAGCGAATTGAGCTGCGGTCCGGAGAAATCGGCGATCGAACCTGGGATCATGAGCAGGCCCCGGTCATGGCCGTGGGCGCGCATCTGCTCTAGGAATACCACCTGGTCGGGGAAGATGTTCGCCGGATCGCCGCTGTCGTCGTTGAGCCCGCGCAGTTCCGGGTCCAGGAAGCACGGCGGCCCCGCCGACGGGATCATCCAGGCCGCACCCACCTGCGTGATGTACTGCCGGCAGCGGTCCATCCCGCGTTGCCGCTTCTGCGTCCCGAACGCCGATTTGGTGCGCTCGGGCATGTCGTAGACGATCGGGTACCAGATCGCCCCGGAGTACTGCAGCATGTGCACATCGACGCGGCCGAACTGCTGGGCGAGCACGTCCAGGTCCACCGGCCGTGCGTCGTTCATGTTGAACGCCACGGTTTCTCCGTCGTCGACCACCAGTCCGGAGTCGCCTAGCGGGCTTTCGTCTGGGTCTCGCAGCGCGATGATCATCACGTCCAGGTCGCCCTTGGGGCCGCTGACGGTGCGCTTGACCGAGTCGGTGGTCTCGAAAAACCGGTGGAAGCCGAGGTTCTCCAGTTCTCTGCGTAGGTCCGGCACCGGGTAGTCGGGCAGCAGCACGACGGCATCCTTGCTGACGTGATCGCGGAGGTTCTTCGGGTCGAAGTGATCCTTGTGCAGGTGCGACACGTAGAGGTAGTCGCAATCGCCGAGGGCGTCCCAGCCCAGCCTACTGTTGTCGGGAAATGGGAACCACGACGCGAAGTACGCCGGGTTGACCCACGGGTCGCACAGGATGCTGCCAGCCTGGGTCTCGATCAGGAAGCCGGCGTGCCCGACGCTCGTGATTTGCATGGTGTCCCTTTCTCGCGGGTGACTCGTGGGAGGAGTTCGGCTCGGGTTCATAGTCGGGTGGGGCAATCCAGGTCTCGCTCGTGCGCCGTGTAACAGGGACAGGTGTCGTCGTGTTCAACACTGCCGCCGTAGACGCCAGGGGCCCAGATCGTGAGGAGGTCGACGATCACATGGGACCGGGGGCCCGTGGTCTAGGTCGGAGGAGCTCCGGTCCGTGGTGAGTTTCGGGAGTTTCGTGGGGGCTACCTGGTGGTGGGTGGTGGGGGTGGTCACCAGATCTGGCTTGGTTCGCCTATCTCGAGGTGTGGTGGGTCGTTGGTGCCTCGGGATAGGTTGCAGTCGGGGTGGCTGGCGCGCGGGTTGGCTATGTCCATGATCAGGGGTGGGGGATCGGGCTCCCCGCCGGGCAGGACTAACCCAACTTCCGCTTGAATGTGTGCGCCATGCCGCCGGCACGGCCCTGAGGCAGACGTAGGCGTCCACGAGCCGCATCGCGGGGAAAAGCGGAGCGAGCAGCAGCAAGGTCGGCCGCCGCAACGTGATCGCGGCGACCACCGTCAGCAGCAGGTCCGGCAGGACGAAGCCGATCAGGACATACTTCGGGCCCAGCGTCCCGATGAGATCTCGGTCCCCTACCCGCGGGCTTCCGTAGGTGTCCGCGAGCGTTTCGCTGTACACCGTGAACAGCATCAGCGGCATCATGAGCATCAGTAAGACGCTGCTGGAGAGCAGTTCGGCGATATGCGCCGCGAGCGCCAGCCAGAACCGGCCAACGCGGAGGCCGTGCAACCGGACCGTCTGCCAGTACCCCAGCGACCAGCGGCTAATCTGCCGGATGTAATCGCGTGGGGTATCCGGTTCTTGTGCGTAGGCGACCGCGGCGTCCGGACGGAAGGCGATGCGGCCGAGTTTCTTCGCATGGACCTCGAACGTCATGTTGAAGTCCTCGATCACCAGGCCCGGTGCTGCAATGTCGATCCGGGCCAGGACATCGGTTCGATACATGCTCGCGCAGCCGGGCACGATGTACACTACGTTCGCCCACCGCGCCGCCTGGCCATACTTGATGAGCAGTTGCACAACCACGAAGAGCCTGGCTCGGTACGCGACAAGGAAACGTCCCAACCGGGTCCGCGGTGGTGGGTCCAGAAGGCACCTCACACTTGCGGCCACCGCCACGACATTGGGGTCATCGAATTCGGGCAGACCGGTCCGTAGGTAGTCCGGGGCTGGCCGGGTGTCCGCGTCAAGAATGAGAACGATCCGGAAGTTCCGCGCTAGTTCGAAATGCCGGATCGCCGCCAGTAGCGCACCGGCCTTGCCTCGGTTCGGTGACAGGTCGAGGACATGCACCCCGAACTCCCGGCCGACGTCGGCTGTGTGATCGGTCGAACCGTCCGAGACGACGTGGATGTTCGAGACCGGTAGCAGGGTGGATGCGGCCCGGAGAGAATTCCCGAGCACCGCAGCTTCGTTGTGAGCGGGAATGAGGACCGCGACGTCCTCGGGGCCGAATCGGTGCCGGGAATCCGCTTCGATCGGATCGACAATGCCCGGGTGGTGTCGCAGCGTGGAGCAGCGGCGCATGTGCTCGGTCAGGTAGCGGCCGATGCCCATGACGGTCCAGAACATTGTGTTCACGCCGAAGACGAGCGCGAATAGGATAAGCCCGGTCAACGTGTCCTCACCTTCTGCCGTCCGAAAGCGACCTCGGGAACCGGCGCGGAACGGTGGGGGTGGCGGTGACGCTCATCATTCCACCGTCACGGACTTGGCGAGATTACGGGGCTTGTCGACGTCACGGCCGAGAGCAATGGCGAGATCCCTCGCCAGGAGTTGCATGGGAATGACGGATTCCAATGGACCGTAGAACTCGTCGGGGCCGTCGGGCAGCACCGGAAGGGTCCTTCCGCGTCGTCCGACGATCGTGACGTAGGCACCCCGGGTCCGGACTTCGGAGATATTACCTGCGAGCCGGGGGTCGCCGTTGTCAACCACGATCACCGGTGTGCCCGGCCGGACGAGGGCGAGCGGGCCGTGCTTGAGTTCGCCAGCCGGATAGTACTCCGCCCACCGGTACGTGATCTCCTTGAGCTTCAACGCGCCTTCCGCCGCATAGGGAAGACCGGAACCCCTCGCAATGAAGAGAAATCCGGGCTCGTCGATCAGTCCGAGTACCAGCTCGGGCAAGAGCTGCTCCGAGATCCGGAGGGCAGTGGCCAGGCGCTCGGGGACGCGATACAGGTCTTCGACGAGTTCCTTCGCCCGCAACAGGTCGATGCGACCGGTTGCGGCCATCGCAGACAGAACTGTCGCGCTCCCCGCCAGGATCTGGCAGACGAAGGTCTTGGTGGCAGCCACACCGAATTCCGGTCCGGCGGAACACGGCACCACCGCTCCCGCAGTCCTGGCGAGGGTCGAGTGGGTGTTGTTGGTCAGAGCGAGCAGGCTCTCAGCTCTGGGGCCGATGCGGTCGATCGCCCGGAGTACGTCCGCAGTCTCACCGGATTGGCTGATCGCGAGATACAGGGTTCCGGGTTCGGGTTCGGGCACGTCGACCTCACTCGCGATACTGACGACCGTGCGGATGTGCGCGAAGCGGTTCAGTTCGCCGGCCAGGACGAGCCCCGCGTGCAGGGAGGTACCGCACGCGAGGATCTCGACCTGACGGAAATCGCCGAGTCCGAGATTCCTCCACAGCGACCCGTCGGCGATGCCCCCGTCCAGCTCATCAAGGATGCGGGCCGCAGCCTCCGGCTGCTCCGCGATCTCACGCCCCATATGGTCGCCGTAGCCGCCGAGGTCGGCGTCGGCGCCCCGCCACGCGCAGCCGTGCGGGGCCGGTGGTGCGACAACTCGGTCGCCGTCGGTCCACACGAATTCGGCCCCAAGTTCGACGACGCTCCCGTCTACGAGGACGGAGTAGGAGTCGACCCAGTCTGCAAAAGCAGCGGGATCACTTGCCGCGAAGTCTCCCAGCACGCTCCGTGCAACCAGCAGAGGCGACTTATTGGCGGCCACGACGAGCCGACCGTTTGTACTGTCGGCGACCGCCATCGCCCACGATCCCTCGAGACGCGCGACCGCCGACTGGACGGCGGCGAGGAGATCGCCCGTAGAAGCCAACTCTTCCTCGACGAGATGACAGATGACCTCGGAGTCGACAAGCGAGGAGAAGACATGTCCGCGTCGGGTCAATTCGAGCCGAAGCTCCTCGGCATTGTCGATGATCCCGTTGTGCACCAGGCTGACACGACCTGAGCAGTCCGTGTGGGGGTGGGCGTCGGACTCGGTGATCCCGCCGTGTGTCGCCCAACGGGTGTGGCCGATGCCCAAACCCGCCTGGTCGGGCCAATCGCGGACCTCACGCGCGAGGTCGTCGATCCGGCCGACGTTGCGGACCCGGATCATCTCGCCGGGGGACGTCATTACGGAAATCCCCGCGGAGTCGTAGCCGCGGTACTCCAAACGCCGCAGGGCCGCAAGCAAGTAGCACACCACGGGTGCGGTTGTCCGACAGGCCACGATGGCGCACATAGAGATCCTTATCAGGGAATCGGGGAGGGACGAACGGATGTATGTTCAGAGCACGTGAGGATGGACGAACCGGTCGAGCTTGTAGGTGGCGTCCAATACCAGAGGTGCACTGGCGATCCAGGAATAGTCGACAGTGGGATGCAATGTGTGTGCAATCACGAGATCCCAATTGCCTCGCGCCGGATCGGTCTCGTCGGATAGCACCCCAGTCGGGGTGACCAAATAATCAACCAGTGGGTCGCTATAAGACGCCAGTGCGCCGCGATGGGTCAATTCCTCGAGGATCTCGAGCGCGGGCGATTCCCTCACGTCGGCGACGCCCGGCTTGTAAGCCACACCGACGATCAGCACGCGTGAGCCCGCGAGGGGACAACCCGCGTCGGCAAGAACTTCCTGAGCTCGGCTGACAACCGCGCGGGGACGGGCTGCAATGGCGGCCATCGCAGCCTCAGTGACCGGGGACTGCTCGTGGTTCGCCTTGAGCTGCCAGAGCAGGTAGTGCGGGTCGCAGGGAATGCAGTGCCCGCCCACCCCAGGCCCGGGATAGAACGGCATGAAGCCGTACGGCTTTGTGGCTGCAGCGTCTATGACCTCGATCACGTCGATGCCGAAATGTCGGGCAATGCCGGAAAACTCGTTGGCCAGAGCAATATTCACTGCTCGGAAGGTGTTCTCCAGCAGCTTGGTGAGTTCTGCAGCCTCTGGCGAGGCCACCGCGTGCATCGCAGCCGCTACTTTCGACAATGTCTGGACGGCTCGGTCGGTGCATGCGGGCGTGGCCCCGCCGACCACGCGGGGCGTGAATTCTTGGGTATGGGCGGGGACGCCCGGATCGATACGCTCGGGGCTGAACGCGACGAACACATCCTCACCGACCACTAGTCCGCGGCGTCGCAGGGGCTCGACAAGAAGATCATGGGTGCAGCCGACGTACGTGGTGGACATGAGGACGATGGTCTGACCAGGCCGGGTTGCGGCGACCACCGCTCTGCAGCATTCCGACAATGCGGTCAGATCGGGGACGAGATGTCTATCGATCGGTGTCGGCACGCAGATCAGTACGGTGTCCACGGTACTCAGCGCGGCGTTCTCCGTCGTCAGGGTCAATCGCTCCGAGCCGAGGAATCGGTCCAAGCGTTCGCGGTCGGCGGCGAGGAGATCCACGCGCTTCTCTCTGATCGAAGCGAGACGCTCCTCACTGACATCGCAGCCCAGCACCGCGATGTCCGCTTCGGCGAGAGCGAGTGCGGTGGGCAGCCCCACGCAACCGAGTCCCATGACACCGACCGAGTGGACTGCCTCGACAGGGATAGTCGCTCGCGCCGGTTCGACATCCACGTCGACGAGGCGCGGCCCCAGGCTCACTCGCACACGATGTTCCAAAGACATCAGAGAACCTTCCTACACAGACTCTGCGGCTCTTAAAAGCTTTTCCTTCCTCCGACTGTCCGAGTCAGCGGTCGGAATTGGCTTATCTGACGAAACTCTACGTCTTCACGGGCGCGATAAACAGACCTGAAGTACTTTTTAAGGCACAAAAACAAGCTCTGAGTACATAATCTAAGTTCCGGCGGATCTGGGTGGCGGGTTCGCCTCTACAAAACGTAGATGGTTCGTACTTCTTCCCCCTCTAATGTACGATTAGTACATGTCTGATACCGCTGCTCTCAGCATCACTGATGCGCGCACCCAACTTGCAGCGATCATCGATCGCGCTCGCGCCGACCACCAACCCGTCTATGTTGCTCGCCGCGGACGTCGGATAGCGGCTGTCATCGATGCCGACGACCTCGATCGCCTCCTCGAGCTTGCCGAGGACATGGCCGACATTCGCGCTGCTGAGCAGGCGCGCGCCGAGATGCAGTCGACCGGCGCGACGCCGATACCGTGGGATGAGGTCAAGGCCGATCTCGGCCTCGCGTGATTTACGAGGTCGCACTGACCCCAGCCGCGGCCCGGCAGTTGCGCAAGTTCGATCCGCAGGCACGCCGACGAGTGCAAGCGGCCATCGAACTGCTCGCCAGCGAACCTCGGCCGCCAGCGGCGACGCGACTGGTCGGCGGCGGCGGGGAGTGGCGGGTTCGTACCGGTGACTACCGGATCGTCTACGAGATCGCGGACGAGCGGCTCCTGGTGCTCGTCTTGAGCGTCGGGCATCGCCGCGAGGTCTACCAGCGACACTGACCGACTTCGATCTCCGACCGGGCCGGAGGCGGATCCGCTACCGGCATAGCCCGCTCCCGAACTAGGTGCCGAGTGGCTCTGCCCAAACAGCGCCAGCAGCACCACTGCCAGCTGGCCCATCGGATCCTCCGGGTTCGTCGAGTCGATCCGGATCGGGTCGGCAAGGTTACGGATCCCGATGCCCCGCTGGTGCAGGTCGTGGATCAGGTTCAGCGTGTCGCGGACGGTGCGGCCGAGCCGGTCGAGAGTGTGCACCACGATGACATCCCCCGCCCGGGCGTATCCCAGCAGTGCCTGCAACCCGGGCCGCTCGGTGGTGGCCCCGGACTTCTTGTCCAACCTCGTCTTCCTCGAAACGACGCGGGGGCAGACCCTAGGGAAAGCAGATTCTAGGAATGTGGGTGGTGGGGCCGAACAGTGGACTGCCCACGCAGCAGCAGTCGCTGACCCGCAACGGCTTCTACATCCTCGCCGCGCTCGGGGGACTCCCTCTCATCGGAATCCTCTTCGGACTGCTCGGGACCATCGCAGCCGTCATCATCGGCGTGACGATCAACAGCAGCCCCGTCAAGCAGGGCAAGCACGACGAACTGGCCGGCGGCACGCGCGTCGTCCAGGGCTGACGGCTTCCACTTGCGTCACCTACGGGTGAACGCACCGGTCACCCGAACATAATCGGGCAAAAGGTTACGTTCACCCCGTTCCTGATTCGCGCCCCTCCACCCGCAGGTGCTTGGATGGCGGCGTGACAGCCCCAGATCAGCAGGTCAAGCCAGAAGGCCACGCGACGTTCGCGCATGTCAGCCGCGGGTACTATCCCACCTTCGTCGCCCTCTTCACGGCGACGCTGCTGATCTCGAATATCTGCGCGACGAAGGGCGTCGCATTCTTCAGTGATTCCTCGCTGACCCTCGGGCCGCTGCAGATCCTGCCGATCATCACCGACGGCGGATTCTTCCTGTTCCCGCTGGCCTACATCCTGGGTGACGTCCTCAGCGAGGTGTACGGGTTCAAGTCGACGCGTCGGGCGATCTACCTGGGCTTCGGTGCCCTGATCCTCGCCGCGCTGTGCTTCTGGATCCTGATCGAACTCCCGTCGGCCGACTTCTACGAGAACCAGTCGGCGCTCGAATCAATCGTCGGCGTGTACCCGCGACTGCTGCTCGCCGGGCTGGCCGGGTACCTGGTCGGCCAGATGCTGAACTCGGTGACGCTGGTCCTGATCAAGGAGCGCACCAAGGAGAAGCACCTGTGGGCGCGCCTCATCGGCTCGACCATGGTCGGTGAGTTCGCCGACACCCTGATCTTCTGCTCCATCGCCGCCGGCGCCATCGGCATCAGCACGTGGAGCGATTTCGTGAACTACGTGATCGTCGGATTCCTGTGGAAGACCCTGGTCGAGGTGCTGGTCATGCCGATCACCTACCGGGTCATCGCCTACGTGAAGAAGCGCGAACCCACGTACCTCTGACCGTTCAGGAAGCGTGCAAATCCGTGTCCTGAGCCGGCGCGGTGTCGACGGGGACCCGGTCGGAAATCCTCGCAATCCGCAGGTCAGAACCGGTGCAGCGGGCGTATCGTCGTAGATGCGGATCAAGGAGAGATTGGTGAGGATCGCACCCTTGTGAAGCAGAGATGAGGCCGAGGGCGCAAGGTTCACGCCCCCGGCCCGACCGCTGTTCGGGGGTTTCGCAGCGGGCGCGAACGGGCGACCACCCGGAACACCGGTCTGAGCGCCGGACAGAGGGGCCCGATGCATGAGGAGCGGGGCGCAGCGATCTGCTCGGACAGGGATCCCGCCCCCCGTACTCACGCACCGAAGTGAGCGCCAGGTCGGTCGGGCGCTCTAGGTTTGGTGCGTGGTCGGTGCTGGTAGCGCCGGCCTCGGGTCGACGCCGGCGTTCCAGATCCACGATGCCAGGTGTAGCGCAGCCCCTTCACGAATGGCCGGTTCGCGGTGGTCATCGCGTCGATCACCATCTTGTCGAATGTGCTCTCGAACGGGATCCAGTTCTCGGTCACCACCATCAGCGACAGTTCCTCGAATGAGCCCCCTGTTCCGTTCCCGGGACGCCTCGCAGGCGTGAAAATGGCATTGGGTCGCCTGTCCGACGCCGACGTTTTCTTGGGCTGCGAGCCCGCGAATGAGCCTGGCGGCGGGGCCCGACCTGGAAGGGTCACGCACTGTTGCTTCGAGCACGCCGGTCAGATTTTCGGTTTCCCTTGACCGAGGCCCCCGGGCGGCCCCCGTGAGATGTGTGGACTCGATGGGAGGACAAGTGCAGTGAGAGCGAAACCGATACACAGACCGACGCCGGAAGAGATTCCCGACGCCGATCACGAGCTGGTGATCGAGCGGGTGTGCGCCATCGACGTGGCCAAGGCATCGGGCATGGTGTGCGTGCGGACCCCGCGGGAGCGTCGACGGGTCAGCAAGGTGTGGGATGTGGAGGCCACCACCGGCGCGGTCACCGACCTCGCCGAACAGTTGGTGGAGTCGGGGATCGAGAAGGTCACCGTCGAGTCCACCTCCGATTACTGGCGGATCTGGTACTACCTGCTCGAAGCGGCCGGGCTGGACGTGCAGCTGGTCAATGCCCGCGACGTGAAGAACGTGCCCGGGCGGCCCAAAACCGACAAGCTCGACTCGGTGTGGCTGGCCAAGCTCACCGAGAAGGGGCTGCTGCGGCCCTCGTTCGTGCCGCCGGCACCGATCCGGCGGCTGCGGGACTACACCCGGCTGCGGGTCGATCTCACCCGGGAACGCACCCGCTACTGGCAGCGGCTGGAGAAGCTGCTCGAAGACGCGTTGATCAAGGTGTCGTCGGTAGCCAGCACCCTGGACACGCTGTCGGTGCGGGACATGATCGAGGCGTTGATCGCGGGCGAGCGTGATCCGCGGCGGCTCGCCGACCTGGCCCGGGGCCGGATGAAGACCAAACGATCGGCACTGATCAGAGCGCTCCACGGCCGCTTCGACGACCACCATGCCGAACTGGCCCGGATGCTGCTCGATCAGATCGACACGTTGTCCGGCCAGATCGGCACCCTCACCACCCGCATCGACCACCTGCTGGCGCAGGCCGACCCGGCCGACGCGGACGGTGGGGGCGTGACCGACGAAACCGCGGCTACCCCCACCGGGCCGAGCACGGTCGAACGCCTCTGGAGTGTTCCCGATTTTGTGGACACCGTTTAGGCGGCTAATTCGGTAATGTCTCTATATCCTAGTTCGTATTCTTCTGGTGTCAAATATCCGAGTGTGGAGTGCCTTCTTCTGCGATTGTAGTAGGATTCAATCCAGTCGAATGTTCTTGATATCAGATCCTTGATCGTCGGCCAGGGGCGGGTGTGGATGAGTTCTTTCTTATAGGTAGCGAAGAACGATTCCGAGACCGCATTATCGTAGCAAATTCCCGTTCGCCCCAGCGAGCGTCGAATTTTGTTATTCCGGCAGAACTGGTCGAATTCTGTCGACGTATATTGACAGCCGCGGTCGGAATGGAAGATCACCCCGGCCGACGGATTTCGGTGGGTGATCGCCATCTCGAGGGCGTCGGTGACCAGGCTCGTGCGCATGTGATCGGCGAGCGACCAGCCGACCACCTTGCGTGAGTGCAGGTCGATGACGGTGGCCAGATAGGCCCAGCCGTCCCAGGTCTTGATATAGGTGATGTCGCCGCACCACCGCAGGTCGGGGCTGTCGGCGGTGAAGTCGCGGCCGATCAGATCGGGAGCCGGCACAGGCGTGTCACCGGCGACGGTGGTGCGTTTCCACTGTCGTGGATGGCGTCCGCGCAGGCCAGCGGCCTTCATCAGCCGCCACACTCGTTTCAGGCCCATGTTCACTCCATGGGTGTGCAGCTCGGCGCGCATGCGTCGGACGCCGGGGTTGCCCCGCAGCTCGGCGTGCAGGGTGACGATCAGCTCGCTCACTTCGGCGTCGGTGCATGCCCGGCCGCTGATCGGGCGGGTGCGCCACGCGTAGTAGCCGGAGCGGGAAACGTCCAGTTCGGCGCACATGAACAAGACCGGGTAGGTGTCGGAGTCAGCCCAGTCCGCGATCGCAGCGAAAATTACCGCTGGTCTTTGGCGAACCAGGTCGCAACTTTTTTTGCGAACTCCAATTGCATCCTCAGGTGCGCGTTTTCTTTCCGGACTCGTTCGAGTTCCGCGCGCTCATTGATATCGAGCGGCGTGTCCGACTCGGCGTCGTCCGCGTTTTCGCTACTCACCCATTTCCTCAAAGTCCTTTCGTGAACACCGATATTTGCGGCAACCTTCGTGGCTGTTGTTCCGTCGAGCACTAATTGTACTGCCTGCTTTTTATACTCGGCAGTGAAGCTACGTCTCGTCGATCCCATTGCTGTCCCTTCATGGTCGGGAGCCAGTCGCTAATCTGAATCAGACGACTGTCCACCAAATCGGGAACGGTCCACTCGCCGAAATCCCCGGCATCGGCCGGGCCGGGGCGCAGAGCATCCTCGCCGAAATCGGCCTGGACATGACCCAGTTCCCCACCGCCGCGCACCTGGTCTCGTGGGCGAAACTCTGCCCACGCACCGTCCAGTCCGGGCCCGTCACCCGTGGCGGAAGGACCGGCAAGGGCAACCCGTACCTGAAGGGCACACTCGGCGAGGCCGCCGCCGCGGCCGCCAAAACCGACACCTTCCTCGGTGAACGCTACCGACGCCTCGTCAAACACCGTGGCAAGCTCAAAGCCCTGGTCGCGGTCGCCCGTTCCCTCCTGGTCGTCATCTGGCACCTGCTCACCGACCCGTTCGCCCGCTTCTGCGACCTCGGCGCCGACTATCACACCAGCCGCATCAACACCGAACGCAGGATGCGTAACCACATCGCCCAACTCACCGCCATGGGCTACCACGTCACCCTCGAACCCGCCGCATAACCAAATACACAGCCTCACAACATGACCCGGCTCCGCAAGCTCCGCCGGGTGCTGTCGCCTGCCCACTCACCACGTTATTTTCCGGTCAGGCAACGCCGGTGCGGCCCACCGCGAACGTGCCGATCACCATCAGGTGTGTGCCCTCGACCGCATCCCACAGACCGAGTTCGACCTCGAACCGCTTGAGCATCCGCTTGTGGAGGTCGTCGTTGATCATGAACGGGCAGTCCGCGACCTGCTTGAGGATGATTTTGTGCCCGAACCGGGTCGCCGCGATGTCCTTGACCTCGCCGACCGCGAGGAGCAGCTTCCGTCGGCCGGTCCCGGCGCTGGCCACAGCCATCATCTGTTGCATACGCCGCCCGGTGATCTCCGCCTTGTGGTCGAGGGAGAACGGCTCCGGTACGTACAGGCTGTCGAGGAGCCCCCTTGCCTTTGGCGTTCTTCCCGGCCGCGGCCTCGCGCAGATACTTGCGGATCACCGGCCAGTTGCGGCGGCCGGCCATCGCGGGCACCCACTTGTTGAATCCTGCCTCTTCCCACAGGTAGACGTCATCGAGGCGATGGGCATACCCCACACCGAGATCGACCTCATCCTCGTCAACGGCGAGCCGGTGGACTTCGCGCACCGGCCGCGGGACGGCGATCGAATCGCGGTGTACCCGGCCTTCGAAACACTCGACATCGAACCGGCGGCACGGCTGCGGCCGGCGCCACTGCGCGAGCCACGGTTCGTCGTCGACGTCAACCTGGGTCGGCTGGCCCGCCTGCTTCGTCTCTTGGGGTTCGACGTGACCTGGGCGTCCGACGCGGAGGACCAAACACTGGCGGTTGTCAGCCGGGAGCAGGAGCGGTTCCTGCTGACCCGCGACCGGGGATTACTCAAACGCCGGGGCCATCACGCACGGACTTTTCGTGCACTCCGACCGGCCGTTCGAGCAGACCGTTGAGGTCATCCGCCGCCTCGACCTCGGGAGACAGCTCGCCCCGTTCACCCGGTGTCTGCGCTGCAACGGCTCGCTCGTCGCGGTGCCCAAAGCCGAGGTGATCGATCGGCTCGAGCCGCTGACCCGCCGGTACTACGACGAGTTCTGCCGCTGTGCCGAATGCGGTCAGATCTACTGGCCGGGGTCGCACCATCCACAGCTTCAATCGATCGTGCAGGCGATCGGCTGCTTCACCCGGCGTCTTCCTCTGCAGTCGCGGACAGTGAAAAGTGTTGGGGAGATGCATAATTCGCCCTCTGGTTGACATAAGATCCGTTATCGGCAGTTCGGAAATGTGTTTCTGACAGCGTATTTGGCGCTTAACTGTGCGGTCCGCGCGGACTCCGACTACGGGTGATGTGCCGCAATCGTGATTCGATTGCCCGCGGGGTCGGTGATCGTTGCTGTCCCGTCGATGATCGTTTCCGGGATGATGTCGCGGTGCTCGAGTTCGGCAAGGACGCCGTCCATGCCGTCTACCTCGAGAGCCACCATCGAGCGGCCGGCGCCGTACGGATCGAGTACCAGTTGCAAGGCCGCCGTCCATGCCGTCTACCTCGAGAGCCACCATCGAGCGGCCGGCGCCGTACGGATCGAGTACCAGTTGCAAGGCCGCGTCACCGGTGAGCTTCCATTCGGCGAGACCGGGCAGGTGACGGTCGGCAGGGCGGCCGAAGAACGTCGTGTACCAGGCAACGGCGGCCTCGACGGTGATGACAGAGACTACTGCGCCTACGCGGCTGGGCTTCATGGGTGATCATTCTCCCCAGTGGACCTGAGTAGTGATCGATCGACCATCGATTCAACGCCGGGTCCGTACCTGGTGTGTGGACAGCCGATCGAGGTGAAGTTTCGCGGGTACCGGGATGTTCGGCGTCGCCAAAGCGCAGTGATGCGCGATAGTGGCAGGGTTCGGGCTCGGGCCGCACGATGAAGGAGGACTTCCTGTGTCACTGTCGCTGGCCGCGTTGGCGGACCTGGCCGAGGAAGAGGGCCGGAGCACCGTCGATCTGTTTTCGCCGCGGGTGCGGTTCCGGAGCGTAGGTCTCAGCGATCTCGACGCGTGCCTGGACTGGTTCGCCGAACTGATCATGACGGTGGACATCGACGACGCCGACGACGTGGTCGTCGGCTCACTCGACTTCACGTTGATCCGCCTCGGCACCGAGGATCCGATCGCCCTGTGCCTGGACCAATTCGACGGCGATCACGAGATGCTGGCCGGGTTGTTCGACGGCAATCAACTCACCGAGCAGGTCGAGGAACAGTACGAGACTCTGACCGTCATCACCGAGGCGGTCCTGGTCCCGAACATCGCATTCGTCACCGAACCGCTGCGGGGCCACGATCTGGGGGCGTGGCTGGTGGCCGAGACGATTCATCGGATGCTGCCCACCGGGATCGTACTGATGTGGCCCTACCCGGTGCTCTCCACCGGCCCCGGCACCGGCCCCGGCCACGACCCAGATCCCGACGCGGACTCCGCGCAGATCGCAGCGCTCGACAGTGCCATCGGCCGGCTATCGGACCACTTCCAACGGTGCGGGCTGACGCCGGTCGAGTCGGCGCCGTGGGCGCTGGGAATGTCGACCGCCTTCGAGGCGCTTCCCGTGGCGCGGTCCCGACTCGGTGCGGTCCGGAACACCACGGTGTCGCTTTCGATCGATCAGCTCCGGGGCGCCTCCCCGCCACCGGCACCGGACGAGTAAAGGGACCCATGCCACATCGTCCGTCCGACACAGAGGAGAACGCCGATGCGCACCTTCGTCCATCTGGTCCTGTTCGCGTGCGCCATCGCGGTCGCGATCGGTGCCTTCCTTCCCGCCGTCGGCGGCATTGCGCCGGGCGACGTCGCGCTGATCGATCTGCGCGACGGCTTCCCCACCGGAATCACCGTCGAGCGGATCGAAAATCAGGCCGTGACGTTCTACAAGTCGATGACGGCATTACTGCTGGTGGCCGCGGTCCTGCTGCTGATCGCCGCCCTGGTGGGTTCACGCGCGGCCGGGTGGCTGGGCGTGATCGTCGGGATCGGCACCACCGCGGTGTTCCTCTGGCGGCTCAATGACCGCGTCGGCGACTACCTCCGGGACAACTACGACACCTTGCTCAGGGATCGCTGGGGGCTGTACCTCGCCGGCGGCGGCCTGATCATCGCGCTTCTCGCTCTACTGGTACCCAAGGAATGACCGACGGCGGGGTAATCGCCCGCCGGTGCGGTCGACTTCTGAAACTGGCACCGATTCGGTACCGGGACCCCCGCCGGGCAGCCGTCGGACACCTACAGCCGATGCGCTGCCGGCCCACACCCGAATCCGACCGGTGTGTCACCTGTGGGCGTCTCAGTAACGGGCAAGTTTGACGCGTTAGTGTCCGCGACCCGATACTTGAGGTGCCCACGACATAGCGCTCGTGGGAAGTGGGCCCGGGAGCTCTCCGGACGGTGAGTCGCCCGGGTTTTGCGTATCTAGGGCAGGGTATGCACTTCGATCAGGTCGGCCACAGCCTTTCTGTGGTGTCCGCCCTTTCCCTCCCCACGCCCACGCGATCACGTCAGGAACCCATAGCATCGGCTCGCTCGTGGGTAGCGCGTGCCGGAAGGGGAACCCCGGACCACCCGAGGCCATCAGTGCCGCCCGGATGACGTGCCGGTCCTGCCGGTCCTGATCGCAGGATTCGAGCCAGAGTTGGCGGACACCCATGGTGTCGAGGTCGGTGACCATCGCGGCCAGGGCCTCGTCGCGGGCACGCCGTTCCGGCCGGCCCTGCAGTCGCGCGACGTACAGGTGTGCCTGCACGTCGAGCGCAACGACCCCACGGATGATTTCGTGTGCTCGATGACTGTCGTGCGACATGTGGATCCGTCAAGCCTTCGGCGCACGGAATGCTCACTACGGTCCGGCGGGCCGACCGGTCTGCGCGCTCACCGTGGTCGATGTTGTTCGGGGCAGCGAGGTCGGCCCGGATCACCGGGGCGGAAGGTGTTGGTGCGCGAATCTGGTGGCGTCGGGCAGGGACCTCCACACGGTCTCGACGTGACCCGCCGGGTAGGGGATGAAGGTGAATTGTTGACCATTGGCGGTCAGGTCCGCCACCAGCTTGAGGGTGAGCGGCGTCGGAACGATGTCGTCGAAAAGCCCCTGCCCGATGAACAATGGTCGATCGTAGCCGCGGGTCGGGATGGCCAGCATGTCCCGCACCGCGTCGAGCACCCGCGAATCGGGTCGCCGGGAGAAGAGGTCCCCGATCGAGACATTGGACAGCTCGGCGGCGGCGTCCAGGTAGCACAACTGCCGTACCCGATCGAGCACCGCCACTCCGAGCGGGCTCAGATACGAAGCGAGATCGATATCCGGGCGTGCGACCCTCATCC
The DNA here is from genome assembly GCA_006543605.1 of Rhodococcus sp. WS4. Classification (GTDB taxonomy): domain Bacteria; phylum Actinomycetota; class Actinomycetes; order Mycobacteriales; family Mycobacteriaceae; genus Rhodococcus_F. Next base: position 27,903 of record RRBB01000059.1, read on the forward strand.
CGGCCAGCAGATAGGAGATGAACACGGTTGTGCCGGTCAGCGGCAATCGAGGAAATCCCGGTCCTCCCAGCGGGGCCAATTCCTCGATGTTCGACGGGACACCCGTGGCGATTGTCCCCCGAAAATCCAACTCCGGCGCATAGGCGGTGGCGAGTGCCGCGGTGAACATCGCGGCCTGACCACCCTGCGACTGGCCGACCGCGATCCACGCCGACGACAATGTCGGCTGGACGGCGCGGGCGGCGCGCACCATGTCCACCATGCTGTGCGCCTCGGATCGCCCGTCGAGGTAGGGCTGCACCCGTTCCGGTCCCACCCCCAGATAGTCGGTAGCGACCACTGCGTACCCCTGGGACAGCCAATGCGACAGATACTTTCCGCCGATTCCCCCGGTATTCGTCGGCGCACACGAGTCCGCGATACCGACCGCACCATGGCCCCACGACACGACGGGCCAGCCCCCGGTGGGTACCGGACCCGGCGGCGTGAACACGGCCCCGGAACTGAGTGCCGGGACGTTCAACGGACCGGAGGTCCAATAAGTGAGCTTGAGGGCGGACACCGCCCCCGGCACCCACTCCACCGGCAGTGACTCCACCCCGAGCACCGTCCCCGGCGGGCCTGTCGGCGCGCCGGGATCCGCCGCAACCGGACCGGCCACCAACGCCACGCCGACCAGCATCACCATGATCGCGATACCCGCGCGTGTGCCGTCTGCCCGCCCCATCACACCTCCTGCGGTCCCCCCGCCACGTGCCCGGAAACGTCGCAGCCTCGACGCCAACCCTAGCGGGGCCTGGGCCAGTGACCATCCGATTTCCGGTGGATCGGTGGAAGGGCCCGCGGGCTCGCCGTAGTGGACCTGTGCGGGACCGCACCGGGGCGTACCTGCGGTCGAGGTGATTTCATCCGTGCGGCACGCGGTGTCGCCTCCGCAGCCGCGGGCATCGAAACCCCTCGGCGCCGAAGATGCGCCCGTGGATCGGGGGCATCTGATACCGCACCTTTCCGGAGGAGAGTTCGGGCCGAACATCTTTCGGCAAGACCGAGCCCTGAACCGAGGTGGTCTGAACAGGGGAAGAGGTATCGGGCGCTGGAGCGCGAGGCGGCTGCCACCCCGGAACCTTGTACTTCGGGCACCTCATATACACCGACGACATCGCCTACCCGTCGGAGATCGAGATCGGAATTCTGCGCGGCGCAACCCTGCACGTCGAGCGGTTCGACAACCGCCCCGCGAACCGATGACCGGCACGCACGCTCCTCGTCCTGTGGAGAGTCGCGCCACAACGGCGCCGTCGCACCCGTCCCGCTTCAGATCCTCATGAGGCGCGATGCGACAGGTGCCGCTCGAGCACCGCCAGGTGACGCTGCGCGGCACGCAGCTCCGCCTCGGCATCACCGATCTCACCACGTTCGACGCGCAGGCGATCGATCACCCACGATCGGATCAACGTCGACGGTGGAATCTGCGCCTGCGTGGCCAACTCCTGCACCGCAGCGAGCTCCTCCGGGTTCAGGCGGATCGAGTACGGAACCGACCGCGCCCGGTTCGGCCGGGTCACCTTCGCCCTCTCCGGCACCGGAGCGTCGATGTTCGCCTCGGCCGCCGCCGCCTCCGCCGCGAGCAGACGTTCGACGTCACTCATTCCGGCTCCTCTCGATAGCGCTTGTGGTCGGTGCCGTTCGACCGCCACCCATTGACGCCGTGGGTGGTGCCCTCGTCATCGAGGGTGATGACGGTCAGTAACCCGCCGGCCGACGGTGAGTAGCCGATCGTGCGGACACTGCGGCCGGACCGACTGGCCGGATCCGGATCGATCCGCACCGCATCGGGGTCCTCCAAGGCCTCCCGCGCCAATCGGCCTCGATGCCGTGACGCTCACGCATGTAGCCCGCGCGATACGTCCATCCGAGTGAGAGATATCGAGCGACCGGTGGCGGATCGTCAAACAGGACAGCCTCGGACAGAGGGCTTCTTACCGACGAGGACGTCTCCGGCATCAGCTCCGATGGCTGATGCCGGGCACGGTGTTAGTCGTCTTTGGGCATGGAGTGAGCGAAGTATGAGTCTTCGTCGTATCCGCTGTCGTCTTCGTCGTGGTATCGGATAGTTCTGCGTCGTGTTTGGGTGAGCACACTCAAGATCGGCACCAGTTCGTCTTCGGATCCGCCGCTGGCTCTGTCGTGGGCATCAGGGCCGCTGCCGCTATTCGAACTCTGTGCCCCGTCGCGAGGTGGGGATGGTGCTATCGGGGCCGTGAGGACATGAGTTCACGCAGCTGAGCGGTCTCTTCCCGGATCTCCTCCGGTGTCAGCACCACGGGCGCATCCGATCCGTGGCCCCGGGTGCACGAGCGGAAACCACGGATACCGAACTCGTCCATCGTCTCGGCCCGCTCGGCCAGGGCAGCGATGTACTCGTCGCGTCGATCGCCGGTCAGTGCCGCGATCAGCGCATCTTCGATCAGTCGCTCCGTGCATTTCGCCAACGGCCGCGTCCAGCACGCCAGCCCGGACGAACTCCTCCTTGCCGCCACCCCACCACCGGCGTACCGCGAGGTCGATGATCCGCCGAGTGACAACGGCTGACCACGATCGCCGTGAGCTCTGTCGGCACCCTCTACGCCGCGGAGTCGCACTTCGGCGGATCCGGCGGTGGTGATCGGCGGCCCGAACGAGAGCGCAGCACCTGTCGGCGAGAGTGGGGGTGTCCGCCGGAGATCCCTTCATATCCGCAGGTCAGAACCTTCTTGCAGGGTTTGTCGAAGAGCGCGTACCGAGGTGTGTGCGGATCAAGGACCGACGCTGAGCCACATCGGTTCCGCCGGGACCCCGAGACGGGGTGGGGTTGATGTTCATTCGGCCTGGTCGGACGGGACCACGCGCGGTGTTGGGGACATGGATTTCCTGCCGCCGCCGGGGCTGTGCCCCGGTGATCGCGTGGCTCGTGCAGGTTCTGCACCTGCCGCAGCTCTACTGAACGGGAGCGGGGCGAACCGGTGCCCGGCCGCGACGAGTGTCAGCGCACGGGCGAGACCGATCCCCATGAGCATGGGACCCCTTATTAGAAATCGTTTCCATTAATCGGTGGTGTCGTGATGGCGTGCACGGATTCGAGCCGCGGGCGCTACGCCTTCGGCGGGCCACGACTGCGCGCGACCGCGAATGATGCAAGGCTGGTCAGTGGTGATGACAGGGAGATGGGATGCGCGGATATTGGGAGCCGGTCGGGTCTTTCGCCACAGCCGATGGTGGGCTCCGGCCGTTCGACCGAGTCTACGCGGCTCTGCGGGATGCGTCGGTCGACTGTCAACGGTTTCGAACTGCCAGGGGGGAGCGCGCGATCGTCGTGTCGGCCCGCGACCTCATCGACCTTTCGGGATTCGACCTTTCGGACACGGTCGGGGATGTGCTCTTCATCGATCCACCCTCCTCCGCCGCTGTGACCAGCTTTCTCGCGTCTCTGGCCCAGCCCGTCACTTCACTCGCCGTGGCACTGCCCGCTGGCACCGCGAGTCTCGGTCTGATCCCGTCCAGCGGCAGCGTCGTCGTTCGCACAGCACCGGAGCCGACGAGTTTCCGGCTCTGTCGCCGTGGCGCCCCCGGACCGAAGCTCGGCGAGGGCCCGGACACTCTCGACGAACGATCCAAGTGGTTCGAAACCCGTCACGACGGTGACGAATGACGTTCAGTCCACCGGCAGCCGCCAGACACTCCGGCCGTAGGTCGCGGCGGTCAGCAGGCGCCCCTGTTCGTGGTAGACGAGGTCGACGACCGTGACATTGGGCAGGGTGCCGGTGAGGTTTGCCCAGCTGGTGCCGTCGTCGTCGGAGACGAAGACCCCGGCGTCGCCGCACACGTAGACGCGTCCCGGATGTGCCGCCGGCGACGCGATCGACAGCGCGGGGGCGTCGGGGAGCTCTCCGCGGTCGATGTCGGTCCAGTTCATGCCGCCGTCGGCGGAGTGGAAGACGTGGTGGGTGCCGAAGTTCGCGACCGTCGCATAGACCACGTCCGCATCGTCTGCCCGGCTCTGCACCCGGGTGAGGGTGCGGCCGGGCAGAAGCGTGCTGGCGAGGTTGTCGCTCCAGGTGGCGCCGCCGTCGGAGCTGCGGAAGAATCCGCCGTTCTCGGTGCCGATGTAGACACGTTTGGTGTCGGCTCGCGCGACCTCGACGGTGGTGATGTCGCTGCCGTCGAGGACCTCCGACACCGCCGTCCAGGTGTCGCCGTCGTTCTTCGTTCGCCATACCCGCCGCGACCCCGTGAACAGCGTCTTGCGGTTCTTCGGGTCCATCGCCACGAACATCATCCACGGCTTCGCCTGGTCCTCCGGCGGGGACACCTCTTTCCAGCCGTCACTGGCGCGAAAGCGGGCCATTCCCATGAACTGCCAGGTCGTGAACAGATGGTTGGCATCCTGGGGGTCGATGACAACCCAGCCACCGTCGCCGCCGGTGAGCTCGAAGTAGTTGTGTGCTTGCCCATCGAGGGTGGCGAGTGTTCCGTTGTCCTGAGCGCCGCCGGCGATGAAGTCGCCGTTGGTCTGTGCAACCTCGAGGTCGTAGAACATGTTGGTGGCCAGGCCGTTGCTTCGGTTCTCCCACTTTGTTCCGCCGTCGGCGCTGAAGTCCATCCCGCCGTCGTTCATGTCGTAGACCGAACCCGGTTCCCCCGTCGGCATGACCAGCGCATGGTGGTCGGCGTGCGCGTAGTTCGGGTTACCTCGGTCGGAGTCCCAACGTGTCACCCTGGTCCAGGTGTTGCCGCCGTTCTTTGTGCGGTGCAGGTCCACGCCGCCGCAGAGCACCCAGCCGGCGTTCGCGGGGTGGACGACGATGGTGTTGTTGTAGGACATCTGCCGCTCGTCGGCGAAATGGTTGCCGCCCACGGCGGTCCACGTGTCGCCGCCGTCCGCGGTGCGGAAGATGCCGAGGACGGCGCTCTGGCGCTCTATCTGGGCGTACAGCACGTTCGGATCGGAGGGCGCGAGCGCGAGTGAGGTGCGGCCGATTGCGGCGGGCGCCGGGAGCCCGCCACCGAGTTGCTGCCACGTCGCGCCGCCGTCCCGGGTGCGCCATATACCGCTCTTCGCTCCTTGGGCGGTGATCGTGACGTAGATGAGCCCCTGGTCGTCGGTGCGGAATTGGATGTCGTGACAGCGATACCCCGCCGGGCCGGCCAGGGGGACCCGGGCCCAGGACAGGCCACCGTCCCGCGAAACAAAGAGGCCCGCGGCATCTTGCGGGCGGTGGCCGACACCACCGGCCAGCAGGTGCTGGGAATCGAACGGGTCGACGGCAAGAGCGCCGATCCGACGCGGTAGTCCGAGTGTGGCCGCGGGCGCCAGCATCTGCCAGGTCGCGCCCGCGTCCAGCGAGCGCATCACACCGATCCCCGGGTGCGAGTCCGCGGACAGGTTCGCCTCGCCAGTACCGCAGTAGATCGTGTCCGGCTGCTGCGGATCGATCGCGAGCGAGCCGACGTTCAACGACGGTTGGTCGTGCCACAACGGCTGCCATGTCATGCCCGCATCGGGGCTGTGCCAGACACCACCCCCGGCCGCACCGGCCCACAGGCGTTCCGGGTGATCGGGGTGGCAGACCAAGTAGGTCATGCGCCCGCCGATATTCGATGGACCCACCGAGGCCCACAGATCGCTGCCCGGCGCGGGCGGCACCTCCACCTGGGCCCGGGCACGTTCTTGCACGAGCACATCGATAGGCGACTCCCGAAGGGGCCACGATTCCCTCGCCTGGAACCAGGCGCTGCGAACTTTGTGCGTGGTCGTCGGATCCGGCCGAGCGGTCGGTGATTCCGATGTCCGCGGCCGCTCGGCGTACCGCTGCTGCACGACAATTGTCTTGCGGGCCATGGAGATGTACCTCCTCGATCAAAACGCGCTGTGCAGTCGGCCGTGCGCCGCGAGCGTCGTGGCGTGGGCAGGCCGCCGACTGGGTCGGGCTCTGTGCGGTTGCCGCCGAAAATCGCGGCGAGCGCACCCCGTGCATGTCACGCTCGGACATCGCGCGGATAGATGCGGTTACCCCGCTTCCGGACGAGGCCGCCGCCTCAAAACGAACCCAGCGACGGTTAACCCGGCGGCGGCAACGGCGGGCGCCAGCACCACCAGCGCCTCGAGCGAACCGTCACCACCGTCCGGCTCGACCCCGAACAGGGCCTCGATCCACTGCGGACCGAACACCATGTTCAACGCGAACCCGACAGCTGACACCGCCGCGAGAATGTAAAGAGCAGCACCGAGTGTTCTCACACCAGTCCTCATGTTGGACCCCTGGGAAGGCGTCGAGACGGCGCGGTAGTTGGCGACCGCGCGTCAGGTGGATACCGATCACTGCTGCTGCGTACCCGACTTGCAGCTCCAAGATCCATGATGATCTTCGCAAAGTGCGGGTCTGGTCGGTGGCCTATTGCACGATCCGTAAACAGGACACGAATCGAACGGAAATACCATCCTCGTTCCATGCGACAATCGGATAAGCCGTGGAGCGCACGCGCCGAACGATGGTTTCGCACGATCTTCCTGGCATGTGTCGGTTTTTGCCGGCCCCTCGATCCTCGTCGCAGCGACAGCGGAGCCATCTGCCTGGGATTGGTTTCGCCTTGGAGTCTGGATCATTGCGGTAGTCGTGCTCGTGCCATCGACCGTGCAGGCTTGGAGGAACAGAAACAACGAACAACCAGGCAGTTTCGCTACACACGTGCCTCCGGCCGATGTACCCGCAGAGGACGTGTGAGCAGCTATTTCGTCGTCGCCCACGCGAGAGCTGGCGGTCAAGACGCTTCGCGAGATGCACCCTGGCCTGAGCCTCGTCGACGCCAAGAATCTCATTGAGTCTCAGTATGAATAGATAGTGCGGCAAGGACTTCCGAGGAGAAGATCCGCCCCGTATGAGGGATCCCCGAACAGGATGTCCCATACTACGTTCGGGGGTGTGCAAGCAGCCCGATAACGGCGACGACGTTCCCCGAGAGGTCCTCGGGTGACGGGGGAGGTGCGACTGGACCGCTGCCTGCGTTCTCGAAAGCGTGCCCGGTGCTGCTCCATCAAGACTTCGGACTCGGTGCGGAGGCGATGCGGGTGGTCGTAGGGCTGTTTCGGGGTAGTACTCGATGCCGTTGATACGACACGCCGGATGCCTCCAGGTCAGCGAGACTGCCCAGCATCGACGAGACGGGACAGCCGCGATCGTTTTCGACGCCATACCGTCACCAGCCTTTTTGGCCGCCAAATCCAGCGTTTCAGGCCGGTGGTCGATAGTGCTCGAGCGACGCGCGCAGCCGGTCGAGCCTGACGAGGGTAGTGCGCCACTCGAACAGTATGACGGCGGCAATGAGCAAGTACATTGCGGCGGGCCACAACGGTTGTGCACTCCCGCCGCCAATAAGCGGGCTCAGCAGCCCCACCAAGTGATTGATTCGGTTCGTGAGACATCGCCTGCTGCCGGGGAACCCGGCGTCACGCGTGGGCTGGCGGTGGGGCGTCGAGAGACGCGAGTTGGCCCGCTGTGGTCGAGTTCGCCTCGCGCCTCGGCGAGCCCTTGTCACCCCACCCGTCGATCCAGCACCGAGCCATCATCTTCATCTGCTGCACGCCTGAGCGCGCGGTTCCCGCGGTGCCCGCGGTGCCCGGTCGGGTTGTCGGGGCCTGCCGGATCCCCACCGGCACTGCGGGCGGCTATCTGGTGGATCGGGGATCTCACGAGACCATGGCACAGCTCGGATCGAGTGAGCTCCAGTTCAGGCGCGCTGATAGGTCGCGACCAGTTCGCCCCTGCCGAGCACGTGACCGCTGATGCGTGACTCCAGATCGGACCTCGTCGCTCCGGCCGCCAGACCCAGCCGGGTGCCCAGCGCGAGGACCACGAAGTGGTAGTGATGCCGCGCGCCGCGCGGCGGGCACGGGCCCCGATAGCCGCGCCGGCCGAAGTCATTGACGCCTTCGGCCGCCCCGGCCGGCGCCGCCGCCAGATCGGAGATGCCCGGAGGTATTCCGTAGACCAGCCAGTGTGTGAAGGTGCCGCCCGGTGCGTCGGGGTCGAGCATCTCGATGGCCAGCTCCTGGGTACCGGGCGGCGGCGTGCTCCACCGCAGGCGGGGGAGCCGGTCGGCGGCGTCGCAGGTGAACTCACGCGGGAATGTGCCCCCGGAAAGGTCTGGGCTGGAGACCGTGAGCGGGGCGAAAGTTGCTTGATCGGGACCGTTCACTGTCGAACCTCCACATCTGATCGGCGGCAGCAAGGGAGAAGAGGGCCGACCGCATTGCGCAGGAACGACGGCCGGTCAACGTGGGGCCGATCGGCATGGGCCAGCTGTTGTCTTCCGAACCCATCCTGAACTCCGCTGGTGCCTCCTGGCTAGGTTTCGGCTGGTCGGTCATGACCGTGCCCCACCACCGGTTCGATCCTACGGTCGTCGACCGGCATCGGGTCGGTGTCGTGCCATACAGGGTGGGCCGACGGATCCCCTCAGAACTCGCCAGGGCTGAGAACCGACATACGAGACAGATTTCAACCCTGAAAAGAAGCGGTGTCACTTTTCAGATTTCGTGTCACTGGCGTGTCGCATTGCGGGTTTCGTGCCACTCGGGACATGCCGGGGACCAGCGAGGCCGAGGTCGGGTACGCCCACGTCACGACTCGGATGTGCCCGGGTTGACGATCCGGGCGGAGAAGGCGGGCTCGGAGTCGAGTACCTTCTGCAGGGTGTTCGTCACCGATCTGCGTCATTTCCTCGATCTGCCGGACGAGGTCCCCGGGCCTGCGCGCCGTCTCGCCGAGCAGCTGTATGACCTGGTTCGCGCCGCCACCGCCGGTGACACCGGTGCCGCCTGGGTGAGCGCGCTGCCGTGCCGGCGACGCCCCGGTAACCGCGCCTGCACCGGCCGGATGCTCGTTCTCCGCGCCGATCCGTCGGGACCCATCGTCTGGGAATGCAGCACCTGCGGCGACGGGGGACGCATCAGCGACTGGGAGGGCTCACCGTTCGACCTCCGACGCCCTCGACCGATCGGGATCAGCTCGGTGCGCCGCCTCCGCATCCCCGACGAGGTGGCTGCGACACTGCGCGGCATCATGCTGCTGGACACCGACTGCGAACGCGTCGTCTTCCGCGCGTATGTCGACGGCGACGACATCATCCTGCCGGTCGGCGGCAACGACCTCGAGGAGCTGATCGGGTACGTGGCCGCCGACGCCAACCATGAACCGAACCGGCGCCGCCGGCAGCGCCTCGACGCCGCGTTCACCGTACTCAGTGAGGCCGTCGAGAACCCGCACAGCTCACCCCCGGCCCTGGTGGCTGCCGGCGACAGCACTGGCGATGTGCCGTCGCGGCCGGGAGGGGCGGTTCCCGGTCTGCCGGAGCTGGATATTGCGCGGGTGCAGAGGTGGTGTGTGGCCCGCGTTCCCGAGCACGCCCGGCATGAGGTTCGCCTCGAATGTGAGGTCGCGGCGCGGCACCTGACCATCGTCGAGCGGCGCGCCCCCTGGTGCGACGACGTCGGGCCGGAGTGGACCAGCCTGCCGATCGCCCGGCTGCGCTACACCAAGGCCACGAAGACCTGGACACTGTACTGGCGGGACCGCAATCTCCGCTTCCACGCCTACGACCGGCTGGCGCCGACGCCGCACCTCGCGACCCTGCTGACCGAACTCGACCGGGACCCGACCTGCATCTTCTGGGGCTGACGATCCCCCTGTGCGTCCGATGAGGGGTGCCACGTCGAATCCCCTCACGAAGCGACACTTCGGAGACCGAGGAAACCGACAAGATCGCCGGAATCCGTCGCCGACACATCTCCGGAAAACCGCAGGTCAGGGATGACATAACTGACATCGCCCGGTGGGGCCTACGGTCGTTGTAGGTGTCCTCTGCTATCTGCTCGGAGGTATTGCCAATGAGCCTGAGGTAACCCCGGCTTTCTGCCATCAAGCTGCGGCAGACCGGCTGTCTACCGGCGCGATTCGAAACAAGCTTCTCACCGCTTGACGTCGACTTGCCTCAACAATGTGGCAGGAAGACGACCAGGTTGCGCTGCCATCTTGCTGAGGCACCCCTGGTCAATACCCGTTCGTGCCTCAGATCGAATGGCAATGGACCTCTGCCATCTGATCTGAGGTATTGCCGATGAACCTGGGGTAGCCGCCGCCCTCGGACGGTTCGGTTCACTGTTACCGGGTATTCGCGTGCGGTGAGCTTTGCGCACGCGCTGCGGTCCGCCATCACGGGTCCGAGCGCTCGGCGGGCCATCACGGCGAGTGGTACCGCCCGCCACCCGATCAGTATCACCACGGCATCGGTGTCACTCGAGGGGCAGCATCGGGTACGTGTGCGCCGGTACGTGATCGGGATGTCGTTGAGGACCCTCGCGTTCGTGCTGTCAGCGGTGGTCTACGGCCTCGTGGAAAACTCGTGGGTGGCCGTGGCGATCCTCGTTCTCGCGGTTCCGCTGCCGTGGATCGTCGCCGTCTTGATCGTCGACGACCTGCCGCCGTGGGAGCAGGACGAGTCCTAGTGAGCGAGGCTGGATGTGGTTGTCGTGGGCGAGGGTCGCCACCGCCTTCCGATGACCCTCGCCGAGCTTGCGGAACAACGCCGGCGACGGGATCGGATACCCCAGGTGGCCGGACCGGAACGTCACCACGTCGAACAGCAGATGCAGTACATCGCGGTGCACCGCGTTGTTGCCGCCGAGGTAGCACTGGCTGAACGGCCTGCCAACGCGACACCGTCAGTACCGAATTGGTGACGACCACGGCGGCACAGCACGGTCGCGCTTTCCGTTTCCCACAGCCGGTGCCGGGGCCAGTGCAGCGACCGATGAACGATCGGTCCTGCACTCGGCGCGAGAGCAGGTCCGACGGCATGGATGCACGTTAGGCTCGTTTGGTGGCCGTCGAATCAACCATGATCGCGCTGGGCACCCCGGCACCCGCCTTCGAACTGCCCGACCGGAGCGGCGGGCTCGTCCGGCTCGCCGACTTCGACGCCGCCCCCGCACTGGTCGTGGTGTTCATGTGCAACCACTGCCCGTACGTGCAGCGGGTGGCGTCCGGGCTCGCCCGACTGGGCACCGACCTCGCCGAGCGCGGGGTGGCGATGGTGGGCATCTCCAGCAACGACGTGGTGCGCTACCCGCAGGACGGGCCGGAGGAGATGGCCCGACAGGCTGCTCGGCACGGCTGGACGTTCCCGTACCTCTATGACGAGAGCCAACATGTGGCACTCGCCTACAGCGCGGCGTGCACGCCGGACACGTTCGTCTTCGACGGCCACCGCCGGCTGGTGTACCGCGGTCAGCTGGACGGAGCGCGGCCGGGCAACAACCTGCCGGTGACCGCCGCCGACGTGCGCGCCGCCGTCGACGCGGTGCTGGCCGGCACGCCGGTCCCGGCCGATCAATTTCCCGCGATGGGCTGCGGCATCAAGTGGAAGCCGGGTAACGAGCCCGGCTACTGAGCGTCCGACGGATCGCCGCAACCCGTCAGCTCGTACCGGATCAATCGGGAACCGTCGCGATGTCGAGCCGGTCGGCAACGGCAGGGTCGGCTACCGACTCGATGAACAACTCCATGTCGCGATAGCCCGCGCGTGATCCGACGCACCGGACGTACAACCACCGGTCGGATCGTCGTCGGCCTCGTCGTCGGACGCATCGTCCGCGATCATGGTCGGCCACGTTTCCCCCGTGCGATGGCGCCGGAAACCGACGATCCCCATACGGGATAACGACCGGGCTCGAGGATTCCGACAAGTTCGTGCGAATTATGCGCTGACACGAACGAGAACCCGCAGATCGGAACACCGAGACGTGACACGTGCACCGAGAACCCGCGTGCAGTCGCAGTGGTCGACGGTTCGGATTCCGACAAGAGCTTTAGCAGACCCACCGCACATAGAACGGCCGTCGCGCTGTGAGCCCGACGTCGTCCACCGAAGACAGGCGGGCGGCCTGCCCGCTGGGAAGGGCCACGCTGTGTCGATGTCCGGTAGGCGCAGCGGTCAGATCGACCGCATGGTCTAGCAACGCGGCCTGATCTTGGGCATCCAATGCCCGGCGCAGTCGCCGGTTCATCAGGACGACATCGTCGCCGAGGGCCAGCACCCCGGTCTGCGGTGCGCGGCGATAGGCCTTCAGGTAGGCGTCGAGCAACGCGAGCTGCTCCGCGCTGGCCTGGGCGAGCAAGCGCCCTTCTATCTGGGCGGTGGCCGACCGCGCCAGTGTGGCCAGCAACGGTCCGCCGTCCTCGACCCAACCGGTGAGATCGAGCGCACCGACGAGGGCGCCGGACACCGGGTCGTGGATCGGGACACCGGCGCACGCCAGTTCCCCGAAGCAGTCGGCATAGTGTTCGGCGCCCGCGACGAGGGTGGGCTGACCCGTCTCGAGAGCGGTGCCAATCCCGTTGGTGCCGGCGAATTTTTCCGAGTAACTGAAGCCAGGCGCGAGGTTGACGTCGTCGAGCGCTTGATTGAGTCGTCGGCTGGCGGTGATCCTGGTCAGTACCACGCCGTCGGCTGAGGTCAGGATCACGCTGACCGGCTCGTCGACCAGCCCGTCTGCCAGTTGTCGCAGCACGGGGGCGGCCGCCGCGACGAGGGGGCTCTCCAGATCCGGTTCGCGGACGAAGGGGAGCTCGATATGCTCGGGTAATACTTTGAGCGACTTCGATCGCTGCCACGAATACGAGATGGTCTCCCGAACCGAGCCGTCGAGATCGTGCTCGACGAGGAAACGCTCCCGTGCCCTCTGCAGGTCCTTGGTGGTCATCGCCCTGTTCTTCCACCGGTTACATAGACGAGCCTACGTCGTCTCCATGTAGGGCGGATCTCAGTCTGCGGCGCGCGGGGGAATCGACTTTGACGCAGGGGCCCGGATCTCGTCGCCGCGTGTACATCTCCCGCCGCAGATGATCGATCCATCACCGCGCTGCTGAAGCGGAACAGGACCGGGTCGAGGGACGGCGGAGGCAAGGCGAGGTGTTCGGTCCGCCGCATGACGGAGGCGGCGTGGTGTTGATCGTCTACGGATGACGACCATGGGGTGGTGAATCGTCAGTGGGTTTGCCGATGAGGTGGTCGGCGTCGGGGTGTGAGTTTCCCGTGATCGTCTGCACGCCAACCAACCCGTCGGCAACCTCCCTGACAGCACCCGGCGAACGTCCCGTCGGGGAGGCGCTGGCATCGCTCGGGGTGATCGCTCACGCCTTCGCGGCCGAACGGGCACTGTCGACCCTGCGGGTACCGGGCACCCATGAGCTCGCCGACACCTGCGCCGAGCCGGCCGCCGACTTCGGGGTCACCCGTGAGCTGTGCACCATGACGCCGTATGACGTTCCGCATGTCTGGGCTGCGGCGTTCGATGCCGATTTCGACGGCATCCGGTACCAGACGCGGTTCACCACCGGACCGACCGCCAATGCTGCTGCCGTATTCGGTCCTGCGGGCGGGGCGTCCTGGCCGGTGGACCCGCGCCCGGAGGCTTTCGCGGCGGCGGCGCAGCGTTGCGGTATTGCGGTACAGCCGCTTCCACGAACGGTGCGAATCGTCGACCCGCCGACCTGACGAACCGCACCCGATCCGTCGACGGCCGACCCAACGTCTCGTCGACTCCGACGGGCCTACCGGCAACACCTTTCTCACCGTCGGACGCTGTTACCGTGGGGCGCATCGGCCGATTCCTCAACCCAGTGTGCTGTCACCGGGTCGGCCATCTGACGCAATACCGTTCCGCGTCACCCGCCCCACCGTCTACCGTCATCTGCCCGCCAATACGTAGAGGTGTCCAGCTCACGGGTCGCGTCGCCGTAAGCGGATCCGCCACCGGTCGCTCGATATCGCTCACTCGATGGTCGCCCTCGGCAGTGCACGGCTATCCAAGTGTATGACAGTGTCATACACTTGGTGGGTGAGGTCGATTGGACGTATCGCGCGGGCTACATGCGTGAGCGTCACGGCATCGAGGCCGATTGGGCGCGGGAGGCGTTGGAGGACCCCGATGCGGTGCGGATCGATCCGGATCCGGCCAGCCGGTCCGGCCGCAGTGTCCGCACGATCGGCCCGTCGGCCGGCGGGTTACTGACGGTCATCACCCTCGATGACGAGGGCACCACCCACGGCGTCAATGGGTGGCGGTCGAACGACACCGACCACAAGCGCTATCGAGAGGAGCCGGAATGAGTGACGTCGAACGTCTGCTCGCGGCGGAGGCGGCGGCGGCCGAGGCGAACATCGACGCTCCGGTGCCGGAGGGGGCGAAGGTGACCCGGCCGAACCGGGCGCGGTCGGTTCCGTACTCGATCCGCCTGAACCCGGAGGAGCTCGCTGCGGTGCAGGAGTTGGCCACGCAGGCGCAGATTCCACCGTCGACGTTGATCCGATCGTGGGTGATCGATCGTCTGCGCGTCGAACGTGGTGAGATCGGTGATGCCGAGGCGGAGCTGCGTGCCGCGCAGCGTCACCTGGCGGTGCTCGAGCGGCACCTGTCGCATCGCGCCTCATGAGGATCTGAAGCGGGACGGGTGAGATGGCGCCGTTGTGACGCGACTCTCCACAGGACGGGGAGCGGCGAGCGCTGACCGGCGGGCACCCCGGAATCGGGCACCGGCCCCGAGGGACAGCATGACCAACGGCGCGCCACTGCGGATTCGCACAGCCAGCAACCCTGTTTCCACTGTGCAGCGAGCGCTTTCCACATGTTCCTACCTACCCTTCGTGCGGCGAATGCGTGGATCAAAATCCGAGACATCCAGGGCACGGCTCGTCAAACTCACCGGTACGGTAGTTGCACCCACTATCGGCACAGTCCAGCGCGCTCAGGAGCCTGTGCGGATCCTCGTCACGGGCCGAAATCAGCGACCGCGGCAGCCTTGTCCCGTCTCCCGGTCGGGGTGACAGGTCGGCTGGACGTGTCCTCGGGGTCGGGGTCCGGCCGGGTCCAGCCCAGGATCATCGTCGGCGTGCAGCCGCCGATCAGCAGCGTCGTCAGCGTCATCAGCCCGCCGGCGTGCGCCAGCGCACCGTTGCCGGCGCCGGTGATCACGTCGCCGAAGGTCAGGTAGAAGACCGGGATCATCACCAGCGATTGGGTGACGGTCAGCCCGATCGAGCGCGCGCTGTGGCGCTGTTCCACCTCCCGTTCGTCGAGGATTTCCGCGGGTGCGCCGCCGTGGCGGCCCGAGACGATCTGCAGCATGGTCCACAGCGGGAAGAACGCCGCACACGCCGGAAGCCACAGCAGCGGCGCCCACCGAACACCGAACGCGCACACGACGCTCACGGCGAACATGAAGACGAACGTCACGGCAAGGCCCACCACCAGGGCCCTTCGGCGGTTCCGGGTGCGCCAGCGGGGCAGCATCGTCGACCATCGGCGTTCGTTCGCGAGGAATCTGCGGGTGCGATAGGACTGGTAGCGGCCGATGAGGTTCGGGTCGGTCATCTCAGGTCTCCCCTGTGTTGTGTCGAGGTCCCGGGTCGTATGGGCGTGTGCACCCGTACAGCTCGGTGGACAGCGGCGCGAACTCGGACCGGGAGCACACCGCCTCGACCGGAAGGCCGAAGATCTCGCAGATCCGCAGCGCCGGGTCGATGCCGATCGACGAGCGCAACTCCACCGCCCGCGCGCACGGTTACCAGCCCCGCTCGCGCCATTCGGTGAGGTGGGGTCGCTCTACGCCGAGAGTGGTGTCGTCGCCATGACCGGGGTAGACGACGGTGTCGTCCGGGTACCGATCGAAGATCTTTGTTTCCACGTCGGCGATGAGAGTGGCGAAGGTCTCGGCGTCCGCTGTCTTTCCTACGCCCCCGGGAAATAGGGAATCTCCCGTGAACAGGTGGGTGCGCGCGCCATCACGTGGGGTGAATGCGAGTGCCACAGACCCGGGGGTGTGTCCGCGCAGGTGGATGACCTCGAAGGTCAGAGCTCCGACTGAGATTACGTCGCCGTCGGTGAGAAGACGGCTGGGAGTGACGGGTAGAGCGTCGGCATCGAGCGGGTGCGCTGCGGTCGGCACCGGTGGCCGCGACGACATCCTTGAGCGCCCACCAATGGTCGATGTGTCGGTGAGTGGTGACGACCTGGCGAAGCTCGGGGACTTCCTGCTGTACGAGCGCTATGACGCGGTCGGGTTCGTTCGCGGCGTCGATGAGTAACGCTTGCCCCGTGGTGGTGCACTCGACGAGGTAGACGTTGTTGTCGCCGGCGGCGACGGACATCTTGATGATCCGGGCGCCGTCGACCTTGCGTAGCTGCGGGTTCGATCCGGGTGTGACGTGACCGGTGTAAGGCTGATCGAGGGTGAGATCCACGTCCGGTAGAGCCTTTCCTGAGTATCGCGGTGATGGCGTACCGGCGAGGGTAGCGGGCCGGCCGTTGGACGCGACGGTCGAGTACGTGCAGGCTGTTTCACGAATGTGTCCTGCTTCCGGTGGCACGGTCGATCTCCGGGACCCCGCTCACCGGAGGTCTCGCCGCATGACCAGACGCGGCATCCCGCTCGCCACGGCGTCGGTGGTGCCCACGACCCGGAACCCGGCTCGGTCGAACATCGACTTCGTGCCGACGAACGCCATGGTCACGTCCATCCGCCCCGACGGATCGACGGGGTATGCCTCCACCGCGGGCGCACCGTGAGATGCCGCATAGGCCACCGCGCCCTCGAGCAGTGGCGCCGTCACGCCCTGTCGACGACGACCCGGGCGGACGACGACGCACACGATGCTCCACACCTGCAGGTCGTCGACGGGACGGATGAGACGCGAACGAACGAGGGGCGTGATTTCGGTGCGGGGACCGATGTTGCACCATCCCACCGGTTCGCCGTCCGGTAGGTCACCACCCCTGGCGGATGGTCACGCTCGCACAGGCGCCGCATGGCCTGCTCGCGGCTCCCGCCGCCGAGCCGCTCGATCCCGGCAGCCTGCAGCCGGTGGGCCAGGCCCAGCAGTGGTTGACTGGCGTCCGCGGCGACCGATCGCGCCGGAGCTGGACATCGCGCGGGTGCAGCGGTGGTGTGTGGCCCGCGTTCCCGAGCACGCCCGGCACGAGGTCCGCCTCGAATGCGAGGTCGCGGCGCGGCACCTGACCATCGTCGAGCGGCGCGCCCCCTGGTGCGCCGACGTCGGGCCGGAGTGGACCAGCCTGCCCATCGCCCGGCTGCGCTACACCAAGGCCACGAAGACCTGGACACTGTACTGGCGGGACCGCAATCTCCGCTTCCACGCCTACGACCCGCTGGTGCCGTCGCCGCACCTGGAGACCCTCCTGACCGAGATCGACCGGGACCCGACCTGCATCTTCTGGGGCTGACGAACCTACCGGAGCATCCGACGAATCCCCGGGGCGTCCGATGCGGTTGTGTCACACAGGTCATTGGCCTCGCCGCCGCCCACAATCAGAAGGATCGGGACAAGTTGGATCAGTGAGAATCCAGCAGTCACACATCGCCGAGAAGCCACGGGTCAGCTCCTTCTTTGGAGGCACGCGGCCGGTGTTCGGTATGCGCCGGTCAAGGGGCAACGCGTGTGCACCACGGGTGTTGGGCATCTATTCGACGGGGCCGCGCGGAGGTCGTGCGCGGTAACCCTCGTCCGCGAGCCATCCCCGTGCCCGACCGCGTTTCCGCTCATCCGCGAACAGCCAGTATCGATGAAACTCGTCGGGCCACCGCGACAACACGTCCTTGAAGCGGCGGAACGCCCCGCGCCCGGAAATCGCGATGTCGAGCCGGTCGGCAACGGCAGGGTCGGCTACCGACTCGATGAACAACTCCATGTCGCGATAGCCCGCGCGTGATCCGGTGCAACGGACGTACAACCACCGGTCGGGATCGTCGTCGGGCTCGTCGGACGCGTCGTCGAAGATCATGGTCGGCCACGTTTGTCCCGTCCGCAGGTCGATCCGACCGCCGCCGTAGATCGGGTCGCCCTCGAGCAGCGACGAGAGTTCCTCGAGGTCGACCGCGAGAGGTCGGAGCATCGGTGTCGCGGACATCCCCAACGCGGCCTCCAGTTGGTCGGCGAGCTCGTCGTCGCCGGTCCAGTCGCGCACGCGCAGCGCCGCCGCGCACTCGGTGGCCACCTCCTGCGCGCCGTCGATGCGGTCGTCGACCGCGGCGATGAGCGCGTCACCGACCAGCTGCAGCACCTCGTCGGTCAATCGTCCGCGCACCAGATCGACGACCGCGCCGGTGCGGGTGCTCAGAGCGACACGCAGCGCAGTCAGGGATTCGTCGTCCCAGCCGGTCACCATCGGATGCCGACGATAACGCGGCGATCGGTTCGAGTACAGCCTTCCCCTTCGACGTCGACCACGGCGGCCGGGTCGCCTCGGGTGCCGACGATGGCCCTTCGGTTCTCCGGGCCGACACGTAGCGCTCCGCGGGGCGAGCACGAGGTGATGACCGAAACACTCGAACCATCACATAAGGGAAGAGCCGGAGATGCCGTGTGCCCCGTGAGCCGAAGCTCACGGGGCACACTTTCTCGAGCGAGTGCTACTGCAGCGGGTGGGATGCGCTTGCGGCGGAGCTGTCGTCGGCGGCCTCGGTCGTTGCGTGGGTCTGCGACAGTGGTTTGAGCTCGCTGACGGACTTGCCCGCGGTGTAGCCCCCGCCACGTTCTTCACGGCTGGTGTCGCGCGAGGTCGTGGTGCTGACCGTCATCGTGCCTCCTCATCCCTCGATGAACTCAGCACAGGCGGCTTCCGACCAGCGGACGGGCCTCGGCAACTCGATCATGGTCAGTTGCGCAGGATGAGGTCCAGAGCCTCGGAGCGCGCGGCGGCGCTGGACTGCAGAAGTCCCCGGACCGCCGATGTGGTCGTGCTCGCCCCCGGCTTGCGGATTCCGCGTATCGCCATGCACAGGTGTTCGGCCTCGATCACGACGATCGCGCCGCGCGGGTCGAGTTTGCGCATCACGGCGTCGGCGATCTGGCGGGTCAGCCGCTCCGGGACCTGGGGACGTTTCGCGTAGAGGTCGACGACCCGGGCGATCTTCGACAGCCCGGTGATCCGGCCCGTGGAGCCGGGAATGTAGCCGACGCGGGCGACCCCGTGGAACGACACCAGGTGGCGGTCTGTCCGCCCAGCTGAGGGAGAGTGCCATGGTTGAGCATGAGACCAGCGGCGGCCAGGTCGTGCGGTCAAGGCAGCAGACGCGACGGCGACACGATCTCCGCAGAGGACACGGACACCGAAGTGTGGTTCACGGTCCGCGACGGCGACTTCCATCAGGTGCGACTCCCACGGAACGACGCCCAGGGATTCATCGAGAAGGTGTCCGCGATGGTGTCGCGAATGTTCTGTACGACGGCGGTGGACGAGAATGACAGCCGGTGGCGAGGACCCCGTTTCACCCAGGACGCGGCGATTACCTAACCCGACGAGCACGCGGATGCGGTGCACGCGGCCGTCGACGTCGAGATCGAAATGCGCTGACAGTGTCCGATCGCGAAAATGCCCCACCCTCGACGGGTGGGGCATTTCTCGTGCAGGGCGACGTTTGTCATGCAGGGCGGGGGAGCGAGGATTCGAGCGGGGACGCCGGGATCCTGGTCAGCTCGTGCAGAGCATCGGCGACGTTCTTCGCGGTTGCCGGCATGATCGACTTCCACATACCGCCGTCGGCCGTCTTGCGGACACCGGACACGGAGACCCCGCGATCGTGGAAGTAGTCGATCGTTGCTGCGCCCTCGGACAGGAGCTTCCGTGGCCCATTTGAGTGGACGACATGCGTCTGCGCGACGTGGTCGTAGGTCAACAGGGTGCGCAGAGTCGTGGCCGTCGATGGCGAGAGCCCCTCGCCGCGTACCGCTGCGATGAACCGATCCGCCTGGGCCCGGTACCCTTTCGTCACTGCCGGCTCGTCCACGTCGGAGTTCGGCCGCCGTACCGGTGCCTTCTCGACCAACGCTTGAAGGATCATCACCGGCGCGATCTTGAGCGGCTTCCACTCGTGCTGGGGGTCCCCGATATCGAGGATCACGGTCGCGGCCACCGGCGCGAACGGCCCGCCGGGGATCGTGCGTTGCGACAGGTCGATCTGCTCGCCGGCACGCACCGCGACGGACAGGACGTTCCCGCTCCGTGCGACGAGGAAGTACACCCGTGGCAGGTCGGTGAGCGAGTTCTTCAGGAACTCCATCCACTGGTCGTCGATGTCGAGCTGCACCGGCTGACGCTCGTTGTGTAGCAGGATCACCCCCGTGTAGGCCTCTTCGTAGGCGGTCAGTGGCTCCAGGAGCGCCTTCGCACCGTCCGACAGTGTGTCCGGGCCGGTGATGAAGCCGGTGGCCGTGAGCTGCTCGATGACCGTGTCCTCGAACCCCGGGGGCACTTGCACAGCCGCGGGGCCGAGCTCGAACACCGGCGAGGGCAGAAGGCCGGCGAGGTAGGCCATGTGCATCGTGCTGATAGTCGCGTTTGCCATTGGAGAGAATCCTTCGTCGTCAGATCAGAACGGGGCGGGGGGTCATTGGGAAGCGGTCAGCCGTCCTCGTCGAGGCACTGGACCGCGAGGGCGGAGTACAACGCGTTCTCCTGGTCCTCGTCGACGGTCACCACGCCCTGGAGGGCCAGCTCGAGTGTCGTGGCCAGCCCGGCGGCGGCATACCTGTCGTAGGCGGTGGACGGGTCCACCAACTCGAGGGCAAGCGGCACCGCCGGCAGGTCGTCGCGCTCGCTCCCGCCGGCCGCTGTCGCCTGCCACGCCTGGCTGAATTCGACGATGCTCCTGAACGTCTGTTCGGAGACCGCTCCGGCACCGGCGCCGTCAGGGCCGCCGGCCTGACCGTTGGCGCTCTGGACGTCGTGCGGATGCGCGAGGCTGTACATCACCCATCCACGGGCAGTCTCAGGATCCGCGCGAGGCGGCACCGTGGTGGCGATCCCGGCGAGGTCGAGCGAGGACTGGCCGATACAGCTGCTAAAGGCCGAGAGGTTCTCAACGTCGGTGTTCTCGTCGGTCGACCCCGGCGAGAAGAACCCCGCGATCGCTTCCTTTGCGGCCACGATCGGCGCCGTCGCCACCGACACGGCAGTCGAAATGACCCAAAACATGCCGAAGAACACCACGAGCACCAGGACGACGGGCACAGCCGCCTTCATGACCAACATGTTTCGGACACGCTTGACGAGTTTCAACCGCAAATTCGTCGACTCAGCCATGCGCCCTCTTTCCGGATTCTTGCTGCTCAACTGCCCTACGATATTTCTCACAGACCAATGCCGATGTTCGGGATGGAAGGATCACGTATGGAAGGGCAATCGAAACGCGATGCCACCACGATCAAACTCGTTCTCGGCTCCATTTCAATTGCCGTTATTCTACTGATTATTGCAATTGTTATTTGGCCGAAAAGCACTGTCGGTAATGCCTCACGGGAGTCGCCTTCAACTGCAATTCAAGGAACCCCTTCAGAAAGCGCCGGATCTGGTTCTAACGGAGAGAGTGAAGACCCCACCAACCGAGAACTCACCTTCCCAATCGCGAGCCTGCGTATTCGCCGACCACGTGAACACGCAGGAAAGCAAGAACGACAAGGCGTACACGGAAACGACATGCGGCACCTACATACGCTGAGGAAATGGATCGCCGACAGACGGTTTCAGTCGCGGATCTCCTCGACGCCTTCATGGAGGCGCGGCAGTACGTGCAACCCCAGACCATCAAGGACGTGACCCTCCAAGGCATCACGTACACCTCGGGCCTCGACGGCAGCCTCAACGTCGAAGCAACGATTACCGACAACCAAGTCGTTCCGCAGTCGACACAGCGCCGTCCGGTCGACTTCGCCATGGTCTACGAGCAGGGCCGGTGGAAACTGGGCCCGTCGATCGACCCACTCTGACCTCCCCCAACCCTTACGGTCGTCTGCCCGACTTCGACAACCTGGAATCCCTCTTCGGTGTGATACCCAGCGTCACAGTGTGATGCCGAGCATCACAATGGATTACGCGGGTAATAACGTCCAGACCGGCGTCGACGGGCCCATCGGTGCATGCCCGTCACTGTGGAACCCCGGCGAGGCACCGAAGCTCGCGACCCCAAGTCCTGGCCGCCGTCAACGCCGATCTCTGCAGCGTCGGCAGCAGCGGGATCCCGGCCTTCGGCAGCTAGTTTGCAATGAAACGAGTTCAGCCCCTCGCCAAGGTAATAGCGGGAGGCTCGTCTCCTTCGAAACCGGGGGAGGCCTGCGATCTACCAGTTCTTCACTCTGAGATGGCGTCGCTTGATCGGTGCTGGCGTCACGGGCGAATGTTCCTCCAACGCGACCGATTCCGGAGGTGGTCCAGCCTCGACCTCCTCAGGATCAGGCTCAACGACCTCAGGATCAGGCTCAACGTCGTCCGGCTCATGCAGCTCGGCTGCCGCGATCTCCTCGGGATCGTCGAAGTCGTCGTCGCCCACGACGGCGATCGTTGGCGGTTCGTGCACGTCAGGTTTACGGAACTCGACGACCTGCGGCGGATGCAGTGGCATCTCCTCGAGTGCGCGGATCACCGATCCGCCGGTGTCGTCCTCGGCGCCGAGGTAAGTGTCGTGGAGCGGGTCGAACTTCACCATCTCCAGGTTCGGACGGCCGTCCGGCCCGTCCAAGGACACCGTCGGCAGCGCGTACAGATCCTCGGCGGTGGCCCCGTAGTCAGGGCCCTCCATCGCGAACCAGGCCCGCGGATACATCTTCGGCACCTGGTCCGACGCCTGGTCCTTGTACTGCTGCCACGCCGCGGCAACATCGGGGTCTGGAGGCATCTTCGACTCAGCCGGTGAATAGCCGTAGTACGACTGGAACTCGACGACCTCGTTCTTGCCATCCTCGCCGGAGAACAGCGCGATCCCCCGGCCACGGTCATTCTTCGAGATGGTGCCGCCGATCCGCTCGGCTTCCGCCTTCAAGGCGTCGGGGAACGCCTCCCTGATCGTCTTGTCCGCCGGCGGGCCGAGGGAGACGATCAGATTCATGTTGCCCAGTAGCGTGCCAGGCAGCGTGCTCCGGTATAGCTCCTGGGTTGCAATGGCCACGTGGACCTTGAACTCGCGGCCGACGCGGGTCAGGAACAACAGGTCCTCCATGAACTGCTGTTCGGACCCGTACACGGACAGGACATCGGCCTTCATCGTGGCGAACTCGTCGAGCAGCAGTAGAAGTGGGGGGCGGGTGAACGGGTTGCCGGCGCCGCGCCGCTTGTTCTTCTTCGCGTCGGACTGGCGTGCCCGCAGCTCGTCGGCAACCATCCGGACCAACCGCACGTGGTCGGCTGTTCCCTGGGAGATCGCGACGATGTTCGGTTGGCGGTGAAGCCCTTCGTAATCGGTGCCTTTCCCGTCGCCGAGGAAGATAATCCATCCCGAGGTGCGGAACAGTTCGAGCATCGCGCGGTTGAACACCGACTTTCCCGAGCCGGTGCCGCCGACGATGATCATGTGCGGGAACTTCGCCGGGTCGATCTTGAGCACGGTGCAGTTCGCGGTGACGCCGAGCATGATTCGGAACTGCTGGTAAATGTCCAATGCGTCTGCGATGGACTTCGCAATCCGCTCCGGGACCGGTGGGGTGACGACCTTCGGGAATCCGGCCTTGCGCTCGAAGACGAGGATGTCGGCCTCGGTGTTCTCTCGCATGGTCCAGTGACCCCCGACAGACTTCGAGATCAGCTGGAACAGGTGCGTTCGGGTCTTCTCCTGTGCGAACAGACCCGGTTTCGCCGTCCTGACCGCGAACCGCCGGTACTCGTCGTCGACGCATTCGAGGAGGTCTCCGGCGACGTGTGTGTCACCCCCGTAGTTGTCGAGGACCGCCCGCAGACGCCGAATGAAGGGGTGGCCGGCCACGGCGGGTGGCAGTGCGGGCAGCGCGTGCGTGGGATCGGTGGGACGGTCTACGACCTCTGCCGCCGACGGTGTCTGACTGCCAGCGTGGCCAGGTTGGGACGTGACGACTCGACGTGACCCTCCCACACAGCCCCCGGCTAAAGCCAGGAGCGCGAGGTAGGTGCCGGCCAAGGCGATCGGGCTCACCTTGGTCGACGGCAGCGGATTGACGGTGCGGCTCAGGAACGAGCCGAGCACGATCAGGACCAAGCCCACCGAGAAGCAGACCAAGACCCGCGAGAGTCTCTTCTGGTTAGGGGTGTCCATGTTTGGTCAGCTCTCGGAGAGTTTCCAGGCGCTGCGCGGGAACTCGGGAAGATACAGGGCATCGAGCTCTTCGAGATCATCCGTACCGATCTCGACTCCGAGAGTGAGAGTGATGTACTGAATTCCGCTGGTCGATCCATCCTCCTGAATCTCAGGGACAAAGCGGGGAGTGGACGGAAGGCTGAACACCTCCACGACCGGGAGACCCGCGGTCGTTGCGGCCGCGCGAACAGCCCGCTTGAAGTTCGCCTCGCCCTCGGTCACAGCACCACCGCGGAGTTGTGAGATAGGCATGAGGTTAGTGGTGACTTGAACGACAGCCATATGGCGATTCCTTCCGATGAAACGATCTGACGGATACAGGTGACATTCGTTCTGATTGTGGCATAAATATCCCTCCAGAAATCGAATGCAATCCACGGCATGACTGCTTGCGGATCAGGTAGCGCGACCGATCGGCCAACCGGTAGACATGAACCAAGTGCTCGCACGAAAGCGACCGTGAATCTGGATAGTCCGCGTCCTGAAATCTGATAGTCACGGACAGTCGAACGAGGGGAAAACTATGGTGGGCACCCTGTGTAATTCCTGCGCTACAGCAATAGTCAACGCTGATGACAGCGGACTAGGAGAGGATCAGGCTCGCGCTCTTCGCGATTTCAGCGAAAAGGCAGGAAATGTCGTCATATCGGCTCTTCAATCTTGAGCGGGCAACCTGGGATTTGAGGGGTGTTCGGCGCGTCGATCTGCTGAGGGCCCTTGGTCTCCTGAAGTCTGGATGTTGCGAAGCATCAGACAACGGAAGGACCAAGGGCGTGGTCGAGAGTACGACAGTGTTGTTTGGGCTGCCAGGA
>RRBB01000005.1:0-135570 GCA_006543605.1 Rhodococcus sp. WS4
ACGAAATCTTCGGACCCGTCCTGTCCGTGATCCGCGTCGAGACGTACGACGAGGCCCTGGAATTGGTGAACTCCAGCCAGTTCGGCAACGGCACCGCGATCTTCACCAACGACGGCGGCGCCGCCCGCCGGTTCCAGAACGAGGTCGAGGTCGGCATGGTCGGCATCAACGTCCCCATCCCCGTTCCCATGGCGTACTACAGCTTCGGCGGCTGGAAGAACTCCCTTTTCGGCGACACCCACGCCCACGGCACCGAAGGCATCCACTTCTTCACCCGCGGCAAGGTCGTCACCACCCGCTGGCTCGACCCCAGCCACGGCGGCATCAACCTCGGCTTCCCCCAGAACAACTAAGGAACCTCTCCCATGACCGCACACCTCTCACTCCCCCGTTTCGCCAGGATCGGGGCCGGAGCAGTCGACGAGATCGGCTCGGTTGTCGACCAATTGGGTCTGCAGAGGCCGGTTCTCGTCACCGACTCCTACCTGACCGGCACCGGCGCCGCCGACCGGATCATGAGCCTCCTCAGGTCCGCGGGCAAGGAGCCGGCCCTGTTCTCCGGCACCGTGCCCGACCCCACCACCGATTCTCTGGAGGAGGGGCTGAGGATCGTCGCCGACCACAACGCGGATTCGGTGATCGGGTTCGGCGGAGGTAGTCCGATGGACACCGCGAAGGCACTGGCCGTGCTGTCCGCGAACGGCGGCGAGATGCGGTCGTACAAGGCACCTCATGTGTACACCGGGAAGGCGCTGCCGATCATCGCGATACCGACCACCGCCGGAAGCGGCTCCGAAGCGACGCAATTCACGGTGATCAGCGACAGCGCTTCCGACGAGAAGATGCTGTGCCCGGGGCTGTCCTTCCTGCCGATCGCCGCGATCGTCGATTTCGAACTGACGATGTCGATGCCGCCGCGGTTGACCGCCGACACCGGGATCGATGCGCTCACCCACGCCATCGAGGCATACGTCAGCAAGAAGGCCCAGCCGTTCACCGATGGACTCGCTCTCTCCGCGATCCGCACGATTGGTAAGCACATCGGCACGGCGTACGCGGACGGTGAAGACCGCACCGCGAGAGAAGCGATGATGGTCGCGTCCATGCAGGCCGGTATGGCGTTCTCCAACTCGAGCGTGGCACTGGTCCACGGGATGAGCCGGCCGATCGGTGCGCATTTCCATGTCGCGCACGGACTGTCGAATGCCATGCTGCTTCCGGCGATCACGGCGTTCTCCGTGAAGGGAGCGGAGAGCCGCTACGCCGACTGCGCGCGTGCGTTCGGCGCTGCACCGGAATCGGCGGGCGATTCCGTCGCCGCGCAGTTCCTCGTCGAGACCCTGACTTCGCTGTGTCACGACCTGAAGGTTCCGACGCCGCTCGCATACGGGATCGATCGCGATGCCTGGGACGGCCTCATTCCGTTGATGGCCGAGCAGGCGCTGGCGTCCGGATCGCCCGGCAACAATCCGATCGTGCCCACCGCCGGCCAGATCGAGACGCTGTATTCGGAGGTCTTCAGCTAGAACTCGACGGTTCCCCTCAGGTAACGCCGGTACGTCCCGGACAGGTGGACGCGGGCGCCGCGCACGTCGCAGTGAACAGTTCCTCCCCGCGCCGACAATTGGCGTCCGACAAGGCTGTTTCGGCCGAGGACGTCAGCCCAATACGGCGCGATCTGCGAGTGCGCGGAACCCGTCACCGGGTCTTCCCGAACGCCGGCGGCGGCACCGAACCATCGCGACACGAAGTCGACTCCGTTCGTGTCCGACGCGGCGGTGACGACGACACCGCGCACCTTCAGCGGGCTGATCACGGCGAAGTCGGGGACCATCGACGCGATGTCGTGCTCGGATTCAGCGACGAAGACGAGGTCGGTGGCCTTCAAGCACTCGCGCACCGGAATGCCGAGTGCTGCGACGATCCGGGGATCGGCCGCGATCGGCACCGGCGGCTCGGCCGGGAAATCCATCACCAGTGTCGCGTCCGGCCCCCGATCGACGTGCAGCCAACCGCTGCGCGTCCAGAACTGGATGCGGTCGGCGTCCGGGTGCAGGTCCTCGAAGATCTGCGCGGCCGTGGCGAGGGTGGCATGGCCGCACAGATCCACCTCGACCGCGGGAGTGAACCACCGCAGGTGATAGGCGGGATGCTCCGTGTCGTGAGACCCCGCGTCCCCGGGCATGCGGGCCGTGTAGAACGCCGTTTCGGACAGGTTGTTCTCTTCGGCCAGTTGCTGAAGAACCGAATCGTCGAGCCAGTCGGTCAACGGCATGACCGCCGCCGGGTTGCCCTCGAACGGTCCGGCGGCGAACGCGTCGATCTGATGGATGTCCAGCTTCATACCGTCCGATGATGGTGGCCACCCACTACCCTCGTCGAGGGCCATCCGGCACACGCTGGACCGGTCCGGAGAAGTCAGGCCCTGGCGAAGCTCATCGTCTCCCCTTCGACCCCGCGCATCCACAGGTCGTTGCACGCGGCGGCCAATTCCGGCAGTCCCTCCTCGATGGCGGCGAATACGTTGCCGGGCACCCAGCCGACGTCGCCGTTGAGCAGGAGGTTGTTGCGGCCGTAGAAGATCGCGAGGTCGGTGGCACCCTGCGCGGCATGCGCCTCGGAGCCGGGCTCGTACCCGTAGGCGGAGTTGCCGATCTCCCAGGGTTCGAAGTCGAACAGGCAGACGTCGCCGGGGATCGGTGTGACGGTGGGATTTTCCCGCCGCGGTGCCGCGGTGATACGCGGGATGAGGGTGTACACCTCGTTGCGCGCGTACTTGGCGTGGTACGCGTCGCCGCTCTGCGGAAGGACGTCCCACACCGCGTCGCACGTGAGTGGCGCGTCCTCGTCGAGCAGCCGGGCGCGGCAGGTCACGCCACGCTTGTCCAGGGTGATGGTGATGTAGCGAGCCACGATTCCTCCTTCAGAGCCTGTGAGTACTTATTAACCGCCCGCGGTTAACAAGTACTCACAGGTGCTTGTCACACTTCGTCGAGTACCTCGGACCAGATCTTCAGGGCGTCTTCGATCTGTTCCGACGTCACGATGAGCGGTGGAATCATCCGTACCACGTTCATGTGGGCGCCGCAGGTCAGCAGCAACAGCCCCTTCTTCGCGGCCAGTTGCTGCGCCGCAGCCGCTTTCGCACGGTCCGCGCTGCCGTCGGCGGCCGTGAACTCGCTGCCCACCAGCAGTCCCAGGCCGCGCACGTCGCCGATCCCGTCGATGGCGCGCGTGCGCGCCCCCTCGAGCAACTGGACGCCGCGCGCGGCGGCGTTGGCCACGAGGTCTTCCTTCTCGATGACCTCGAGCGTCGCGACCGCGGCCGCGCAGGACACGGCGTTCCCGCCGTACGTTCCACCCTGCGATCCCGGCCAGCCCTTGGCCATGAGTTCCTCGGACGCCGCGATGCCCGACAGCGGGAACCCACTGGCCAGACCCTTGGCGATGGTGATGATGTCGGGCCGGACGTCGAAGTGCTGGTGTCCGAAGAACTTGCCGGTGCGACCGAAACCGGTCTGGATCTCGTCGATGACGAGCAGGATGCCGTACTTGTCGGCACGCTCGCGGAGACCCTGGAAGAACGCGGTGTTGCCGGGCACGTAGCCGCCCTCCCCGAGGACGGGTTCGACGACGAACGCCGCCGTCTCGTTCGGCGCGGTGAGGGTCGCGAAGATGTAGTCGAGTTCCTTCAGCGCGAACGCGGTCGCCTCCTCCTCGGACCAGCCGTAGCGGTAGGCGTTGGGGAATGGTGCCACGTGGACGCCGCCCATCAGCGGGCTGAAGCCGGCCGAGAACCGGGTGCCGGACGTGGTCATCGTCGCCGTCGCGACCGTGCGTCCGTGGAATCCGCCGTGGAAGACGATCACGTTGGGCCTGCCGGTCGCCTGCCGCGACAGTCGGAGCGATGCCTCGACGGCCTCACTTCCCGAGTTCGCGAAGAACAGCGAGTCGAGCCCCGGGGGCAGCACCGAACCCAGACGGTCCACCAATTCGAGCATCGGCCGGTGCATGACCGTCGTGTACTGGCCGTGGATGAGGGAGCCGACCTGCCGTCGCGCGGCCTCCACGACGTGCGGATGGCAGTGCCCGGTGCTGGTGACGCCGATGCCCGCGGTGAAATCGAGATAGCGGCGACCGTCGGTGCCGTAGAGGTAGCAGCCTTCACCGTGATCGACCGTCACGGGTGTGGCCTGTGCGAGCAGTGGAGATAACCGAGTCACGAGAACCCTCCCACGCGTAGATGCCGCCGACTGTCGGCAATGTGCATTGTCAGATTGTCAACAATCTGTATAACATGGGCCACGTCACTTCGGCAACGGAGAATCGGGAGTAACCATGCTCGAGGAAGCAGCAATCGGATCGGTACAGACCGGCCTCTTCATCGGCGGCAAGTGGCGCGACAGCGCCCGCACCATGCCGGTACACGACCCGTCCACCGGACAGATCCTGTGCACGGTCGCCGACGCCGACGCGGCGGAGGCCCGCGAGGCGCTGGACGCGGCGGTCGCGGCGCAACCGTCGTGGGCGGCCACCACACCCCGCGAACGCAGCACCATCCTCATGAACGCGCACCGACTGCTGCTCGAGAACGTCGACCGGCTCGCGCTCGTCATGACGCTCGAAATGGGCAAACCGCTCACGGAGGCCCGCGGCGAAATCGTCTACGCCGCAGAGTTCTTCCGCTGGTTCGCGGAGGAAGCAGTCCGCATCGACGGCGGATACATGACGGCGCCGGGCGGCGGGTCGCGGTTCCTCGTCACCAAGCAGCCCGTCGGGCCGAGCCTGCTCATCACCCCGTGGAACTTCCCGATGGCGATGGGCACCCGCAAGATCGGGCCCGCGATCGCCGCCGGATGCACGTCCGTCATCAAACCGGCAGCGCAGACGCCGCTGTCGATCCTGGCGCTCGCCGACATCCTCACCGAGGCCGGGCTGCCGGACGGCGTCGTCAACGTCGTCACCACCTCCAGCCCGGACGAGGTGATCACTCCCCTGATCCTCGACGGCAGGGCCCGCAAGCTCTCGTTCACCGGCTCGACGAAGGTCGGGAAGCATCTGCTCGAACTGTGTGCCCGCACGGTCATGCGCACGTCCATGGAACTCGGCGGCAACGCGCCGTTCCTCGTCTTCGACGACGCGAACCTCGACGACGCCGTCGACGGGGCCATGGCGGCGAAGATGCGCAACATCGGCCAGGCCTGCACGGCCGCCAACCGCATCCTCGTGCACAGTTCGGTGGCCGAGGAGTTCACCCGCAAGCTCACGCAGCGGATGGAGGCCCTGCCCGTCGGACGCGGCACCGAGGACGGGGTCGTCGTCGGACCGCTGATCGACGAGGCCGCCGTCGCCAAGGTGGGTAGTCTCGTCGCGGACGCCGTCGAACGCGGAGCATCCGTGCTCACCGGCGGCGATCGCCTCGACCGCCCGGGCAACTTCTACCCGGCGACGGTCCTGACGGGCGTGCCCGACGACGCCGAGATGTGCCACAACGAGATCTTCGGCCCCGTAGCCGCGATCAGCACGTTCGAGACCGAGGCCGAGGCCGTCGAGCGGGCCAACGACACCCCGTACGGCCTGGTGGCCTACGTGTACACCGAGAGCCTCAAGCGTGGAATTCGCGTGTGCGAGGCGCTGGAATCGGGCATGGTCGGGCTCAACCAGGGTGTGGTGTCGAACCCGGCGGCGCCGTTCGGCGGTGTGAAGGAATCCGGGCTCGGGCGCGAAGGCGGGACCACCGGCATCGACGAATTCCTCGAGACCAAATACATCGGTGTCGCCGTCTAGAAATCTAGAGCCAGGTGTCTTTCGACGACGTCGTGAGGAACGCCTCGAGGTCGTCGCGCCACGGCGCAGGCACCGTCTTGTCCGGTTCGATGCCCGTGTACTGGCCGCGGTAGAACAGCAACGGTCGCTCCTCCCTGATCTCGCTCAGGGAGGAGACCCGGCCGAACGCCACCCAGTGGTCGCCGCCGTCGTGGACGCTCTCGAGCGAACAGTCGATGTGGGCGAGCGAACCGGTGAGGATCGGCGAACCCAGCGGCGATTCCGTCCAGTCGATCCCGGCGAACTTGTCCGGGTCGCGGGACCCGAAACGGGCGCACGTGGACTGTTGCTCCTCGGACAGGACGTTCACGCAGAAGATGCCGCTGCGCTCGATCGCCGCCCACGACCGCGACGTCTTGGTCGGGCAGAACAACACCAGCGGCGGTTCGAGTGACAGCGCCGCGAACGACTGACATGCGAACCCGACCGGCTCGCCGTCGTCGATGGTCGTGATGATGGTGACACCGGTGCAGAACTGGCCGAGCACCGTCCGGAACCGTCGCGGGTCGATCGCCTCCGCCGCGACTGCTCCGTCCCCGGTCACCTCACTCACGGCTGCATCCCGACGCTGAAGTCGTGACCCCACAGACTGACGGCCGTGCTCTCCCTCGCAATCCAGCTCTCGTCCTCCACCTGGCGTCCCTCGCAACCGAATTCGACGTCGAACCCGCCGGGCGTCTTCATGTAGAACGACAGCATCAAGTCGTTGACGTGGCGGCCGAGCGTCGCCGACATCTTGACCTTCTTGCGGAGCGCACGGTCGAGGCACAACCCGACGTCGTCGGAGTTCTCGACCTCGATCATGAGGTGCACGATGCCGCTGGGCGTGGGCATCGGCAGGAACGCGAGGCTGTGGTGCCGCGGGTTGCAGCCGAAGAATCGCAGCCACGCCGGTTTGCCGTTCGCCGGCCGCCCGACCATCTGCGGCGGCAACCGCATCGAGTCGCGCAGGCGGAAGCCGAGGACGTCGCGGTAGAAGCGCAGCGACGCGTCGTCGTCGGTCGTCGACAGGACGACGTGCCCGAGTCCCTGCTCCCCCGTCACGAACTTGTGCCCGTACGGGCTGACCACCCGCCGGTGCTCCAGGGCCGCGCCGTGGAACGCCTCGAGCGTGTTGCCCGACGGGTCCTCGAACGTGATCAGCTCGTCGACCCTACGGTCCTGCAACTGCTCGGCCGTGCCCTCCTTGAACGCGACGCCGGCCGCCGACAGGTTGTCGCGAACCTCCTGCAGCTCCGCGGCGTTGGCCGTCTCCCAGCCCGACACCGACAACCGGTCCGTCTCCCCGGGGAAGATGACCAGCCGCGCGGGAAAGTCGTCCATCCTCAGATAGAGGGCGTTCGGGTCGGTGCCCTTGCCCTCGACCATGCCGAGCACCTTGAGACCGTATTCGCGCCACGCGGCCATGTCGGTGGCCTCGATGCGCATGTATGCCAGTGAACGAATACTCATCACTTACCCCCGTCCAGGAGAAAATCGGTTGCCAGACGGTTGAACTCGTCGAACTTCTCCAGCTGCGCCCAGTGTCCGCACCCGCCGAAGACATGCAGCTGCGCCCGCGGGATCAGCTTGAGCGCGACGAGCGCGCCGTCGAGCGGGTTGACGCGGTCTTCGCGACCCCAGATCAGCAGCACGCGCTGGCGCAGCTTGTACGCGTCGCGCCACAGCATGCCGAGCTCGAAATCGGCCGAGGAGAACGACTTGCCCATCGCCTTGGCAGCGGCCAGTGACTCGGGAGTGCTTGCTGCGGCGAAGCGTTCGTCGATCAGTTCGTCGGTGATCAGCTTCTGGTCGAACACCATGATGCGCAGGAAGGCCTCGAGGTTCTCGCGCGTCGGCTGGTAGCCGAACTTGCCGAGGTTCTTCACGCCCTCGGTGGGGTCGGGCGCGAACAGGTTGACGCTCAACCCACCCGGACCCATCAGGACCAGCCGGCCCGCACGGTCCGGGTAGTCGAGCGCGAAACGCACAGCGGCACCGCCACCGAGAGAATTCCCCAGGAGATGAACGCGGCCGGTGACGCCGAGTGTGTCGAGCAGGTCGTTCAGCGCCGACGCACTGTGCACGAAGTACTGCGGATGCTCGGTCGGCTTGTCCGACAGCCCGTATCCCGGCTGGTCGACGGCGAGCACATGGAACTTCTCGGCGAGAACGGGAATGTTCCTGGCGAAGTTCGACCACGACGACGCACCCGGCCCGCCACCGTGCAGCAGCACGATCGTGGTGTCGTTGCCGACCCCGGCCTCGTGATAGTGCAACTTCAGGTCGGGCCGGACCTGGGCGAACTTCGAGGTGGACTCGAACGTGAGGGCCTCTTCGGTAGTCGTCACGTGTTCTCCTAGACCATCGTGTCGGTGATGGGCAGACCGAATTCGCCGGTGCCGTACATGACGTAGGCGCGCTCGGGATCGTTGGCCGCGTGAACGCGTCCGGCGTGAGCGTCGCGCCAGAAGCGTTGCAGCGGAGTCCCGTTGGCCAGTGCGGTGGCCCCCGAACTCTCGAACAGTTTGTCGATCGACGAGATGGCCCGGCCTGTGGCCCGCACCTGGTCGCGGCGGGCGCGCAGTCGCAGCTCGAACGGAACCTCCTTCCCGTCGACGAGCAACGCGTATTCGTCGGCGACGTTGCCGGACAGCTGCCGCCAGGCGGCG
Organism: Rhodococcus sp. WS4; assembly: GCA_006543605.1. Taxonomy (GTDB): domain Bacteria; phylum Actinomycetota; class Actinomycetes; order Mycobacteriales; family Mycobacteriaceae; genus Rhodococcus_F. The sequence goes on from RRBB01000005.1 coordinate 8,478, forward strand.
TCGATATCGCTCGAGGCCTCGGCGATGCGGACCTTGGCGAACGGGTCGTCCTTGGCCTTCTCGCCGGCGAAGGCCGCGCGGACCCGCTTGCCCTGATGCTCGACGTGCGCGTCGTAGGCGCCGTAGGCCATCCCGACGATCGGCGCGGAGATGGTGGTGGGATGGATTGTTCCCCACGGCATCTTGTAGACGGGCGCGGTGTTGCGCTCGAGCCCGGGAGCGGTGAGGTTGCTCATCGCCTTGAAGCTGAGGACGCGGTGCGTCGGCACGAACACGTCCTCGACCACCACCGTGTTGCTACCGGTTCCGCGGAGCCCCACGACGTTCCACACGTCGTCGATCCGGTAGTCCTCGCGCGGAATCAGGAAGCTGACGAAGTCGACGGGACGGCCGTCCTTGATGACCGGACCACCGAGGACCGCCCAGCTGGCATGGTCGCAGCCGGAGGACCAGGCCCATGCTCCGTTGACCTGGTATCCGCCCTCGACGACCTGACCGGCGCCCATCGGCGCGTACGAGGACGAGATGCGGACGTCGGTGTCGTTGCCCCACACGTCTTCCTGCGCCTGCTGCGAGAAGAGGGCGAGGTGCCAGTTGTGGACACCGATGATCGACGAGACCCATCCGGTGGAACCGCAAGCGCTCGCGATCTTCCGCACCGCGGAGTAGAAGAGCACCGGATCCGCCTGGTAGCCACCCCACTGTTCGGGCTGGAGTAACCGGAAGAATCCGGTCTCCTGAAGCGCCTTCATGGAATCGTCGGGGATACGACGGAGATCCTCGGTCTCCTGCGCACGCTCTCGCAGCGTCGGCAGTAGTGCGTCGACCCGCTGCATCACCTCGTGACTGTCATGGTCACCCACAGGACGCTCCTGTCTAGTTCGATGGTTCACTTCTCTTCTGAGACTAGAACACGTTCCCATTTATGTCGAGATACCGGAAAAGGTGCTGTTTGACGGCCCGGGTCTGGAAGAAAGCCCTCGAAAATCTGGCGGATCGTGGCGAAGTTCTATAACGTGTTCTACTAACAGTATGAAGGGATGTGAGGGCACAATGGCGCAGATTCGCGAGATCGATGTGGGCACGGTCCAGACCCGCTTCGCGCGTGGTTGGCACTGCCTCGGTTTGACCAAGACGTTCAAGGACGGCAAACCGCATTCGATCGAGGCATTCGGCACCAAACTCGTCGTCTTCGCCGACAGCAAGGACGAACTGAAAGTTCTCGACGCCTATTGCCGGCACATGGGCGGGGATCTGTCGCAGGGCACGGTCAAGGGCGATTCCGTGGCCTGCCCGTTCCACGACTGGCGCTGGGGCGGCAACGGCAAGTGCACCAGCATTCCCTACGCACGCCGGGTTCCCCCGATCGCCCGCACCCGCGCCTGGACCACCCTCGAGCAGAACGGTCAGCTGTTCGTCTGGAACGACCCGGAAGGCAATCCGCCGCCGGAGAACGTGACCATTCCCCGCATCGAGGGCGCATACAGCGACGAATGGACCGACTGGACCTGGAACTCGATGCTGATCGAAGGTTCCAACTGCCGCGAGATCATCGACAACGTCGTCGACATGGCGCACTTCTTCTACATCCACTACGCGTTCCCGACGTACTTCAAGAACGTCTTCGAAGGCCACATCGCGACGCAGTACCTCAACACGAAGGGCCGCCCCGACGTCGGGATGGCGACGCAATACGGCATGGAATCGCTGCTGCGCTCCGAGGCCGCGTACTACGGGCCGTCCTACATGATCAATCCGCTGTGGAACAGCTACGGCGGGTACGAGGTCGAGAGCGTCCTCATCAACTGCCACTACCCGGTGACAAACAATTCGTTCATGCTCCAGTACGGCGTCACCGTCAAGAAGCCGACCGGCATCGACGACGAAACCGCCGACAAGCTGGCCGCGAAGTTCACCGAGGGCATCGCCGAGGGATTCCTGCAGGACGTCGAGATCTGGAAGAACAAGACCAAGATCGACAACCCCCTGCTCTGCGACGAGGACGGTCCGGTCTACCAGCTGCGACGCTGGTACGACCAGTTCTACGTCGACGTCGCCGACGTCACCGACAAGATGACGCAGCGCTTCGAGTTCGAGGTCGACACCACCAAGGCCAACGAGGCCTGGCAGCACGAGGTCGAGGAGAACCTGGCCCGGCAGAAGGCCGAACGGGAGGCCGCGGAGCGGTCCGAAAGCACGACTGCGGCGCGGTCCGAAAGCACGACTGCGGCGCGGTCCGAAAGCACGACTGCGGAGCGGTCCGAGAGCACGACTGCGGAGCGGTCCGAGAGTACGGAAGCGCAGGTCTGATCATGAGTGCCTCGACCGAATGGGCCAAAGCTCCCGACTTCGCCGGGCAGCCTGCTCGGCTCGAGGCCATTCATGCGCAAACGTTGGCCGACAAGGCCAATTACCTCGACGACGGCATGAACGAAGTCGAGTGCCGTACGTGCGGAACCTGTGTGCTGGTGCGAAAGAACAGCCTCAAGCACACGAGCGTCCAGTGGACGGACGACCCGGCGAAGAAGTGCCCGACATTCCGGGACGCCGTCGGCGAGGGGCAGTCCACCGCACTCCGGGAAGGGTGTCCACGACTGTGGGACAGCATCAACCACGCGGTGATGGAGGGGTTCATCGACGTGCGAGATCGCGTCGAATAGTCGTCGGCGCCGTCGCGCCCGGATATGTCGCCCGATGTGGCATTCGTGCAGTCTGACTGCACGAATGCCACATCGGGCGACCGTGTTTTAGGCTGGACGTGCCGCCGGATTCGGCGGTCCAGCCGAACCGGAGGCGTGCCATGACAGGCCGAATCGTGCACTTCGAAATCCCCTTCGACGACGGTGACCGCGCACGAACGTTCTATCGCGACGCGTTCGGGTGGGCCATCGCCGAGATCCCCGACATGGACTACAGCATGGTCACCACCGGACCCGTCGGTGAGAGCGGCATGCCCGACGAACCCGGTTACATCAACGGCGGCATGATGCAGCGCGGGGAGGTGACCACTCCCGTGGTCACCGTCGACGTCGAGAGCATCGAATCCGCCCTCGAAAGGATCGAATCCCTCGGTGGCAAGACCGTCACCGGCAGGACCCCCGTCGGGAACATGGGTTTCGCCGCGTACTTCACCGATTCCGAGGGAAACGTCGTCGGGCTGTGGGAGACCGCCCGCTGACCCGTGAGTACTTCTTAACCGCGGGCGGTTAAGAAGTACTCACGGGCGGCGCAGCCGCATCGCGCTCGCGTTGCAGTTCGAGCGCAATGTCGATGAGCTGATCTTCCTGACCGCCGACGAGTTTGCGCTTGCCCGCGCGGACGAGGAGTTCGGCCGACGACACGCCGTACCGTTCTGCCTGGCGTTCGGCGTGCTTGAGGAAGCTCGAGTAGACGCCGGCGTACCCCATCATCAGCGCCTGCCGGTCGAGGAGGCATTCGGCGGGCATGGCCGGACGCACCACGTCCTCGGCGGCGTCGGCGATCGCGAAGAAGTCGATACCCGTCTTGACGCCGATCTTGTCGCACACGCCGACGAACGCCTCGACCGGTGCGTTTCCGGCGCCGGCGCCGAATCGTCGTGTACTGCCGTCGATCTGCTTGGCACCGGCCCGGACCGCGGCGATCGAGTTGGCCACACCGAGGCCGAGGTTCTCGTGCCCGTGGAAACCCACCTGGGCGTCGGACCCGAGTTCCTGCACCAGCGCCTCGACGCGGTCCGATACCTGTTCGAGCACGAGGGCGCCGGCGGAGTCGACCACGTACACGCACTGGCAACCAGCATCGGCCATGATCCGGGCCTGCTGAGCCAGCTTTTCCGGTGAGATCGAGTGCGCCATCATCAGGAAGCCGACCGTCTCGAGACCGCGGTCGCGGGCCAGGCCGAAGTGCTGGATGGAGACGTCCGCCTCGGTGCAGTGCGTGGCGATGCGGCAGATGGAGGCGCCGTTGTCCTGGGCGACGATGATGTCGTCCTTGATGCCGAGCCCGGGCAGCATCAAGAAGGCGATCTTCGCGTTCTTCGCCGTGTCGACGGCGATCGAGATGAGTTCCTGCTCCGGCACCTTCGAGAAGCCGTAGTTGAACGAGGACCCGCCGAGTCCGTCGCCGTGCGTCACCTCGATGACGGGGACTCCGGCGTTGTCGAGCGCGCCGACGATGGCCCGCACCTCCTCACCGGTGAACTGGTGCCGCTTGTGGTGCGAACCGTCCCGGAGGGAGGTGTCGGTGACGCGGATGTCCCAGCTGCTGCGCATATTTCCCGTCGCTCCGCTCGTCCCGTCGAAATGGACCATAGTGCTCATGCCTCCACACTCAGGAGCTTCTGGGCGATCTCCTCGCCCACCTTGGTTGCCGCTGCGGTCATGATGTCGAGGTTGCCCGCGTACGGCGGCAGGAAGTCGCCTGCGCCCTCGACCTCGACGAACGTCGTGACCGTCGCCTGCCCACCCGACACGACGCTCGGGTCGTCGAACTGTGGTTCGTTGAGCAGCCGGTAGCCGGGGACGTACTGCTGGATGTCCGCGACGACGCGGTGGATGGAGTCGGTGATGGCGGCGTGGTCGGCGTCCTCGGGGATCGCGCAGAAGATGGTGTCGCGCATGATCATCGGCGGGTCGGCGGGGTTGAGGATGATGATGGCCTTGCCGCGCTGCGCGCCGCCGATGGTCTCGATGCCGCGGCTGGTGGTCTTGGTGAACTCGTCGATGTTCGCGCGGGTGCCGGGGCCTGCGGACACGGACGCCACCGATGCGACGATCTCGGCGTACGGCACGTCGACGACGCGGGAGACGGCGTACACGATCGGAATCGTGGCCTGCCCGCCGCACGTGATCATGTTGACGTTGGGGGCTCCGAGGTGCTCGCGCAGGTTGGCCGGCGGGACCACGGCGGGTCCGACGGCGGCGGGAGTCAGGTCGACGGCGCGGATGCCCGCGGCCTCGTATTTCGGTGCGGCCTCGCGGTGCACGTACGCGGACGTGGCCTCGAAGACGAGATCGGGCTTCTCCGACTGGTTCAGCAACCAGTCGACACCCTCGGCCGATGTCTCCAGTCCCATCTTGCGGGCCCGCGCCAGGCCTTCGCTCTCGGGGTCGATCCCGATCATCCAGCGGGGTTCGAGCCACTCGGATCGTTGCAGCTTGTAGAGCAGGTCGGTGCTGATGTTGCCCGAACCGACGATCGCCACACTTGCCTTGGTCATGAATGAAACTCCTACTTGAACTGCAGGGATACGGATCCGAGCCCACTGAACTCGGCACGGAAGTGGTCGCCCGGGTGAGCGTCGATGGCGCGGGTGCAGGAGCCGGGCAGCACGATGTCGCCGGCCTTCAACCGGACGCCGAAGCTCTCGACCTTCTGCGCGAGCCAGGCGACGGCCGTCACCGGGTTGCCGAGTACCGCGTCGCTGCGTCCCTCGGCCTTGATCTCGCCGTTGCTCGTGAGGACGGCGTCGATGGCCTTGATGTCGATGTCCCCGGGCCGCACCCGGTTCTTGCCGAGCACGAAGCCGGCGGACGACGCGTTGTCGGCGATCGTGTCGGGCAGCGTGATCTTCCAATCGGCGATCCGGCTGTCGATCAGTTCGATGGACGGCGCGAACGCCGCGGTGGCGTCGAGGACGTCCTGTTCGGTGCAGCCGGCACCGGGGAGGTCGGCGCCCAGCACGAACGCGACCTCGACCTCGACGCGCGGGAAGCAGAACCGGGAGGTGTCGACGGGCTGGTCTTCGAACACTTCCATGTCGGCGAGCAGGTGGCCGTAGTCGGGTTCGTCGACGCCCATCATCTGCTGCATGGCCAGGGACGACAGGCCGACCTTGTGCCCGACGACCTGTGCTCCGTCCTGCAGCCGGCGGCGGATGTTGACGAGTTGGATCTCGTAGGCGTCGACGACGTCGATGTCGGGATGGTCCGCGGTAAGGGGGCCGATGGGAGCGCGGCTGCGTTCCGCGGCGTCGAGCTGATTCGCCAACTCGGTACGTAGTTGCGTCGAGAGCATGGTGTGAGGACCTTCCCTGGAGTTCGTTTGCGTGCGCACGCCCACCGGTTTTCACTGCAACGTGTTTCGTTCTTGTTTGTTGGCGTCAGTAATACTTCCTGGCAGAAAGGATGGACTGACAACCCCATCATTCTATAACGTGTTCTACATGAGCAAGCACGAATACGACATCGTCGTCGTCGGTAGCGGTGCCGGTGGTATGACCGCGGCCCTGACCGCGGCCCACAAGGGACTGAGCGTCGTCATCCTGGAAAAGGCACCGCACTTCGGCGGCTCCACCGCTCGCTCCGGCGGGGGCGTGTGGATCCCGAACAACGAGGCGCTGATCGCCGCGGGAGTCGACGACACCACCGACGCCGCACGCACCTACCTGCACAGCATCATCGGCGACGTCGTCCCGAAGGACCGCATCGACGCCTACATCGACCGCGGCCCCGAGATGCTGTCGTTCGTGCTGAAGAACAGCCCCCTGAAACTGCAGTGGGTGCCCGAATACTCCGACTACTACCCCGAAGCCCCCGGCGGCCGGCTGGGCGGACGGTCCGTCGAGCCGACACCGTTCGACGGCCGGAAACTCGGCGCCGACCTCGCGAAGCTCGAGCCCGACTACGTCAAGGCCCCGTCGAACTTCGTGATCACCCAGGCCGACTACCGCTGGCTGAATCTCTTGATGCGCAACCCGCGTGGTCCGTTGCGGGCCGCCCGGGTCGGACTCCGATTCCTGGGCGCCAAACTCACCGGCAAGCGGCTGCTCGTCCGCGGTCAGGCGCTCGTCGCGGGACTGCAGGCCGGGTTGAAGGCGGCCGGCGTCCCGATCCTGCTCGACACCCCGCTCACCGACCTCTACGTGGAGGACGGCGTGGTCCGCGGGGTCAACGCCACGGTCGACGGGCAGCCGCAGGTGTTCCGGGCGCGCCGCGGTGTGGTGATCGCGTCGGGCGGATTCGAGCACAACGACGAGGCCCGCAAGAAGTATCAGCGCGCCCCGATCGGCACCGAATGGACCGTCGGCGCGAAGGCCAACACGGGCGACGGCATCTGGGCGGGCGAAAAGCTCGGCGCCGCGCTCGATCTGATGGAAGACGCCTGGTGGGGACCGTCCATCCCGCTCACCGGCGGCCCGTGGTTCGCGCTGTCCGAGCGGAGCCTGCCCGGCTGCATCATGATCAACGAATCCGGCAAGCGTTTCGTCAACGAATCCGCGCCGTACGTCGAGGCGACGCATGCGATGTATGGCGGCACCTACGGACAGGGCGACGGACCCGGCGAGAACGTTCCGTGTTGGCTCGTCCTCGACCAGCGTTACCGCGACCGGTACGCGTTCGCCGGAGTCACTCCGCGCTCCCCGTTCCCGGGTCGGTGGCTGAAGGCCGGCGTCATCGTCAAGGCCGGAACCGTCGCCGAACTGGCCGAGAAGATCGGTGTCCCGGTCGACGCGCTCACCGACACGGTCTCGCGTTTCAACACTTTCGCCCGGAACGGCAAGGACGAGGACTTCGGCCGTGGTGAGAGCGGGTACGACCACTACTACGGGGATCCCCGCAACAAGCCGAACCCGAGCCTCGGTGTTCTCGAGAAGGCGCCGTTCTTCGCCGTCAAGATGGTCCCGGGCGACCTCGGCACCAAGGGCGGTCTCCGAACCGACAGGAACGCGCGTGTCCTCCGGTCGGACGGCAGCACCATCGAGAACCTCTACGCGGTGGGCAATGCCAGCGGCCCGGTGATGGGTCACACCTACGCGGGCCCCGGCGCGACCATCGGTCCGGCGATGACGTTCGGCTATCTCGCGGTTCTCGATATTCTCGCGAAGTCCGACCGGACCGACTCGCCGTCGTCACTCACCGGAGACACCACCAATGCCCATTGATCCGAACATCGCCGTCGGGGCCGAACTGCCGACCCAGGAGTTCTCCTGGACCAGTTCGGACGTGCAGCACTACCACCTCGCCCTCGGCGCCGGGTCGCGTCCGCTCGACGAGAAGGAGTTGCGGTACCTCACCGACGGGACGCCGCAGGTGCTCCCCACGTTCGCCACGGTGGCCGCGAATTTCCATGCCACCGAGGCGCCGAGCGTGTCGTTCCCGGGAGTCGAGATCGACCTGGCCAAGGTGGTGCACGGCAGCCAGGAAGTGACCGTGCACCGGCCGATTCCCCCGGAGGGCAAGGCCCGCACCACCACACGCATCGCCGAGGTGTGGGACAAGGGCAAAGCCGCCGTCATCGTGCAGGAATCGACCACCACCGACCTCGACGGCACTCCCCTGTGGACGGGTCGGTCGTCCATCTTCGCCCGGGGTGAGGGCGGTTTCGGCGGTGAGCGCGGACCGTCCCCGACCTTCACGTTGCCCGACCGTCCGGCCGACGCCGAGGTCGACTCCCCCGTGCTGCCGCAGCAGGCGCTGATGTACCGGATGTGCGGCGACCGCAACCCGCTGCATTCCGACCCGAAGTTCGCTTCCGCCGCAGGGTTTCCCGCACCGATTCTGCACGGCCTCTGCACCTACGGGATGGTGTGCAAGGCCGCGGTGGACACGGTCCTCGACGCGGACGCGTCGCAGGTAGCGGCGTTCCGGGTCCGGTTCGCGGGTGTGGTTTTTCCGGGCGAGACGCTGCACACGCGGATCTGGAAGGAAGAGGGCAGACTCCTCATCTCCGCCACGGTTCCCGAGCGTGATCATGCGCCGGCACTGGCCGACGTGGTGCTGACCCTGACGCAGGAGTGACAGCTACCCGAACTTGATCCGAATGTGCCCAGTTCGGACGGATATTCGCGAATGTCAGGCACGATGCCGCAACACTTTGTACGCTTTCCGTGATCTCATCGAGGCGTGTGCACCGATGGTCGGGACGGTTCCACAGCTCTCGGAGTAGTAGCGAACACAGGAGCAGTAGCGAACAAAGGGGGGACGTCGTGTCCCAGCGCAGACCTCTCCGTCCCGTGCGGCGTGCTGCCGTTGCCGGTGCTCTCGCGTTCTGCGCGACAGCGCTGGTCGCGCTTCCCGCCAACGCCGCACCGGTGGCAGGCAGTTCCGACAGCGGCAGCACCGGCGGCAGTTCGATGGGTTCTTCCGTTCTCCCGACGCCCATTCCCACCCCGACCGGGCTGGCCGCGCTCGCGGCGGCGACCACCCAGACGGGCAAGCCCTATCTGTGGGGTGGGACGGGCCCGGACGCGTGGGACTGCTCGGGTCTGGTGCAGTGGGCATTCCGGCAGGCAGGCGTGAATCTCCCCCGCACCACGTGGGAGCAGGCCGAGGTCGGCGCCCCCATTCCGCTGTGGGCGTTGGCCCCCGGTGACATCGTGGTGCTCAACCCGGACGCCTCGCACATCGGTATCTACGCGGGCTTCGGTCAGGTCTTCAACGCGTACGGACGCGGCGTGCCGGTGGGTCTGGCGCCGCTGTCGCAGTTCCACATCTACAGCATCCGCCGGTTCTGAGTCTCGGCCGGCCTGCGCCTCCCGACGTACGGCCACACCGCGACGACGAACAGCACCACCACCGCCCCCGGTCCGAGCAGCGACGACCACGCCGGACCGTCCGGAAGTGTCGCCGCCAGACTCGCAGCGGCGCCGGCAACGACCGCGCCCAGCAGTAGCGTCAAGACTCCCGGCGCGAGACCGGTGTACGCGACGAGCAGCAGTCCCGTCGCCGCGACACCGGCGGCGGCCGCCGCGACCGCGGACGCATTGCCCAGAACGAGCGCGATCATCGCGCCCTGCACGGCGAGCAACGCACCCCACCTCATCGGAACGCCGCCGAGGGCCTGCGGGCACGATCGGCCAGCGCGAGCGCGAGATCCAGCGCCGAATCGTCCTCCCACGCCACCACCGGGACCCCGAGAACACCCATGTTCCGGTACATGTTCCGGCGTTCGAGCCGCCACATCCGGGCAGTCATCGGGTCGAGTTCGTGTTCGAACGGGGGGCCGCGGAGCACGTCGACGGCCACGACGACGTGCCCGCGTCGCCTCAGCTCCAGCAGGGCCAGCGCGAAATTGGTGTCCAGCATGGTGGAGAACGCGATGACCACGGCCCTCGGCGGCAACGCGACCCGGGGCACAAGGGTGCCCTCGGAGGCGCCGCCGACCGCGGGTCTCGTGGCGCCGCCGACCTCGGATACGGAGGCGCCGGCCTCGGAGTCGAGGACGGTGTCGAGGATCCGATAGAACTGCCTGCGCCCGATGTCGGCGCCGAGCCATCGCAGCCGAAGCCCGCTGGCGACGACCCCGGCCCGGTCGCCGCGCTGTAACGCCGCCTGCACCACCTGCGTCGCCCCGCGGACGGTCCGGTGCAGGCTCTCCGACGCGGGTCCCGGCGCCTGCGGGGTGGTGTCGAGGACGGCGACGACGTCGGCGGCGCGGTCCATGATCCGTTCGGTCACGTGTAGCCGGCCGCGGCGGGCACTCACGGGCCAGTTGACGCTGCGCAGCGGATCGCCGGGGGCGTGCGGCCGGATGTCGCCGAACTCGACGCCGGAACCGAATCGGCGGGTGCGGTGCGCGCCGATGCGGTCCGGAAGCGGGGCGTGCGGAAGTGGCGTCGGCATCGGCGGTGCGAGCGGAAAGATCCGCAATTCGGCGACGGGGACCCTCGCCGTCGCCGTCAGCAGACCGCCGCCCGCGCGGGCCGTGACGATCAGGTCGGGTTCGTACCGGCCCCACCGGTCCGCCGACAGCTGATACTCGCCGTCGCCGACCTGCTCGACCGTGTAGTTGTCGGACGGCGCCGGTGTCACCGCGAGTTCCGCCGCACCGCCGCACGTCACCACATGCGCCGAGAACCGCACGGACTCGGATTCGAAACACCGCAGCATGCGTCCCGACATGTCGACCCGGACGCCGGTGGCCGGTCGCGGCAGCCACGTCACAGCGCCGAGCGCGCCCAGCATCGGGGCGGCGAACACCACTACTTCCCACCAGCGCCCGACGACCCCCGCGGTCAGTGCCACGGCCGCGCAGGTCGCCAGCGCGAGTGCTGCCGGCGATGCCCGCCACGCCAGCGTGTGCTCCGTCATCGTGCCCTCGGCGCCGGGAGGCGGCGCAGCAGTTCCGCAAGGACGTCGTCGCTCCGGATGCGGCGCACCCACATCTCCGGGCGCAGGCTGATGCGGTGCGCGACAGCGGGAACGGCCAGCGCCTTGATGTCCTCGGGAATGACGAAGTCGCGGCCGGCGAGGAGGGCGCGGGCCCGCGCCAGCTGGACGAGGTCGAGTTCCGCTCGGGGGCTGGCCCCCACCTCGACCTGCGGGTGATGGCGGGTGGCGTTCGCGAGCGCGACGACATACCCGAGTACGTCGTGATGGACACTGACCTGCTCGAGCGATTCGCGCATCGCCAGGAGGTCGGCGGCGTCGACCACCTGCTGGATCACGACGGGTGCCGATCCCCGGTCGAGTCGCCGACGCAGCATCTCGTGCTCGTCGTTCTCGGTGAGATACCCGAGTCGCAGTCGGAGCGCGAACCGGTCCAGCTGGGCCTCGGGTAGCGGGTACGTGCCCTCGTACTCGATGGGATTGTCCGTGGCGAGCACGATGAACGGACGCGGCAGCATGCGGGTGGTGCCGTCGACGCTGACCTGTCCCTCCGCCATCGCCTCGAGCAGCGCCGCCTGGGTCTTGGGCGGGGTGCGGTTGATCTCGTCGGCGAGGAGCAGATTCGTGAAGATCGGTCCCGGACGAAACTCGAAGCGACCCGACGGCATGTCGTAGATGGTGGCGCCGAGCAGGTCGGCCGGCAGCAGATCGGGGGTGAACTGGACCCGGGTGAAGTCGAGTCCGAGAGCGGCAGCGAAAGTTCGCGCAACCAACGTCTTTCCCAGCCCGGGCAGATCCTCGATGAGCACGTGCCCGCCCGCCAGCACCGCGATCAGGATCGACGTGAGTTCGTCGTGCTTGCCGACCACCGCCCGTTCGACCTCCGCCAGCACCGCGTGGGCGCGCGCGGTGGTGACCTCGGCGGGCATCGTCACAGCAGCTCCAGTCGTTGCAGGATCCGGTCGAGCACGTCGCGGCCCGGTCCGGGTGCGGTCCGATCGGTGCGCTGAATGCCGTCGGGATCGACCCACCGCCACAGGTCGCCGAAGAACACCTCGCCCGCCGCCGCGGTGTCGGCCGGGTCGAGCCCCTGCCGCTGTCCGGTCGACTGCTGGAATTCGCGCGCGAGGAGCGGGCGCAGATGGTGGTCCCAGTCGCCGCGTGTGCCGTCGGCCCAGCTGATCAGCGTTTCGGTCCGCGCCACCCAGCGGGCCATCGCCTCGGCCCGTTCCGCCTCCACACCCGACGGTAGGTCGTCCGGTTCCGCGGGTGCGAGGCGCCGTCGAATCTCGAAGAGCACCAGGGCGGTCACAATTCCCGCGACCAGCACGGCCGCGCTGTACCGACCGGCCGCCACCAGCGGGACCTCCACGGCCAGCACTGCCCCGACACCGACTACTGCGACGGCGAACACGAGTCGCTCCCGAGGTCGCCCCGCACCCGCCTGAGCAGATCCGCGGCCTCGTCGCGGTGGCGTTCGCCCATCGGATGCAGGCTGAACCTCGCCTCGGAGAAGAGGCGCACGAGCGGCGCCGCGGCCTCGAATCGCAGGACACCGAGTTGCACTGCGCGGGCCAGCACTTCGGACGGTGTGTCCGAGTCCCGTGGCTCGGCGCCCGGGGCTCCGCGCAGCGCATCTTCCATCGCGGCGTAGCTGGCGATGATGGCCTCGCGCGGCGGCAGATTCGGGGCGACGACCACGGCGAGCCCTTCCTCCGCCGCCCGGGCCAACGACTGCGAGGTGCCCGGGACGTCGGCGGACCGCGCCGCAGTCCAGGCACCGGCCCGGGCCCGGAGCGGGCGCCGCGCCACGGCACCGAGGATCAGTAGCGTCACCAGCATCGGGCCGACAATCGCTGCCGCGGTCCACAATTCCGTGAGGTCCTCGCGGTTCGCGTCGACCTCGCCGGGCGGTGGATTCGTCTCGGCGGGCACGGCCGTGTCGGTTCGATCGGCGCTGTCGTCGGCGGTCTGGTTCGCCGGAGACCGCGGCCGGTCCAGTGGGTCGTCGCCACCGACGGATCCGGCGACGAGCACCGTTGCCACCAGGAGGGCAGCGAACGCCGCCCACCCGACGATGTGCCGACGCGACACCGGGGCTCCGGTGCTGCCTGTGAGCCCCATCGACGACGGATCGGGGGCGACCCGTGGCCGACCGCCGCGGATGGCCGACGCCAGTGCCACGGCCGCGACGACGACGGCGGTCGCCGAGAGGACGACCAGCGCCCGTGTGGCCCCGGCGCCGGGCTCCGTCGGTGTGGCGGGGGTGTCGGGTGCGGGGACCACCCTCGCCGCAAAGGTGACCGTCACGACGGCCGCCAGCAGGGCGACCGTGTGGACGACCCTGCTTCTCACCCGACGGTCCGGCATCCTCACTCCCGAGTTGCCCTTCCATCGTGACACGCGGGGACCGGGAAAATCACCCGTTCACGGCGGCGGACAGCGCAGCATGTTCCGGACGCACCCATCCACGAAGGAGAGTTACTTGACCACGTCCCCGGTAACCGGAGCCGAACTCGCTCGATCGCTGGAACCGCTGGGGGTTGCGGTTCCCTCGGCCGTACCCACCCATTGGTACAACCTCGCAGCCGATCTTCCGGAACCCGTTCCGCCGCACCTGCATCCCGGCACCCGGGAGCCGCTGGGACCGGAAGACCTGGCGCCGCTGTTTCCCGCGAGCCTCATCGAGCAAGAAGTGGCGACCGACCGCTACATCGAGATCCCCGACACTGTCCGTGAGATCTACGGCATGTGGCGTCCGTCGCCGCTGGTGCGCGCGCACCGGCTCGAGCGGGTCCTCGGCACGCCCGCACGGATCTACTACAAGTACGAGGGTGTGAGCCCGGTCGGCTCGCACAAGCCGAATACCGCTGTCGCGCAGGCCTACTACAACGCCCTCGAGGGCACCACCAAACTGACCACCGAGACCGGTGCGGGCCAGTGGGGTGCGTCGCTGTCGTTCGCCGGCGCCCTGCTCGGTCTCGAGGTGGAGGTGTGGCAGGTTCGGGCCTCGTTCGACGCGAAGCCCTACCGTCGACTGCAGATGGAGGCCTACGGCGGCATCTGCCACCCGTCCCCGTCCGACCTCACCGAGGCCGGTCGGGCGATTCTCGCCGAGCACCCCGACACCACCGGTTCGCTGGGTATGGCGATCAGCGAGGCCGTCGAGGTGGCCGCAGGCGACCCCCGCGCGCACTACTCGCTGGGCAGCGTCCTCAACCACGTCATGCTCCACCAGACCGCGATCGGCCAGGAAGCCATGGCGCAGCTGGAGGAAGCCGGTGAGCCCGTGGCGCACACGGTATTCGGTTGCGCCGGTGGCGGTTCCAATCTCGCCGGCCTGACCTTCCCGTTCCTCGGTCGCAACCTGCGCGAGGGAACGACCACTCGTCTCGTCGCCTGCGAGCCGGCGGCCTGCCCCTCACTCACGCAGGGGGAATACCGCTACGACTTCGGCGACGTCGCGGGCCTGACTCCGCTGCTGAAGATGTACACGCTGGGCAACGACTTCGTTCCGCCCGCGATCCACGCGGGTGGCCTGCGGTACCACGGCATGTCGCCGATGGTCTCGCACGCCGTCGCCCTCGGCCTGATGGAGGCAACCGCGATCGAACAGGACGATGCCCTCACCGCGGGCCTGCACTTCGCCCGCGCCGAAGGCATCATCCCCGCGCCGGAATCCACCCACGCCGTGGCCGCCGCCATCGCGCATGCGCGCACGGTCACCGAACCGGAGGTCGTGGTCATCGGACTGTCCGGCAACGGTCAGCTGGACCTGCCCGCGTACAGCAAGTACGTCTGATCGATCGCCGTCGCCGGGCAGACCCCGAGGTCTGCCCGGCGCGGTCATCGGCGCAGCGTCGACAACCGGCTCACCAGGCGGTCGACGTCGAGCGTGCCCTCGAGCCCGGCGAACAGGTCCTCCCACAGCGCGTCCGTCACGACGGTCAGCGATGTCCCCCTGTCGTACAGCACGTCGACCACGTTCGCGAAGCGTCGCACGGTCTCCGCGCCCACCTCCCGCAATCGGGGCACACCGGTGATCACCCAGCACGGGAATCGCGCCGACAGGTCGAGGTAGTCGGCGGGTGCGGTCGGGGTGTCGCACAGCGCCGAGAACTCGAACCACACGGTCCGGCCGCGTACCGCCGACGCCGTCACGGTGCGCGTGCCGACGGGCAGTGTGACGCGCTCGCGGAGGTCCGGACCCTCGATCCCGGCGGCGCCGGCGAACCGTCCGAGCGAGAACCCGGTTTCCGGCGTGGTCACCGTGCGGTAGTCGACGGGTCCCGCGACGCGCACCACCGTCAGATTCCGTTCCATCACGGTGATCGTCGGCGCGAACAGGTGATGGAACAGCGGGTTGGGCAGCAGCCCTTCGGGCGGATAGTTCGAGGTGGCCACCAACGTGATCCCGCGGGCGAACAGTGCCGTCAGCAGCCGCGCCACGAGCATCGCGTCCCCGACGTCGTGGAGGTGGAACTCGTCGAAGCACAGCAGCCGGACGTCGCCGAGCGCCGCGTCGATCGCGAGGTCGATGGACCCCAGATCGTGCGCGTCGGCATGGAGCCGTCTGAAGAAGTCGTGGCAGTGCACCCGCCGCTTCGGCCCCGGCGCCGACCGGTGGAAGCCGTCCATCAACCAGGTCTTGCCTCGGCCGACGGGTCCCCACAGGTAGACGCCGCGAACCCCGGACCGGTCCTCCGCCAGGCCGTCGGCGGTCTCGTGCAGGACGGCCGCGGCCGCACGCTGCGCGTCGTCCAACAGAACCTCTACATCCATAGAGGAGACACTACGAATGTAGAGTCACCGGCGACAACCCGATGTGAGGAGGGAGACATCGTGCCCGAGCGGCGTGAGCGGATAGCCGACGCGGCGATCACGATCATCGCCCACCACGGCATGCGCGCCCTGACGCACCGGGCCGTCGACCGCGAACTGGGTCTGCCGGGCGGATCCACGTCGTACTACTTCCGGACCCGGCGTGCGCTAGTCGAATCCGCGGTACGCCGGCTCACCGAACGCTCGCGGCAGGACTTCGAGACCACCGCACCCCCTCCCCTGGACCTGTCCTCGCTGGCCGAGGACGTGGCCCGGTCTCTCGACCGGTTGCTGCACACCCGCCGCGACGACCTGATCGCGCGGCACGCGCTCACCGTCGAACTGTCCGGCGACGCCGAACTGCATGCGCTTCTCGCGACGTGCCTGTTCTCCCGCGTCCGCGCCGCCGAACTGTTCGACGCCCTCGGTGTTGCCGACCCCGACAGTGCGGGCGCCGACTTCGTCAGCGTCGTCGAAGGCCTGGTCTTCGACCGTTTCATGGGTGCCCGATCGCTCGACGGAATCGAACCCGGCACCGAGCGCAGCGTGCAGCAGCTGACGCGCGCCGTCGAGTCCTATCTGCGCGGCGCGACCGCCTGACCGGAGGTCACGGCGGTGCGGTCGGACGAGACCGAGGTGACATCGGGCGAAGCCCGTGGACGACGAGAATCTCGCACTTCTGCCAAGATCGTGGCGTGAACCCCCAGTACCTCAGCCGTCTCCCCGACAGCGGTTTCGACCGCGTCGACGCACTGCTCGCCCCCGTCGACACCGACCTCGCGGCAGACTTTCCGGGCGATCGGCAGCAACCGCAGCCCATCCACACCGTCTACGTGAGCGCCGCGGACGCCGGACCGGACACCCCGCGGGTGTGGGGGGAGCAGGCCGTCGCGCTGCTGGACCGGCACGCCGACGCCCTGTCCGAAATCGGCACCACCGGTGCACTTCCCGACGTCCGCGCGGCGCTCGAGCAGCGTCCGATCATGGATCTGCGGATCGATTTCGAGGACGGCTTCGGCTGGCGGAGCGACGACGTCGAGGACGTGGCCGCGCTGGAGGCGGGCCGCACATTGCGTAGGCTCTCCGCCGACCCGTCCGGGCCGCGGTCGCTGGGGATCCGGGCCAAGGGCCTGGCCCTGCACGAGCGCCGGCGCGGGATCCGCACCCTCGAACTCGTCCTCGAAGGTGCGGGCGGGGTTCCGGACGGCTTCGTGTTCACCGTCCCGAAACTACGTGCAGCCCAGCAGGTCACCGCCGTCGTCGCGTTGTGCGAGGAACTCGAGCGTGCGTACGGGCTCCCCGACAGGTCGCTGCTCTTCGAGTTGCAGATCGAGAGCCCGCAGGTCGTGCTCGGGCCGGACGGCACCGTCACCGTCGCGAAGGCGATCCACCTCGCCGATGGTCGCTGCACCGGATTGCACTACGGCACTTACGACTACAGCGCGGCCTGCGGGATCGCCTCGCGGTTCCAGTCGCTCGAGCACCCGGTCGCGGATCACGCGAAGTCCGTGATGCTGGTGGCGGCGGCGCAGACCGGGGTGTGGGTGTGCGACGGGTCCACCCAGGTCGTCCCGCAGGGCAGCGACGACGAGATCCGCGCCGCCGTCACAAGGCACTACCGGCTCGTCACCCGTTCGCTCGAACGCGGGTACTACCAGGGATGGGACATGCATCCGGGGCACCTGATCACCCGCTGGCTCGCGACGTTCGACTTCTACCGCGACGCGCTGCCCGCCGCGGCCACCCGGTTGCAGGCCTACCTCGACCGCCAGGGCGGCGGGGTGATGGACGAACCGGCCACCGCGCAGGCGCTCGCGACGGTGGTCCTGCGCGGACTGGCGTGTGGCGCGTTCGACGAGGCGGCCGTCCTCGCCCAGGCACCGAGCTGCGACGCCGGCACCCTCCGCGACGTCCTCTCTCGCACGGTGGTTCCGGAGCCCTGAGCGGCTCACGTCCCGGCTCGAGGTCGGCGCCAGGTGTCTCGAACTCCCCTACACTTGCCCCACGCCCGATCAGGAGGTAGCCGCACACCGTGTCCCCGAACACCCCGACCACACCCGATTTCCGCAGTCTCCCGGACTTGGCCGTACGCACACTCGGCGGCGCCGTCGTCTGGGCCAACGACGAGTTGTTCGCCGAGCGTGAGAACCTCATCCGCCCGACGGCCGCCGTGTACCAGCCGGCCACGTTCGGCCACAAGGGTCAGGTGTACGACGGCTGGGAGACGCGGCGTCGCCGGGTGGCCGGCAGCGACGAGGCGATCGTCCGGCTCGGTGTTCCCGGCGTGGTGCGCGGCGTCGTCGTCGACACCGCGTGGTTCAAGGGCAACTACCCGCCGGAGATCTCGGTGGAGGCCGCGTCCGTCGAGGGCTACCCGTCCGCCGAGGAACTGGTCGGCGCCGACTGGACCACGATCGTCGAGCGCAGCCCCGTTCAGGGCGACACCGAGAATCCGTTCGCGGTCGACTCCGACCAGCGGTGGACGCACGTGAAGCTCACGATGCACCCGGACGGCGGTGTCGCCCGGTTGCGGGTGCACGGCGAGGGTCGTCCCGACCCCCGATTCCTCGACGCGGGCCCGGTCGACCTCGCGGCGCTCGAGAACGGGGCCCGAGTCACGTCCTGCTCCAACATGTTCTACGGGTCGCCGCAGAACATGCTGCTCCCCGGTCTCGCCCGGGTGATGGGCGACGGCTGGGAAACGTCCCGCCGGCGCGACGCCGACAACGACTGGGTCGAGATCCGCCTCGCCGCCCAGGGCACGGTGTCGCTGGCCGAGATCGACACCTCCTACTTCCTGGGCAACGCCCCGGGTGAGGCGAGCCTCCTCGGACGGGACGGCGACGGCGAGTGGACGGAATTGCTCCCGCGGACGCGTCTGCAGCCCGACACGAGGCACCGATTCGTCCTCGACGGCGATCGGCCCGTCACGGACGCCCGGCTCGACATCTTCCCGGACGGCGGCATGGCGCGGTTGCGGTTGTGGGGTTCCCTGACCGAGGCGGGTCGGGCAGGGTTGACGGTATGACCCACGGTTTCGACACCAGCTACCCCCGTGACCTGGTCGGATACGGGCCGCACCCGCCCGATCCGCAGTGGCCGGGCGGCGCGAAGATCGCCGTCCAGTTCGTCCTCAACTACGAGGAGGGCGCCGAGAACAACGTGCTCCACGGCGACGAGGCGTCGGAGACGTTCCTGTCCGAGATGGTCGGGGCGCAGCCGTTCCCGAACCGGCACATGAGCATGGAATCGATCTACGAATACGGATCCCGCGCCGGCCTGTGGCGCGTGCTCCGGGCGTTCGAGCGCCGAGGGCTGCCGCTCACGATCTTCGCGGTGGCCAAGGCGATGCAGCGGAACCCGGAGGCCGTCAGCGCCTTTCGTGAACTCGGTCACGAGATCGCCTGCCACGGCCTGTGGTGGAAGTCGTACCAACTCTCCGACGAGGACGCCGAACGCAGGGACCTGGCCGAGGCAGTGGAGATCCTGCGCGACCTCACCGGCGAGGCGCCGCTGGGCTGGTACACCGGCCGCGACTCCCCGCTCACCCGGCAACTGGTGGTCGAGCACGGCGGCTTCGAGTACGACTCCGATTCGTACGCCGACGACCTCCCCTACTGGGTGAAGGTCGACGCCCCCGGGAAGGGACTCGTCGACCACCTGGTCGTGCCGTACACCCTCGACACGAACGACATGCGGTTCGCGTCGCCCGGCGGTTTCCCGAGCGGCGAGCAGTTCTTCGCGCACCTGCGGGACGCGTTCGACGTCCTGTACGCGGAGGGAACGGCCGGGGCACCGAAGATGCTGTCCGTGGGTCTGCACTGCCGCATCGTCGGCAGACCCGCCCGCACCGCGGCGCTCGAGCGTTTCCTCGACCACGTGCAGTCGCACGACGACGTCTGGGTCGCCCGGCGCATCGAGATCGCCCGCCACTGGCGCGACACACACCCCGCCTGAGGACGGTCCCGATGCCACCGCGCCGACCGTCGATGCTGGTCACGAACCTGGCCAACCGGGATCCCGGCAGTTCCCAGACCGTGATCCTCGAGGAACTGCGCCGGGTGATCCTCAGCGGCGGCGCCCCGCCCGGCACGCCGATCCCGGTCGACGAGGTGGCCGAGCATTTCGGTGTCAGCCGGATCCCGATCCGGGAGTCGCTGAAGACGCTGATCGGCGAAGGCCTGGTCGATCACCGGGCCAACGCCGGGTACACGGTCGCCCGGCTCACCGTCGACGAACTCGAAGAGCTCTACCTGGTGCGGGGCGTCCTCGAGTCGGCGGCGCACTCGGTGGCGATCACCCTCGCCGACCAGGCGGACGACACCCGCGCGAGGGAGGCGTACGGGGCCCTCGACCGCTCGGTTCTCGAGGACGACCTGACCGCGTACCACCGCGAGAGCCGCAATTTCCATCTCGCGCTGGCGTCGCCGTGCCGGATGCAGCGGCTCCTGCACATGTTCGAGGCGGCATGGAACATCACCGAACCGGTGCAGCCGATGTCGCAGGTGGGGACCCCGGACCGGCTGCGGCTCCACCTCGGGCACCGCGACATGCTCGCGGCGTTCCTCGCCCGTGACGCCGCGGCCCTGAAGGCGGCCACCGATCGGCACAACGACCAACTCGACACGGTGATCGCCGCGCTGCCCACGGACACCGGAATCTTCCGGGACACGCCCGGCTAGACCCTTCGGCAAGATATATTCTCGGCCCCGACCGTGCGCCGCTGAGAATATATCTTCGCTGTCACAACCAGGAAATATCCGAAAACTACTTTTGCTCCCAGCGCTTCGGTGGTGTGCTTTCCACCGAGGCACCCTTACGTCGAAGCAGTCATCTCCGGACTGCACCAGGGAGCAAAACGATGACTCAGACAGCGCCCTCCTCCGAAGGGGGAACCGTCCCCGGTGCACACCTGGCCGGCGCGGGGCTCATCAAGCCCGGCTATCACCCGCGACTGACCAACGACGACCTCGCGCCGCTGAAGACGCAGTCGTGGTCCTCGTACAACATCTTCGCGTTCTGGATGTCCGACGTGCACAGCGTCGGCGGGTACGTGACCGCGGGCAGCCTGTTCGCGCTCGGCCTGACGAGTTGGCAGGTTCTCGTCGCCCTGGTGGTCGGTATCGCGATCGTCAACGTGTTCGCGAACCTGGTGGCCAAGCCCAGTCAGGTCACCGGCGTTCCCTACCCGGTCATGTGCCGCAGCGCTTTCGGCGTCCTGGGTGCCAACGTGCCGGCCATTATCCGCGGGCTCATCGCGGTGGCGTGGTACGGAATCCAGACCTACCTGGCGTCGCACGCATTCGTGATACTCGGTCTGAAGATCTGGCCGGGCCTGGCACCGTGGGCGGACGTGCACGAGCACGGATTCCTCGGGCTGTCGGCACTCGGCTGGGCCGGATTCATGACGATGTGGGTGCTGCAGGCGCTGGTGTTCTGGCGCGGCATGGAGAGCATCCGCAAGTTCATCGACTTCTGCGGCCCCGCCGTCTACGTGGTGATGATGATGCTCGCGATCTACCTGATCAGCGAGGCCGGCTGGTCGAACATCAGCCTGAACCTCGGCGAGGTGAACTACACCGGCTGGTCGGCCGTGCCCGTGGTGCTGGGCGCGATCGCCCTTGTCGTGTCGTACTTCTCGGGCCCGATGCTCAACTTCGGCGACTTCTCCCGGTACGGCAGGACGTTCGGCGCGGTGAAACGCGGCAACTTCCTCGGCCTCCCGGTCAACTTCCTGTTCTTCTCGATCCTCACCGTCGTCACCGCCTCCGCGACCCTGCCCGTGTACGGGCGCCTGATCACCGATCCGGTCGAGACTGTGGCGCAGATGGACAACCTGTTCGCCGTGGTGCTCGGCCTGCTCACCTTCATCGTCGCGACCATCGGCATCAACATCGTCGCCAACTTCGTCTCCCCGGCGTTCGACTTCTCCCACGTCAGCCCGCAGCGGATCAGCTGGCGGACCGGCGGGATGATCGCCGCCGTCGGATCCGTCCTGATCACGCCGTGGAACCTGTACAACAATCCCGAGGTCATCCACTACACGCTCGAGACGCTGGGCGCGTTCATCGGCCCGCTGTTCGGCATCCTCATCGCGGACTACTACCTGGTGCGCAGGCAGCGGGTGATCGTCGACGACATGTTCACGATGTCCGAGGGCGGAACATACTGGTACAAGAAGGGTTACAACCCGGCCGCAATCATCTCCACCGTCGTCGGAGCACTGGTTGCCGTCGTACCCGTGATCCTCAAGGCGCAGCCGTTCGGACTCGACGTGTGGGGCATGGCGGGCGCCGCCCAGTACTCGTGGTTCCTGGGCATGGGCGTCGGATTCGGCTGCTACCTCCTGTTGTCCGCCGGCGCCCGTCGCGCGAATCGCCCGGCCCCGATCGAAGCGTAGGTTCGAAACACCGTGCTCATCAAGATCGTCAATCCCAACACCACGCAGTCGATGACCGACAAGATCGGCGACTGCGCCCGCTCCGTCGCGGGCCCCGGGACGCTCGTCGACGCGGTGAGCCCGAAGATGGGTCCCGCGTCGATCGAGAGTCACTACGACGAAGCACTCAGCGTCCCTGGACTTCTCGAGGAGATCGCCCACGGCGAGGAGGCGGGGGTGGACGGTTACGTGATCGCCTGTTTCGGCGACCCGGGCCTCGATGCGGCCCGCGAACTGGCATCCGGTCCCGTGCTCGGAATCGCGGAGGCGGCCATGCACGCCGCGAGCTTCCTCGGCCGCGGGTTCAGCGTCGTCACGACACTGGGACGCACCCGGGGACGGGCGTGGGAGCTCGCCGAACGGTATGGCATGCAACGCTTCTGCCTCGGCGTACACGCGTGCGAGATCGCCGTCCTCGACCTCGACCGCGACCCCGATTCCGTCAAGGTGATCACCGAAGCGTGCCGGGTCGCCCTCGACGAGGACGGTTCGGACGCGATCGTGCTGGGTTGTGCGGGCATGGCCGACCTGTGCGCCGTCATCTCGGCGGAACTCGGGGTGCCGGTAGTCGACGGTGTGGCGGCGGCCACCCTCATGGTGCAGTCCCTCGTGACGCTCGGTCTCCGGACCGGTGCGCGCGGAGAGTTCGCGCCTCCCCTGCCCAAAGCGTACACCGGACTGCTCGAGGGTTTCGGTCGCTGAACTTCAGAAGGACGGCGGGGTGCTGGTGATGAGAAACCGGGCCGGTTCGGCGGCGTCGTTGAACCACCGGTGCGGCACGGTGGCGGGGTAGTAGAGCGTGTCGCCCCGCTCGAGCACGTAGCTCTCCTCCACCCCCACCTCCACGCGGATGCTGCCC
Source organism: Rhodococcus sp. WS4 (assembly GCA_006543605.1). Taxonomy (GTDB): domain Bacteria; phylum Actinomycetota; class Actinomycetes; order Mycobacteriales; family Mycobacteriaceae; genus Rhodococcus_F. The sequence goes on from RRBB01000005.1 coordinate 31,627, forward strand.
TCGATGACGTAGATGAATTCTTCACCGGCATGTTCGGTGTGCTCACCGGCCTGCGAACCTGGTTGGGCGGTCACCTCGTTCGGTTCCATGGCCCGCGCACCCGTGGAGCAGAACCGGAGCACGGCACCCGCCGACAGCGCGAAGCGCCTGCCCTCCCGACTGCGCACCAGGCTGGTCGGCGTGCGCGCGCCCTGCTCGAGCAGGGCATGCGCCGTGGTGCCCAGCACCTGGGCCACCCGGTGCAGGTTCATCACGCTGGGCACCGAGTGCCCGTTCTCGGCCTGACTCAGGAACGGCTGCGACAGTCCCGTTTTCGACGCCACGTCGCGCAGGGTCAGCCCCGCGTCGCGCCTGGCCGATCTGATCGCGGTACCGATGGCAACGGCCAGCAGGTGTTGATCCTCGTCCATGAACCGAACGCTAACACCGGATTTCGCGGAAACCGCGACTGATAACACGGACGAAACGAAATTGACCCGGCTTAGTAAAGATTGACGTGCTCAATAGAACGTGAACTCGAACGCTCCCTTCACTCGGATGGAGATCGACCCATGTCCTTCCACGCAGTCGACCAGCGCCTGCCCCTCGTGCGGCAAGCGGCCTTCGGTCTGCAGCACGTCCTGATCATGTACACCGGCTGCATCACCGTCCCGCTGGTCTTCGGTGCCGCAGTAGGACTCGACAAGTCCACCGTCGCGCTGCTGATCAGCGCCGACCTGCTGATCGCCGGCATCATCACGATCATCCAGAGTCTCGGGGTGGGGAAGCTGGCGGGCGCACGACTGCCGATCGTCTGCGGCGCGACGTTCGCCGGGCTGACACCGATGATCCTCATCGCCCAGGAGTACGGGCTTCAGGCGGTCTACGGTTCCATGCTGGCCGGCGGTCTCATCGGACTCGCGCTCGCGGTCCCCTTCGCCAGACTGATCCGGTTCTTCCCACCACTCGTCACCGGGGTCGTCCTCACCGTCGTCGGCATCTCCCTGATCGGCGTCGCCGCCGGCCTCATCGTCGGAAACGATCCGACGGCAGACGGTTTCGCCGATCCCGGCAACATCATGCTCGCCGGCGTCGTCGTGCTCGTCGCGATCGGGTTCCTCTGCCTCGGCCGCGGGATCTGGACCCAGCTCGGTGTACTCATCGCCCTCGTCATCGGCACACTCGTCGCGATTCCGATGGGCCTGATCGACCTGGGCGGGGTGTCCGGCAGCTCCTGGTTCGGCGTCACCGCACCGTTCCACTTCGGCGCACCGGAATTCCCGATCACCGCGGTGGTCGCGATGAGCATCGTGATGGCCGTGGTGTTCGCGGAGTCGACGGCGAGCATGCTGGCACTCGGCGAGATCACCGGCAAGCCGCTCACCAAGGGCGACGTGGCCCGCGGCCTCGTCGGCGACGCGATGTCCGGTGTGCTCGGCGGCATCTTCAACGCGTTCGTCGACACGATCTTCACCCAGAACGTCGGAGCCGTCGCCACCACCCGCGTCCACAGCCGGTACGTCACGGCCACCAGCGGCGCCATCCTGATCGTCCTCGGACTGATCCCGAAGATGGGCACCGTGGTGGCGGCACTGCCCGCACCGGTCGTCGGCGGCGTCGGCATCATCCTGTTCTCCACGGTCGCGGTGGTGGGTATGAACACCCTCCGCAAGGTCGACCTCAGCGATCGGATCAACACCACCATCGTCGCGGTGTCGGTGGGCATCGGTCTGCTGCCCGAGTTCGCCGAGGGCATGTTCGAGCACTTCAACTCCTCCGCCCAGATCCTGCTGGGCAGTGGCATCACCCTCGCCGCCATCTCCGCGTTCTCCCTGAACCTGCTGTTCAACCACACCCGGATCGGAGCCGCCGCCCGCGCCGCGTCCGCCCCGGTCATCGTGCACTCCGACCCCGTTCCCACCACCCCCGAGGAGCCGCATGCTGCCGCCCGAGCCTGAGCCGTTCGACGTCCCCGTCATCGACATCTCCCCGTACGTGACCGGCGGTCCCGGCGCGGAGCGGGCCCGGGTGGCGCGCGAGGTCGACTCCGCCTGCGCCACCGTCGGATTCATCCAGATCCTGGGCCACGGCATCCCCGAACCGGTGATCGACGGACTCGCCGGCGCCATCGACGACTTCTTCGCGCTTCCGCTCGAGACGAAGAAGACGTACCGCGTGGAGGGCGCCAACCGGGGGTACAGCCCGCCGAAGAGCGAGTCCCTCAGCCTGAGCCTGGGCGTCGAGTCGGCCACCCGGATGAACGACTTCTTCGAGGCCTTCAACGTCGGAACCGAAGCCCGCTCGTTCCCGGGTCTGGCGTTGTCCGAGGACGACTACGGACTGAACGTGTGGCCCGACGTTGCGGCATTCACGGAGTCCGTGCAGGCCTACTACGCGCACGGCGAGCGCGTCGCACGCACCCTGACGCGGATCTTCGCCGACGCCCTCGGGCTCGATCCGGAGTTCTTCACCGCCCTGACCGACCATTCCATCGACGTCCTCCGCATGAACAACTACGCCCTGCCGGAGGGCAGCGTCACCCTCGACGGCGAACTCACCGGCATGGGTGAGCACACCGACTTCGGGCTGGTCACGGTGTTGTGGGCCGATCGTGTGGCCGGACTGCAGGTGCTCGGGCGGGACGAGCGCTGGCACGACGTGAGCCCTGCGGAGGGCGCGCTGCTCGTCAATCTCGGCGACCTCACCGCCCGCCTCACCAACGACCGGTGGATGTCGACGCTGCACCGCGTCACTCCCCCCGTCGTCGACGGAACAATCACGCGGCGACGGTCGGCGGCGTTCTTCCACGACGGCAACGTCGATGCGGTGATCGCGTCGTTGCCGGAATTGTGCGGCGACTCCGACGACGGCTACGAGCCGGTGACGGTCCGCGAGCACATCAAGGCGAAGCTGGCGGGTTCCCGTCACGGCAAGAAGAACACGGCCGCGGGGCGCGAGGCCGAACGGGTCCTGGCCGCGGCGGAACGCGAGGTCGCCCGGTGACCCGTGCCCACGTCGTACTGATCCACGGCGCCTGGGCCGGGAGCTGGGTGTGGGACACACTGCTGGAGCCGTTGCGCGACAACGGGTACGAGCCGCATCCGCTCGAGCTTCCGGGTGTCGGGAGCTGGGCGGACGGAGCCCGGACCGATCTGGACGACGTCGCGGACGCGGCCATCGCCCACATCGCGTCCCTGGACGGACCGGTGTTCCTCGTCGGACACTCGGGCGGCGGCATCGTGGCCACTCAGGTGGCCGAGCGCATTCCGCACCGCATCGCGGGCGTGGCGTACGTCGCCGGCATGATGCTGCCCTCAGGAAGCAACTTCGGCGACCTCTGCGAAGACCTCAGGCTGCCGGAACCGGTCGGGATCACGGCCTGGCTGCAGTCCACCCCCGACGGATCCGGGACCCTCGTGCCCCCGGAAGCCGCGGCCGCCGTGTTCTTCCACGAGTCCTCGGCCGGTGACGCGATCGCAGCGGCGCGAAAGCTGCGACCACAACTGGACACTGCGCGGCGGATGGCCCCGACGTGGACGCCGGAGCGGCTCGGCACCGTCCCGCGCCTGTACGTCGAGGCGACGCTCGACCGTTCGGTGCCGCTCGTGACGCAGCGTGCGATGCAGGCCCGGGTACCGGGTGCGACGGTGGTGACCCTGGCCAGCGACCACGCCCCGCAGCTGTCGGCGCGCGAGGCCCTGCTCACGGCGATCGTCGAGTTCTGTTCCTCGGTTGTCCCGAGAACTGCTTCCGCACAGGAAATCTGATGGAAACACCGTCCCGCTATATTTCCGAGCACGTTGCCCATGGCTGAAACGAGCAACCGGCGAACCCGTCTCCTGCGGGCGCGAACCAGCCGCACTCCCGAGAACCCCTGGAGGATGCGGATGCACGCCGACCTGATCTCCGATGTCACCGTCTACGCGAACGGACGCTGGCTGTCGCATCGCGACGTCCTGCTCGCCGACGGTCTGATCACCGACATACGCCCCACGGCGACGACTCCCCCGGGTACGACCGTCGTCGACGGTGCGGGCGGGTACCTCTTGCCCGGATTCGTCAACACCCATACCCACCTGCAGCAGTCGCTGATGCGCGGAATCGGCGAGGGACAGCCCCTGCTCAGCTGGTTGCTGACGGTGGGTGAGGAATCCGCGGTCATCACCCCCGACCGCGCCTACCTCGCCGCGGTCGCCGCGAGCCTCGACGCGCTGCGCAGCGGTACCACAGCGCTCGTCGAGCACATGTGGCCCCACCCGTCCTCAGAAGTGCACGACGCGGTGCTGCGCGCCCTGGACGACACCGGGGTGCGTGCGCTCCTCGGCCGCGGAGTCGCGGACCGCGCGGACGCGACCCGCAAGTGGGGCGTCGACCCGCGCCTCCTCCAGCCACTGAGCGAGGTGCTCGAGCACACCGATCGCCTGGTCAAGCAGGCCGACGGAACCCGGGTCACGGTCGGCCTGGCCGTCCCGAACCCGCGGTCGCTGACGCCGGAGGGGATGGCGGCGGTGCGACGGTTCGCGGGTGAACGCGACATGACCGTGTCGATCCACCTGCTGGAGACACCCACCGACGACGTGATGTGTCGCGAGCACGCCGGCGCGGGTGCAGTCGACTTCCTCGACACGAACGGATTCCTGTGGGACCGGTTGCTCGCCGTGCACTGCTGCGAACTCGACGCCCGCGGACGTGCGGTGCTGGCGCGCCGCGGCGTGGCCGTCTCGTACAACCCGATGAGCAACATGCGCCTCGGCAGCGGCGTCGCGCCCGTCCCGGAGATGCTCGAGGCGGGCATCGCGGTCGGGCTCGGCGTCGACGGCGCCGCCAGCAACGACACCCAGGACATGCTCGAAACCCTTCGCATGGGCGCCTACGTCCAGCGGGCGCATCGCAAGACGGCCGACCTGTTCGGATTCGACGCCATGCTGGACATCGCGACCAACGGCGCGAACGCGAATCTCGGTTTCGCACCCCGACCGAACGGCGTGGCGGTCGGCGGCGCGGCCGATCTGACCCTGATCCGTTTCGAACGCGACTTCGGGTGCCTGCCCGTTCGCGACCCGGGCGCGACGCTGTTGACCACCGGCAGCCGGCAGATCGTCGACGCCGTGCTGGTCGGCGGCGAAGTGCTGATCCGCGACGGACACAGCACGAGGGTCGACGAGACGGCTCTGATTGCCGAATTGACCGCCACCGGTGCGCCATAGTGGTAGCCAGAGGTACCGAAAAGGCGCACGAGCGAGGAGCCCTCATGACCGAACCGCCCGGCCTGATCGCGTTCAACGCATTGAGCGACGAGCGGGCCGCCGACCTGCTCGTGCAGTGCTGCTCGTCGACCGTGTGGGCGCAGCGGGTGGCCGCCGCCCGGCCGTTCCCGTCCGCCGCCGCGCTGTACCACGCTGCCGACGACGTTCTCGGCGACCTCACCGAATCCGAGGTCGACGCGGCCATGGCCGGCCATCCGAGGATCGGCGACCGGGCCGACAATCCGTCGTCCGCGCGCGAGCAGTCGGCGGTCGCGTCCGCCGGCGACGACGTCCGGGCACGACTGCGGGCGGGCAACGAGGAGTACGAGCAGAAGTTCGGGCACGTGTACCTGGTGTGCGCGTCGGGTCGGTCGGCGCAGGAACTGCTCGACGTACTGCACGGGCGTCTCGGCAACGACGCCGTGACGGAACGCAAGATTCTCCGGACCGAACTCGCGGCCATCAACCGGCTGCGCCTCGAACGCCTGCTGGGCGAGATCGGAGACGGGGAACACTGATGGCCAAGATCCTCAGCACCCACGTGCTCGACGCCACCGACGGCACACCCGCGGCCGGTGTCCACGTCCGTCTGCTGTCACCTGAAGGCGACGTCCTCGCGAGCGCGGCCACCGATTCGGACGGCCGCATCGCCGAGATCGCGCCCGAGGGTCTGATCGCGGCCACCTATTCACTGGTCTTCGAGACCGGCGAATACTACGCCGCCCGCGGCCAGGCGACGTTCTACCCGCAGGTGTCCGTCACGTTCGTCCTCGACGACCCGCAGCGCGGGTACCACGTCCCGTTGCTGTTGTCCCCCTTCGCCTATTCCACCTACCGCGGGAGCTGAAGAATGACCGACCTCACCGGCGCCATCGTCCTGGGCGACCACCAGTACGGCAAGGCCGAGAACCGCATCGTGCGGATCTACCGCGACACCCCCCGGCACGAGATCCGGGACGTGAGCGTGTCGACCTGCCTGCGCGGCGACTTCTCGGCGGCGCATCTCGCCGGTGACCAGAGTTCGGTGCTGCCCACCGACACCCAGAAGCAGACGGCGTACTCGTACGCGAAGGAGAAGGGGCTCGACTCCATCGAGGAGTACGGGCTGACGCTGGCGCGGCACTTCGTGGACGACGTGGCCCCCGTTCAAGGTGCGCGCATCGAGATCGAGGAATACGCGTGGCAGCGCGCCGTGGTCGACGGGGCCGAGCACGATCACACGTGGGTGCGCAAGGGTGAGGAGGTGCGGACCGCGGCGATCACCGTCGACGCCGACGGAACGTGGGTGGTCGGCGGACTGAAGGACCTGGTGATCCTCAAGTCGACCGGCAGCGAGTTCTTCGGGTTCCTGAAGGACGAGTACACGATCCTCGAGGAGACCCACGACCGGGTGATGGCGACTTCGCTTGTCGTGCAATGGCGGTTCGTGGGCACCGACGTCGACTGGAACAGCGTCTACGACGGCATCAAGGAGCAGATCGTCGCGACGTTCGCGACCGTCCATTCGCTCGCGCTGCAGCAGACGCTGTACGAGATCGGCAAGGCGATCCTCGAACGCTACCCGGTGCTCGCGGACGTGCGCCTGTCCGCGCCGAACAAGCACCACTTCGCGCACGACCTCGCGCGCTTCGGGGTGGAGAACGACAACGAGGTGTTCCATGCCGCCGACCGACCCTACGGCCTGATCCAGGCCACGGTGGAGCGTTCCGACGCTCCGGACGCCGGGCCCGCGTGGTCCGCGTACGCGGGGTGGCTCAGCTGATGTCTCCCGACACGGTCGTCGTCGCCGGCGCCTACGTGGCCACGGTCGACGCCGCGGGCACCGAGCATCCGGACGGCTACGTGGTGGTGCGGGGCAACCGCATCGTCGACGTCGGCGCCGGTCCCGCGCCGGTCATCGATGGCGCGCGGGTGGTCGACGGACGCGGTTGCCTGCTCACCCCCGGGCTGGTGAACACCCACCATCACCTGTACCAGTGGATCACCCGCGGGCTCGCCGCCGACGACACCCTGTTCGGCTGGCTGACCACCCTCTACCCGATCTGGGCGGGCATCGACGCCGACGCCGTCCGGACCGCGGCCACCGGCGGTCTCGCCTGGCTGGCGAAACACGGCTGCACGACCACCACCGACCACCACTACGTCGTGCCCCGTGACGGCGGCGACGTGTTCGGCGCGGAGATCGAGGCCGCGCAGACCGTCGGGCTGCGGTTCCACCCCAGCCGAGGGTCGATGGACCTCGGCCACAGTCAGGGCGGGTTGCCACCCGACTCGGTGGTGGAGCGTCTCGACGACGTGTTGAAGGGCACCCAGGACGTCATCGACCGCTGGCACGACCCGGCGCCCGACTCGATGCTGAGAGTCGCGGTGGCGCCCTGCTCCCCGTTCTCCGTCACCGGTGACCTGCTGACCGAGGCCGCGGCACTCGCCCGGTCCGCCGGCGTGCGGTTGCACACCCACCTCGCGGAAACCCTTGACGAGCAAGACTTCTGCGCCGAGCGGTTGGGCTGCACCCCGGTGCAGTACATGGAGCAACTCGGCTGGGTGGGCCCCGACGTCTGGTACGCCCACGCCGTCCACCTCGACGACGCCGCGATCACCACGATGGCGGGCACCGGCACCGGCGCCGCCCACTGCCCCACGTCCAATGCCCGTCTCGGCGCCGGGATCGCCCGGGCCAAGGACCTCCACACGGCCGGCGTCCCGCTGGGTCTCGGTGTCGACGGCGCCGCCAGCAACGAAGCGTGCAACATGCTGGAAGAGGCCCGCCACGCCGTGCTGTTCGCCCGGGCCCGCGGCGGCCCGCGCGAGATGTCGGTGCGCACCGCCCTCGAACTCGCCACCCGCGGCGGGGCCCGGGTGCTCGGCCGCGAGGGCGAACTCGGCTCCCTCGAGCCCGGCAAACTGGCCGACCTCGCACTGTGGCGGGTCGACACCCTCGCACATTCCGGCATCACCGACCCGGTGGCGGCGCTCGTCCTCGGCGTCACTCCGCCGCTGGAGTTGCTTCTGGTGAACGGGCGGACCGTCGTCGAGCGTGGGAGAGTGATCACCGTGAACGAGGAGAACGTCGCCGCGGAGGTCGAGCGGGCCCACCGGGTCCTGGTGCGCAAGGCGGGCTGACACCATGGATCTGTCGTTCGTCACGGAGATCTCGGCCCCCCGCAGCCGCGACGACCTGCCCACCCCGGAACCCGGAGCGGCGTACCTCGCAGGGGGAACCTGGCTGTATTCGGAACCGCAGCCGACGGTCACCCGACTGGTAGACCTCGCCACCCTCGACTGGCCGGCGATCACCGTGCACGACGACGGGCTGGAACTCGCTGCGACGTGCACCATCGAGAACCTGTGCAATGCACCGCTTCCCGCCGAGTGGGCGGCCAAAGACCTGTTCCGGCCGTGCGCCGAGTCGCTGGTCGCGTCGTGGAAGATCTGGCACACCGCGACCGTCGGCGGCAACCTCGCGCTGGCTCTTCCCGCCGGCGCGATGATCACGCTGTGCTGCGCGCTCGACGCCGAAGTGCTGATCTGGACCGCCGACGGTGGTGAACGCCGAGTTCCGGTAGACCAGTTGGTCACCGGCGCCGGTCGCACGTCGCTCGGCCTCGGCGACCTGATCCGCAGCGTTCACCTCCCCGCCGCCGCGTTGCGGGGCCGCACGTCGCTGCGCAAGATCGCGTACTCGCCGCTCGGACGGTCCGGTGCGCTGCTCGTCGGACGCGTCGGCGCGGACGGTTTCACCTTGACCGTCACGGCGTCCACTGTTCGGCCGTTCGTGCTGCGATTCCCCGCCGTCCCCGGCCCCGACGTGCTGAGCCGGTCTCTGTCGGAACGGATTTCCGCCGCCGACTACCTGACCGACGCACACGGCGCCGCGGACTGGCGTCGTCACGTCACGGGAGTTCTCGCCGAGGAGATCAGGAGGGAACTGGAATGAAGTTGACGGTCGACGGGCAGTCGGTGGATGCCGATCCCCGGCCCGGTCAGTGCCTGCGTACGTTCCTGCGGGAGCAGCAGCGGTTCGCGGTCAAGAAGGGCTGCGACGCCGGCGACTGCGGCGCGTGCTCCGTCCTGCTCGACGGCAGTCCCGTGCACTCGTGCGTGATCCCGGCGCATCGGGCCGCGAATCGCGAGGTGACCACCGCCGCCGGTCTCGGCACCCCCGACCGACTTCATCCCGTGCAGCAGCAATTCGTCGACGCGGCCGGCTTCCAGTGCGGATTCTGCACGCCCGGGATCGTGGTGACCGCGTCCGCACTCGACGACAGCCAACGCGCCGACCTGCCGCGCTCACTGAAGGGAAACCTGTGCCGCTGCACCGGGTATCGCGCAATCCGCGACGCCGTCGGCGGGGTGTGCACCACCGAATCGGACAGTGCCGGTGAGTCGTTCGGCCGGTCGATTCCCGCACCCGCCGCCACCCGCGTGGTGTGCGGCGCCGAACCGTACACGCTCGACCTCGCCGTCGTCGGACTCGCACACATCCAGATCCTCGGCAGCCCCCACGCGCACGCACGCATCACCCGCCTCGACACGTCCGCTGCGGAGAAACTGCCCGGCGTCCACGCGGTGCTCACCCACCGCGACAGTCCCGACGTCGCCTTCTCCACGGCGCGCCACGAATTCCGCACCGACGACCCCGACGACACCTACATTTTCGACACCGTGCTCCGGTTCCGCGGGCAGCGCGTCGCGGCGGTCGTCGCGGACTCCGTCGACATCGCCAGGCGCGCAGTGGCACTGATCGAGGTGGAGTACGAAATCCTCGAACCGGTCTTCGACCCCGACCTGGCACGCCGTCCCGGCGCACCGCTGCTGCACGGCGACAAGGGTGCCGATTCCCGGATCGCGGATCCGGCTCGCAACCTGGTGGCCGAAGTCCACGGCGAAGTCGGCGACCTCGCAGCCGGACTCGCGGCGGCGCGGGCCACGGGCGCGGTGGTCGAGGGCACGTGGCAGACGCAACGCGTGCAGCACACGCATCTCGAAACCCACGCCGCCGTCGGCTGGCTCGACTCCGACGGGCGGCTCACCCTCCGCAGCAGCACCCAGGTGCCGTTTCTGGTCCGCGACGAACTCGCCCACCTGTTCTCGCTGGACCGCTCGCAGGTCCGGGTGTTCACCGCCCGCGTCGGTGGCGGATTCGGCGCGAAGCAGGAGATGCTCGTCGAGGACCTCGTGGCCCTCGCCGTTCTGCGCACCGGCAGACCGGTGCAGTACGAGTTCACCCGGTCCGACCAGTTCACGATCGCCCCGTGCCGGCATCCCATGCGGATCGCGGTGAAGGTCGGGGCCGACGGGGACGGAAAGCTGACCGCCCTCGCCGTCGATGTTCTCTCGGACGCCGGCGCCTACGGCAACCACTCGGTGGGTGTGATGTTCCACGGCTGCAGCGAATCCGTTGCGCTGTACCGGTCGCCGAACAAGAGGGTGGACGCACAGGCCGTCTACACCAACAACCTGCCGTCCGGCGCGTTCCGCGGCTACGGGCTCGGCCAGATCATCTTCGCGGTGGAGTCCGCGCTCGATCAGCTGGCGACGCAGTTGTCCATCGATCCGTTCGAACTGCGCCGCCGCAACGTGGTCGTTCCGGGCGACGACTTCGTCCACTTCGAGGTGGAGCACGGCGACCTCACGTATGGCAGCTACGGACTCGACCAATGCCTCGACCTTGCGGAGGCCGCACTGCGCCGCGGCAACGACGTGCGCCCACCGGACGGACCGCAGTGGCGGGTCGGTGAGGGCATGGCGGCGTCCATGATCGCGACCATCCCGCCGCGGGGGCACTTCGCGGACGTGTCCTGCACCCTCGTCGAAGGCAGTCGGTACGAACTTCGGGTGGGCACCGCCGAGTTCGGCAACGGCACCACCACCGTGCACGCCCAACTCGCCGCATCGGCACTGGGCACCACCGCCGACCGGATCACCGTGCTGCAATCCGACACCGACGTCGCCGGGCACGACACCGGCGCGTTCGGCTCCGCCGGCACGGTGGTGGCGGGCAAGGCGGTGCACCTCGCCGGCACCCGGCTGCGGGAACAGCTGTTCGAGGTCGCGCGCCGCGTGGTCGGCGCCGACCCGGACAGCGACTGCACACTGACACCCGACGCGGTCGAGGTTGCCGGGCGGGTCGTCGAACTGGACAAGCTGGTACCCGAGGGACCGCTCCGGGCCGAAGGCAGGCACGACGGCACACCCCGGTCGGTGGTGTTCAACGTGCACGCGTTCCGGGTGGCGGTCGACACCGTCACCGGTGAGGTCCGGATCCTGCAGTCGATCCAGGCGGCCGATGCCGGGACGGTCCTCAACCCGCAGCAGTGCCGCGGGCAGGTCGAGGGTGGTGTGGCTCAGGCGATCGGCAGCGCCATGTACGAGGAGATCCTGCTCGACGGTGCCGGGACGGTGCTCAACCCGCAACTGCGGAACTATCACATCCCGCAGCTCGTGGACGTGCCGGACACCGAGGTCTACTTCGCGGACACCTACGACCAACTGGGCCCGCACGGTGCGAAGTCGATGAGCGAATCCCCGTACAACCCGGTCGCCCCGGCCCTGGCCAACGCCATCGCCGACGCCACGGGCGCGCGGCTTCGCCGTCTCCCGATGACCCCGGCCGCCGTCTGGCGTGCGCTCCCGCGCCCGTGAGTACTTATTAACGTTCCGCGGTTAATAAGTACTCACGGGCGGCGAAGCCGCATATGCAGCGCTCTTATCAGCGGCCGCTGCCCCTTGACCAGCTTCGTCTCGGCGACGCTCGCCGGGAACCAGCGGGCGTCGTCGACCTCGGGGAACTGCTGCCGCTTCCCCGATCGAGGCGGCCACTCCAACTCGAAGGTGTTGCTCTCGACGAAGGTGACGTCTTCGTTCACCTCCGCCGCGTAGACGGTGATCAGTTTGCGGGACGGCTGCTTGAACTGCCCGAGCAATTCGTACTCCACCGCCGGTGCGGGCGCGCCGATCTCTTCCTCGAACTCGCGCAACGCGGCGGCGTAGGGATCTTCGCCCTCGACGTACTCCCCCTTGGGGATCGACCACGCCGCTTCGTCCTTGCGCGCCCAGAACGGGCCGCCCATGTGCACGATCCACAACTGGAGCACTCCCGCATCGTCGGTGCGATACAGGAGTACTCCAGCGCTGGTGACGGTCATCGACCGATGCTAGGCCGCGGCGCCCTCTCGCTGCCCGGTCAGTTCGGCGGGCTCGATCTCCTGGGCGTAGTGGAAGTGCGGCCGGCGGTGTCCGAGGAACGAACCGAACCACGACATCACCGCGACGTACCGGTTGCGGAAACCGACCAGGTAGACGAGGTGCACGGCGAGCCACAGGAACCAGGCGAGCACACCGGTGAGCTCGATCTTGCCGACGCGGGTGATCGCGCGGAACCGGTTGATGATGGCCATGCTGCCCTTGTCCCGGTACTTGAACGGCGTTCCGAGGGCGCGCTTCCCGGTGATGATCGCCGCGACGTGCCGGCCGCCCTGCATCGCGAACGGCGACTGCGCGGGCAGGTTGTTCAGCGAGGCCATGTCGCCGATCGCGAAGACATCGTCGTAGCGACCCACCGTGAGGTCCTCGTCGACCAGCAGGCGCCCGCCCCGGCCGGTCTCGCAGCCGGTCCGGTCCGCCAGCACGGCGGCGAAGTCATTGGCCTGGATGCCGGCCGACCAAATGATCGTGTCGGCCGTGAGGCGCTTCTCGAAACCGGTGCTCGGCGACGACAGCGTGGCACCGTGTTCGTCGATGTCGGTGACCATCGTGCCGAGCACCACCTCGACACCCGCCTTCTCCAGCGAGTCCTGCGTGTACTTGCTGAGCTTGCCGCCGAAGACCGGCAGCGTCTCGTTCGCACCCTCGACGAGGGTGACGGTGACGTCTTCGGACGTGATGTCGCGGAGCGACTTCTCGAAGTAGCGGCCCGCCAGTTCCTTGATCTGACCTGCCAGTTCGACACCGGTCGGGCCGGCACCGATCACGATGAAATGCAGCAGGTCGCGGCGACGCTCCGGGTCGGAGGTGGTGTGCGCCTCCTCGAAGCAGCGGACGATCTGACGGCGCAGCCGGTCGGCGTCGGCGACGGTCTTGAGCGCGTACGTGACCTCGGCGAACTCGTCGTGGCCGAAGTAGGCCTGCCGTGCGCCCGTCGCGGCGATGAGGCTGTCGTAACCGATGGTGTGGCGGATGCTGCCAGCCTCGTAGACGACCTCTTTCTTGTCCGGGTCGACGTCGATGACGCGGCCCAGCCGGACGTCGCCGCTGGGGTACTTGGCGAGGATCGCGCGGATCGACGGGGCGATCTCGCCGGGCGAGATGACACCGGTGGCGACCTGGTACAGGAGCGGCTGGAACAGATGTTCGGTGGTCTCGGAGATCAGCACGAACGGTGTGCCGGCCTTGCCGAGCTTCTTCGCCGCCGCGAGGGCGCCGAATCCCGATCCCACGATGACGACCTGTGTGCGATCCACCGAAAACCTCCTACTGCCTTGTGCATCTGTTAGCGCTGCGTATGAGCTCCACATTAGGGATCGGCCGATGTTAATCGCCAGTAAGCTGGGGAAATCGAAATTGTGTTATCTCGATCTCTCATAAGTCCGCACAGGAAGACGTAACCTCGAGTCATGGAGTTCCGACAGCTTCGCTACTTTCTCGCGGTCGGTGAGGAGGGCAGTTTCTCGCGCGCGGCGCAACGCTGCTTCATCTCGCAGTCTGCGATCAGCCACCAGATCGCCAAACTCGAACACGAGTTGGGCACCACCCTGCTCGAGCGGTCGACGCGCGCCACCCGGCTGACCCCCGCCGGCGAGCGCCTGATGCCGATCGCCGCCGAGATGATGGGTCTCGAGGCTCGCGCGCTGTCGGTGGGGCTCGATCCGCGCAACCGGCTGCGGATCAGCGCGAGCATGAGCTTCGCGACGCAGAGCCTCGAGGCGATTTCACTTGTCCGCGAAGACTTCCCACAGCTCGACATCGAATTCGTCATCAAGGACTTCACCGACCGCATGACCGCGGTCGCGTCGGGCGACGCCGATCTCGCACTGATCCGCGGCGGCGTCGATCGGCCGGGCCTCGAAACGGTGGAATTCGGGCTCGAAGACCTGGTGATCGTCACGTCGAGCAAACATCCGCTGGCCGGGGTCTCCAGCGTCGACCTGAGCGAACTGGCGCCGTACCCGCTGCTGCTGCCGCCGCGCAGCAGTCAGATCCTGATCCACACGGTGGTCGAGGACGCGTTCCGGCAGGTCGGGCAGCGGGTGATGCTCGGACCGTCGATCCCCAGCGACCACACGGCCACCCTCGACGTCCTCACGACTCCCCGGTCGTGGACCGTGCTGTACGCCGACACCGCCGACGCGACTCCCCGCAGGGGGCTGAGCTTCCTGCGCGAGGCCCACGACCGTCTGCGCATCCCGGTGTGCGGCGTCGTCCGCAGCGGAACCGCGACCCGGCCCGAACTGACGCACCTGTTCCGCGCACTCGCGCAGTCGATCGCCGGGTCCGGCGGATCGGCCGAGTTCTAGCCGTCGATCAGACCGTGCCTGTCGACCCACGTCAGCACGCGGTCGAGCAGCGTGTCGGGAACCTCGAGCTGCGGCGTGTGCCCCACGTCCGCGAGAATCACGCTGTCCCACCGCGGGTTTGCCGTCGCCACCTTGCGGGCCGCCGCGACCGGAACCAGTCGGTCGCGGTCGCCGTGGAGCAGCAGAACGGGCTGCGCGACCGACTGCATGACGTCGAGATATCGCCGCGGGCGAGCGAGAACACGCATCAGCGAGCGGCTGGCCTGAAGGAACGCCGCATCCTCGGACGGCTGCCCGCGCCGGTAGCCCGCGAGCGCCGCCGCCGCGTCGAGGGAATCCTCGGAGGCCCGGCTCGGGTCGGCGAAGCACAGGTCGATCATTCGCTCGACCAACTGCCGGTCCGTCATCTTCCTGCTCGAGTACTGCAGGAACCGCTCCCCCACGAACGGGGTGAAGTACATCGCGAACTGCGCCGCGATCCGCGGGTCCGGGATCCGTTGCGCGACAGGCAGTGCGGGGTCGACGAGAACCAGAGCCGAGACGGTCTCGGGGTGCGCCGCCGCCTCGAACAGCGAGATCATTCCGCCCATCGAGTTGCCCATGAGGATCACGGGGCGGCCGACGACGTCACGCAGGAAGCGGTGCAGCACTTTCGCGTTGGCGCCGACCCCGGTCCGGCGACGTCCGGACGGGCTGAGTCCGAACCCCGGGAGATCGACGGTCAGCACTCGGGTGCGCTTGGCGAGGATCGGCGCGATCCGGACCCAGTTGAGGTGCGAGCCGCCGAGCCCGTGGACCATGACCACCGGCGGGGACCCGGTGTCTACGCCGTACTCGACCCAGTGCACCGGCCCGTCGAGGTCGACGACACTGCCCGCGCCACCCCATCGCTGCGCGAATCCCTGCTGAGCAGGTTCGCCGACTGATTTCGGATCCACCATGTGTCCGTCCGTTCCGACTGTCGCCGTGTCGAGGCCACGGCCAGTCTACGGCGCATGCAGCGACATCAGCCGTGAGTTCATATTGCATGTAATGAAGTCACTCAGTCGCTTCTGCCGATCGACCCAGGCGACCTGTTAACGCGCACGTCACACCTGGATCCTCGATCGTCATCTTGAGTGTCCATAGTGGGTCGAACAGCCAAGATTGCATGTAATTATGAACGGAGCGACCCATGACCGGCAGCCACACACTGAACGAACTCGCCAAGGAATCCCGCATGGGCGGCCTCGGGACGGAGACCACCGACCGGGAGATTCGCCGAATCGACCTCTCGGACTTCGATGCTCGACGTTCGGACATCACCGAACAGCTGTGGGACGCGGCGGTCGACGTCGGCTTCTTCCAGGTCTACAACCACGGCATCGACCTCGCCAACGTGCGCAGGGCCTTCGCGATGTCCGAGCAGTTCTTCGCCCTCGATCCGGCCGTGAAGGCGCAGTACCCGCTGAAGAAGGGCTTCAACTCCGGGTGGGAGAGCAAAACCCAGGTGCGCCCGTCCATCGGTGTTCCGGACGAGAAGGAGTCCTATCAGATTACCCGGCCCCACATGGGCGATCTGTGGCCCACCGAGGAGGAATTGGCCGGCTTCCGCGACACGATGCTCCGCTTCGAGGCGCAGTGCTGGGCGGTGGCGATGCGATTGCTGTCCTGCTTCGCCGACAAACTGGGGTTCGAGCGCGACTTCTTCGCCCAGGCTCACGACCCGTCGGTGGACAGCTACCAGAGCACCCTGCGGATGCTGCACTATTTCGCCATCCCGGAGCACCTTCGCAACGACCTCGGCCTGTGGCGCGCGGGCGCCCACACCGACTTCGACTGCCTCACGCTCCTGTTCCAGCAGGAAGGCCAGGGCGGGCTGCAGGTGCTGCCGGGCAAGGAGATGGACACCGAGGAGTGGACCCCGATCGAGCCGTCCGAGGACGCGATCACCTGCAACATCGGTGACATGCTGATGCGGTGGAGTGACGACCGGCTGCCGTCCAACTTCCACCGCGTCAAGAATCCGGGACCGGACGGCGACCACGGCGCCCGCTACAGCCTCGCGTTCTTCGCCCAGGCCAACCGCGACGTCGTCATTTCCGGGCTTGCCGGCAAATACCCCGACATCACCGCCGAGGACTACCTCTACCAACGCGTCAACGCGAACTTCGCCGAGGAAAAGTAGGTTGGACGCATGCAGCGCGGACCGGTGAGAACTCGATGACGATCGGGGGCGTGCTGCTCGCCGCCGGCGCCGGTTCGCGCATGGGCATGCCCAAGGCACTCGTCGTCGGCGCGGACGGGCAGCCGTGGCTGGCCCGTGGCGTCCGAGTGCTGACGGACGCCGGATGCGAGCCCACCGTGGTGGTGCTCGGCGCCCACGCCGACGAGGCCGAGAACCTGCTGCCCGACGGCGTCGCCGTGACCGTCGGGATCGCGGAGGACTGGCAGTCGGGGCTCTCCGCATCCCTGCGGAAGGGACTGGAGGTCGCGGCGACGTTCGACGACGTCGACGCCGTCGTCATCACCCTGGTCGACCTCCCCGACCTCGGCGTCGACGCCGTCCGCCGGCTGGCGTCGGTGCCGCAGGGCGACGCCCGGTCGGCGCTCCGCCAGGCCCACTACGGCGGACGTCCGGGCCACCCCGTTCTGATCGGACGGGACCATTGGCTTCCGTTGCGGCGCAGCCTCACCGGAGACTCCGGCGCCCGGAAATACCTCGAAGCGCACGGGGCCGAGAGGGTCGACTGCTCCGACCTGGGATCGGGGCGCGACGTCGATTCTCCGCGCGAACTCCGCCGACCGTCGGACGAACGGGACGCTCGTTCGATCTGACGCAACGAGCGTCCCGTTCGTGCAGCGGAGATGGGGTATACGCCGGGAACCTCGCGGCAGACAATGGAGTCATGTCACCGGAAACGAACAAGGAATTGATCCGGCGTTTCTACACCGAGATCGACGCAGGCAACATCGACGCACTGGATGAACTCGTCGACGAGAACTACCTCGACCATTCACCGGCGCCGTTTCCCGGTCTCGACGCACCGGGGCGTGAGGGACTGAAACAGGAGTTCCGGTTGTTCTGGGATGCCACACCGGGGACGCACCGGATCGACGATCAGGTGGCCGAGGGCGACAAGGTGGTCACCCGGCTGCTGTGCACCGGAAAGCACACGGGTGATCTTCCCGGAATTCCCGCGACGGGGAACCACATGGAGATGACCGCCACCGTCATCCACCGCATCGAGAACGGGCGGATCGCGGAGAAGTGGTCGGACAAGGACGTCCTCGCCATGCTCCAGCAGTTGGGGGTGATCCCCGCCGCGGCGAAGTGAGGCCACAGCTTCAGCGGCTGACTGCCTTCTTGTAGCGGCGGATCGCGAACGGCACGAAGATCACCAGCAGGACCGCCGACCATGCCAGTGAGGCGATGATCGGGTGCTGCAACGGCCAGGCGTCGGGAACGGTCATGTCCGGGTTGGTGTTTCCGAACAGTTCCCGCACGGCCTGCGTCACCGCCGACACCGGATTCCATTCCGCGATCACCTTCAGCGGTCCGGGCAGGTTGGTGGTCTCGACGAACGTGTTCGCGATGAACGACAGTGGGAAGATGACGATGAAGCTGGCGTTGTTGAACACTTCCGGCGTGCGGATCCAGAGCCCGACCACCGCCATCACCCACGACAGGGCGTAGGCGAACAGCAGCAGGAGCAGGTAGCCGAGAAGGGCTTCACCGAAGCTCGAATGGATGCGCCACCCGATGATCAGACCGGTCAGCGACATCACGACGAGGCTGACGATGTTGATCAGGACGTCGGTGGAGGTGCGGCCGAGGAGCACCGCGGACGGGGCCATCGGCAGGGACCGGAATCGGTCGATGATGCCCTTCTGCAGATCCTCGACCATCCCGAGGCCCGTCCACGTGGCGCCGAAGATGACGGTCTGCGTGAAGATCCCGGCGATCAGGAATTCCCGGTAGGACATGCCGGGAACCTGGATCGCGCTGCCGAACACGTACGCGAACAGCAGCACGAACATGATCGGCGACAACGTGGTGAACACGATGAGGTCGGGGACGCGCTTGATCTTGATCATGTTGCGTTTGGCGATCGTGAGTCCGTCCGCGAGCGCGGTGTGCACGGACGCCGTCTGCTGGGCGCTCATGAGACGTGCTCCTCTTCGGCTTCGTGTCCGGTCAGGGTGAGGAAGACGTCGTCGAGGGTCGGTCTCCGCAGACCGACGTCGAACACCTTCACTCCTCGATTCGAGAGCCGGCCCAGGGCCTCGACGAGCGCGTCTGCACCCCCGGACACCGGCACCGTCACCCGGCGCACGTTGTCTTCCACCAGGATGTCGCCGGCGGCGAGCGGGGCCAGTTCGTCGCGCACGACGGAGAGCTCGACACCCTCCCGGACGCTCAACTCGATACGTTCACCGCCCACGCGGTCCTTCAGTTCGTCGGCGGTTCCGCGGGCGATGACCGAACCGTGGTCGATGACCGCGATCTGATCGGCGAGCCGCTCGGCCTCCTCCATGTACTGCGTGGTCAGCAGGAGGGTGGTGCCTTTGGCGACGAGATTGTCGATGACGTCCCACAGGGACAGCCGGGCACGGGGGTCGAGCCCGGTGGTCGGTTCGTCGAGGAACAGCACTTCCGGCTCCGCCACGAGCGCGCCCGCGAGGTCGAGACGGCGGCGCATGCCACCCGAGTAGCCCTTGACGGGACGATCTCCCGCCTCGACCAGGTCGAATTGTTCGAGCAGTTCCCGGGCTCGCGCCTTACTGCGTTTGGCTCCGAGGTGGTAGAGCCGCCCGACCATCTCGAGGTTCTCGAAACCGGTGAGGTACTCGTCGACGGCCGCGTACTGCCCCGACGCGCCGATCCGGGACCGGAGGACCCGCGCGTCGTGGACGACGTCGAGTCCGGCGACCTGCGCCCGGCCCGCGTCCGGGACGAGAAGGGTGGTGAAGACCCGCACCGCCGTCGTCTTGCCGGCGCCGTTCGGGCCGAGCAGCGCCATCACCGTTCCCGACGGCACCGCGAGGTCGATCCCGTCCAGTGCCGTGACCTTGCCGTACTTCTTGACCAGACCCTCTGCCGTTATCGCATCGACCATCAGAAGTTCCCATCCGTTGGCGTCTGGACCCAGTGTGACTCGAGGCACCGACAGGGTGCAGGGAATATCCGACGTTCCCGGGCGGCCCGGTGCGGCGGTAGTCTGAAATCCGAGCAGGTCAGCGCACAGATCTTCGGCAGGAGACAGTGATGTCCGACGCAGCGTCGGAACTCCGGACGGGCCGGGTGGCCTTCGATCGACGAGACTGGCGCGACACCTACACACGACTGTCGAGCGCCGACCGGCAGAACCCGCTGTCCGGGGAAGATCTCGAACTGCTCGCCACCGCCGCGTACCTGCTCGGTGAGGACGACGCCAGCACCGACTGGTGGGAACGGGCGCTGCGCGAGTGGACCCGCGCGGGCCAACCGGTGCGGTCCGCGCGGTGCGCATTCTGGCTGTCGTTCGTCCTGATCATGCGGGGTGAGCAGGCGCGCGGCGGCGGCTGGCTGAGCAAGGCCCAGCGACTGCTGGACAGCGCGGGTGTGGACTGCGCCGAGCGCGGCTACCTGCTGGTGCCGCAGGGGCTGCGAAAAATCGACGAGGGTGACGGCACCGCCGCCCGAGACATCTTCCTCGCGGTGACGGAGGTGGGCACCCGGTTCTCCGACCCGGATCTGACGACACTCGGGGTGCTGGGCACCGGCCATTCGCTCGTGCTTCTGGGGCGCGTTGCCGAGGCGGTGTCCGCGTTCGACGAGGCGATGGTCGGGGTGACGTCCGACGAGGTGTCGCCGGTGGTGGCGGGAATCGTGTACTGCGCCGTGATCGAGCAGTGCCAGAACATCTGCGATCTCCGCCGGTCCAGGGAATGGACTGTGGCGCTGGAGGAATGGTGCTCCGCACAACCCGACCTCGTGCCGTACCGCGGCCAGTGTCTCGTCCACCGTGCCGAGATCCTGCAATTGCAGGGCGACTGGCCGACGGCGATGGACTCGGCCCGGCGGGCGCACGAGCGGCTCGCCTCCCATGCCGCGGCCGGGTCGGCCGCCTACGTGATGGCCGACCTCCACCGCCTGCGCGGCGAGATCGCCCAGGCCGAGAAGTTGTTCGTGGAGGCGAACCGGTGGGGCAGGCAACCGCAACCCGGCCTCGCCCTCCTGCGGATGGCGCAGGGACGGGTCGGCAGCGCAGCCGCCTCGATCCGCTGCGCGGTGGACGAGTCCAATGGCGCCGTCGAACGCGCCCGGCTGCTGCCCGCGTACGTGGAGATCCAGCTCGCCGCCGGCGACGTCCCGGCAGCGCGCATCGCCGCCGACGAACTCGTCTCGACGACAACACGGTTCGCGATTCCCTATCTGTGCGCACTGTCCACTCAGGCTTCGGGATCGGTGCTGCACGCCGAAGGCCGGGCCGGTGAGGCACTGACCGTCCTACGCGACGCGTGGCGGCGCTGGCAGGACATCGGGGCACCCTACGAATGCGCGCGGGTTCGGGAATCGGTCGCGCTGGTGTGCCGCGACCTGGGTGACGACGACACCGCGCAGATGGAGCACGCCCTCGCGTCCGCCACCTACCGGCAACTGGGCGCGGTCCCGGACCTCGAACGCCTCCGGGCAGAGTTCCGCCCCGACGCGGTGGCCGCCACGCCGCTGACGCCGCGCGAGGTGTGCGTGCTCCGCCTCGTCGCGGCGGGCAAGAGCAATCGCACGGTGGCGACGGAACTGTTCCTCAGTGAGAAGACGGTCGCACGGCACCTGAGCAAC
Organism: Rhodococcus sp. WS4; assembly: GCA_006543605.1. Classification (GTDB taxonomy): domain Bacteria; phylum Actinomycetota; class Actinomycetes; order Mycobacteriales; family Mycobacteriaceae; genus Rhodococcus_F. The sequence continues at coordinate 53,172 of RRBB01000005.1, forward strand.
ATCTTCGTCAAGCTGGGTATCTCGTCGCGGTCCGCGGCCACCGCGTATGCGTACGAGCACCACCTCGTCGAGCCGACTGCATGAAAGTACCCATACGGTCGTACGTATCTGCGCCATTCTCCCGACGCGTCGAGATCGGCCCGGTCATAGCGTTGAACGTGACCACCGATCACCCGAGGGAAGAAGACAGACGATGTCCACAGAACGATTCGACACGATCGTGATCGGTGCCGGACAAGCCGGCCTCGCCACCGGATACCACCTCGCGGGGCGCCGACAGCACTTCGTGATCCTCGACGCCCACGACCGCGTCGGAGACGTCTGGCGGGAGCGGTTCGACTCGCTCCGGCTCTACAGTCCCGCCCGCTACGACGGCCTCCCCGGCTGGGGGATTCCCGCGAAAGCCTGGTCCTGGCCGGGGAAGGACGAGGTGGCCGACTACTTCGAGGCCTACGCGGAGAAATTCGCGCTGCCGATCCGCACCGGCGTCACCGTGCACGGCCTGTCCCGTCTCGGCGACCGTTACGTCGTCACCGCCGGGACCGACCGCTTCGAGGCCGACAACGTCGTCGTCGCGTCCGGGACGTGGCAGACCCCGGTCGTCCCGGATCTCGCCGAGCAACTCGACCCCCGGATCCGGCAGCTGCATTCCAGCGACTACCGCAATCCTTCTCAACTGCAGGACGGGCCGGTGCTGGTGGTCGGGTGCAGCCACTCCGGAGCGGACATCGCACTGGAGGCTTCCCGTTCGCATCGCACCACGATCTGCGGACCGGTCCGCGGTGAGGTGCCGTTCGACATCGAGGGGCGCGTCGCCCACATCGCGATCCCGATCATGTGGTTCATGGCCAATCATGTTCTGACGGAACGCACACCCGTCGGCCGGAAGATGCGCGTTCACGTCCGTTCGGGTGGCGGACCGCTGCTGCGGGTCAAACGAGCCGACCTCGCCGAAGCCGGTGTGGGGCACTTCCCCGCGAAGGTGACGAGTGTGCGCGACGGCAGGCCGGTCCTGAGCGACGGCACCGAAGTCGACGTCCGCAACGTCGTCTGGTGCACCGGGTTCCGCAAGGACACGTCGTGGATCCAGATCCCCGTCACCGGATCCGACGGCTGGCCCGAGCAGTCTCGGGGCGTCTCCCCCGACAATCCGGGACTCTATTTCGTGGGGCTGCCGTTCCTGCGGGCATTCGCCTCGATGCTCACCGGCGGGGTGGGGCGGGACGCCGAGTACGTCGCGAAACACATTGCGCGCAGACAGACTCGGGCCGATCTCAGGCCGTCAGCACCAACCCCGACGTAGGCACCCCGGTCCCGGCGGTGACCAGGACGTTGTGCACGTCGGAGACCTGGTTCACGGACGTGCCACGGATCTGACGCACACCCTCGGCGATGCCGTTCATCCCGTGGATGTACGCCTCGCCGAGTTGGCCGCCGTGGGTGTTGAGTGGCAGTCTGCCGTCGAGGTCGATGGCGCCGTCGGCGACGAAGTCCTTGGCCTCACCGCGCCCGCAGAAGCCGAGCTCTTCGAGCTGCATCAATACGTATGGTGTGAAGTGGTCGTAGAGGACGGCCAGATCCATGTCCTGCGGTCCGAGCCCGGCCTGCTCCCACAGTTGCCTCCCGACCAGCTCCATCTCGGGCAGTCCCGCGAGCTCCGGACGGTAATAGCTGGTCATGATGTACTGGTCGCTGCCGCTTCCCTGGGCCGCCGCCGCGATCACGGCCGGTTTCTGTTTCAGGTCCTTCGCCCGCTCCGGTGACGTGACGACGATGGCGATGCCCCCGTCGGATTCCTGGCAGCAGTCGAGCAGATGCAGGGGCTCGGCGATGAAGCGGGAATTCTGGTGGTCTTCGAGGGTGATCGGCTTGCCGTAGAAGAAGGCGTTCGGGTTGGTGGCGGCGTGCTTGCGGTCGGTGACCGCCACGCGCCCGAAATCTTCACTGGTGCAGCCGTATTCGTGCATGTACCGCTGGGCGACCATCGCGACGAACGCTGCCGGCGTCGACAGACCGTGCGGGTAGGAGAACGCGTTGTCCGTGCCCGATGAGTTCACCTGCTGCACCAGACCGGAGTTCACCTGCCCGAAGCGCATCCCGGACCGCTCGTTGAACGCCCGGTACGCCACCACCACGTCGGCGACACCGGTGGCCACGGCCATCGCCGCCTGCTGCACAGTCGCGCACGCCGCGCCGCCGCCGTAGTGGATGCGGCTGAAGAATTTCAGGTCCGGGATGCCGACCGAACGGGCCACGGCCGCTTCGGTGTTGGTGTCCATCGTGAACGAGGTGAGGCCATCGACGTCGGCGGGGGTCAGCCCGGCGTCGTCCAGCGCCGCCGTGACCGCCTCCGCCGCCAGCCGCAACTCGCTGCGGCCCGAGTCCTTCGAGAAGTCGGTGGCACCGATACCCGCGATGACAGCCTTGCCCGACAGCCCGCTCATGCACCCGCTCCGTTCGTGCGTCCGTCCAGGACGAGAGTCACCTTCGACGTGATGTGGTCGCCGAGACCGTTCTTCCCGACGACGTCGAGTGTGACGACGCCGTCGTCCACCGCCGCCACCGTGCCGCTCAGCGTGAGCGTGTCGTAGGCGTACCACGGAACCCCGAGGCGCAGCGCGATCGACTTGATCACCGCGGTCGGTCCCGCCCAGTCGGTGACGAACCGCTGCACCAGTCCCGTGTCGGTGAGGATGTTGACGAAGATGTCCTTGGATCCGCGCTGCTGCGCCAGGTCGCGGTCGTGGTGCACGTCCTGGAAGTCGCGTGTCGCGAGGGCGGCGGAGACGACGAATGTGGGGTCGCCGGTGACGGACAGTTCCGGAAGTGTAGTTCCCACCACGACATCGAGAGTGGACGTCATGACTGCTCCTTCGCTCCGCGCTGCCACGCGTACAGGGTCCACGGGGTGCCGCCGGTGTCTTCGTCGCCGGGGAAGTCGAGGTAGATCGCCTCCACCGGCATCCCGACCGTCACCTCGGACGGTTCGACACCGCGCAACTCACCGAGCATGCGGACGCCTTCCTCCAGTTCGACGAGCGCCACCACGAACGGCAGCGAACGTCCCGGCACCTTCGGCGCGTGGTGGACCACATAGCTGAATACCGTGCCGCGGCCCGACGCGACGACGTAGTCCGTCGTCTCCGCCTTGTCGTTCCACAGCGCCGGCACCGGCGGGTGCTGCAGCGCACCGTCGGCGCGCTTCTGGATCCGCAGTTCGTGGGCGGCGATCCCGTCCCAGAAGAATTGGGTGTCCTGTGAGGCGCTGGGCCGCATCATCTTCGTCGGGTCCAGATCGTCGAACGACGCGCCCTGCCCGTTCCCCGACTGCGACAGCGGCGCCGGTCGACTGCCCGAATGTGACTTCGGTTCAGCAGTTTTGGGGACGAACTTCAGGATGCGGAACAGCATCTCGGCCACGACCTCGTCGGTGCCGTCGTCGTTCGCGACCCGCCACAGGCTGCGGGTGGTGAAGAAGAACCCCTCCCCGAGTCCCGTCTTCTTCGGGCCCACCACGTCCTCGAGCGTCGTGGTGATGGTCACCTCCTCGCCGACCTTCAGGTAGCGGTGGTAGATCTGGTCGCAGTTGGTGGCGACGACGGACGTGAACCCGGCCTCGTCGAGGATCTTCGTCATGCGCCCGAGCGGGTCGTCGGGTTGCCGAACGGCGTTCAGGCCCTGCATCGTCCACACCTGGGCCATCGCGGGCGGGGCGACGATGCCGTTGTGGCCGGCTGCCCGCGCCGCCGCGTCGTCGACGTAGATCGGATTCCTGTCGCCGATCGCCTCCACCCAGTTGTGGATCATCGGCAGGTTGATCGGGTCACGTCCGGCGCGGGGCGCACTCGGGCCCGCGGCCCGGACCTCTTCTGCGGCAGCGAGAATCTGTTCGGAACTCATAGCGCGCGGCGCTCCTATCGCGGGACTCGGGGAAGCTTCAGGCCGGCGGTCGCGATCAGCTCACGCATCACCTCGTTGACGCCGCCGCCGAAGGTGATGACGAGGTTGCGCTTGACCTGCATGTCGAGCCACGTCATGAGGTCGGCCGTCGCCGGCTCGGACGGGTCGCCGTACCGTCCGACGATCTCCTCGACGAGGCGGCCGATGCGCTGAATGCGTTCGGTGGCGAAGACTTTCGTCGCGGACGCGTCGGCGATGTCGACGGCGGCCGCCTCACTCGACGCCACCTGCCAGTTGAGGAGTTCGTTGAGGCGGTACGTCGCGTGGATCTCGCCGAGCACCCGCCGCACGTCCGGTTCGCCGAGCAGTTCGTGCGCCGCGGCCCAGTTGCGGATGCGGTCGTAGAGACCGCCGACCCGGCCGGCGGGTCCGAGCATGACGCGTTCGTGGTTGAGCTGGGTGGTGATCAGCCGCCAGCCCTGGTTCTCCTCGCCGACCAGCATGTCCGCGGGCACCCGGACGTCGGAGTAGTAGGTGGCGTTGACGTGATGCGCGCCGTCGCAGGTGATGATCGGTGTCCAGCTGTAGCCCGGGTCCTTCGTGTCCACGATCAGGATGGAGATGCCACGGTGCCGCGAATCCGCCGAGCCCGTCCGGACGGCGAGCCACAGGTAGTCGGCGTCGTGGCCGCCGGTGGTGAAGATCTTCTGCCCGTTGACCACGTACTCGTCGCCCACCCGCACGGCCGTCGTGCGCAGCGCCGCGAGGTCGGTGCCCGCTTCCGGTTCGGTGTAGCCGATCGCGAAGTGCATCTCGCCGGCGAGGATCGCGGGCAGGAACTTACGCTTCTGTTCCTCCGTGCCGTACACCTGCAGTGTCGGGCCGACCGTCTGCAGCGTGACCGAGGGCAGCGGAACATCAGCTCGCACAGCCTCGTTCACGAAGATCTGCTGTTCGATCTCGCCGAAACCGCGGCCACCGAATTCCACCGGCCAGCCCACGCCGAGCCAGCCGTCCTTGCCCATCCGGCGGATGACCTCGCGGTAGGTGCTGCCGTGACGCTCCGTGCGCATCACCTCCGCCTCGGCCGGGGAGATCAGCCCGGAGAAGTAGCGCCGGAGTTCGGCTTGCAGTTCACGCTGCTCGTCGGTCAGATCGATGAACACCGGGCCCCCACGAGGTCGAGTCGGTACGAGGCGCCGCCCACGAGGCGGGCCAGGTCTTTGGCGGTCGAGTAGTAGCGGTGCAGCGGGTACGTGACGTCGACGCCGATGCCGCCGTGCAGGTGGTGCAGCACCTGCATCGCGGCGGGCACCTCCGCGGCGATCCAGTACGCCATCACGTCCAGATCGTCCTGTGCGTCCAGGCCTTCGGACACCCGCCAGGACGCCGCGAGCGCGGACACGTGGAGCGTGCGGGAGGTGACGTAGACGTCGGCGATCTGCTGGGACACGGCCTGGAACGTGGCGAGCGGCTTGCCGAACTGGTGGCGGGTGGCGAGGTGCTCGCCCGCCAGAACCGTTGCGCCCGAGAGCAGTCCGTCCGCCACCGCCCCGATCGATGCCAGCGCGATGCGGTAGAGCGTCTGCACGGCGTCCTCACCGGCCGCGAGCAGGTCGCCGCGGGCGTCGTCGAACGCGATCGCGAATTCGGGACTCCCCGACGCCGAGGGTGTCGGGGTGAGCGTGACGCCGTGCGCGCCGGGATCGACCAGCACCACCCCGGCGTTCGTGGGGACGAGGATCCGGTGGGCACGCTCCGCGAACGGCACCGCGAGCACCCGCCCGGTGACGGAGTAGCCGTCGCCGTCCGCGACCGCGGTCGCCGAGGGCCGCGCGGGGAACTGCGCCCCGGGTTCCGCGAGCGCGGCGGTGAACGTGCGGCCGTCGGCGAGACCGGTGAGCAGTGCGTCCTGCGTCGCGTCGTCGCCCAACGCGACGATCGGCAGCACGCCGAATCCCAGCGTCGCGAGGGCGGGGACCTGCGCGGCCTTCCGCCCGACCTCGGTGAGCAGCGCACCGACGTCGGTGACCGAGAGCCCTTCACCGCCGAGACGTTCCGGCAGCGCGAGGGTCAGCAGATCGGCGTCGGCGAACGCCGCCCAGAGGGCGGCGTCGTCGAGGTCGCGGGCCAGCAGTCCGGCCGCGACCTGCGCCACGGCCTCCTGGGTTTCGTCTGGAGTGAAGTCCACGCTGACAATCCCACTTTCGATTTAGAACGTGTTCTAGTTGTATCACCATCCCGGAACTCGCGAAAGGCCGTTCGCGACCCGGCTCAACCGCGGGGCAGGCCGAGGATCCGTTCGGCCGCGACGGTCAGCAGGATCTGCGTCGTTCCACCCGCGATGGACAGGCAGCGCGTGTTGAGGAATTCCCGCGCCAACGGACCCTCGACCCAGCCGTCCGGGCCGCCGAGTTCCATCGCGAATTCCGCGACCGCCTGCCGCTGCCGGACACCGACGAGCTTGCGGACGCTCGATTCGGGTCCGGGGTCCTGGCCGTCCAGCTGCCGGAGGGTGGTGCGCAGTTCGAGCTGGGAGCCGACGAGCGCGTTGCCGATGAGGTGGCCGAGCTTGTCGTCGGTCACCGGGTCACCGTCCCCGGCGAGCGCGAGCACTTTCTCCATCGCCTCGCCGAGCGAGGACCCTCCCCCCATCGCGACCCGCTCGTTGGCCAGCGTGGTGCGGGCCAGCTTCCAGCCGTCCCCGAGATTCCCGACCACCAGGTCGTCGGGCACGAAGACGTCCTCGAGGTACACCTCGTTGAACAGGGCGTCGCCGGTGATCTCGCGCAGCGGCGAGATGGTGATGCCGGGGCTCGCCATGTCGACGAGGAAATAGCTGATGCCCTTGTGCTTGGGCGCGTCCCGATCGGTGCGGGCGAGGCAGATCGCCCAGTCCGCCTCCTGCGCCCGCGACGTCCACACCTTCTGACCGTTCAGCTTCCATCCGCCGTCCACCTTCTCCGCGGACGCCCGGAGCGCCGCGAGGTCGGAGCCGGCGCCGGGTTCGCTGAACAGCTGGCACCAGATGATCTCGCCGCGCAGCGTCGGGGTCGCGAAACGTTCGATCTGCTCGGCGCTGCCGTGCTCGAGGATGGTCGGAACGGCCCACCAGCCGATCACGAGGTCGGGTCTGCCGACCCCGGCGGCCGCCAGTTCCTCCTCGATCAAAATCTGCTCCGCGGCCCGCGCACCCCGCCCGTAGGGCGCGGGCCAGTGCGGGGCCAGGTAGCCCGATTCCGCGAGGGCCGCGCGTCGCTCCGACTCCGGGCGCGCCGCCAGCTCGGCGATCTCGGCGCGAATCTGCGCCCGCTCGTCGTCCAGCCCGGTCAGGTCGATCGACAGGTGCCTGCGAGCACCGGCCCGCGTCAGTTCCGTGGCCCGCGCCCGCCAGCGGGCGGAGCCGCCGAGCAGCTGCCGCAGCGACGTCGCGCGGCGCAAGTAGAAGTGCGCGTCGTGTTCCCAGGTGAAGCCGATCCCGCCGAGCACCTGGATGCAGTCCTTGGCGGTCTCGACGGCGGCGTCGAGCGTGATCGACGCCGCGACCGCGGCCGCGATCGGAAGCTCGCCGCCGTCCGCGTCCCACGCGCCCTCCGCCGCCACGGCCGCATCCCACGCCGTCGCACCGGACTGTTCGACGCGGCACAGCATCTCCGCGCACAGGTGCTTGATTGCCTGGAACGATCCGATCGGTTTGCCGAACTGTTCGCGAATCTTGGCGTACTCCACCGCCGTTCGCAGGCACCAGCTCGCGATCCCGGACGCCTCCGCGGCGGCCAGCGTCGCGGCGAGGTCGAGAACCAGACCGTCCCGCAGTCCCGTGAGCACCCGGTCGGCGCTCACGGACACGCCGTCGCACCGCACCCGCGCGAGCGGACGGCTCTTGTCGATCGTGTCGGCGATCGTGACGTCCAGGCCGTCGGAGTCGCCGTCGACCAGGCACCACACGACACCGTCGCCCGCGTCGGCCGGCAACAGCACGGACACCCCGGTGTCACCACCGATCGCGAACCCTGCGTCGCCGGTGACCGTCAACCCGCCGTCGGCGCCGAGGGTCGCGTTCACCGGGGAGTTGCTGCCGAGAGCCACCGCGCACGGCATCGAGCCCTCCGCGAGATCCTCGGACCATCGTTTCGCGGCGGCGCCGGAGCTGCGCCCGACGACGAGAGCGGCGAGAGCGGTGGGGAGAACAGGCCCCGGGACGAGTTCAGTTGCGGCCTGCTCGAGCATGGCGGCGAGGTCGACGATTTCTGCCCCCGACCCTCCGACCCCTTCGGGCACGGCGACCGAGAAAATTCCGAGCGCGGAGAAGGACCGCCACGACGTGCGCCACGAATCTGCTGGTCCTTGCCGTACTGTGACCAGCGGGTCCGTCGACCGCGCCCACGCCTGGATCGAACCCGCTGCAGCCCTCTGTTCTTCGGTGGTGGCGATTGTCACAACGGGTATCCGCCTCTCCTGAATGACACATTCGTCTAGAACGTGTTCTAATATGACACCTGGCCATGAGTCAAGGCGCGAAGGAAAACAGGTAATGACGACCAGCTCTCGATCACGGTCCACGACGGTCGCTGCGGCGACGCTGGGCGAGGACGATCTCAGTTCCAACGCGCAGAAGGAACGGCGCAAGCGGATCCTCGACGCGACCCTGGCCCTGGCGTCCAAGGGGGGGTACGAAGCCGTGCAGATGCGGGCCGTCGCCGAACGCGCCGACGTCGCCGTGGGAACGCTGTACCGCTACTTCCCGTCCAAGGTGCACCTGCTGGTGTCGGCGCTCGCGCGCGAATTCGAGCGGATCGACTCGCGGGGCAAGAACCCGCCGGGCCGGAACCCGCTCGAGCGGATGCAGCTGATCCTCAGCCAGATCACCCGGGCCATGCAGCGCGACCCGCTGCTGACCGAGGCCATGACGCGCGCCTTCATGTTCGCCGACGCCTCCGCGGCCGCAGAGGTCGATCAGGTGGGCAAGCTGATGGACCGGCTGTTCGCCCGCGCGATGACGGACACCGAGCCCACCGAGGACCAGTTGGCCGTCGCCCGGGTCATCTCCGACGTGTGGCTGTCGAACCTGGTGGCCTGGCTCACACGCCGCTCTTCCGCGACCGATGTCGCGAATCGGCTCGAACTCACCGTCGAACTGCTGCTCGGTGACGGAAGCCGCAGACCCGAGTAGGACCCGATCGGGGCACAGCCCCGGCCGACAACGCGCTCACAGCCGTCGCATCCCCTAGATTTGAACATGTGAGCGCCCACGATCTGCCCATCGAACTTCGTCGTGCCCTGTCGAGGGTTGCACGGACCCCTCGCCTACTCGTCGCTTCCGATTACGACGGCACGATGGCCCCCATCGTCTCCGACCCCGAGAAGGCATTTCCCCACGCCGAATCGGTGCGCGCTCTCCGCGCCCTGGCCAGCCTCGCAGGAACGACGGCGGCCGTGATCTCGGGCCGCGCCCTCAAGGACCTCGCCGCGCTGTCGCGACTGCCCGCCGAGGTTCAACTGGTCGGCAGCCACGGCTCGGAATTCGACATCGGCTTCATCCACGCGATCGACGCCGACGCCAAGAAGCTTCTCGTCGAGATCACCGAGGAACTCACCCGGATCTCGACGCTGCACCCCGGCACGTCCGTCGAGGCGAAGCCGGCGAGCGTCGCCCTCCACGTCCGCAATGCGGACGCCGAGGAGGGTCCCCAGGCCCTGGCCGCCGTGCGCGCCGACGCCGGGCAGCGCGTGGGCGTGCAGGTCACCGAGGGCAAGTCCGTCATCGAACTGGCCGTCGTCGCCACCGACAAGGGCCATGCCCTCGACCTGATCCGCCACCAGGACGGTGCGACAGCAGCCGTCTTCGTCGGCGACGACGTCACCGACGAGAAGGCGTTCGCGCGTCTCCAGGGCCCCGACCTCGGTGTGAAGGTCGGCCCTGGCGACAGCCTCGCCGAGTTCCGGGTGTCGACCACCGAAGACGTGGCCGCGGCCCTCGCGTTCCTGCTGGATGAGCGCCGCACCTGGCTGTCCGGGGCACACGCGCCGCCGATCGAGCGACTCACCATGCTCGCCAGCCCCCGGACCGTCGCCCTCGTCACCCCCGACGCGACCCTCACGTGGCTGTGTCACCCCGAACCCGACTCGGCGTCCGTGTTCGCACATCTGCTCGGCGGACCGGAAGCCGGCCACTTCAGCGTGGGCCCGCACCGCAGCGCCCTGCCGCTGAGCCAGCGGTACATCGACAGCACGATGACCGTGCAGACCCGGTGGGCCAGCCTCGCCGTCACCGACTACCTGCCGCACGACGTCCGTCAGGGCCGCACCGACCTGACCCGGGTCATCAGTGGCCGGGCCGCTGCCGTCGTGACGTTCGCACCGCGGCCCGAGTTCGGTCAGGGCCAGGTGATCCTCGAGGCGGTCAGCGAGGGACTCCGGGTGCACGGCACCAACGAGCCGATCGTGCTGCGCTCCCCCGGCGTCCAGTGGAACGTGACGTCGGACGGCAATCAGCAGACCGCTCATGCCGTCGTCGATCCGTCCGGCGGCGACATCGTGCTGGAATTGCGGTGCGGCACCGAGGAACTCGGACCTTCGGAGACTCCGGAGGAAGAGCGCCGCGCACTCGCGGAGTCGTACTGGTCGGACTGGGCGAAGAGCCTCACCCTGCCCACGCTGAAACCCGACCTGATGAAGCGTTCGGCGCTCACTCTGCGCGGTCTCGTGCACGTCGACTCCGGCGCGATCATGGCCGCCGCCACCACGTCGCTGCCCGAGGAGATCGGCGGCGTCCGCAACTGGGACTACCGCTACTGCTGGCTCCGCGACGCCGCGCTCACCGCGTCCGCGCTCGTCAGCCTCGGCTCGCTCGGAGAGGCCGAGGGGTACCTCGACTGGGTGCACGACGTCCTCGAGACGCTGCCCGGCCCCGAACGCCTGCACCCGCTCTACACGCTGCACGGCGGCGGACTGCCGCCCGAGGCCGTCATCGATTCGCTGCCCGGATACGCCGGTTCGCGTCCGGTCCGCATCGGCAACGCGGCCAACCAGCAGGTGCAACTCGACGTGTTCGGACCCATCGTCGAGCTCATCCACGACCTGTCCCATGCCCGCGAGAAGCAGGGCGTCGCGGTGGCGCTCAACGACCGCGACTGGGAACTGGTCTGCGCCATGGTCGAGGCCGTGGAACGTCGCTGGTTCGAACCCGATCACGGCATCTGGGAGATCCGCGACAACCCGCGTCACCACGTGTACTCCAAGGTGATGGGCTGGGTCACCATCGACCGAGCGGTGGCGCTGGCCGAGCACTTCGGGCGCGACATCGAACCCGGCTGGACGCCGTTGCGCGACAAGATCGCAGACGAGGTGCGCGAGAAGGGCTGGAAGGACGAGGTCCGCTCGTTCACCGCCGCGTACGACGGCACCGACCTCGACGCCGCCACCCTGTTCATCGGACTGTCCGGGCTGATCGACCCGTCGGACGAAAAGTTCGCCGCCACCGTCACCGCCACCGAGGCCGAACTGCGCAGCGGGTCGACCGTCTACCGATACCACCACGACGACGGACTGCCTGGCACAGAGGGCGGCTTCCACCTCTGTGCGGCCTGGCTGGTCGAGGCGTACCTGCTGATCGGTCAGCGGTCGCAGGCGGAGGCGTTGTTCGCGCAACTCGTCGACGCCGCCGGACCGACCGGACTGCTCAGCGAGGAGTACGACCCCGTCGCCGAGCGCTCACTGGGCAACCACCCCCAGGCGTACAGCCACCTCGGTCTGCTGCGCTGCGCTCAGCTCCTGGCCTAGCGCGTATGGGATGGCCGGGTCAGCGCTTGGCGGGCCCGGCCGTCGAACCCCGCAGCAGTTCGGTGTCGAGCATCTCGACGGTCGCGACGCCGGAGTGCGACGGCGACATGAGCAGGGCACCGGCGCGGCGGCCCTTCTCCTCCTGGGGTTGCCGCACCGTGGTCAGGCCCTCGCGCAGGGCGTCGTCGACACCGTCGAACCCGGTGATCGACAACTGTCCGGGCACGTCGATGCCCTGCCAGCGCGCCCAATCCAGGGCGCCGAGGGCGAGGACGTCGGTGGTGCACACGAGCGCGGTGATCCGGGGATTCACGCCGAGCGCCTGCGCGGCCGCGGCATGCCCCGACTTTCCGGTGTGCTCGAAGCGTTCGACGACGGTGAGGGTCTGCGGGTCCAAGCCGGCGTCGGCCATCGCGTCGCGCATTCCCTCGATGCGTTCGCGCTGGACGTGGAAGTGCGGTGACCGCAGACGCTCGACGTCGGCCACCTCGTCCGAACGGTCCCGCCCCAACCGCATGCTCAGCACGCCGATGTCGCGGTGGCCGAGCCCGATCAGATAGTCGGCGAGGCCCCGCATCGCACCGCGGTCGTCGATTCCGACGAGCGACGCCCCCGGGATCTCGCGCGGCTGATCGCACACGACCATCGGCATGTGGCGTTCGCACACCGCCGCGAGATACGGGTCGTCGTCCGCCACGGAGTACACGACGAATCCGTCGACGCCCGCCTGCTGCACGACCGCGGCGGCGTCGGCCTCCTCGCGTCCCGGGCCCGCGGGGATCAGGAGCAGACCCTGCCCGGCGGCCTCGCACGACTCGGCCAGTCCGGACAGGAAGCTCATCGCGGCGGGGTCGCGGAAGGAGTAGCTGAGGGCCTCGGTGAGCAGCAGTCCGACGGCGCCGGCCTTGCGGGTGCGTAGGGAGCGGGCCACCGGGTCGGGCCCGGGGTAACCGCGGCGCTTCGCCGCCTGCAGCACCCGGTCGCGGAGTTCCGCGGAGAGTTGATCCGGCCGGTTGTAGGCATTGGACACGGTGGTTCGCGAAATATTGAGCTCGGCCGCGAGCGACGCCAGCGTGGCTTGACGACGCGGCTGTCGAGACCTGGGCATAGGGGGACGTTAGTACCTGGCCCGGCTTCCGGCTCGTCGGGGCTGCACCGAAAGTGCACTACCAGGAACGATCCGCTAAAGTGCAACGGTAACGGTTTCCAATAGCGTTTAGCTTTCGTCTTTGGTCAGGAGTTTTCTGTGCGCGCTTCCTCAGGTTTTCGTGCCGCCACGGCCGCCGTCGGGCTGTCGTTCGCCGCGGCCCTCACCCTCACCGCGTGCGGCTCCGACAGCACCGGTGACGGCACGCTGACCGTCGTCGCGTCGACGAACGTCTGGGGCAGCGTCGCGCAGGCCGTCGCCGGCGACAAGGTGGACGTCACCTCGATCATCACCGAGCCGTCGTCCGACCCGCACTCCTTCGAGGCGAGCCCCGCCGACGCGGCCAAGCTCACCGACGCGTCGCTCATCGTCTACAACGGCGGCGGCTACGACCACTTCGTCGACGACATCATCGGCACCGGCAACAGTGACCAGCTCACCGTCAACGCATTCGACCTCCTCGAGGGCGGCGCACACGCGAACGAAGACGAGCACTCCGACGAAGGCGACTCCCACGAGGGTCACGAGCACGGCGACGTCAACGAACACGTCTGGTTCGACGTCGACACCGTCGACGCCACCGCGCAGTCCATCGCCGACAAGCTCGGCCAACTCGATCCCGGCAACGCCGACGCCTACAAGGCCAACGCCGCCACCTTCCACGGTCAGCTCGAGCAGATCTCCGCGATCACCGACGGCATCGCCGCCGCGCACACGGACGCGCCCGTCGCGCAGACCGAACCGATCGCCTACTACCTGCTCCAGTCGGCGGGACTGAAGGACGTCACCCCGCCCGACTTCACCAGCGCCATCGAGAACGGCAACGACCCCGCACCCGCCGCCATCGCCGCGACGCGGCAACTGCTCACCGACAAGCAGGTGCAGGCCCTCGTCTACAACGTGCAGACACAGGACCGGGTCACCCAGGACGTGCGGGCCACGGCGGAGTCGGCGGGCATCCCCGTCGTCGAGGTGACCGAAACCCTGCCCGAAGGCCTCGACTACATTCAGTGGCAGACCACTACCGCCGAGTCGCTTGCTGCGGCTCTGCAATAGAACTGATCGGCTTGTGACAGAACCCACTTCGAAGAATGCCGGCAACGGTCGCGTCCCCGCACTGGACCTGACGGGGGCCCGACTGTCCTTCGGCGCACGCACACTGTGGCAGGACCTCGACCTCACCGTGGAACCCGGCGAATTCGTCGCCGTCCTCGGGCCCAACGGGTCGGGCAAGACGTCGCTGCTCAAGGTGCTGCTCGGCCAGCTCGCCCTCAGCGCCGGCACCGCGCACATCGCCGGATCACCGGCACGGAAGGGCAATTCGCACGTCGGGTACATCCCCCAGCAGAAGTCGCTCGACGACGGGCTGCCGCTGCGGGGCCGCGACCTCGTTGGGCTCGGCGTCGACGGCCACCAGTGGGGAACCGGCATCCTCCGGCGAGGCCGGCGCCGGGCGATCGTCGACTCCGCGATCGCCGAGGTCGGCGCCCAGAACTACGCGGACGCACCGATCGGGTCCATGTCGGGCGGTGAGCAGCAACGACTGCGTATCGCACAGGCCCTCGTCGGCAACCCGCAGATCCTGCTCTGCGACGAACCGCTGCTCAGCCTCGACCTGGCCAACCAGAGTCTCGTGTCCGGTCTCATCGACCGGCGCCGACGCACCCACGACACCGCGGTGCTGTTCGTCACCCACGAGATCAACCCGATCCTCCCCCTCGTCGACCGCGTGCTCTACCTCGTCGACGGACAGTTCCGCATCGGCAAACCCGAACAGGTCATGACGTCGGAGGTGCTGTCCGAGCTGTACCGCACCGACGTCGAGGTGCTGCACGTACGCGGGCGCCTCGTCGTCATCGGCACCGGCGACGCCATCGACGCGCTCGGCAGCGCGGGCGGCCTCCGCCCCGGCGAGGGTGTGCACCACACGGACGAGGGACACGCATGAGCAACAAGTTCACCGACGCGATGTCGCACATGTTCGACGTCTCCGCCACCGTCGACCTCCTGCAGTACGACTTCGTTCAGCAGGCGTTGATCGCGGGCGCCATCCTCGGCCTGCTCGCCGGCGCCATCGGCCCGCTGATCGTCAGCCGGCAGATGTCGTTCGCCGTGCACGGCACGAGCGAACTGTCACTGACCGGTGCGTCGGCGGCGCTGCTCATCGGCGTCAGCGTCGGCGCCGGCGCCATCGCCGGGTCGGTGGTCGCGGCTGTGCTGTTCGGGCTGCTCGGCGCGAAGGCCCGCGACCGTGACTCGGTCATCGGCGTCATCATGGCGTTCGGGCTCGGCCTGTCCGTCCTGTTCATCTGGTCGTACCAAGGTCGCACCGGCACCAGTTTCTCGCTGCTGATCGGACAGATCGTGGCACCCGGCAACAGCGGCCTGCAACTACTGCTGCTCTGCGCCGTGCTGGTCATCGGCGTCCTCGGCCTGATCTACCGGCCCCTCCTGTTCGCGAGCACCGACCCCGACGTCGCCGAAGCCCGCGGCGTCCCGGTGCGTGCGCTGTCGATCGTGTTCGCCGTGCTCGTCGGCATCACGGCCGCCCTCGGCGTGCAGATCGTCGGCGCCCTGCTGGTGATGGCACTGCTCATCACCCCCGCCGCGGCCGCCGCTTACGTCACCGCAAGCCCCCTCAAGGCCACCATCCTGTCGATCGTGTTTGCCGAACTCGCCGCCGTCGGCGGCATCCTGCTGTCCCTCGCACCCGGCGTGCCGGTGTCGAGCTTCGTCACCACGATCTCGTTCGTCATCTACCTCGTGTGCCGGCTCAGCGGATCCTCACGACGCAAGAACGCCGGCCGAATCGCCACATCACATGCCCACACGCACTGAGCCTCACCTACAGATGGTCGGGGAAATAGGGCGCCAGCGTCGTCGCCACCTCCGTCGCCTGATCACACGCCGTATCGACGGTCGTGAAATCCTCCAGTTCGCTGTACCCGATCATGAACTCGAGAATCCCCGGCTCGATCGCCACCGACACCGTGCACGCACTACCGCCGCGGAAATCCGACACCAGAGCACGCCGCCCGCCGATCTCGGTCTCACTCAGGACGTTGAAGCGGTCGCTCGATTCGACGCCGCCGACGGTTTCAGCGATCGCGGAAATCACGATGCCATAGTCAGGGTTGCGTGATCGAAATGAGCAGGATCGATTTGTCGGATCGTCCGATAGCCGCGACCCCACGCGGACGTCGATCGCTGCCGCCTGGATTGCCTTGTGCGGAAGGCCATCACATGGGTGGAACATAATTTCGTCCGCGGGTTGTTGCGCAGTCGCGCCCTCCACTGGGGTGGAACAGCCCGAAATCGCCACGACCGCCGTAACGCCGACTAACCCGAAGTTGCGGTAGCTCTCGGCGGAGATTGCATGATCGACCTGAGGTGACGACGGAAATCGATTCGGAAATGTAGCCACTAATACTGCGTGTCGTTGCGGTGTCTCAACCGATAATCGATGTAACATGAAGACATGGCCCCATATAGCGGCGCAATGCACGTAGCCCGAAACAGGCGCAGCTATGTGACGAAGTCGGGTGAGGAGCGGGTCTACGAGTCGGTGCTGCTGCGGCGCACCTTCCGTGAGGGCGGCAAGGTCCGTCACGAGACGCTGGCGAACCTGAAGGCGCTTCCGGAGGCGTCGATCGAGGCGACCTTGAGGGGGCAGACGCTGGTCCCCGCCGCGGAGGCGGCCACTGTGCTCCGCTCGCTCCCACACGGGCACGTCGCCGCGGTCTGGGCCCAGGCCAAGGTGTTGGGCCTGCCCGCGATGCTCGGCCCGGCAGGCCGGATGCGGGATCTGGCGATGGCGTTGATCCTTGCCCGGGCGGTGGCCCCGGCCTCCAAACTGGCCACCGCCGGCTGGTGGGCCGACACCACCCTCGGGGTGGACCTGGGCGTGGCCGGGGCGGGCACCGACGAGATCTACGCGGCGATGGACTGGCTGGTGGGTCGCCAGGACCGCATCGAAAAACAGCTCGCCGGAAAGCATCTCGATCCGGTGGTGAATCCGTCGCGGATCGCGATGTTCGACCTGTCCTCGTCGTGGGTGACCGGCCGGCACTGCGACCTGGCGGCCCGCGGCTACTCCCGGGACGGGAAGAAGGGCTGCGAGCAGATCGAATACGGGCTGCTCACCGACCCGGCCGGTCGTCCGGTCGCGGTGCGGGTGTTTCCCGGCAACACCGCCGACCCGGCCGCCTTCACCCAGGCCGTGACCGCCGTGAAGGGCACCTTCGGGCTGGAGAACATGCTGATGGTCGGCGACCGCGGCATGATCACCGCCGCCCGCATCACCGCCCTGCGGCAGGTCGGCGGGATGGGCTGGTTGACCGCGCTGCGGGCCCCGCAGATCGCGGCGCTGGCCGCCGATGACGGGCCGCTGCAGATGTCGCTGTTCGACACCCAGAACTTCGCCGAGATCAGCCACCCGGACTACCCCGGGGAACGGTTGATCGTGTGCCGCAACCCGGCGCTGGCGGACGAGCGGGCCCGCAAACGCGGCGAGCTGCTCGACGCCACCGAGGCGGAACTGGGCAAGATCGTCGCCGCGGTGACCGCGGGCCGGTTGTCCGGGGCCGGGAAGATCGGCCTACGGGTCGGGAAGGTGCTGGGAAAATACAAGGTGGGCAAACACTTCCACCTCGACATCGCCGACACCTCGCTGACGGTGACCCGCAACCGGGAGCGGATCGACGCCGAGGCCGCCCTCGACGGGATCTACACCCTGCGCACCACCGCCACCCCCGACGAACTCGGCACCGCCGCCGTGATCGACGCCTACAAGAACCTCTCCCGCGTCGAACGCGACTTCCGCTCGCTCAAGGCGATCGATGTGGACCTGCGCCCGATCCACCACCGCCTCACCGACCGGGTGAAGGGTCACGTGCTGATCTGCATGCTCGCCGCCTACCTCACCTGGCACCTGCGCCAGGCGTGGGCGCCGTTGACCTACACCGACGAGAACCCGCCGCACCGCGAGGATCCCGTCGCCCCGGCGGCCCGCTCGGCCGCCGCCAACAGCAAGGCGGCCCGCAAGACCACCACCGACGGTGACCTACCGGCCCGCTCCTACCAGGGCCTGCTGGCCCACCTGGCCACCCTGACCCGCAACGACCTGCGCTACGGCGACGACGGACCGATCGTGGCGACCCTGGCCGTCCCCACGCCCACCCAACGACGCGCGTTCGAACTCCTCGACACCGCCATCCCCCTGACCGTCAGGTAGCCAGAACAACCACAACCGAAACCAACGAACCCCCAGCTCAACCGGGGGTTCGTCCGTCCTCAAAGCCGTAACTTCGGCCTAATACTTCCTAATCCTTCCTTTTACTATCGGATCATGCGCATCGGCGAGGCGGCGGCATACCCGAACATGTCGGTGGTGGGGGTCCGGAAGGCCGCGTCGTAGGGCCGGTTACCCTCTCGGCGTACAGGTTCCGGTCAGCGAGTCTTCGATCGGGAGGATCGCGACGTCTACCTGGGTCGACCTACACCGGAGAGTGTTCCAGCCGACAGGGCGGAAGCGTTGTATTGCCGGGTGTCCGGCTCGACCGGCCAGGAATCCTCGCTCGCCAATCAGGAGAAGATGCTGCGTGAGCGTGCCACCGGCACCGTGTACCGGGTCTACCAGGATCGTGGTTCAGGTCTGCGGGAGACCCGAGCGGGACTGAATCGGATGCTCGACGACGCAGCCAAGGGTCACTTCACGGTGGTGCGAGTGGTGTGGCGGGATCGGTTGGCGCGATTCTCCGGTGGCGTGGATCGAACGTTACCTGTCGGCGGTCGGCGTTAAGGTCGAGGTCCTGCGTGAACATGGGGACAAGTCGCTGGTAGAGGAGCTGATGGATGACTTCATGGCATTGCTCGCTTCATTTTCCGGCCGCTTCCACCCATTGCGGTCGAAGCAGAATCAACGTCGACTTGCGGGCGATGCGGCAGCACGGTGGGAGATGGACCAGCTGATGGCCGATGCCGGATTCACTGCGCTGCGGCAGTTCTCGTTCACCACCCGCCCCTACCTGGCTGTCGATGACGCGACCGGTGCGCCGATCGGGCGGGGCGACCTCGACGTTCGTGTCGGGTGGATGCTCGACCTGATCTCGGGCGCCGAAGCGCACCTGCTGTCGCGGCTGTGGCAACCGGCCACCTTCGATGTCCTGGCCGCCGGATGTGACAGCCACGGCCGGACACTGCCGATGCAAGGTCATGTCGCTGCTGCGCGTCTCGGCTGGACCCCGCATTACCCGGACGGTGTCTACGTTCCGTCGCGTGTCACCCGGGTGGTGACCGCGCAGGCAGTAGGCACTTTGCGGGCTCTGGCATACCGAGACACCGCGATCACTGCACTGTCGGCCCGGTTCGACCCGGCCACCGGCCGGATCGCCGCACCCACTACTGCTGCGGAGTACGTCCCGTCCGGATTCGCCCGGGGCGTGGTGCGGCAGCTCACAGCGCGCTCACACGCCGCCGCCGGCGCGGCAGACGCGCGGCTGCGGATCACCGACGTGCAAGCACCACCCCAGACGTCGGCGATGGCTCGGCTTTCCGCAGCGGATCGACAACTCGCCCACATCACCGTCACCGACGCCGTCATGACGTTGACCGTCAAACTCCCCACCACCGTCGCCCCGACAGGCCGCGCGCAGTGGCGACGGGTCCGGTTGACCGCCGCGATCCCACCGCACCTGCACCGGCGGCCGATCAGCGAGTGGCATCTCCCGACCCTTCATCTCGACCACCGAGGTCTGCTGTTGCGGTGCGCTGCCACCGAGGCAGTCCCCGCCGCTGATCTGACATCGGGAACGACCGCGGTGGGCGTGGACTGGTCCCCGTCCACGCTCGGTGCCGCCGCCATCACCGCCGACGGCCCGGAGGGGCTGGTGTCTGATTACCGGGGCTGGACCTACGACGACCGCGGCCTCGGGATCAAACTGGCCCGCCTGCAGGCCGAAGGGCAGCTGCTGCACCGGAAGGCGGCCCGGTTGACCCGACTGGCCGCCACCGCCCCACCCGAGGTCCGCGTCCAGCTGGAGGCGAAGATCGCCGTCCTCGACGCCCACCGCGAGGCGGTGGGCGTCAAGCGGGGGAGGACCAACCGGGAACTGGCGTTCCACTTCGCCCGCCAGGTCACCGACTACGCCGCCGACGCCCAGGCGCAGCTGATCGCGGTGGAAGACCTCAGCACCCTCGAAACCCGCGGGCACGGGAGGGTCAACAACAATCGGGCCGCGCAATCGGCCCGCCGCCAAGCCGCCGCTGCGCTCGCGCACACCGCCGCCGGTGTCGGTGTGACGGTGGTGTCCGTACCGGCACGCGGATCTTCCGCGTTGTGTCCGGGCTGCAACGAACCACTTTCTCGTCCCGGCGGTTACCACCGGGCATGGTGTGTGCGGTGCAAGGTTGGCGGAAATCGTGACCATGTGGCGGCCGTGAACCTGGCCAAGCGGGCATTGCTGGGACGCGGAAAAGCCGTTCGGAAGCGCGGGGAGAATCCGCAGATCCGGGTGATCGAGCATGCGCCGGTGCGCCGATGCCGCGACAAGATGTGTCCCACTCCGAGCAGGCCGCGGCATCGCCGTGTCCGTCGCAGTGCTCCCGCCGCGACACCGCCGGCGGGGGTGAACCAGATGAGGATTGTTCCTGCGCCACAAGCGTCGGTGTGGGACACGGTAAAACCCGCAACACCGCAGGGTGTTACGGGTAGCCGTGAAGTACATACATCTCCAACGCCAGCCACGTCAGTGGTAGGAAGTATGAGATCTATGTAGACGCTGCTTGTACGTGCGCTTCAGAGCCAGGATGTTCGATGCGGCCTCGTAGCCTTCCATCACGAGCCCGGCGCGGATGTCCATCGCGCGGTCGGCGGCTTCCGCGGCCGCGGCGGTGCCGTTCAGCGCACCACCAGTCGAGTACGCGGTTGCCTTCGCCGTCTTGACCGCGATGATCTCGGGAATGCTGGGCATGATCAGCGCGGCGGTGGTGTACGCGCCCGCCTCGAGCCCCGCCTTCGCTGCCGTATCCGCTGCGAGCTCGGCGCATTCGGCCGTCCACACCGTGAACGGCGTGATCTTGGCGAGCGCCGCGACGGCGGACACACCCTGCCAGCCGGCGGCGAGTTCGGCCATCACACGGACGAGCGTGAGGTTGGCGTCGACGAAGCTGGTGGACAGCGCGGTCCACGCCGCACTCGCCACACTGAGCGGCACCGGGCCGGCGCCCGCGACGAGCGTGGTCGAGTTGACGGTTGCCCCGCGGGGCAACCAGATGACACCTGTCAGTCCCATGGCCATGTCTGATCTCCTGATGGTCTCGAGGCGCCCGCGGTCACATGCCCGCAGCGAGGGACGCGCCGAGCGCGAGGTCCTCGGCGGCATACAGCGCGGCCTGGCTGCGGAGCGTGTTCGCGGTCTCGCGCATCTCGAGAATGCCCTGGGCGACAGCGGGAGTGAACGTGGTGGCCACGGTGTTGAAGTAACCGGCCGCGTGTAGCGAGACCTCTTCGCTCCCCGACGGGAGCACGCGGATGGCCGCGGAGTTGAGAGCGACCGAAGCCTCGAGACGCGCGGCGAGCGCGTCGAGTTCCGCGGCGGCGGCGACGAGAGCTTCAGGTGCGACGTGCAGAGTTGGCATTGCGTCGAACTCCTTCTGACCTAGGCAGGCGGAAGGCAGTTGCCCCCCCCGGCAAACGAACTGCATGGTGCAGCTGTCCCTACACACTTGGACGCTGCAACTCGCTCTTCGGTTCCCCCCGATCCCGAGAATTCTTCTCGGGAAAACCGTTCATCCCCAGCCGAGCTCGTGCAAGCGATCTTCTTCTATCCCGAAGTAGTGTGCAACCTCGTGTATCACGGTGACGGCCACCTCGTGCACGACTTCCTCCTCCGAACTGCAGATGTCGAGGAGGGCGTCGCGATAGACGGTAATCGTATCGGGTAGCGATCCGCCGTAATGACTGTCCCGCTCCGTCAGCGCAATCCCGTGGTAGAGCCCCAGAAGGTGAGGGTCTTCGTCGTTGCGGTCGTCGACGAGGACGACGACGTTGTCGATGGCGGCCGCGAGCTGCGGCGGGATCAGGTCGAGGGCGTCGCCCACCAATTCCTCGAATCGGCCGGGCGTCATGCTCACCGCCACATCAGTTCCCGGGGGGGACTGCGCCGGGAAGCGGGGTCGGCACCGACCTGCCCTCCGGGACCGGCGGCGGCGGTACCGGGGCCGCGCCGTTGATGAGGATCTCGCCCTTCGCCGAACCGGTGATGGTCGAGAAGCCCCCGGCGTCGGTCTCCTTGCCCACCGAGCAGTTGACCCGCCTGCTGCCGGCCAGCCAGCTGTCGAGTTCGAGGTTGTCCCAGAACAACGTCAGCGTCTTGTCCCGCAAGGCGTCCGCGGAGCCGAGGTACTCGTTGGCGGCCTGCGTGCACACACCTTCGAGGTACTTGTCCTGGTCTTCGACGGACGGCATGGAGGCCGGGAACTGGGTGGCGAGGTCGACGACGGAAATCACTTCGAAGGCGTGGGGCTGCGCGCAGTCGACGGGATCGGTGGGCACGTTCTGGTTGATGCCGATGCAGGTGCCCGGATCCCAGATGTTGGACTGGTCCTGCTCCGCTACCCTGCCGGTGAACGGCAGCAACGTGCCTGCGGTGCTGGAGAATTGGAGGCCGCAGCGCAGGGTGCGCTCGCCCGACGCCCAACCGGACTCGCTGGGGAACATGAGGCCCACGCTGAACTTGCCGTACGGATCGAACTTCGCACCCAGATAAGAGGCGACGGCGGGCACACAGTGCTCGTCCCGCAGCGCGGCGAACCGCAGCGCACCCGGATACCGCGAACCCGGACCGAACTCGGCGCCGGGGTAGACGCTGAGGTCCAGCGGCGCGGCCACCTCGAACCGGTGCTGCTCGGAGCAGTCGACCTTCGCGACGTCCTTCCGGTCTTCCTGGGGATCGTTCGACGGCGTCCAGTCGAGGCAGTCGCCGGCCGCGGCCGAGGAGAACGCATCGCCCTCCACGGCGCCGGTCGCCTGCGGTCCGGAACCGCTCGAGGGCGTCGGAAGGTTCTCGCTGCGGTTGAAACCGCCCGCGATCGCGAAGGTGGCGATCGCGGCCACGACGGCACCAGCGGCGACGGCCGCCAGCGCGCGACGCGTCGTGGTCGCGGACATGCTGCGGGGAGCCTTCCCCGGTTGCCCGGAATTCTCCGGCTGGGGCTCGGCGCCGTTCGAGTGATCTGAGGACATCGATTTCCATAATGCCCGTTCCGATCGTGGAAGCAGAACAACTCCCGCAATCGGCTCGAACCTCGCGTAACTTCGACGAGCATGAGTGACGATCCGCAGCAGTCCGCCGAGCCGGTCGACCCCGAACTGCAGGAGCTCGCCGGGCGGGTGTTCGATACGGCACGATCCGGCGACGCCGTGTCCTTGGCCACGTACGTCGACGCGGGTGTCCCGGTGAACCTGGCCAATCAGAACGGCGACACACTGGTGATGCTGGCCGCTTACCACGGGCACGCGGAGGCCGTTCAGGTCCTGATCGACCGCGGTGCCGACGTCGACCGGCTCAACGACAAGGGGCAGTCTCCGCTGGCAGGGGCCCTGTTCAAGGGTGAGGACGCCGTGGTCCGGACGCTCGTGGCGGGCGGCGCCGATCCCACCGCCGGGCATCCGACCGCCGTCGACGCCGCCCGCATGTTCGGCCGCGAGGACCTTCTGAGCCTGCTCGAACCGAAACCGGAGTGAGCCGCTCGTCGGCGCCCGGTAGGGTTTGAAGCCGTGATTGACCTGAAGTTCCTCCGCGAGAACCCCGACGCCGTCCGTGAGTCGCAGCGCACCCGCGGGGAAGATCCGTCCCTGGTCGACGCGTTGCTCGAAGCCGACGCGTCCCGTCGAGCCGCCGTTCTCGCCGGCGACAACCTGCGTGCCGAGCAGAAGGCGTTCGGCAAGAAGGTCGGGCAGGCGTCACCGGAGGAACGTCCGGCGCTGCTCGAGGGGTCCAAGGAACTCGCCGCGAAGGTGAAGCAGGCCGAGGCCGAGCAGCACGAGGCGCAGGCCGCGCTCGACACCGCGCACCGGGCGATCTCCAACATCGTCCAGGCGGGCGCACCCGCCGGCGGTGAAGACGACTTCATCACCCTCGAGAAGGTCGGGGACATTCCGACGTTCGACTTCGAGCCCAAGGACCACCTCGAGCTGGGCGAGTCGCTGGGCCTGATCGACATGGAACGCGGCGCGAAGGTGTCGGGCGCCCGCTTCTACTTCCTCACCGGCTTCGGCGCGATGCTGCAGTTGGGGATGCTGCAGCTGGCCGCGCAGAAGGCCATGGCCAACGGTTTCCAGATGATGATCCCGCCGGTGCTGGTGCGCCCGGAGATCATGGCGGGAACCGGTTTCCTCGGTGCCCATGCCGACGAGATCTACCACCTCGCGGACGACGACCTGTACCTCGTCGGTACGTCGGAGGTCCCGCTGGCCGGGTATCACTCGGGCGAGATCCTCGACCTCGTGGACGGGCCCAAGCGGTACGCCGGGTGGTCGACGTGCTTCCGCCGCGAGGCCGGCAGCTACGGCAAGGACACCCGCGGCATCATCCGCGTCCATCAGTTCGACAAGGTGGAGATGTTCACCTACTGCAAGCCCGAGGACGCCGACGCGGAGCACCAGCGTCTGCTCGGGTGGGAGCGCGACATGCTCGCCGCCATCGAGGTGCCCTACCGGGTGATCGACGTCGCAGGCGGCGACCTGGGGTCGTCGGCTGCCCGCAAGTTCGACTGCGAGGCCTGGGTGCCCACTCAGCAGGCGTACCGCGAACTCACCTCGACGTCCAACTGCACGACGTTCCAGGCGCGGCGACTCGGTGTGCGGTACCGCGACGAGAACGGGAAGCCGCAGACGGCCGCGACCCTCAACGGAACCCTCGCCACCACCCGGTGGATCGTCGCCATCCTCGAGAACCACCAGCAGTCCGACGGCACCGTCCGGGTGCCCGAGGCGCTCGTGCCGTTCGTCGGGACGGATGTTCTGAAACCGTAATCCGCCTGACCGAGATTGTGGGAAGGCTACCCTTGCGCGAACGCTCGAATGATGTAACCCTTACCTAATCTGGTTGGTTGGGTAAGGAGCTCCACATGTTCGTGTGCATCTGCAAGGCCGTGACGGAAGACGAAGTGCATGAGCACTGTGCCGCCGGGGCCGACAGCGCGGATGCGATCGGTGAGCGTTGCGGCGCCGGATGGGGATGTGGCACCTGCGTCGATCGGTTGAAGGAGATTCTGGGAGAGCGGACGGTCGTCGGCAGCACGGCCGCGTGACGAAACCGCAGCACAACTGAATCCCGCGATCCGCTACAGGGTGGTATCGCCAGTGGTACGTTCGCCTCAACCGGGGCGAACGGAGAAGTCATGCGTGGCGACGACGAGATCATTGCTCTTCTCAACGAACAGTTGACCAGCGAGCTGACGGCGATCAATCAGTATTTCCTGCATTCCAAGATGCAGGCCAATTGGGGCTTCACCAAACTCGCAGGCAAGACGCGGGCCGAATCCATCGAAGAGATGACGCACGCCGAGATCCTGACCGACCGGATCCTGTTCCTCGAAGCGCTGCCGAACTATCAGAAGCTGCTGCCGCTGCGCATCGGGCAGGATCTGCGTGAGCAGTTCCATTCCGACCTCTCCATCGAGGTCGAGGTGGTCGAACGCCTACGTCCGGGAATCCAGATGTGCCGCGAAAAGGGCGACGCCACGTCCGCGAAACTCCTCGAGGGGATCCTCAAGGAGGAAGAGGACCACATCGACTACCTGGAGACCCAGATCGAACTGATGGACAAGATGGGCGACCAGCTCTACATGGCCCAGCTCGTCGATCAGCCGCCGACCGTCGGGTAGGTCGAAAACGGGGTGACACTCCCCATGTCGAGTGCGACACTGGGCGCGTGAGATTCCCCGCCGCCCAGCCTTGACCCAGTTCACAGCGTTCTCTCGCCGTCCGCGTGGTCGGCTACGTGTCCACGCGCGATCTCATTCCGTTGTACGGGCTCTACGACCTGCTGTTCGCCGACCACGGCCTGAGCGTCGGTCAGATCTCGTCACTGTTCGTCATCTGGTCGGTCGTGTCGTTCGTCGCGGAGGTGCCGTCCGGTGCCTGGGCCGACACGGTGTCCCGCCGCGGCCTCCTCGTTTTCGCGTCGATTCTGTACACGGCCGGATTCACCGTGTGGATCCTGGTGCCGTCGTACGCCGGATTCGCGGCCGGGTTCGTGTTGTGGGGGATCAGCGGCGCCATCCAGTCGGGCACGTTCGAGGCGCTGCTGTACGACGAACTCGTGGCGCGCGGCGCGCCCGGCGACTTCGCGGGGTTGCTCGGCTACGCCAACTCCGGCGCCATGGTGTGCAACCTTCTCGCGACCCTGACGGCCGCGCCGCTGTACGTCCTCGGTGGATATCCGCTGGTCGGATGGGTCAGTGTCGGTGCGACCGTCGTCCACGGCTGCTTCGCCCTGCTGCTGCCGGCGGCCCCGAAGGTCGAGGAGGCGGACGAGACGCTCGACGTCGCGGATGATCACGCCGGACTCGCGGCCCGCTATGCGGCGATGCTGCGGGCGGGCATCGGTGAGGTCACACGCGAGGCCGTGGTCCGGCGCGGCGTGCTGCTGTCGGCGGTGCTGATCGCCTTCCTCGCGTTCGACGAGTACTTCGGGTTGCTCGCGCGTGACGGCGGAACGCCGACGGCCTCCGTCCCGCTGCTCGTGGCGATCACCGTCGGCGGGCAGGTGGTCGGTACGGCTCTCGCCGGGCGGACGGCGTCGATGCGTGCGGTCACCATGGGGCGGGCAGTCGCCGTCGGCGCCGTGTTGCTCGGCGGAGGAGCGCTGCTCGGTGGCGTCCCCGGATTCGTCGCGATCGGCGTCGGCTACGGCATCCTCGGCAACGCGATGATCGTGGCCGAAGCACGCGTGCAGGATTCGATCACCGGCCCCGCCCGGGCCACCGTCACGTCGGTGGCGGGACTGTTCGGCGAGGTGGCCGCGGTGTCGATCTACGCGGGCGTCGCAGTCGGATCCCTGTGGCTGTCCGTCACGACGCTCGTTGCGGCACTGGCCGTTCCGGTGCTGCTCTCGTCGGTCCTCGTTCGCCGGTGGCTGCCGCCCCGCGCATCGTCGACGTCCGATGTCACATCCGGCTGATCATTCCCGGGTGAATGTACCGTTCAGCGCGTCAGATGCGCGGAAAGGTACATTCACCCGCCGAGCTCAGAGCTTGCTGGACCGCAGTTCGTGCCCCTTCGACGTCTTGCAGCGCCCCGATTCGAGGTCCCACTGCCAGCCGTGGAGGTTGCAGGTGAGGTTGGTGCCGTCGACGACGCCGAACTTCGACAGGTCGGCCTTGAGATGCGGGCAGCGCCGCTGGATCTCGTATCCGCCGAGTTCGATCGACGCGGAGTCGTCGTGGGCCTCGGCGAACCAGCCGTCGGCGTATGCGATGCGCTCGTCGGTGAGGCACTTGAAGAACGTGTAGAGGAATTCGTTGTAGCCGCCGACGCGCCACGCCTCGAAGCGGGTGGACAGGAAGATGGTGTTCACCCAGTCGGGTTCGTCGTCGCGCAGCACGGTGCGGACCAGCTCGGGCGCGATGCGGAACCCGTAGCGGTACTTGCCGTCCTTCTCGCCACGTGCACGGACGGTGCGCTGCGGGAAGTCGAGGACGACGGTCTCGTCGCCCATCACGAGACCGACGGGGTAGCCGATGCCGTCGCAGATGAGGTCGGACTGCTTCATGATCGGCTCGAACTTGGCCTTCAGCGCCTCGAGCAGCGGCTCGCCCTCGGCGGGCGCCCACGTGGCCTTCTCGGCGGCGAGGACCGGCGCCATGCGCTGCGCCATGTCCTCGATGTACGCGGCCTTGTCGGAGAAGATCTTGTCGACCTCGGCGTCCGGGATCGGGTGCGTGAGCGTCAGCTCGCCGCCCTTCAGGTCCGCGGTCGACCCCGGGATCATGAGGATGCCGCCGTCGTTGCCGTGGATCCGCATCTGCTTGAGGAACGTGATCTGATCGGGGAAGATGTTGCCCTCGTCGCCCCGGTCGTCGTTGAGGTAGCGCAACGCGTCGTCGAGGAACACCGGCGGTCCGGCGGAGGGCACCACCCACGTGGCCGCGACCTGCTCGATGTAGCTGCGGCACCGGTCCATGCCACGCTGACGCTTCTGCTTGCCGAAGTTGGCCTTCGTCTTGGTGGGGATGTCGTAGACCATCGGGTACCAGATGGCGCCCGAGTACTGCAGCAGGTGGATGTCGATCTTGCCGAACTCGTCGTGCAGGACGTCCATGTCGACGGGTCGTGCGTCGTTCATGTTGAAACACGTGGTTTCACCGTCGGACACCACGAGACCGGAGTCGCCGATCGGACCGTCCGCGGGTGCGCGCAGCGCGATGATCATGATGTCCAGGTCACCCTTGGGTCCTGAGACCTTGTGCTTGACCGAGTCCTCGGTCTCGAAGAAGTTGTGGAATCCCAGCGCCTCGAGTTCGCGCTTGAGGTCCGGCACCGGGTAGTCGGGGAGCAGCACGGTCGCGTCCTTGTTGACGTGCTTGCTCAGGTTCTCCGGGTCGAAGTGATCCTTGTGCAGGTGCGAGACGTACAGGTAGTCGCAGTTGCCGAGGGTGTCCCAGTCGAGCTGGGTGTTGTCCGGGAACGGGAACCAGGACGCGAAGTACGCGGGGTTCACCCAGGGGTCGCACAGGATCGAGCCTGCCTCGGTCTGGATGTGGAATCCGGCGTGTCCGACGCTGGTGACCTGCACTGGTTTGCCTCCTGGGAGCTGAGCGACTGTTCCAGGGTAGGCGTTCCCCCCAGGTGAGTGACAATGCGCGCTCCAGCACACCGTGCCACTCACGTGGGGTCAGGTCACTTCGCCGAGGCAGTAACCGTCGGGTCCGATGGACAGGGTGACCCGCTTGGTCTCGGTCACGCCGGACACATCGGTGACCGGAACGGACACGTCCAGGTAGTCGCCGCGGACGGGCGTGGCGGTCATCGCGTCGGCGGCGAACGCCGTGGTCCCGGCCAGGACGTCGGGGTCGGATTTGAGCGGAGGCTGACCGCCGTTGCCGGTGCCGGACGGGTCCCACGGGCTGAAGCCGGGGCAGATCAACGGGTACGCGGTCTCGGTATCGGCCCGGTTCACCGGCGCGCCCGACTCCCGCGACAGGAAGCGGGTGACGGCGTATTCGGCGTCGACGGGGGTGTAGAAGTCGACGGTTCCGGCGGGGTGGACGTGCGGGCAGGCGTAACCGGACGCGATCTCGCTGCGTTTGACGGACACGGTGGTCCCGCCGCCCGTCCACGACACCGCGAACTGTCCGTCGATGCCCGGTTGCCCGAGCGCCCCGAGGATCGCGGCCGTGTCGGAGTACTGGTCGGCGGCCTGGGCGGGCGGCAGCGTCCAGCATCTCGCGGGGACGGTGTCGGGTCGGGTCACCAGGTCGGTGGCCCAGGCGCGGACGGCATCCACCGCTGCGGGGTTGCCGGGCACCTCGCCCACGGCCACTTGCGGCACGGGGGCCGGCGGCTGTGGCGTCGTGGTCGTCGCCTCGGCCGCCGACGTGGGAGCGGAGACGGTGTCGCCGGGGTCGTCCTCGGTCGGGATGCCGGACTGCGAATCGCATGCCACCCCCGCCGCGAGGATCACCGCGACGACCGGCGCGATGAGCGCCCTCCTGCCCCTGCCACCCATCTCCAGCGCGCCCTTTCTCTCGACTCCCCACCGAATATCCGTCCCCGACGGCGGGCCAGATCGCGGATACCCGGCTACGCTAGCCGATTGTGGAACCCGTCTATCGAACCGTCATCGGCATCGCCCGCACCGTATTCGCCCTCGAGGGGCTGAAGTTCACGGTCAAGGGTGATCAGCACATTCCGGCGACGGGTGGGGCGGTGATCGCGATCAATCACACCGGCTACATGGACTTCACCTACGCCGGACTTCCGGCCCGCCGCGTGAAGCGGTACGTCCGCTTCATGGCGAAGAAGGAAGTGTTCGACAACAAGATCTCGGGCCCGATCATGCGCGCGCTCAAGCACATTCCGGTCGACCGGGCCGCCGGCGCGGATTCGTACAAGGCGGCCGTCGACTTCCTGCGTCGCGGTGAGCTGGTGGGTGTGTACCCGGAGGCGACCATCAGCCGGAGCTTCGAGATCAAGGACTTCAAGTCGGGTGCCGCGCGGATGGCGATCGAGGCGGGTGTGCCGGTCGTCCCGGTGGTCATCTGGGGTGCGCAGCGGGTGTGGACGAAGGGGTTCCCGAAGCGGCTGGGCCGCACGAACACTCCCATCTCGATCGCCGTCGGCGAGCCGATCCAGCCGTTCGAGCCTGCGTCCGAGCTCACGGAGAAGCTGCACGCCACGATGAAGACGATGCTCACGGACCTCCAGCAGGGGTACGACCACCCGGCGGGCGAGTACTGGGTGCCCGCGCGCCTCGGGGGCAGCGCACCGACGCTGGAGGAAGCGAACAAGATGGACGCGGCCGACGCCGAGGCGAAGGCAGCGTCCCGCAGGTCCCGGGAGACCGGTAGCTAGAGGGTGCCGGTGGAGCCTGTCTACACGGCTGTCGAGTCGACGGCCAAGGCGTTGTCCCTGTTCCAGGGTCTGCGGATGACGCGGGTCGGCCTCGGCAACATCCCCGCCGAGGGCGGTGCCGTGCTCGCGGTCAACCACACCGGATACCTGGACTTCGTTCAGCTGGCACTCGCGGTCGGTGCGGTGGACCGCACACTGCGGCTGATGGCGAAGGCCGAACTCGCGAACAACAGGGTGATGGCGTTTCTGATGCGCGGGTGCGGGGTGATCCCGGTCGACCGGACGGCGGGCGCGGGGGCGTACCTCGCCGCGGTGGATCGGCTCCGCGAGGGTGAGCTGGTGGGTGTGTACCCGGAGGCGACCATCAGCCGGAGCTTCGAGATCAAGGAGCTGAAGTCGGGTGCGGCGCGCATGGCGATCGACGCGCAGGTGCCGATCGTGCCCGTCATCGTGTGGGGCGCTCAGCGGATCGCGACCAAGGGCCGGCCGAGACATCTTGGGCGGCACCGGTTCCCGGTGACCGTCGAGGTGGGCAGGCCGATCGCTCCGCGCGAACCGGCGGAAGCCCTCACCGCGACCCTGCACACGGAGATGGACGCGATCCTGCGGCGGGTGCAGAACGGATTCGACCATCCGGCGGGCGCGGACTGGGTGCCCCGACGTCTCGGCGGCAGTGCGCCCACCATCGAGGAGGCCACCGAGATGGACCGCCGCGAAGCCGAGCAACGCGGGGCGGGGTAACGGCCGCCCGGCGGGGTCGTCGGCTCGGCAGGCAGAATGGCCGGGTGAGCCCAGACCGACCGAGCCTTGTAGCGTCCGATGTCGACGGCACCCTGATCGGGGAGGACGAGCGCGTCAGTGCCCGCACCCGAGACGCCGTCGCGTCGGTGGTCGCGTCGGGAACCCCTTTCGTGCTGGCCACCGGCCGGCCCCCGCGCTGGATCCATCCGGTGGTCGAGGGCCTCGGCTACGCGCCGCTCGCCGTCTGCGCCAACGGCGCCGTCATCTACGACAGCGACAGCGACCGCGTGCTCAGCGCCGCGACCCTCGACGTGGACACCCTCACGTGGCTGTCGGCGATCGCGCTCGACGTGCTCCCCGGTGCCGGACTCGCGGCGGAGCGGGTCGGTGTCAGCGCCCACGACGCGGCGACACCGCAGTTCGTGAGTTCCCCCGGATACCAGCACGCCTGGCTCAACCCCGACAACACCGAGATGTCGGAGCACGAGGTGGTGGCGGCCCCCGCGGTGAAGCTGCTGATCCGGGTGCCGGGAATGTCGAGTCAGGCGATGGTGGACGCGCTGGCACCGCACATCGGTGGCCGGGCCGACGTCACGTTCTCCACGGACAACGGGCTCATCGAACTGTCGGCGTCCGGCATCACGAAGGCGTCGGGTCTCGCGCTGGTGGCCGAACGGCTCGGCGTGACGGCGTCACAGATCGTGGCGTTCGGCGACATGCCCAACGACATTCCGATGTTGAACCTCGCGGGCCGGGGTGTAGCCGTCGAGAACGCGCACCCCGACGCGAAGGCCGTTGCCGACGAGGTCACGGCCACCAACTGGGACGACGGGGTCGCGAAAGTGCTCGAGCGCTGGTGGTCCTGAGACCACCAGCGCCCGAGAGGGTGAAACCTGATCAGCCGGCCGGAACCGGTGCGGGCTCGACGGGAGCCGGGGCGGGAGCGGGTTCAGGTGCCGGAGCGGGCTCGGCCGGTGCCGGCGGAATCTGCGCCGGGTCCGCG
This sequence comes from Rhodococcus sp. WS4, assembly GCA_006543605.1. Classification (GTDB taxonomy): domain Bacteria; phylum Actinomycetota; class Actinomycetes; order Mycobacteriales; family Mycobacteriaceae; genus Rhodococcus_F. The sequence continues at coordinate 85,323 of RRBB01000005.1, forward strand.
GGCGGTGCGACGGGCGCCGTGGCATCGACCCGGGCCCCGTTCTTGTAGGCCTCCGCGTACGTGTCGTTGTACGTCTTCAGGACCTTGGTCACGATGCCGGTCAGTTCGTTGAAGATCAGCGAACCGTTCTCGAAGTCGGTGCGCAGACCGCCCGGGATCGCGTACTCGTCACTGGTCGGCAGGCCCAGTTCACCGTTGTCGGCGCCGAGACTCTGCCATGTCTTGAAGATCTGACCGAGGACCGCCCACACGCCGCCGTTGGGCGAGGTGAAGATGGCGCCGTTGGTGAACTCGGCGCCCGAGTTTCCCGCCTTGGCCTGCAGCAGTCCGCTGAGGGCCTGACCGAGCCGGCCGGTGTCGCCGCCCTCCGCGACCCACTTCTGCGCGACCGGCGACGGGTCGGTGAGCCGCAGCAGTTCGTTGACCAAGGCCGGGATGCCCGCGCCGAGGCTGGCGCTGACGTCGGTGCCGGGGCCGCCGGACGGCGCCGGAGCCTCACTCGCGGGTGCGTCCGAGGCCAGGGAGGCGTTGCCGCCGCCGAGGTTGGCCGCGGCGATCTGCCGGATCTCGTCCATGTGTGAGTACGCCGCGTCTCCCGGGCAGGACGTGTTGCCGACGTCGCGGTGCGCGAAGATCACCGGCAGGTCGACGGCCTCCCCCTCGGCGTACGGGGTGAACTCGGTGCCCTCGGAGTACATCGTCGTCTCACCGAGCGGGTCGAGTCCCGCCTTGCCGAGCTTCCAGCCGAGGAACTTGCCGACGGCGTCGAGGGTGGCCTGCGGCGGATCCTCGGACGAGAAGTCGCCCATCATCGCGACGCCGGTGGTGTTCTCGTTGAATCCGCCTGCGTGTGCGCCCTGGACCGGACGGTCGAGACCGCCGGCGCGACCCTCGAAGATCTGGCCGTACTTGTCGACCAGCGCGTTGTAGCCGATGTCGCACCAGCCGAGGGTCTGCGCGTGGTAGGCGTAGATCGCCCGGACGATCTCGGCCGATTCGGCCTTCGAGTAGTCGTTGGCGCCCGCGGTGTGGTGCACGGTGGCGCCACCGATGAAGTCGTCGTAGTCGGGGTCCTGGCAGCGGATGGACTCGTCCGCACCCCACTGCTGGCGGCTGATGACCTTGGGACCGCCGCTGTCGAGCGGGCTCGCGATGTCGCTGAGGGTGGCGTCGCCGGGGCCGCTGCCCGGTTCGATGAGCACGGCCGTGACGTCGTCGGCGCCCGCCCGCGCCGGCTGCTGACGCAACGGTGCGTTGACGGCGGCGGGGGTGTAGCCGAGCGGCGCGGCCCCGTCTGCGGCGGGCGCCGGTGCGGGAGCGGGGGCCGCGGGGGCCGGAGCCGCTTCGGGCGCGGGCGCGCCGGCGGGTGCGGGCGCCCCGGTGGGGGTCAGGATCTGGATCGCCTTGGTCAGCCCGACGTACACGGGTTCGGTGGCGACCTTGCCGTCGGATGCGGTCTTGTCGGTGCGACGGGTGTCGATCATGTCGGGGGAGACCCACTGGCCCCACGTTCCGTCGGCCTGCAGCGCGCGGACCTTGGACTCCGCGGATGCGAGCGTCTCGGAGGTGAGCGCCACCATGCTGAACGGGGTGTCGCGCGACAGTTCCTTGACGATCGTGCCGGGCTGCTGGTCGGCCGGGGGCAGGATCGCGGGGTCGGAGACGTCGCCCGGTGCGGGGAGCTTCAGCGGGATCTGCAGGCTCGGGATCTGGATTCCGCCGGGAAGCTGCACGTTGCTGGGGATGTGGAGGTAGGGCGGGATCTTCAGGTTCCGGAGGTCGCCGATGTTGACGTCGGGCAGGTTCAGCCCGGTCAGTTCCTTCAGTGGGATCACGATGTCGGGGATCTGCGACAGCACGACCTGCGCGATCTCGGTGGACACTGCCGAGTTGGAGGTTTCGTTCGTGGATTTGACGTCGGAGGGTGCGCTACTGATGCCGTAGACCGCGACGGGACTTGCGACAGCCAGAGCGGCGACAGCCCCGAGGACGATCGAGGGCTTCGGTCGACGGTGCGGCAAGGGGGACTCTCCTCAGTTGTAGTTTCCTGCGAGCGACCTCGCGTGTCTGCAACTCGTGATGCTTGTGTGACGGAAGAGACTGTTGTTGCTAACTCCAGTCACTCTTGCCACACTAGTCGCACAGGTCCATAACGCTCAACTTTACATTGAGACTTTATCCCGAATTTCTCGGACCCGCTGAGACGAGGTGCACACCCCGTCTCAGCGCTCGTTGTTCAGCGATGAGGAGTGCAGTGATGGCGAAGACCGAATTCGGGGTTCGTGCAGGTAGACCTGCCTGGACCCGCAGGAGGCGGTACATCGCGGGCCCTCCCGCCCGGCGTGGATTCACGGCATCGCTGCTCCGCGCGTCGGCGCTCGGCATCGCACCCGTCCTCGTGATCGGCGCCGTCACCGGCGTGGTCGTGCATCTGCGCTCCTCCGGGCAGGAGGTCCGGGAAACCGTCGCGTCCGACACGCCGTTCACGCTGTCCGGTCACGGCAACGGTCACGGCCGCGGGATGGGCCAATGGGGCGCCTACGGATACGCGAAGGATCAGGGCTGGGCGGCGGAGCGCATCCTCGGCCACTACTACGGCGGGACCACGCTCGGAACCCTCGCCGACGCCCAGATCAGCGTCCGCCTGCAGGCGCGGGATGATCAGGCGATCGACGTCTACTCCGACGCCGGCGCCGTCGTCGCCGGCAAGCCCGTCGGGCCGGGGGAGGCAGTCCACCTGACCCCGACCGCCGACGGCGGCGCCAACGTCGTGGTCACCCGCGGATGCGCCGGCGAGGTCCTGTGGCAGGACGCCACCGACCACCCGTGGGTCGACCCGGTCGACCTGGCCCCGGACCGTCCGGTGAACGAACACCTCAAGCTGTGCGCCGGCGACACCCCCTACCGCGGCGCCCTCGGGATCGCGCTCGACGGCGCGGCCATGCGCACCGTCAACGTCCTCGACATGGACGACTACCTCCTGGGTGTCGTGCCTGCCGAGGCGAAGGCCGACTGGGCCGACACCGGTGGGGCCGAGGCGCTTCGGGCGCAGGCCGTCGCGGCCCGCTCCTACGCCGCCGCCGAGAACCGCGAGGAGTACGCGAAGACCTGCGACACGCAGAGCTGCCAGGTGTACGGCGGTTCCGCGAAGGAAGACCCGCGGACCACCGACGCCGTCCGCTCCACCAAGGGCATGATCCTGACGAAGGACAACAAGGCGGTCGCGGCCGAGTTCTCCTCGTCCACAGGCGGATACACCGCGGGCGGCGAGTTCCCGGCCGTCGAGGACCAGGGTGACGCGGTGTCGCCGAACCACGACTGGGCGGTGACCCTGACCGCCGGCGACATCGCGTCCGCATTCAACGTGGGAGACCTCGAATCGTTCGAGGTGATCACCCGCAACAACTTCGGAGTCGACGGCGGACGCGTCACCGGCGTGAAGGTGGTCGGATCGTCGGGGACGGCCGAGGCGACGGGCGCCGAGGCGAGGGCCAAGCTGAAGCTCAAGTCCGACTGGTTCACCGTCGGTGACGGTCTCGGCGTGCCCGCACCCCCGGCCGCCCCCGATGCACCCGAATCCACCCTCGCCTCCGCGGGTGAGGACCAGGACACCGTCGGCACCACCGAGGGTTCGCCGATCGCCGAGAAGTACAAGGAACTCGGCGGCGTCAACAGCACCCTGGGGGCACCCCTCGGTCCGGAGATGATGCTGCCGTCGGAGGCGGGGAAGTTCCGGATGTACACCAACGGAACCATCATCTGGACGAAGAAGCTGGGCGCGCAGGTGATCGACGCCAGCGTGCTCCGCGAGTGGCTACCGACCGGCGGCAGCTAAGCGGAACGCAGAGGACCGGCCCCCTCGAGCACGGCGAGCATCCCGTCGACGGACTCGGCCCACCCGAAGTCCTCGGCCCGCCGCCGGGCCGACGCCCGGCGGGTGCGCGAGGGGATCTCGAGAATGCCGCTCACCGCTTCGGCGAACGCCGGACCGCGGTCGCGGGCAAGAGCGCCGCAGCCGGGTGTGATGATCTCGGCGAGAGCCGACGACTGTGACGCGACCACCGGCGTGCCCGCCGCCAGCGACTCGAGCGCCGACAGGCAGAACGTCTCGTGCGGTCCGGGCGCGAGCGACACGTCCGCCGACGCGAACAGCGACGCGAGGCGGCCCTTGTCGCTGATGAACCCGGTGAAGTGCACGGGGAGCCCGCGGGCCCGGTACTGCAGCGACTCGCGGCGGGGGCCGTCACCGGCGATGACGAGGCGGGCGTCGTGCCCCTGGCGTCGCAGCAACCGGACCGCGTCGATGCTCCGCTCCACCTGCTTCTCCACCGACAACCGCCCGCAGTGCAGGAGGAATCGCTGCGCCGGGTCGGCGTAGGAGTCGCGCATCACCTGGTCGTGCTTGCCGGGGTGGAACATCGTGAGATCCACCCCGAGCGGGACCCGGTGCAGGTTGGGCGCCCCGATCCGGGTGAACTCCTCGCTCGCGAAGTCCGTCGTGCAGACAACGGCGTCGTAGTTCCGCGCCATCCGGCGGTTCGCGACGTCGGCCCAGCCGCGGGCCACGCGCTGGGGGACGAGTTGCCCGAGCAGCCGGTCGAGGCGTTCGTGTGACACGACCACACTGCGGACCCCGCGGGCGCGGGCCCAGCCCCCGAAACCGCGCAGCGTCAGCCGGTCGGACACCTCGAGGACGTCGGGTCGCAGCCCGCTGACGACGTCGGCCACCCGCCGCGGATTGACGACGCGATAACCCCCCGTCGCGGGGATGGTCGGAGCAGACCGGGTGATCCGCAGGACCCCGCTCGGCAACAGCTCCTCGCAGTCGCGCTGACCTGGGACGACGAGGATCACCTCGTGTCCCCGTCCGACGTACCCCTGACCCCAGTTGTGGAGCGCCGTGCGGAGTCCACCCGACCGCGGTCCGTAGAAGTTCGCCAGCTGGACGATGCGCACCCGCTCATGAAGCGCGATCGCCGCGGCGGCGGGAACAACGAGGTCTGCAGAACCGGTGAATACAGGGAGAACTCCTCGTGCGTGCGGAAGGGGTCCGTGCCCCCCTTGGCCGCGCACGGGCGGCGGAGTCGCTTACCCTGGTTCATCGTGACCGCTGCAACCCCAGAGACAACCGCCCCTGGCCGGTACGACCTCATCGTCGTCGGCTCCGGATTTTTCGGACTGACCGTCGCCGAGCGTGCAGCAACACAGCTGGGTAAGCGTGTGCTGGTGCTCGACCGTCGTCACCACCTGGGCGGAAACGCCTATTCGGAGGCCGAGCCCGAGACCGGAATCGAGATCCACAAGTACGGAGCGCACCTGTTCCACACCTCGAACAAGAGGGTGTGGGACTACGTCACCCAGTTCACCGAATTCACGAACTACCAGCACCGGGTGTTCGCGCTGCACAAGGGGCAGGCGTACCAGTTCCCGATGGGGCTGGGTCTGGTGTCGCAGTTCTTCGGGCGCTACTTCACCCCGGAGGAGGCGCGGAAACTGATCGCCGAGCAGTCGAGCGAGATCGACTCCGCCGCCGCGTCCAATCTGGAGGAGAAGGCGATCTCCCTGATCGGGCGGCCGCTGTACGAGGCGTTCGTGCGCGACTACACCGCCAAGCAGTGGCAGACGGATCCGAAGAACCTGCCCGCAGGAAACATCACCCGACTGCCGGTGCGGTACACGTTCGACAACCGCTACTTCAACGACACGTACGAGGGTCTGCCCGTCGACGGCTACACCGCGTGGCTCGAGAACATGGCGAAGGACCCGAAGATCGAGGTCCGGCTCGAGACCGACTGGTTCGACGTCCGCGACGACCTGCGCGCGGAGAGCCCCGACGCCCCCGTCGTCTACACGGGCCCCCTCGACCGCTACTTCGACTACTCCGAGGGCGAGCTGGGCTGGCGCACCCTCGACTTCGAGACCGAGGTGCTGGAGACCGGCGACTTCCAGGGAACGCCGGTCATGAACTACAACGACGCCGACGTGCCCTTCACCCGGATCCACGAGTTCCGCCACTTCCACCCGGAGCGGGACTACCCGAAGGACAAGACGGTCATCATGCGGGAGTTCTCCCGGTTCGCCGAGAGCAAGGACGAGCCGTACTACCCGATCAACACCCCGGACGACCGCGCGAAGCTCACCGCCTACCGCGACCGCGCCAAGGAGGAGATGTCCGCGAACAAGGTCCTGTTCGGCGGCCGTCTCGGCACCTACCAGTACCTGGACATGCACATGGCGATCGCCAGCGCGCTCTCGATGTTCGACAACTCCCTGCGTCCGCACTTCGAATCCGGTGCGGACCTCGTGGGGGATGCCGAATGAGCGCCCGACATCTGCTCGAATCCGAGAAGGTCACCGAGGACGCCCCGTTACTCGGCAAGTCGCTGCTGCAGCGGGTGATCCTGCCGCGCGCCGGTGAGCCGCTCGACGTCCGCACCCTCTACCTGGAGGAGGCGAAGACCAACAGTCGCCGCGCGCATTCGCTGTCGCGGACGTCGCTGTCGGTCGGCGCCGAGTCCGAGGCGTCGTTCTGCACCTATTTCAACGCGTTCCCGGCCAGCTACTGGCGCCGGTGGAGCACCCTGAACTCCGTGGTGCTGCGGCTCGAGCTGTCCGGGCACTGCCGCATCGACGTGTACCGCTCGAAGGCCGACTCGTCGCGCATCCACGTGGAGGGCCGCGAATTCCAGGACGGTGACGCCGCGCTGGAGTTCGAGATCGAGCTCGCCCCGTTCGAGGACGGCGGCTGGATCTGGTTCGACATCACCACCGACACCGAGGTCGTGCTGGAGAGCGCCGGCTGGTACGCGCCGGTCGAGGCGCCCGGTGAGGCCACCGTCGCCCTCGGCATCCCCACGTTCAACCGGCCGACCGACTGCGTCAAGGCGCTGACGGCGCTGGCGTCCGACGAACTCGTCATGGACGTGGTCAAGGCTGTCATCATCCCGGACCAGGGCACCCGCAAGGTCAAGGACGAGCCCGGCTTCACGGAGGCCGCCGAAGCGCTCGGCGACCGCCTGGTGATCCACGACCAGGCGAACCTCGGCGGGTCCGGCGGCTACAGCCGGATCATGTACGAGGCGCTGAAGACCACCGACTGCCAGCACATCCTGTTCATGGACGACGACATCGAGATCGAGCCCGACTCGATCCTGCGCGCGCTGGCGATGTCACGGTTCGCGAAGACCCCCATGCTCGTGGGTGGGCAGATGCTGAACCTGCAGGAGCGCAGTCACCTGCACTCGATGGGCGAGGTCGTCGACCGCAGCATCTTCATGTGGACGGCCGCACCGAACGTCGAGTACGACCACGACTTCTCCCGCTACCCCCTCAGCGACCGTGAGAACTCCCGGCTGCTGCACCGCCGGATCGACGTCGACTACAACGGCTGGTGGATGTGCATGATCCCGCGGCAGGCCGCCGAGGAACTCGGTCAGCCGCTGCCGCTCTTCATCAAATGGGACGACGCCGAATACGGCCTGCGTGCCCGGGATGCCGGCTACCCGACCGTGACCATGCCCGGTGCCGCGATCTGGCACATGGCGTGGAGCGACAAGGACGACGCCATCGACTGGCAGGCGTACTTCCACCTGCGGAACCGGCTCGTCGTCGCCTCGCTGCACATGCCGGGCAACTGTCGTGGCCTGGTGATCAACACCGTCAAGGCCACGATCAAGCACCTGCTGTGCCTCGAATACTCGACCGTCGCGATCCAGAACAAGGCGATCGAGGACTTCCTGCAGGGTCCCGAGCACATCTTCGAACTGCTGCCCACGGCGCTCGGCGACGTGCACGCGATGCGCAAGGAGTACCCGGACGCCGTCGTGCTGCCGTCGTCGACGAGCCTGCCGATGCCCTCCGGTGAGGAGGTCGGCGCGGTCGGCCTGCCGACGAACCCGCTCGCGAAGATCGTGCGCCTCGGCAAGGGCCTGGTCCACAACGTGAAGCCCGCGCACGAGCAGCACCACGAGCGCCCCCAGCTCAATGTGCCCACACTGGACGCGCGCTGGTTCCTGCTGTCGCAGGTGGACGGCGTCACCGTCACCACCGCGGACGGGCGAGGAGTCGTCTACCGCAAGCGCAACCCCAAGCAGGCGCTCGAACTGCTGAAGGAAGCGATCCGGCTGCGCCGCGAACTGGCCCAGCGGTTCCCCGAACTCAAGCGCGAGTACCAGGACGCCGTTCCTGCCCTGACCAGCAAGGAGAGGTGGGAACGTGTCTTCGGCATCCAGTGAGGTCCAGATCCTGCAGACCATCCAGTCCACCATCGCGAGCCGTCCCGGCGTCGTCTCGACGGCGCGCGGGATGTCCCACTTCGGTGAGCACGCCCTGGGGTGGGTGGCGGTCGCCGGAATCGGCGCGGCGCTCGACAAGCCCCGTCGCCGCCAGTGGGCGGGCGTCGCGGTGGGTGCCGTCGGCGCTCACGCAGCCTCGATCGTGATCAAACGCATCGTCCGCCGGCCCCGGCCGAACGACCCGTCGATCCAGGTCAACGTGTCGACGCCCAGCAAATTGAGCTTCCCGTCCTCGCACGCCACGTCCACGACAGCGGCTGCCGTGCTGCTCGGCCGCCTCACCGGGCTACCCTTGCCTGCGTTGTTGGTACCGCCGATGCTGCTCTCCCGGCTCGTTCTGGGAGTGCACTACCCGACCGATGTGCTCGCCGGATCTGCCCTGGGGGCCGCCTCTGCGGTCGCGGTGCTGAAGGCCGAGCAGAAGTTTGGAGAAAAATGAGCGAGGAACCGGCCGTCGTCACCGGACCCCCGACATCCCTGGCGGCAGGCATCGTCAAGGCCGTTCGCCCGCGTCAGTGGGTCAAGAACGTCCTGGTCCTCGCAGCTCCCGTCGCCGCGGGCACGGCGACGGAATCCGACGTCCTGCTTCCCGTCGCGCTCGCCTTCGTGGTGTTCTGCATGGCAGCGTCCGGCATCTACCTCGTCAACGACGCGATGGACGTCGAAGCGGACCGCGCGCATCCCACCAAGCGTTTCCGCCCCATCGCCGCCGGTGTGCTGCCCGTCAACCTGGCGTTCGCGATGGCGGTCGTCCTGCTCGGCGGATCGATCGCCCTGTCGTTCCTCGCCAACTGGCAGCTGGCGGTCGTGATGGCCGTCTACATCGGCATCCAGCTGGCGTACTGCTTCGGTCTCAAACACCAGGCCGTGCTCGACATCTGCATCGTCTCGTCCGGGTTCCTACTGCGCGCCATCGCCGGTGGCGTGGCCGCCGAAATCGCGCTGTCGCAGTGGTTCCTCCTGGTCATGGCATTCGGTTCACTGTTCATGGCGGCCGGTAAGCGGTACGCGGAACTGCAGCTCGCCGAACGCACCGGCGCGAAGATCCGCAAGTCCCTCGAGAACTACACCACGACGTACCTGCGTTTCGTCTGGACGCTCAGCGCCACCGCGGTCGTGCTCTGCTACGGACTCTGGGCGTTCCAGCAGGACGACCTGAAGGCCACCAACTGGTACGCGATCTCGATGGTGCCGTTCACCATCGCGATCCTGCGTTACGCCGTCGACGTCGACGGCGGCGAGGCGGGGGAGCCCGAGGAGATCGCGCTGGGCGACCGTGTCCTCCAACTCCTCGCGATTGCCTGGATCGGAGTGGTGGGTGTCGCTGTCTACCTCGTCTGACTTGGTAGGAGGCGCCGAGGACTCGGACGCCGCCGCGGAGCGGACCACCGAACGCCACCGGAAGGCCATCCTCTCGAGGGTGGTCTTCCTCGGGGGTGTGGCCGTCTCGGCTCTCCTGATGTTCTGGGGCGCCTGGGAACGGCGATGGATTGCCGACGACGGTCTGATCGTGCTGCGCACGGTCCGCAACCTGCTCGCCGGCAACGGTCCGGTCTTCAACACGGGCGAGCGTGTCGAGGCCAACACCAGCACCGCGTGGACGTACATCGTCTACGCGTTCAGCTGGCTTTCCCAGGCCCGGCTCGAGTACGTCGTCCTGACGATCGCGCTGGTCCTGTCCACCGCGGCGATCGCGCTCGCCATGTTCGGCACCGCCCGCCTCTACCGCGGTGGGTCCTTCGCCGGCGGTGGCACGCTGTTCCTGATGCCCGCCGGTGTGTTCGTCTACATCGCGGTGCCCCCGGCCCGCGACTTCGCGACGTCGGGGCTCGAAAGCTGCCTCGTCATCTTCTGGATCGCGCTGCTGTGGCTGCTGCTGATCCGGTGGAGCCAGGCCGCGACGCCGTCCACCACGTCGGTGCTGATCCTCGCGTTCACCGCGGGCATGGGGCCGCTCGTGCGCCCCGAACTGGCGATCCTGGGTGTTGCGTCGCTGGCCATGATCTTCCTCGCGCCCGGTCTCACGTGGAAGGTGCGGGTGGCGATGGTCTTCGTCGCCGGCATCGTTCCGGTGGGCTACCAGATCTGGCGCATGGGCTACTACGCCCTCCCGTACCCCAACACCGCGGTGTCGAAGGACGCCGGCGGTGCCAAGTGGTCGCAGGGTTTCGCCTACCTGTGGAACCTGCTCGGCCCGTACCTGCTGTGGCTGCCGCTGGTGTTCCTGTTCGTGGGCGCGGTGATCGCCTGGCGGGGTCGCGACAAGCACATCGGCGATGGTGTTCGTCACACCGAGGGGAACCGGCTGACCCGCCTGCGCGGGTGGCTGCGCACGCAGAACGCCGTCGTCGTCTTCATGCTCGCGAGCGGACTGATCCTCGGTCTGTACTCGTTGCGGGTGGGCGGCGACTTCATGCACGGCCGCGTACTTCTCCCCGTTCTGTTCTGTTTCATCGTTCCCGTCGCCGTTATTCCGGTACGAATTCCGGACCGTGCGTCGTGGGGACGTAATAAGGAATCGTCGATTTTCCTGGCAATGGCATTCCTGTGGGTCGGCACCGTGGTGTGGGCATTTTTCGCGTCGAACACGACGGGGATGCCGGAAGGTGTCGTTATCGGACGTTCCGGAATTGTCGACGAACGGGCGTTCTACGTTCTCAACACCGGTCATGCGCACCCGATTCGTGCCGACGATTACCTGGACTACCCACGCATGCGTGCCATGGTCCAGACCATCGCGGACACCCCCGACGGCGGCCTGCTCATCCCGTCCGCGGACTACACGTACTGGTTCGTCGTTCCACCGCCCCTTCCGATCCCGGACGGCGGCGCAGGCCACACCGTCTACTTCCTGAACCTCGGCATGACGAGCATGAACGTCGGCCTCGACGTGCGGGTGCTGGACCAGATGGGTCTCGCGTACCCGCTTGCGGCGCACACCGAGCGAATGGACGACGGCCGCATCGGGCACGACAAGAATCTGTACCCCGATTGGGTCGTGGTGGACACGGGAATGATCGACAAGCATCCGTGGATGCCCGGATTCCTCGACGAGGAATGGGTGACCGAGGCTCGGGTCGCGCTCACGTGCCCCGAGACGCAGGACCTGCTGACGTCGTACCGCTCGGAACTGACGTGGCCGCGTTTCAAGCAGAATTTCAAGGACGCGCTGCATTTGGCGAGTTATCGATTCGAGCGAGTTCCCGCCTACGAAATTCAGCGGTGCAATCTCGAGCCGCCGTTCCCTGATCCGGCCAAATAGGGCGAACCGGGCGAGGCGTGTGTCACTGCGGCGTCCCGGGCAGATCTCGATGTCGGAACATCAGATCTCGTTTGTGTAACGCGGGAACTGTCGGCGACGATGTACGTCGATGATGAGTCATTGGTGACGGTGGTCTGGAAGTTCTCCGGAAAGCGCTCCGCGAGCGTTTGTCAGGGAACTTTGTGTGACATACAGTCCACCCAGCGCAGTGTGACTTGGAAGAGGTCCGCTGCCGACCCGGCATCGAGCCAGGGCCGGCAGGTCGCCTGTTCCCCGACGGAATCCGCCGGAGCCGCCCAGTTGGCGGAGTCCGCAGACGAAGAGAGAGAGCAGTATTCATGCGTTTTGCCAGACCGAGGTTGTCTCAGCGCCTCAAGCAGCGTGCGATGGCCATCGGCGCCGTCGCACTGGTACTGCCTGTGGGCGCAGGAATCGCTGGTGGAGCCGTCGCCGCAGCAGCACCGACGCACGCGGGTCCCGTCAAGACCGCGCCTGCGGGTGGCTACGAGGAACTGTGGGTTCCCTCTTCCATGGGACCGATCAAGGTCCAGGTCCAGTGGGCGGCCCGCGGCGGTAGCTCCGCGCTGTACCTGCTCGACGGACTGCGCGCCCGCAACGACCGCAACGCGTGGAGCTTCGAGACCAACGCGTTCGACCAGTACCGCAACGACAACGTGACCCTCGTCATGCCGGTCGGTGGCGAGTCCAGCTTCTACTCGGACTGGTACTCGGCGAGCAACTTCAACGGTCAGCCCGTCACCTACAAGTGGGAGACGTTCCTGACTCAGGAACTTCCCGACTTCCTGGCCAACTACGGTGTCTCGCGCACCAACAACGCCGTCCTCGGCCTGTCGATGGGTGGCAGTGCCGCCCTGACCCTCGCCGCGTACCACCGCGACCAGTTCAAGTTCGCCGGTTCGCTGTCCGGCTACCTGAACATCTCGGCTCCCGGTATGCGTGAGGCGATCCGCGTCGCGATGCTCGATGCCGGTCGCTTCAACGTCGACGCGATGTGGGGCCCGCCGTGGAACCCGGCGTGGCTGCGTAACGACCCGTTCGTGTTTGCCCCGCGTCTGAACGGCCTGTCGATGTTCATCTCGGCTGCCAGTGGCCTGCCCGGCGAATTCGACCACCCCCGCGCTCCGATCGACTACTACAACACCGCGAACGGCATGGGCCTCGAGGCCCTCGCCCTGGCCAACACTCGCGCCTTCCAGGTGCGTCTGGCCAGCCTCGGTGTCCCGGCCACCTTCGACTTCCCGGCCAACGGCACGCACTCGTGGCCGTACTGGGGTTCGGAGCTGTGGAAGGCACGCGGCCAGATCCTGGACACGCTGGGCGCCTGGTGATCTAGACGCCACCACGTTCGTGGCGACTGCCGCCCCGCCTCACCGGCGGGGCGGCACTCGTGCGTGCCGAAGTGCACCGTCCACTGTCGGACGGGTGAGAGGAAAACCTCGGATTCCGTTGCCCCCCGGGAGTGCACAACGGAACGTTTTGTCAGTAAGGTGATCCCGTCGAGACGCCACCCGTGCAGCGATCGCTGTGCGGGTGGCGTCTGTACGTGAGATTTTCACGAGAGTTATCGAGTGGTTGCCGCGGCCGCGGCGCGAGACGCATCAAGCGGAGGGAAGACGAGTTCATGCGAGTTGGGGGTTCGACGAGAACAAGCGGATGGGCCAGGCGTACTGCTGCCGCAATTGCTCTGGCGGTCGCACTGCCACTGGGCGTGACCATGGTGGGCGGCGGCGCAACCGCATCAGCAGCCTTCGACCCCGCCGCGCAGGACTTCTGGGTCGATTCCTCCATGGGTCCGATCAAGAGCCGCATCTGGCGGGCCGCCGACGGCAACACCAACCGTGTCGTCTACCTGCTCGACGGTCTGCGCGCGCAGGACGACCTGAGCGGCTGGGAGGTCAACACCGACGCGGGCCCGTTCCTCGCCTCGCAGAACATCAACGTCGTCCAGCCGGTCGGCGGGCAGTCCAGCTTCTACTCCGACTGGTTGTCTAACTCGAACCTCAACGGCCAGAAGACGCCGTACAAGTGGGAGACGTTCCTCACCGAGGAACTCCGCGACGCTCTGGCGAACCGCCTCGGGTTCCAGTCCACCCGTAACGGCGTCATCGGCCTGTCGATGGGTGGCAGCGCCGCCCTCACCCTCGCCGCCTACCACCCGGACCAGTTCAACTACGCGGGCTCGCTGTCCGGTTACCTGAACATCTCGGCTCCCGGCATGCGTGAGGCCATCCGCATCGCGATGCTCGACGCCGGCCGCTACAACGTCGACGCGATGTGGGGCCCGCCGTGGAACCCGGCGTGGCTGCGCAACGACCCGTTCGTGTTCGCGAACAAGCTTCGCGACAACAACACCCGCCTGTGGGTGTCGGCCGCCAACGGCATCCCCGCTCCCGGCGGCGCCGCACCGACCGGCTTCATGGACGTCTTCAACGCGTCCACCGGTGCGAGCCTCGAGGCTCTGTCGCTGGCGAACACCCGTGCGTTCCAGGTCAAGATGGCGACCCTCGGCGCGAAGAACGTTTCCTACAGCTTCCCGCCCCGCGGCATCCACACGTGGCGTTACTGGCAGCAGCAGATCCACGATCTGGCCGGCGACCTCGGCAACACGATCGGGTAGCTGGGACGTAACAATTGCACCAGCTGTAACAGCGCGGCACCCCCACTCGTCTGTTGTTTGCGTGTAGAAAGAACCGGAACGCGAGGCCGTGCTCCGTGTTGTGGCCTCGACGCGCAGAGAGAGAGTGAACGTCATGCGAGTAGGCCTGTTCAGGGCAGAACGTCAGCGTTCGTCGGCCGGAAACGTTCGAAGGCGGACGCTCGCCTCGCTTGCCGCTGTGCTCGTGGTGCCGGTGGCGGTCGGGTTCACCCAGACCGCCACCGCCTCGGCTCTGCCGGTCGTCCACGCGGCGCCTGCCGCCGCGCAGGCGCCGGTGGCCACGCAGGCCCCCAGCGGCGCGACGATCCATCACGTCGACTGGCTCTCCGACCGTCGCGTCGCGATCTGGATCAACTCCCCGTCGATGGCCGTGCCGATTCAGGTGCAGATGCTGCTGGCGCGCGACTGGAACTCGAAGCCGACGGAGAAGTTCCCGTCCGTCTACATGCTCGACGGTCTCCGCGCGCAGGACAACGAGAACGGCTGGACGCTCGAGACCGACGCCGAATCGTTCTTCGCCGACAAGAACATCAACGTCGTCCTCCCGGTCGGCGGACAGTCCAGCTTCTACTCCGACTGGGTGGCCCAGGACAACGGCCAGAACTACCAGTGGGAGACGTTCCTCACGAAGGAACTGCCCCCGATCCTCGAAAGCGACTGGCGCACCACGCAGACCCGCGGCGTCGTCGGTCTCTCGATGGGCGGCACGTCCGCGATGTTCCTCGCGGCCCGCAACCAAGGATTCTTCAAGTTCGCCGCCTCACTGTCGGGCATGCTGACCACCACCGCGCTCGGCATGCCGCAGGCGGTCGCGTACGCGATGAGCGACGCGGGCGGATTCGACGCGAACGCGATGTGGGGTCCCCCGACCAGTTCGGCGTGGGAGGAACACGACCCCTACCTGCTGGCCGACAAGCTCAAGGGCGTCAGCCTCTACATCTCCAGCGGCAGCGGAACCACGGGTCCGTACGATCAGCCGTCCGGGATCCCGGGCGTCAGCACCAATTACGCCGGAATGGGGCTCGAGATCCTGTCTCGCCTCACGTCCCAGACCTTCGCGACCAAGCTCAACAAGCTGGGCATCCCGGCGCAGGTCAACTACCGGCCGTCCGGCACGCACTCGTGGCCGTACTGGCAGTTCGAACTGCACCAGCTGTGGCCGCAACTCGCGAGCGCCGTCGACGTCGATCCCGAGAAGCCGGCGTGCACCACCGGTGGTTCCATCGCCGGGGTCGCGGGCGCCAACCCGTGGATCGGTGATTGCCTCACCCCCGAGTACAGCCTCGCGGGCGGAACGGTCCAGGACTTCCGCAACGGCCGCATCTTCGCCAAGTCCGACACCGGCGCGCAGCCGGTGGCCGGTGCCATCGGCGGCGTCTACCAGGCGACCGGTGGTCCGGGCGGGCCGCTCGGCTACCCGACGACGCCGGAGCTGGGCACCCCCGACGGCCGCGGCCGTTTCAACCACTTCGAGCACGGCTCGGTCTACTGGACGCCGCAGACCGGTGCGCACGCCGTCCGCGGCGCGATCCGCGACGAGTGGGCACGTCAGGGCTGGGAGGGCGGACCGCTCGGATACCCGGTGGCCGACGAAGTTCCGACCCCCGGGAAGGACGGCGCGGTACAGGGCTTCGAGATCGGCGCCATGTACTTCAGTCCCGCGAACGGCACACACCGCGTGCAGGGAATGATCATGGGCAAGTATGCCGAACTCGGCTACGAGGGCGGCTGGCTCGGATTCCCGAAGACCAGCGAGATCCCCGTCAAGGACGGCGGCCGGTTCAACCAGTTCGAGAACGGCAACATCTACTGGAGTCCGCTGTCGGGCGCCTGGGCCGTCGAGAACGGGCCGATCTTCGACGCCTGGAAGAGCGCCGGCTACGAGGGGGGTCGGCTCGGATTCCCGATCAGCGACAAATTCGCCATCCCGGGCGGCGTCCAGCAGAACTTCCAGACCGGTTACGTCACACTGATCGACAACAAGGCCGAGATTCACTGATGGCCGAGCAACGCTAGAAATGTCACGCGCAGCGGGCGGGGCCGGGTCCGGCGGACCAGGTTTCCGCCCGAACTGCGTCTGTACCCTGTCGAGAGACAACGACTTGGAAAGCAAGGACGGAAATAGATGCCGCAGCACTCACGTATCAGCACCACCTTCCGACGGGCGATCGCGGTAGGCGCGCTCGCCGTCGCAGCGAGCGGATTGTTGGTCGGGTGCGGTAGCGACGACTCCACGGCGACGTCCAACCCGTCCACCAGCGCAACGACATCCGCCGCGGCGTCCAGCGCCGCCGAGAGTTCGGCGTCCGCCGCGCCCAGCGCCAGTGCGTCGGCCTCGGCGTCGGCATCCGCGCCGGTGACGAGCCCGGGTGAGGCGGCGACGGCGCCGCCGGAGCAGCCCGAGGAAGTTCCGGGCGATTTTCCCGGCCCCAGCGAGGTCCCGGTCAGCGCCGACGGCCAGAAGTTCCTCGACGCGCTGAAGAGCAAGGGCATCGAGCCCGCCGCCGACGGCACCATGGCCGTCAGCACCGCCGACTTCATCTGCCAGGCCAAGGCCGAAGGCAAGAGTGACGTCGACACGATGGTGTTCGTCACAGCGATGGTCGGCACCGAGGCGTCCGCCGCGGGTCAGGAACTGACCCAGGAGCAGGCCACGGCCAACGCGCAGACCTACATGGACGTCGCCCACGCGACCTACTGCAAGTAGACGCCGATGACGTTGACCGGGCGCGGAACGCGGAAGAAGAAGAGCAGCCCCCTGCGCAAGCTGATGGTGCTGATCGTGATCCTGTTGGTGATTCTCGTCGCAGTGATCGCGCTCTGGTACCTCCTCGCAGGACGGCTGCCCAAACCGATCCCGATCCCGCCCGGTCCCGAACGTCCCAACGCCCAGCCGGCGAGCTGCCCCGACGTCCAGGTGGTGGTCGTCCCGGGCACGTGGGAGTCCAGCCCCACGGACGACCCGTACAACCCCACGGCCAACCCGGCGTCGCTGATGCTCAACGTGTCGCGGCCCCTGCAGGAGCAGTTCGAGCCGTCGCGCGCCGACGTGTACACCGTTCCGTACGTCGCGCAGTTCTCGAACCCGGTCGCCTTCCCGCCGGACGGGCAGCAGTCGTACAACAACAGCCGCGGCGCAGGTACGGCCGCCACCAACGACATCCTGGTGCGTCGCCACGCCGAGTGCCCCCTCACCAGTTTCCTGCTCACCGGATTCTCCCAGGGCGCCGTCATCGCCGGAGATGTCGCGTCGAGTATCGGTGCAGGTGACGGGCCGATTCCGGCTGATCTGGTGCTCGGCGTCGGGCTCATCGCCGACGGTCGCCGGGATCCGGCCGCCGCCACCGACGTGGGCCGGCCGGTCGCCGGTGTGGGAGCCGAACTGTCGCTGGCCGGGCTGCAGATCCCGGGAATCACGATGACCGGTCCCCGGCCCGGTGGCTTCGGTGATCTCACCGACCGGGCGGTCGAGATCTGCGCCCCGTCCGACGGAATCTGCGACGCCCCGGCGCAGGCGTTGAAACCGAGCAACTGGATCGGCAGCGGACTGCGACTTCTCGAGTACAACAACAACCCCGTCCACGCGATGTACAACTCGTACGTGGTGGACGACTCCGGCACGACCGCTACGCAGTGGATCGCCGGATGGGCTGCCGAGAAGATAGAGGCCGCCCCGACCCCGGCCCACAGTTGATTTTGTGGCGGATGGGTTCATCGTGGTCGGTGAGCCGTGAAACGTCCCAAACAGATAGGCGAGACGCGTACTGGCCGGTAGTGTGCGTTTCTCGGCACCGGTAGAGTGCTGCACTGTTGCGGCACCACCGGTGCCCGACCCACCGATGTTCACGTCCTGAACGGGGGCGTTTCACCACAGGAGAAGCTATTCATGAGTTCCGACGCCAGCTCGTTGCGTAAGTTCCGATTCGCGGCAGGCGGAGAGGGCAACGCAGACGAGGGCGGCGCGCGTCGGTTCGTCAAGCTTGCGCAGAAGGCCGAGGAACTCGGGTTCGACAGCTTCATGATCCCCGACCACCTGGGCAACCAGGTCGGGCCGATCGCCGCCCTCGGGGCGCTCGCGGTCGCCACCGACAAGATCCGCCTCGGCACCGCGGTGCTCGCCAACGGCTTCCGGCATCCGGCGATTCTCGCCAAGGACGCCGCCACCATCGACGTGCTGTCGGGTGGCCGCCTCGAGCTGGGCATCGGCGCCGGCTGGATGAAGGAAGAGTTCGACAAGGGCGGCATCGAGTACGAACGCCCGGGCGTCCGGATCGCAAAGCTCGAGGAGTCCCTGCAGATCCTCGACGTGCTGCTGCGCGGCCAGGAGTGCAACTTCGACGGCAAGTACTACCAAATCAAGGGGCTCACGGGCAGCCCGCGGCCGCGGCAGGGTCCCCGTCCCCCCATCGCCGTCGGCGGTGGCGGCCCGAAGATGCTGGCGCTCGCCGCCAAGTACGCCGACATCATCTCCGTGGCGACGCCCACCAGCAAGGAAGGCAAGCTCCTGCTGTCGGGGGTCACGCTCGACAAGACGATGGAACGAGTCGACCGGATCCGGGAAGCCGCCGGTGACCGGTTCGACGACATCGAACTGAACTGGACCATCACCACCATCGTCATCACCGACGACCGGGAGCAGACCGCCGAGATGGCGCTCGCCGCCCTCGACCAGGGCTTCCCGCCGAACATCGAGGTCGACACCAAGCTGTCCGTCGAAGACATCCTGAGCTCGCCGTATCTCGCGATCGGAAGCTTCGAGGAGATCGCGGATCAGATCCGTATGGTGCGAGAAAAGACGACAATGTCTTACGTCGGTGTGTTCCCCACACAGATGGATGCTTTCGCGCCGATCATCTCGCAACTGAAGGGCGAGTAGACGCAGCGTACTGAGGGCGGCGATGCCAATCTGTAACATATCGATGGTTTGGACTCGATGAACTTATTCGGGTGAGTGGCGTGTTACGTCGTTCCCCGCGAGTTGTACAAGATCCGATTCGGCGAAGGAAGTCTGGGGCGCGGTCATGCCGGTGGCATGCCTGTGTGATCGCTTCGGAGGAGATGGAATGAACGCGAAGTTCGATGATTTTATCGACGAGAAGGGCCATATCAGGCTCGACTCGGGAAGCACGCTGGTCGACTACGTCCAGCGGCACACCCGGGAGAACTCGGACGAGCTGGCATACCGCTACATCGACTACTCGCGGGACAGAGACGGCGAAGCGCAAGAGCTGACCTGGGAACAGTTCGGCCACCGGCTGCGCGCCGTCGCGGCCCGACTCCAGCAGGTCACCAAACCCGGCGACCGTGTCGCCGTCCTGGCGCCGCAGGGTCTCGACTACGTCATCTCCTTCTTCGCCGCCATCCACGCCGGAACCATCTCGGTGCCCCTGTTCGACCCCGACGAACCCGGCCACACCGACCGCCTGCACGCCGTCCTCAGTGACTGCAAGCCTGCCGCCATCCTCACGGCCACCTCCTCCGCCGCGGGTGTTCGGCAGTTCTTCCGGTCCCTCCCGGCAGCCGAGCGCCCCCGCATCATCGCCGTTGACGCCATCCCCGACAGCGTCGGCGAATCCTGGGTGCGCCCCGAGATCGATCTCGACGACATCGCGTACCTGCAGTACACGTCCGGCTCCACCCGCGTGCCCGCCGGTGTGGAGATCACGCACCGCGCCGTGGGCACCAACGCCCTGCAGATGGTCGACTCCATCGAGCTCAACGAGAACTCGCGCGGCGTCACCTGGCTGCCGCTGTTCCACGACATGGGCTTGCTCACGGTCATCCTGCCCGCCCTGGGCGGCAAGTACATCACCATCATGAGTCCGCGCGCGTTCGTGCAGCGGCCGTACCGGTGGATCAAGGAACTCGCAGCCGTGTCCGACGGTGCGGGCACGTTCGCGGCCGCACCCAACTTCGCGTTCGAGCACGCGGCCGCCCGCGGTCTGCCGAAGAACGGGGAGAGCCTCGACCTCAGCAACGTCATCGGCCTCATCAACGGCAGCGAGCCGGTGACCACGTCGTCGATGCGCAAGTTCAACGAGGCGTTCGCGCCCTACGGTCTGCCGAAGACGGCGATCAAGCCGTCGTACGGCATGGCCGAGGCCACCCTGTTCGTGTCCGCCACCCGGCACTCGGACGAGGCCCGCGTCATCTACGTCGATCGCGACGAACTCAACGCCGGCCGCGTCGTGAAGGTGGACCAGGACGCCGAGAACGCCATCCCGCAGGTGTCCTGCGGGTACGTCGCGCGCAGCCAGTGGGCCGCGATCGTCGACCCGGAGTCCCGCATCGAGCAGCCCGACGACCGGGTCGGTGAGATCTGGTTGCACGGCGAGAACATCGGCATCGGGTACTGGGGCCGCACCGACGAGACCGCGGAGACGTTCCACAACAAGCTCACCAACCGGCTCGCCGAGGGCAGCCACGCGGAGGGCACGCCCGAGGACGCCAACTGGATGCGTACCGGCGACTACGGCGTCTACATCGACGGCGAGCTGTTCATCACGGGCCGCGTCAAGGACCTCGTGATCGTCGACGGCCGCAACCACTACCCGCAGGACCTCGAGTTCTCGGCGCAGGAGGCCAGCGGGGCGCTGCGTCCCGGCTTCGTCGCCGCGTTCGCGGTCCCGGCCAACCAGCTGCCCGCCGTCGTGTTCGAGAACACCCACTCGGGCCTGAACTACGACGCGGACGACTCCTCGGAGCAGCTCGTGATCGTCGCCGAGCGCGCACCGGGTGCGGGTAAGGCAGACCCCCAGCCCGTCGCCGACACGGTGCGGGCTGCGCTGTCGAGCAGGCACGGGATCACCGCGCGCGACATCCTGCTGGTGCCCGCGGGCTCGATTCCCCGCACGTCGAGCGGCAAGATCGCCCGCCGCGCGTGCAAGGCGAGCTACATCGAAGGCACCCTGCGCGGCGGATACACGCAGACGGCGTTCCCCGATAGCGTTTCCGAATAGTCCACTTCCTGACGG
The DNA here is from genome assembly GCA_006543605.1 of Rhodococcus sp. WS4. Taxonomy (GTDB): domain Bacteria; phylum Actinomycetota; class Actinomycetes; order Mycobacteriales; family Mycobacteriaceae; genus Rhodococcus_F. The sequence goes on from RRBB01000005.1 coordinate 106,530, forward strand.
GTAGCTTGGTGAGTTGATGGCTGAAAAAGATGATGACCGGACCAGCAACACAGGTGACATGACGGTCGCGCAGTTGCGCGACTGGCTGCGTAACTGGATTGCCGACGCAACCGGGCAACCGGTCGGTCAGATCACCGACGACCGCCCGATGGAGGAGTTCGGTCTGTCGTCTCGCGACGCCGTCGCACTCAGCGGCGAGATCGAGGAACTGGTCGGTGTCACGCTCACGGCCACGGTCGCGTACCAGCACCCCACCATCGCGTCGCTCGCCACCCGCATCATCGAGGGCGAACCCGAGCAGCCCGACGACTCGGCGGACGCCGCGTACTACGCGTCCGCGACGACGTCCGACGCACACGACATCGCGATCGTCGGCCTGGCGTCGCGGTTCCCCGGGGCGGGAAAGACTCCTGCCGAGATGTGGCAGATGCTGGCCGCGGGCCGCGACGGCATCTCCGACCTGCCCGAGGGCCGCTGGGAGGAGTTCACCTCCGACCCGCAGATCAAGGCCGCGGTCGAGAAGGCCAACACCCAGGGTGGCTACCTCGACGACGTGAAGACCTTCGACGCGGAGTTCTTCGCGATGTCCCCGCTGGAGGTCGCGAACGTCGACCCGCAGCAGCGTCTGGCGATGGAACTCACGTGGGAGGCGCTCGAGCATGCCCGCATCCCGGCCAGCGACCTCAAGGGCGAGCAGGTCGGTGTGTTCATCGGCAGCTCGGCCAACGACTACCAGTTGCTCGCGGTCAGCGATCCCGTCCACGCGCACCCGTATGCGCTGACCGGCACGTCGACGTCCATCGTCGCCAACCGCGTTTCCTACTTCTACGACTTCCGCGGACCGTCCATCGCCCTCGACACGGCGTGCTCGTCGTCGCTCGTGGCGGTGCACCAGGCGGTGCGCTCGCTGCGGTCCGGTGAGTCGGATCTCGCGCTCGCCGGCGGCGTCAACATGCTCGTCGCCCCGCCCGCCACGCTGGGCTTCGACCAGCTGGGTGTGATGGCCCCCAACGGCCGCATCAAGGCGTTCTCCTCCGACGCCGACGGCATGATCCGCGCCGAGGGCGGCGGTCTCGTCGTGCTCAAGCGTCTCGAGGACGCCGAGCGTGACGGCGACGAGATCCTCGCCGTCATCGCCGGCAGCGCGGTCAACCAGGACGGACGCTCCAACGGACTCGCGGCACCCAATCCCGATGCGCAGGCCGACGTCCTGCGGCACGCCTACCGCGACGCGGGCATCAACCCGGCCGGGGTCGACTACATCGAGGCGCACGGCACAGGCACCATCCTCGGCGATCCCATCGAGGCCGACGCGCTCGGACGCGTCGTCGGTCGTGGGCGCGCCGACGACAAGCCGGCGCTGCTCGGTTCGGCCAAGACCAACTTCGGTCACCTCGAGGCCGCCGCCGGCGCCGCGGGTCTGATCAAGGTCGTGCTGTCGATGCAGGAAGACACCCTGCCGCCGACGCTGAACTTCGCCGGACCCAACCCGTACATCGCGTTCGACAAGGCGCACCTGCAGGTCATCCCGGAGGGTGCGGCGTGGCCGCGCTACACCGGCTCCGCCGTCGCCGGTGTGTCCGGCTTCGGTTTCGGTGGGACCAACGCGCACGTCGTCGTGCGCGAGTACACCGGCCCTGCCGTCGACGACACGGCCGAGCCCGTCGACGGCGTGGATTCCGCCCAGGAAGTGGTTTCCGCCCAGGAATCGGTGGCCGAGACCGCTGAGCCGACGGTCGTTCTCGCGGTGTCGGGTGCGCTGCCGTCGCGGCGCCGTCGTGCCGCCGCGGAACTGGCCGACTGGCTGGAGACGGAAGAGGGCAGCACCACGCCGCTCACCGACGTCGCCCGCGCTCTCGCACGCCGCAACCACGGCCGCTCGCGTGCCGCCGTGCTGGCGAAGACCCGCGCCGAGGCCATCACCGGCCTGCGTGCCGTCGCCGCCGGCAAGCCCGGGCAGGGTGTGTTCTCCGCGGACTCGCCGTCGTCGAAGGGTGCCGTCTGGGTTCTGTCGGGCTTCGGTTCGCAACACCGCAAGATGGCCAAGCAGCTCTACCTGGAGAACCCGGTCTTCGCCGCGGCCATCGACGAGGTCGATGCGCTGATCGAGGACGAGGCCGGCTACTCCATGAAGGAGAATTTCCTCGACGACGCGATCGACTACGACGTCGAGACCTCTCAGGTCGGCATCTTCACCATCCAGATCGGTCTGGCGGCGCTGCTGCGTCACCACGGCGCCGAGGCCGAGGCCGTCGTGGGCCACTCGATGGGTGAGGCCGCGGCGGCGTACATCTCGGGCGGTCTGCCGCTCGAGGACGCCGTGCGGGTGATCTGCGCGCGGTCCCGCCTCATGGGTGAGGCCGAGGCCACGCTCGAGGGCGACGACATCCGGTTGATGGCGCTCGTCGAGTACAGCGCGTCCGAGATCGAGACCGTCCTCACCGACTTCCCGCACCTCGAGGTCTGCGTGTACGCGGCCCCGACGCACACCGTGATCGGTGGACCCGAGCCCGAGGTCAACGCCATCGTGGCGCGCGCCGAGGGTGAGGAGAAGATGGCCCGCGTCCTCAAGACGAAGGGCGCCAGCCACACCTCGCAGGTCGATCCGCTGCTGGGCGAGTTGGCCGCGGAACTGGCAGGCATCGAGCCGACCAAGCTGAAGCTGGGCGTGTACTCCTCGGTCGACCAGGACACCTACTACCGCGCCGGCCACGAGCCGATCCACCGCGAGGAGTACTGGACCAAGGGTCTGCGCCACAGCGTCTACTTCACCAACGCGGTCCGCCTCGCCGTGGGCAGTGGGCACACCACGTTCGTAGAGCTGGCGCCCAACCCGGTGGCCCTGATGTCCGTGGCGGCCACCGCGTTCGACGCCGGTCTGCACGACATGCAGCTCATCCAGACGCTCAAGCGCAAAGAGGACGAGCCGCTCGGTGTCCTCGCCGCACTCGCGCAGCTGTACGTGCACGGGCACGCCGTCGACCTGTCGTCGCTGCTTCCCGAGGGTAACTTCGCCGCCGTTCCGCGCACCGCGTGGATCCGCAAGCCGTACTGGGTGGAGACCCGGATCGACTCGAGCGGCAACACCCGTGTCCCGGGCGCGCACGTGTCGCTGCCGGACGGCCGGCACGTGTGGGAGGTCCAGGCCGGTGCGGTCACCGACCTGCCCGCTCTGGTCACCGCCGCCGCGTCCCAGGTGCTGTCGGACGTGACGCTCGCCGCGTCCGTCCTGCACGCTCACGTTCCCGCCGAGGGAACGCTCACCACCACGCTCAATCCGCATCCGGGTGGCGCGTCGCTGCAGGTCCACGCGAAGAGCGGCGCGAGTTTCACGCTGCTGTTCGACGCGGCCGTCACGTCCGGTGAGGCTCTGCCCGAACCCGTCCTCACGGCACCCGTGCAGTCCACCTCCCCGGTGGAGGAGCTGCCGGAGGTCGTCGAGGACATCGGCGACAAGTGGGATCCGAACGGTTCGCAGACGCTGGAAGACCGGCTCGCGCTGATCGTCGCCGAGTCGATGGGCTACGCCCCGGAAGATCTGCCCGCCGAGATCCCGCTCATCGAGCTGGGGCTCGATTCGCTGATGGCCGTCCGCATCAAGAACCGTGTCGAGTACGAGTTCGACATCCCGCAGCTGCAGCTGCAGGCCGTCAAGGATGCCAACCTGATGGAGGTCGCCAAGTACCTGCGTTACGCGGTCGAGAACCGCGAAGAGGTGCAGGCGCTGGCCGACCAGCAGAAGGCCGAGAAGGAGGCAGCGGAGGCTGCCGAGGCCGAGGGTATTTCCGAGTTCGCGCTCGACGCCGAGGACACGTCGGTGGAGGCGGAGGCCGAGGCGATCATCGCGGCCACCCCGGTGCCCGAGACTGCGGAGGCGCCCGAGGCGGACAGCACGGAAGCGTTCGCCGACGCGAGCGGTTCCGACGTTCCGCCGCGTGACGCCGCCGAGCGCCTGACGTTCGCGACGTGGGCCGTCGTCACCGGTGAGTCCGCGAAGGGCATCTTCAATACGCTGCCGATCCTCAACGACGAGCAGGCGGAGAAGCTCGCGGCCCGGTTGTCGGAGCGAGCGAACGGTGAGATCACGTTCGACGACGTCCTCGACTCCACCACCATCGAGGAACTGGCCAACGTAGTGCGCGGATTCCTCGAGGACTCCGGCAAGATCGACGGGCTGGTCCGCGCGCTGCGGCCCCGCCCGGAGGGATCCGACGCCGTCCCCGTGTTCGTGTTCCACCCGGCCGGTGGGTCGACCGTCGCGTACGAACCGCTGCTGAAGCGTCTGCCCGCGGGCACGCCGATGTACGGGTTCGAGCGCACGGAGGGGCCGATCGACGTCCGCGCGGCCGAGTACCTGCCGTTGATCCGCGAGATCCAGGGTGACGGACCGTACGTGCTGTACGGCTGGTCGCTGGGCGGCGTGCTGGCGTACGCGGTGGCGAAGCTGCTGCGCGAGTCGGGTGCAGACGTCCGGATCGTCGGACTGATCGACACGGTCATGGCCGGGGAGAAGGTCGAGGACACTCCCGACGAGATCCGTAAGCGCTGGCAGCGGTACGCCGCGTTCGCGAAGAAGACGTACAACGTGGACTATCCGCTGCCGTACGACAAGCTCGCGGCGGCGGAGAGCGACGAAGAGCAGATCAAGATCCTCACGGAACTGCTCAAGCTGAGCGGCACGAAGATTCCGGGCGGGATCATCGAGCACCAGCGGACGTCGTGGCTCGACAACCGGGCGATCCAGACCGCCGAGCTGGAGCAGTACGACGGCGACGTCGTCCTGTACATGGCCGATCGCTACCACGACGACGTGATGAATCTGGAGCCCGCGTTCAAGACCCGTAAGCCGGACGGTGGCTGGGGTGACGCGGTGAAGAACCTGGAGATCATCCACGTGGGCGGCGATCACATCCAGATCGTCGACGAGCCGTACATCTCGAAGGTCGGTGCCGACCTCACCAAGAAGCTGGCGGCGATCCAGGCCGCCGGAACCGGAGCACATCAGTGACCACCACCACCGCAGAGAAGCTTGCCGAACTGCGCGAAAAGCTCGAACTGGCAAAGGAACCCGCGGGCGACGTGGCTGTTGCCAAGCGCGCGAAGAAGGGGATCCCGAGCGCGCGCGAACGCATCGACATGCTGCTCGACCCGGGAAGTTTCATCGAGGTCGGCGGCCTGATGCGCCAGCCCGGTGACCCGAACGCCCTCTACAGCGACGGCGTCGTCACCGGCCACGGCACCGTCGACGGTCGCCCCGTCGCGGTGTTCTCGCACGACCAGACCGTGTTCGGCGGTTCCGTCGGTGAGATGTTCGGCCGCAAGGTCGCCGCGATCATGGAGTTCGCCGCCAAGATCGGCTGCCCCTGCGTCGGCATCAACGACTCGGGCGGAGCCCGGGTGCAGGACGCCGTGACCTCGCTGGCCTGGTACGCGGAGCTCGGCCGCCGGCAGGAGCCGCTGTCCGGCATGTGCCCGCAGGTCTCGATGATCCTCGGCAAGTGCGCGGGCGGCGCGGTGTACGCACCGATCAACACCGATGTCCTGGTGGCCACCGAGGAGTCGTACATGTTCGTCACCGGACCCGACGTGGTCCGGAAGATCACCGGCGAGGACGTCAGCCTCGAGGAACTCGGCGGCGCCCGGAACCAGGCCCAGTACGGCAACCTGCACCACGTCGCGCCGGACGAGAAGGCGGCGTTCCAGTGGGTGCGCGAGTACCTCAGCTTCCTGCCGTCGAGCTGCATGGAGAAGCCGCCGGTCGTCAACCCGGGTCTCGAACCGGAGATCACGGCGTCGGACCGCGATCTGGACACGTTCATCCCGGACGCCGACAACGCGGGCTACGACATGCACGACATCCTGCTGAGGATCTTCGACGACGGTGAGTTCCACGAGATCGGCGGGCAGGTCGCGCTGAACATCATCACCGGCTTCGCCCGGGTGGACGGTCGCACTGTCGGAGTGATCGCCAACCAGCCGCTGGTGGCGGCGGGTGCGCTCGACGCTGCGGCGTCCGACAAGGCGGCTCATTTCATCCGTATCTGCGACGCCTTCGACATCCCGCTGGTGTTCGCGGTCGACACCCCGGGATTCCTCCCGGGCCTCGAGCAGGAGCGGATCGGCGTCATCAAGCGCGGTGGCCGGTTCATCTTCGCGTTCGTGACGGCGACGGTGCCGAAGGTGACGGTCGTGATCCGCAAGGCGTACGGCGGTGCGTACGCCGTGATGGGCTCGAAGCAGCTGGGCGCCGACATCAACTTCGCGTGGCCCACCGCCCGGATCGCGGTGATGGGCGCCGAGGGTGCTGTCGACCTCATCGGGCGCCGGCAGATCGAGGCCGCGGGCGAGAACGCTCCCGCGGTGCGGCGGCAGCTGATCAACTTCTACAACGAGAACATCGCGACGCCGTACATCGCCGCCGAGCGCGGGTACATCGACGCGGTGATCGAGCCCGCGACCACCCGCCTCGAGATCCGCAAGGCGCTGACGATGCTGCGCGACAAGAAGGTGCAGCGCAACCCGCGCAAGCACGACCTGATGCCCCTCTAGTTCGCGGCGGCTATTCATGCCGACCGCAGTGTCGGTTCGGCATGGACGAACACCGGCGGCCGGGGTCGGGACGCCGCCAGTGAGTACGCGGCGCGCAGATCCGCGATAACCGTCGACGGGTCGGTCTGAATCTGCCTCGGCAGATGCGTCACGACGATGATCCCCTCGCGCTGCATCCGCGCCCGCCGCCGGACCGTCGCCTCGTGTAACTCGGGCGAGAAATGGTACTTGAGCGAGTCGATCTCCCAGGCGACGGCGACGTCGTCCAGCCAGCCGTCGGGTCGCGCGATCCACAGCCCGGCGGCTGACAGCACGTCCACGTTGTGCCGCATCGGCGGCAGACCGCTCGTCGCATACAGCCTTTGCGCGTGGACCTCGGCGACGGAATGCGCGTCGTCGCTCAGATCCCGCAGGACCGCCCGAGGCAGGCGGCTTCCGCGGTCGCTGCCCTGCGCGAGTTCGCGTGCGAGTTCGTCGACCGTGACCGTCGCCCCGCTGGATGCCGCCGGCGAGGAGTGCACGGCAGCTGTCTGCCTGGACGGTGCGACGTCCGGCGTCCAGGAGGCTGCGCGCCGGCGGTGCGAGGCGTAGGAGGCCCCGGTGGACCGGCTCGGGCATGCGCCAGGTGCGCTCAACCTTCACGTACGACCAGTCCCGGCGATGCCGCGACGACGGGATGAGCAGTAGCACGTCGTTCCTGGACGCCGAAGCGGTGTAGCCGAACGCGGCCAGGGCGGCGTGCCCCGACAGCAGGGCATCCGGGCCGCCGTATTCGAGGGCCGCGAGATTGCGCTGCAGCGTCGTCGGTGGCCCGTTGTGCAGCAGCACGACGCCGGGGAGGATCCGCTGCCAGGGACCGCCGTCGTTGCAGCGCGAGGAGATGGTGCCCTTCGCGACGCCGAGTCGCTCCAGAGTGGCGGCGCGGATCACCCCGTCCCGGCTGACGGCGGTTATCGCAGAAAGGTCTTCGGCCCAGGTTCCTCTTCGCATGGGTCCGAGCATGCCGTGGGCGAATCGGCCCACCGCCGGAAAGCCCACGTCGGAAATTGCCCTGTGGATGGACGGGAAGTTGTGGACAACTCCACCGCGGAACACCCGTTTCCGCCGTGTCGGACCGCCCGGCGTGGCGCCCGATGCGACATTCGTTCAGTCAGACGGAACGAATGTCACATTGGGCGACGCAAGCCGAGCGGGCGGCGCAAGCCCGCACCGACGCAAGCCGAGCGGGAACCGTTACGGGCTGTCGTACACCCGCAAGGTGCCGGGGTTCCACAGTCCCGAGCGGGTTGCGGTGTCGGTGTCGACGGTGGCCGCGGTGGCGTTCGGGAAGTACCGGTCGAAGCGTTCGAGGGAGCCCCAGTCGCGACCCCAGTCGTCCCGCATGTAGGTGGGTATGGCGGTGGCGCTGGCGAGGAGTTCGGTGAACCCGAGGGGGCCACCGTTCTCCGCGGACTGCCAGGTGTCGGTGGAGCTGACGGCCAGTGGGCGGTCGGGGAGGATGCGGTAGTTGGGCATTTCCGCGACGCCGTACTGGTGGTCGAACGGTCGCTGGCAGGGGAACTGCAGGCCCACGGCCCAGTCCAGCAGCACCGGCTGTGAGCTGCCGATGGTCGAGTTGAGGGTCTCGAGCTTCGGTACCCGCGGCGGGGTGAATGCGAGCCACTGGTCGCCGGTGAGGTTGGGGTCGTTGGCGACGATCCGGACGGCGTCGGCGTCGGGGGACAGCTCGCCGATCGGGACGCGCAGGTTGCGCCACGACGGTGCCGGGCCGATGTCCTTGGGCAGGTAGGTGCCCTGGGCCTGGACGGTGCCGTCGGGCTGACGCTTGCCGTATTCGAGGAGCAGCGACTGGCCGTAGGTGAGGGCACCGGTGGGGTCGACCGACCAGATGCGTCCTGCGGCGGACATGACGATCAGCGGGGTGTCGTCGCTGCGTTCGGGGAGGGCGTACCAGCTGGACGACAGTGTGGCCGGTTCCTGGACGCCTTCCTGGTAGCTGCCCATCACGGGGGTGGTGCTGGGATCGAGTCCGAACGGCAGCTTGGCGTCGCTGCCGTTGACGCCGACGCGTCCGGTGCCGCCGCTGGTTCCGGCGCTCGATCCGGTTTCGAAGCTGGGGCCGACGCTCTGGTTGTCGGTGTTGCCCATGCCCTGCTTGACCTCGACGTAGTCGGCGGTCAGGTCGGACGGCACCCCGTTGGGGGAGAAGCCGACGGGGTTTGCGCCGCCGAGTGGGTCGGCGGGGTTCGCGAGCGGCTGCCCGGGATCGGCGAGGGGTGTGAGGTTTCCGCCGTTGGTGTCGCCTTCGACGAGGACGTCCTCGGCGAGGCCGCACGTCTGACCGGTCAGGGAGTCGACGTTGGAGCGGGCCAGCGAGTACGCCGGGTACTGCGAGACGGCGCCCTTGAGGAGGGAGAGGACCTCGAACAGCACCATGATGCCGGCGATGACGGTGAGCGGGGCGGCCGCGAATTTCCTGATCCGCCTGCCCTTCTCGGTGTTTGCGCGGGCAGGTGGCGCAGCGAATCCCTCGCGCAGGTACTGCCAAGCGGCCAGTGCGACGGCCAGTCCGAACAGGACGAGGAAGAACGTGTTGGACTGGCGCCCGCCGATGGAGACGGGCTTGTCGAACCACGGCACGCCGTAGCTCGAGACGTACCAGTACCCGTTGATGCCTGCGAACGTCAGGGCCAGCATGAGCAGCAGTCCGGCCAGGAAGATCGTGCGGTTGCGGCGCGACCGCAGCGCGGACGCCGACACCGCGACGGCGGTGAGTGCGGCCAGTGAACCGGCGATGCCCGCGTACGCCCCGAAGTGGTGGGTCCACTTGGTGGGGTTGAACATCATGAAGAAGATCGTGCCGAACACGACACCGAGCAGACGCCAGGACGGGCCGGTGGCGGCGCCGGGAATCCGCTTGCGGCGCAACAAGATGAACAGCGTCGTCAGCAGGCACAGGATCATCGTCAGGAACGCGAAGCGGCGTGCCACGGACCCGTCGACGGTCGGGACGAACAGGTAGTAGTAGCGCAGGAAGTCCTTGTACCACTCGAGGTTCGGGCCGATCAGGGTGCGGACCCGGGTGGCCTCCATGACGGTGGCCAGGGTCTGGTCGGCGAACACGACCACCAGGACTATCGCTCCTGCGGCCGCGATCGGAGCCAGTAGCGGCAGCGTCCCCACCTGGCGATGACGTTTGACGACGATGCGGACGAGCGGGCGGGCGCCGGCGAGCAGGGCAGCCACACACATGAGGCCCGTGGGGGCGGCCGCCAGAGTGAACGCGCCGATCAGCACCGCGACAGCCGCGGGGAGGAGACGTCCGGTGGCGATGGAACGCTCGATGGAACACCACGTGAGCAGGGCACCGAGCGCCACGATGGGTTCGGGCCGCAAACCGTTGTTGAAGGGCAGCCAGAACGACAGGAAGACGAGGCCGCCGGTCCACAACGCGACCTTGTTGCGCCGGACGGACCTGCCGAGGCGGGGAGCGACCTCCCGGCTGATCACCATCCAGCACAGGATGCCGGCGATGAGCGCGGGCAGCCGCATGAACGGGCTGGCCGTCGAGATCTTCGCCATCGCCGCGAGGACGTCGTAATACCAGCCGAACGGCGCCTCGGGCACACCGAACCAGCGGAAGTAGTTGGCCATGTACCCGGCGTGGTCGGAGACGCGGGCCATGGTGAGCAGGTAGCCGTCGTCGGAGGTATTGGCGCCGATGAAGTGCCAGAGCACCAGCGTGCCCACGACGAGCGTGTCGAGGCCGGTGAACTTCCACCAGTGCGACGGCAGGAAGTTGCGGTGCCCGCGCCCGTCGGTGCCGTCGAGGCGACCGAGGGCGACCAGGGCGATGGCCGTGGTGAGGAGGGCCACGATCATGGCGACGAGCTTGACGATCGTGGGGCTCGACGAGAACCGGGAGTCGACGTTCATCGTGAACGACAGGCCCGCCGGCGCCGCCCCGTCGCGGAGGTCGCTGAACACGCCCACCACCTGGGGACGGAGGTCGCCGGTGAGGGAGCCGGCGATGGGGACGCCGGTCGGGGTGGTGAGGCCGACGAACTCGGCGGACGTCGCGTCGATGTTCGATGTGATGCGAATCTCGGAGCAGGCGCTCGACTGCACCTGTTCGCGCGGTGCCGTCGCGATCGTCACGTTGCGGTCGAGCACGTCCACGGACTTGTCGGACACGCGCACGAACATCGCGTTCAGCGCCGCGCCCTCGCCCTGCGCGGGCGCCGTCGCCAGCAGGATTCCGCCCTGCGGGGGCAGCTGGGCCACCGCGGAACACGGAATGGTCGCCGTCAGGTCGACCGGTACCTGCGACATCAGCGGAGCCTCGACGTCGCCGACGACGCCGTTCTCCGGCCAGTTCACGGCCGCGGTGGTCTGCTGGACCGGCATGAACGGGGTGGCCACTGCCAGCACGAACCCGATGAGGCCGGTGACGATGGCAACCAGACGAGCGGTCCGGAACTCGCTTCGCCGGTCCTGGCGAGCAGGCGGCAAAGAGGCTTCGGGTTCGGAGACGGGAGTTGTCAGAGCGTCGGGCACGGTTGTCGATGGTATGTCAGGAACCTGAGGAGGCATATCCGTGGCTACCAGACGGTAGAGCCCTGCCTATTGGTAGCGCACGGGTCCGGCCGACCAGGTACCCGACCTGGTCACCTGTTCGGACTCCACCTGCGCCGGTGTCGCCGACTCGTCGAGCGGTGTGTACCGCTCGAGCGAGCCCCAGTCGCGGTCCCAGTCGTTCGACAGGTACGTGGCCAGGGTGCTCGCCGACAGGAGCTGGTCGGTCCAGCCCAGCGGTCCGCCGCCGAACTTGTCCTGCCAGGCGTTCGTGGACTCGGCGCCGATGCGGTCGGGCAGCACCCGCCACTGCGGGACCTCGGCGACGCCGTAGCGGTGGTCGAACGGGCGCTGGCACGGGAAGGCGAGCCCGACGGCCCAGTCGAGGAGCACCGGGTCGCTGGAGCCGACGACGGTCTGCAGTGTCTGCATCTTCGGCAGCCGGGGCGGAGTGACCGCCAGCCACTGGCCCGGGTCGGTGTCCGGGTCGTCCGCGACCAGCCGGACCGTGTTCGCCTCGGGGGGGAGCTGATCCAGCGGCACACGCAGGTTGCGCCACGACGGGGAGGGTCCGATGTCGATCGGGTCGGCGGTGCCGAGCGCGGTGACGGACCCGTCGGGACCGGTGACCCCGTACTCGACCTTCAGGCTCTGGCCGGGGGTGACGACGCCGTCCGCGTCGACCGACCGGATGCGTCCGGCGGCCGAGAGGGTGAGGATCGGTGCGTCGTCGCTGCGCTCGGGCAGTCCGTACCAGCCGGTGGTGAGGGCGGCGGGTTTCTGCTCCCCGCCCGACTGGTAGCTGCCGAGAACCGGGGTGCGGGCGGGATCGAGGCCGAACGGCAGCGTGACGGTGCTGCCGTTGACTCCGGCGGTGGCCTCGGTGCCGCCGCCGGTGCCGGAGCTGGTGCCCGTCGTCGTCTCGTCGGTCTCGGTGTCGACGGTGTTGGCGCCGCCGGTCGCAATCTTCTCGGAGTCGGCGGTGAGGTCGTCGGCGATGCCGTTGGGGGTGAAACCCTCCGCCGTGGTCGCGGCGAAGGCGCCGGTGCCGTTCGGGGCGGTGACGGGCGTGAGCGGCTGCAGCAGGGCCGCGGTCGGGTCGGTTTCGACGAGGACCTCGTCGGCGAGGGCGCACGTGCCGCCGGTCACCGACTCGATGTTGGCCTTCGCGATGGAGTACCCGGGGTACTGCGCGACGGCGCCCTTGAGCAGCGACAGCACCTCGAACAGGACGACGGCACCGGCCGCGACGGTCAGCGGCGACGGCGCGAGCATCCGGGCGCGCTTGCCGTTGGGCTTCGTGCCGTTCTCGTACGGTTCGCGGACGTGGTACCAGGCGGCGAGGAGCAGGGTGAGCACTGTGAGGCCCAGGAACAGGGTGGAGAAGCCCTTGCCGGCGATCATCGGCGGCTTGTCCCACCAGGGGACGCCGTAGCTGGATACGTACCACCAGCCGTTGGAGCTGGTGAACGCCACCGCGAGGATGAACAGGACGCCCGCGGCGAACAGGGTGCGGTTGCGTTTGGACCGGATGCTCGCGGCCCCCACCCCGACCGCGGCGAGCACCGCCACCGAGCCCGCGAGGCCCGCGTACACACCGAAGTGGTGCGTCCACTTGGTGGGCGTGAACATCATCAGCAGCAGCGACGCGAACACGATGCCGAGGATGCGGCGGGACGGGCCGATCGCGGTCCCGGGCACCTTCCCCTTGCGCAGGATCAGCATCACGCAGACCACCACGCACAGCAGCATCACGAACACGCCGAATCGGCGGGCCAGCGAACCGTCCGGCGAGATCCCCATGAGCGAATCCCAGCGCAGCCGCTCGTCGAACCAGGCGACGTTGGGGCCGAGGGCGGTGCGCACCCGGGTCGATTCGAGCACCGTCGCCAGCGTCTGATCCGCGAAGACGGCCACCATCACCACGGTTCCCGCGGCGAGGATCGGCAGGATCTGGGACGCGAATCCCACTCGGTGGCCGCGCGCGATCACGATCTGCAGGATCGGCCGGGCACCCGCGAGGAGGGCGGCGATACAGATCAGGCCCGACGGTCCCGCCGCGAGCGAGAACGCGGCGATGAGCACGGCGACGGCACCGGGCAGCAGTCGTCCGGTGGCGATGGCGCGCTCGATCGAACACCACGTGAGGAGGGCACCGAGCGCGATCACCGGTTCGGGGCGCAACCCGTTGTCGTACGGCAGCCAGAACGCCAGGAAGACCAGGCCACCGGTCCAGAGGGCAGTTCTGTTGCGGCGCACGGCCACACCGAGCCGGGGGATGACCTCCCGGCTGATCACCATCCAGCAGAGGAGGGCCGCGAGCAGCGTCGGCAGCCGCATCCACATACTCGCGGTGCTCACCTTCGCGAGCGCCGCGAGGAGTTCGTACGACCACCCGAACGGTGCCTCCGGGACGCCGAACCAGCGGAAGTAGTTGGCCATGTATCCGGAATGTTCCGAGACGCGGGCCATGCCGAGGAGGTAGCCGTCGTCGGAGGTGTTGGCGCCGACCACGTGCCACAGCAGCAGCGTCCCGATCACGACGGCGTCGACGCCGGTGAACTTCCACCAGTGCGCGGGCAGGAAGCGGCGGGCCCGGCGACCGTCGATGCCGTCCACCCGGTGCAGCGCGTACAGCGACGTCAGCGTCGCGAGGACGCACACGATCATCGCCAGCAATTTGAGGAGGGTGGGGCTCGACGAGAACCGGGAGTCAGGGTCGACGTGCACGTTCAACCCGGTCGGCGCGGCACCCTCGAGGTCGGTGAACAGGCCGACCATCTGCGGGCGCTGATCGCCCTCGATGGAAGCGGTGACGGGTTCCGCGGTGCCCGTGACCTCGGCGGACGTCCGCTGGTAGTCGGAGGTGACGGTGAGTCCGGTGCAGCCCTGGAGGTCCGCGGCGGTCGCCGAGATCAGGGACATGCCGCGAATCGACACGTCGACCGTGCCGTCGACGCCGGACCTGACGACGAGGCCGTTCTTCTCGAAGTCGGGTGCGCGGTTCGGGAGGGTGGAGACGACGGTGCCGCCGTCGGACCCGAGTTGGGCGAACACCGAGCACGGGACGCTCACCTGCATGTTCAGCGGCGTGTACGAGACGAGCGGGGCCTCGACACTGTTCAGGGTGCCGCCCTGCGGCCAGTCGATCGACGCGGCATCCTGCTTCACCGGCAGGAACGGGGTGGCCAGCGCGAGAACGAAACCGATCAGACCGGTGACGATCGCGACGAGCCGGGAAGTGCGGATGCTGCGAAGGTCAGGCGGCGACGGCTGTGATGGCACAGGACGATGTTAGGCGATTGTGGCTCCGCCACCCGTGAGTACTTGTTAACCGCCTGCGGTTAACAAGTACTCACGGGGCCGAAGGCCATTGACGCGGTATATGTTTCCTACGTCAGCGACCGGACGTCCCACACCCACACGCCGTCGACGGACCTCGCGGGAGAACCGACGAGCTGACGGACCGTCTCGCGCAGCACGCGGTCGTTCTGGGTGTGCGGCAGCACCAGGACGTCGGCGTTCCAGAACTTCAGATCCGCCAGTGCCTGCGCCTTCGTCGCGTCGTCGATGACGGGCACCTGCCCGGACGATTGCGCGGAGGCGAGGAGCAGGGCGGTGGGGCGGTCGTCGGGCCCGTACTTGCCCCGCTGTTCACTGCCGGCCGGGCCGACGAAATACCCACCGGCGATGGGGAATGCGAGATCCTCTTCGGTCTGCCACCGCAGCATCCGCGCGTTCTCCGGAGAGGGGAGCGGCACCGTGACGACCGAACCGTCGGTGACGTACTCCCGCCACGTGCCGTCGGCGAAGAAATTCGGCGCGATGTCGCGCTGCACGACCGCGAGTGGCGTGGGGGCCAGTGGAAGCAGCGCCACGGCGAGCCAGCCGACCCAGAGCAGCGTGGTGGTCCGCTGGCCTTCGCGAGCGGACGCCAGGGCGCGGTCGGTGCCCAGTGCGAGGAGCAGTGCGGCGGCGGGCAGGCAGCCCATCGCGAACCGCGATTCGAGCACGGATTCGAGGAGGGGGAGGTGCGAAATCAGCTTCCACGGTAAGGGAATTCCGGTGTCCCAGCCACCGATGGTCAGGGACGTTCCGAGCGACAGGACACCCATCAGGGCGACCGTCGCGGCTGCGGCGTGCGCCAGGGGCATGCGCCACAACCACAGGGCCGACAGGCCGAGGAGGATCAGCAGAGGCCAGCCGAAGTACGCGTTCTCCTCGGTGGCGTTCATGCTGAACTCGGCGGATCCCGGTTCGCCGGCCAGTGAAGACGTGGGGAAGCTTGTGAATGCTTCGGTGTCGTTGCCGACCGGGCCGTGCTCGATCGCCCGGTAGCTGTCGGGTCCGAAGAACTGCCACCACAGGGGCACCGCGGCGATGGCCAGCGCGACGCCGCCCGCGACGGCGAAGCCCTTGATGCTGCGCTTGGCCGCCGCGAACGCCGTCCGCGGGCGGGATGCCGCGAAGGCGCAACCGAACACCGCGAACGCCAATGCGTAGATCAGCAGGGGTTCTTCGCCGAGGAAGATCTGATAGGCGATCAGCAGGCCCAGCACGATGCCGTCGCGCACGGGACGCGCGCCACTGCCCAGCCGGATCATGGCCAATGCGATGAACGGCAGCAGGAACAATGCGACGAAATTGGGGTGCCCGTTGGTGTGCGAGATCAGGGCCGGAGCGAAACCGCACAGGCCACCGCCGACGGCGGCCGCGAATCGGGACGACACCACGTGCCGGGAGAAGACCCAGTACCAGGCAATTGCGGTGCCCGACAGGCCAAGTGTGAGCGCGAGTGTGAACGTGACATTCGGCCCGAACAACAGCGTGACGGGCGCCAGCGGGATGCTGATGCCGAACATCGCCGTGTTGCCCATCAGGTTGACGCCGAGCGGGTAGTTCTGGAGGTCGCTGGACAGCGGATTCTCCAGGTGGAC
The DNA here is from genome assembly GCA_006543605.1 of Rhodococcus sp. WS4. GTDB lineage: Bacteria > Actinomycetota > Actinomycetes > Mycobacteriales > Mycobacteriaceae > Rhodococcus_F. The sequence goes on from RRBB01000005.1 coordinate 122,591, forward strand.
CAGCGATCGTGCGGCGACGGCGAAGAACCACTCCCACATCGTCTGGTCCTGGCCGCTGCGGACCAGATAGCCGGTCCCGAGGTGTTTCCACTGGCGGGCCAACACGAATACGGCCAGGCCGACGTAGAAGATGACCGCCGCGGCATCGGCCGGGTGCGGCCGGATACGGGAGCGGAGAGGGCGAGCAGTGGTGCTGGTGCTCTCTGCCGGCCGAGTGGTCTCGACCTGGGTGAGTATCTCAGTCACGCAGCAGCGCCTCCGGTTCTCGGGTCGATGTCAATCGACCGAGGGTACCGGAGATCGCTGAGAGGTTCCGAGGGTGCGATCCGCTGATTGTTGCGTGTATCACATCAAGTTGATTTGTGAACTTCTGATCAATACAGGGATATTCTCCTGCCCCACTGGTTACGCTCAGCATGCTTTTTCGTATCGGTTGCAGTGCACTCTGAATGGGGTCGGCATGACGGACATCAGCACATCTCGATTTGGGTACAAACGGTTTACACGCTCGGTGGCAATCGCAGGCATCGCCGCGCTTGCCATGGTCATGGGAAATGGCACCGCGTCGGCCGGCGTGGACAATTCCAGCTCCGTGATCGATTCCAGGGGAAATCGGATCGAAGTCGTGCAGGGCGACACTCAGTATCAGGTCGTACCGCCTCTGGACGGCGTGCCTACCAGCGTGGAGTTCTTCCACAACGGTTACGCCGGGGTCGCCATCACCGGGCCGAACGCGGAGGAGTTCAAGGGAACTCAGCTCACCGTCGGTTATCAGATCGGTTACCCGATCGCATTGGCCGGCGCCACCATCGTCCTCAACTCGCCTGGACTCGGGTTCGCGATCGGCTCGAGCAACGGAATCGACCTCAGTTTCGGCCCGATGGGGATGTTCGAAGGTCTCGGTCTGAACGCAGGGACCAACGCGGAACTCGCCGGTGACATCATTCCGTCGCAGGAACTCGACATCGACCTGGAGCCCGGTGGAATCACCACCGTCCCGCTCCTCGAGGGTCAGGAGTTCGACGGATCGGCTGCTGTGGTCAGGATGCAGGGAGTTCATGGCTCCATCTCCGGTGCTATCGGGCCGGTCACCATCCGTCCGTACGCGATGGCCGTGACGGAGAACGGTGACACCGTGATGACTTACGGTGTGCCGCAGAAGCTCAACTAGGCAGCCCGCCCGACAGGGTGCCTGACAGGGGTCGCCGGACTGATGTCCGGCGACCTTTGTCGAGCGACATGGACGACGATGTCGCCCGCGATCCACACGGCGGCACCGAGCAACGCGATCATGAAAAGCGCCCACTGCCCGACGTAGACACCGACGATCGCTCCGATCGTCACGGCGAGTCCGGCATGCACGACCACCTCGCCATCGGCGGTGCCGAGAAGATAGTCTTCGGCACCGCCACCGGCACGTCGAGGCTCCACAACATCCGGCATGACCGCTCCTCGCGACGAACCGACAATCCCCTCGGGGGGCGGAGAATACCCGCCTCCCTGATTGGGTGCGGAGTTCCCGCGAGCAGGGCGAAGTAAACGTGAACAGACCGATCAGTTTCTTGTGACGACCACGAACGGTCCGGTCTCCGACACCGTGAAACGCGGGTCGTCGAACAGTTCCTTCGGGAACGTGACGGTGTAGCGGCGGACGTTGGGATCGTTGGGATACACGTCCTCGGCGAGGCGCAGCGTGTACCCGTCGGGACCCTGACGGAACACGAACGCGTCGGGTGCCCGCCACGCCGCGGAGTCGAGTGCGGCCACCAGTTGGTCGGGGGTGTCGAGTTCGCTCCAGTCGGCGATGGTCTGCGCGCGTCCGGCGAAGTCTGCCAGGGGATTCGAGTAATGCGACGTCAGTGCCTGGAACCCGAGGTAGGGGTAGAAGCTGAGGAAGCTGGTGTCGGCGGTCAGGACGACGGTGTCGTCGCGGTCGCGGGGGACCTGCGCCTGGATCAGCTCGTCGACGGCCGCGTAGTGAGCGGCGGCGCCGGGTGGACGCTGGTCGGCGCGTTCGCCGTTACCGTCGGTGTCGGTGTACGCGACGGCGATGTCGGAGTCGAGGAACTTCGGAATGTTCTGGACGAAGGACAGTGCGCCCAGGGCGCCGATCACGACGACCGCCCACTTCACGCGCGGGTTGTCGCTGGTCGCGAGGATGAGCCATCCTGCGAATTCGACGAATCCGAAGACGCCCGCCGCGCCGAGCAGGACGATCAGCACGGGCTCGAGCCGGAACGAGAGAAGGGTGCTGCCGAGTACGGTGACCGCCATCGACAGCAGCGACCACAGGTAGATGGCGAACACCCCGACGCCGAGGGCCTGGGCTCGCCGCGAGGTGGGCGCGCGGGCCACGAGCCAGATGGTGCCGAGCAGGCACAGTGCGCCGGTGAGGGAGAAGTGGATCATCGGCAGCGGCAGATGCGCTCCCGCCTCGGGGAGATAGTGCAGCGCGGTTCCCGAGGCCGCCGGTGAACCCCCCACGACCTTCAGCAGATACGGCAGCCAGACGGTGAGCGCGAGGAGTCCGGATACTGCGGCGATCACGATCAGCCGGACCAGCGGGTCGATCGCGGCGCGCCACGACTTCTGCGCACGGATCCGCAGGACTGCGGCCAGCACCGCGAGCAGCGTGATCGCAAAGGCGGCGAGTCCGAGGTACAGCGTGTAGAACGTGGCGGCGAGACCGAGGAACAGCCCGGTGCCGATCACCGCGCCCCACCCTCCGCGTCCGTCCACCCGGTTGAGACCGCCCCACGCGAGGACGAGTGCGGGGCCGATCAGGAGGGTGATGACGGCGCCGTACGGTTCGGGTGATCCGTAGGCCAGGACGAGTGCCGCGGTCGCGAGGGACACGACGATCGCCAGGTCGTGGCGGATCAGGTTGCTCCACAGCACGAGTGCGACGACGGCCGCGACGGCGAGTGATCCGATGGCGTACGGCTTGAACGCTTCCCAGCCGGCCGTGCCGAGGAGGTTTGCGACGCGCCCGCCCAGCCAGAACCAGCCGGCCGGGTAGTAGGGCGGCAGGTCGGCGTACGTCATGTCGCGCAGCGCCGCCGAGTCGGTGAGCCGCGTGAGGTATTCGGTGCGGAACTCCTGGTCGACGGACACGCCGTGCAGGTAGAGCTTGGTCGCGGCGAGAGGCAGTCCCAGGGTCACGGTCACGAACCCGGACAGGCTCGCCCACGACAGCAGCCGGGCGAACCGCGGAGCCCGGTGCAGTCGCACGAGCACCACGGACACCGCGATACCGGCGATGGCCACCACCTGGCCGACGGTCGTGACGGCCTGGGTCACGTTGGACGAGTTGAACGCCGGCCACTGCACGCGGCCGAACGCGAACAGTCCGACCGCCGCGACCACTGCGGCCACGACGGCCCCCAGCAGCATGTCGACAGCTGTCGACAGGGACCGTCGGGCCGGTGCTACGTCTGCTTCCGTCACGAGGGGGAAGCTTAGATGGGCAGCTTCTTGAAGATCGGTCGCGGGATGTGCCGCAGGATCATCATCACGTACCGGAATGCGCCGGGCGCCCAGACGAGATCCTTGCCCTTCTCCGCGGACGCGACGGCGAGCTTGGCCACGTCTTCCTTGTTCACGGTGAGCGGGGCTTCCTTCACGTCCGCGGACATGCGGGTGCGGACCTGGCCGGGACGGATGACGAGGACACGCGGACCGAACTCGCGGAGCGCCTCGCCGAGTCCGAGGTAGAACCCGTCGAGGCCGGCCTTGGTGGAGCCGTACACGAAGTTGGAGCGGCGCACGCGCTCACCGGCGGCGGACGACATGGCGATGATCTGGCCGTAGCCCTGCGCCTTCATCTTCTCGCCGACCAGGACGCCGACCGAAACGGCCGCGGTGTAGTTGACCTCGGCGATCTGCACAGCCTTGCGCTGGTTCTGCCACAGTTCCTCGGCGTCGCCGAGCAGGCCGAACGCGACGATGGCGACGTCGACGTCGCTCTTCGCCCACGCTTCGTCGATGACCTTCGGGTGGGTTTCGGTGTCGACGGCATCGAAGTCGATGACGTCGACGGCATTGGCGCCCGCGGCCTTCAGCTGGGCCACCGCGGCGTCGCGACCGGGGTCGCCCGGCAGCGCGGCGAGGATCACCCGCATCGGCGCCTTCTTCAGGTACTCCTCGCAGATGGCGAGACCGATCTCGGAGGTGCCACCGAGCAGCAGGAGGGTCTGGGGGTTCCCGACAGCGTTGATCACTAGAGTTCCAACCTTCTGGACATATCGGAGGCGAAGACATTGGTGGGGTCGTACTTGCGGCGGGTGGCGATCCACTCGTCGATCCGCGGGTACATGGCGTGGAACGTCTCGGCGGTGGTCCGCGAGTCCTTGGCCGTGTAGAGGCGGCCGCCGAACTTCAGCACGCGCTGATCGAGTTCGGTGACGAACTCGTTGAGGCCGGCCTTGATCGGGAAGTCGACGCACACGTTCCAGCCCGGGATCGGGAAGCTCAGCGGCGCCTGGTTGCCCTCGCCGAACAACTTGAACACGTTGAGGAACGAGTAGTGCCCCGACTTCTGGATGTCGCGGATGATGGCCTTGAACTCGTCGACGGCGTTCGTCGGCACCACGAACTGGTACTGCAGGAAGCCGTTCGAGCCGTAGGCGCGGTTCCACTCCCCGAACATGTCGAGCGGGTGGTAGAACTGCGTCAAGTTCTGGACCTTGTCGCGGTAGGTGCCGGACTTCCGGTACCAGAGTTCGCCGATCGGTCCGAACGTGTACTTGTTGGCCAGGCCGTTCGGGAAGACGTCCGGGAACGTCAACAGCTGCGGCGCGTCGAACACGAGAGGGTTCTTCTGCAGCTTGGCCGGCAACTGGTCGAGCTTGGCCAGCGATCCACGGGAAATCGCGGCGCGACCCAGCTTCGGCGGCGCCGCGATGGCGTCGAACCAGGCGCTGGAGTACTCGTAGTTCGCCTCGGAGCCGTCGCTGTGGAAGGCGATCGTCTCGTCGAGGCTGCCCGTGACGTCGCCGTCGGCGATGAAGTACGCCGTCTCGGTGGGCGTCATCTCGATGGTGGCCTTGAGGATGATGCCCGTCAGGCCCATGCCGCCGATCGTCGCCCAGAACAGTGCGCCCTTGGGGTCGTTGCGGCCGCCCTTCGGCGTCAGCGTCCGCACCTTGCCGTCGGCGGTCAGCAGGTCCAGCGACACCACATGGTTGCCGAAGCTGCCGGCGCTGTGATGGTTCTTGCCGTGGATGTCGGAGCCGATGGCGCCGCCGATGGTGACCTGCCGGGTGCCCGGCAGCACCGGGACCCACAGGCCGAACGCCAGGGCCGCCTTCATCAGCTGGTCCAGGTTGACGCCGGCGTCGACCTCCACGAGGTGGGTGTCGCGGTCGATGCGGTGGATCTGGTTCAGCGCATTCATGTCGATGACCAGGCCACCGGCGTTCTGCGCCGGGTCGCCGTAGGAGCGGCCGAGGCCGCGGGCGATCACCCCACGCTGCAGGTGAGCGGGCTTCGACTCGTTCTGCTCCGCGACCTGGGCAACCGCTCGCGCGATCACTTCCACGTCGGGAGTGGACAGCACCTGCGCGGTGGTGGGCGCGGTGCGTCCCCAGCCGGTGAGGGTGCGGGTCTGTGTGGGGAGCGCCTGGGTGGGCGTCTCTTCTGCTGTCGTGGACATCGAGGTAGAGGGTACCCGGACGCCGACCGTGCGGGCCCGTGCGTACTTATCCACCGCGGGCGGTTAACAAGTACTCACGGGGCGCTAGCCTCGTCGTCGTGTCAGAAACCCAGCCGAGTCACGAGCACGAACCTCACGTTCCGCTCCCCGTCGAGATCCCTGTCACCGAGAACATCGCGGACGACGCCCTGGACCTGAAGACGCAGATCGTCCGTTTCGTCCTGACCGGTGGACTGTCGGCAATCGTCGACTTCGGCCTGTACCTCCTGCTGTTCCAGGTGGTCGGCCTCCCCGTGAACGTGGCGAAGTCGATCAGTTTCATCGCGGGCACCACCACCGCGTACCTCATCAACCGCCGGTGGACGTTCAAGGCCGAACCGAGCCGGGCCCGCTTCGTGGCCGTCGTGATCCTCTACGCGGTCACGTTCGCCGTCCAGGTGGGCCTCAACTGGGTGATGTACCACGCATTCCCCGACGAATGGTGGCGTCTGCCGCTCGCGTTCGTCATCGCGCAGGGCACGGCGACGGTCATCAACTTCGTCGTGCAGCGCGCGGTGATCTTCAAGATCCACTAGGGCAACCGCCCGGCAACGCCCCGATCGGTGGTGCGATGCTGCCGATCGGGGTGTTTCGGTAACGACTCAGCAACTTCTCTGGCGCGGCTGGCGCGTTCGGTGAGAATCGATCAATGCTGATTGTTCTCGACACCTCGGCCCTCACACGCGACGCGCGCTTCGAGACGTTCGTCCGCGACGCCCTCGACCGGGGCAGTCGAGTGCTCGTGCCCCGACTCGTCCTCGTCGAGGTCGCGCACCGGTACCAACGGGAGTCGGTCGCGATGATCGAGGCCCTCACCGTCCAGGCTCGCATGTACGACCGGCTCGGGCTCCGCGACGACCTGTCGGTGTTCGTCGACGCCGCACGGGCCAAGGCCGACGGGTACGTCGACTCGCTCGCCCGGCAACTGGAGGCGATGGGTTGCGACGTGATCGAGCCGGCGCACGCCTCGCACCTCGAGATCGCCGGGCGCGAATTGCAGCGTCGTCGCCCGTATGTGGACAGGAAGCGGCACGGCTACACGGCCACCGTGAACTGGCTGACCGTGCTGGACATCGCCGACCGCCGCCCGTCCGAGGAGGTGGTGTGGGTCAGCGCGAACTCACGGGCATTCGGCAGCGGCGAGCCCTCGACCTGGCACGACGAGATCTGGGACGAGCTGCAGGAGCGTGGGCTGGACCATCGGGTGCGGTGGGTGATCGACCTCGACGACGTGGACCTCCGGGATTCGAACGCACCCCGCCGCGAACGGGTCGTCCGGTCCGCCGTTGCGCCGCCGGTCGCCGCCGTCCCGACACCCCTGCCACGCCGGGCCCCGCAGCCGCCCCGGGCGCCGCTTCCCGCACCTGCCGAACACCAGGCCGCCGACCCAGAGGAACCGCCGGCCCCGCCCCCGCCGCTGCCTCCCGTGCACGTGGCGCGACCCCGGGTGGCGCCGCAGCGCATCCTGCCGTCGGCCAACGCGGACGCCGGCGGACGCCGCGGCCTCGGCCGGATGATGGGTGGCCGCAAGCGCAAGGTCACCGTGGTGGAGGAGCTCGACGAGCTCGATTTCGGCTGATCCGCCCTCGCCGATAACGATTCGGGCAGCGGGCATAACGACTTGGAGCCGAAGCCACCATGAGTGACACGCAACCGCAGCGGATACTCCAAGGTTGAAGCTACGTATCCGTCAACGGCGACGGGTATCGGCGACCAGGGGAGAAGGCATGAAATCTGTGCCGAACGACCGCAAGCCGTCCGCGCAGCAGCGGAACGGGACACCGATCGTCCAATACCGTTCCGGTGCGCGGCTCGCGGGCCCGAGCATCGAATCCCAGGTTCTCTACCAGGCATGCAGGTGGTTCCTCCGGCCCGTGGTGCGGATGGCCCCGCTCAACGAATCGGCGATTCGCAGGGCCGCGCTGCTGGACCTGGCGGCGGGGATCCGTCCCGCTTCCGGTATTCGCCGCCAGAAGGTGCGACTGCCCGGATTCGACGCCGAGATCGTCCGCGCGCCGGGGGTGTCACCGGATCTGGGTGACGGCGTCGTCCTCTATCTCCACGGTGGCGGATTCCTGTGCTGCGGGCTGAACACGCACCGGCCCGTGGTGGCGACGATCGCGAAGCTGACCCGGTTGCCGGTGATGCACGTGGGCTACCGCCAACTGCCCGACACGAATATCAGCGGTTCGGTCGACGACTGTCTGACGGCGTACAAGTGGTTGCTGGAGAACGGGGCCCGCGCGGGTGGGACGGTGTTCGCCGGTGACTCGGCGGGTGGGTTCCTCGTGTTCGCCACGGCGTTGAAGGCCCGCGAGGAGGGCGTCGACCTGCCCGCCGGCCTGGTCGGACTGTCGCCGCTGCTGGACCTGGACTGCGCCGACAAACTGGTGCACGCCAACGCCGCCCGCGACGTCTTCGCCCCCGTCGAGGCGCTCGTCACCATCGGCAAGCTCGGTGGCGAGGTGGACGGTGTACTCGACCCCGCGCTGTCGCCGGTGAACGGCGCCCTGGAGGGTCTGCCGCCGTCGTTGCTGGTCGCCGCGGAAGGCGAGGTGCTTCGGTCGGATTCGGAACTGATGGCGCACCGGCTGAGCGCTGCGGGTGTTCCGACGACGTTGCAGATCTGGGACGGTCAGGTGCATGCGTTCCCGGCTCTGTGGCCCGGTCTTCCGGAAAGCCGTGTGGTGCTGCGTCGTATCGCCCGTTTCGTGGCGACGCGGGTGCGTCCGGACGACGATGTGGCGCGGGACAAGACCGCCTGACGACCTACCGCGGCGGACCTTTCTCGAGCACGATCGTCGCCGTGCGTTGCTGTCCGCTCTCGTCGAACCAGCGCACCGCGACGGCGTCGCCGGGGTGCCGCGCGATCATCAGTTCGCTGAGATCGGCCGACGACCGGACGGCGGTCCCGTCGAAATCGGTGACCACGTCGCCGATTTCGATGCCCGCCTCGTCGGCGGGGGTGCCGATGCTGACCCACAGCACCTTCGCGCCCCGATCGTCGTCGGTGACGCTGATGCCGAGCAGGGGAGTGTCGCCGATGTGCACGGTGGCGGACGTTCGTCCGGCGCGCACCTGATCGACGACCGTCAAGGCGGTGTCGATGGGAACCGCATACGACCGCGGCTGGGCGGGAGCGGGTTTCGACGGGTCGGAGTCGGCGTTGCCCGCGGTGTTGACGCCGATCACGGCGGCGCCGGTATCGACGAGGGGACCACCGGAGTCGCCGGGGCGGACCGCCGCGTCCACCTGGATCAACCCGTTCAGCCGGTTCCGGGAACCGTCGGTGGAACTGCGGGCGGTGATCGTCTGCTCGAGATCGGTCACGAAACCCCGTGCCGCCACCGGGACTCCGCCGCCTTCCGCGTTGCCCACCGCGGTCACCGGATCCCCGACCCCCGTGGTCGTGTCCTTCGCGAGGGTCGCCGCGGGGAGGTCGTCGGCGCCCTGCAGTCGGAGTACCGCGATGTCGCGGGAACTGTCGTAGCCGAGGACGTCCGCGACGTACTCGGCGCCGTTGCCGAGGCTGACCGCGCTGATGTCGAGAGCACCGTCGATCACGTGATGGTTGGTGAGGACGACGCCGTCGGGTGTGAGCACGATCCCCGTGCCCGCGGTTTCGACGAGACCCGAATCCGCGACGAGGGTGACGATCGCCGGGATCACCCTGGACTCGACCTCCTCCGGGGTGAGGACGACCGGTGGTGGCGGTGGCGGCGCGGCGGGCTGGGCCACCGTCACCGCGGGCGGTCCCGACTCGCGGACCGGCGGTGCGCTCAGTAGCACGCTGCCGATCACCGCCGTGGCCACGGCGAGGACCGTTGCGGCGCGGGGCCCCGTCATGCCCGGCAGCTAGTGGTCGCGGATCCGGTTCAGGACTGTTTCAGTGAGCCCCAGCCGTGCCAGGTGTCGATCTCGATCCAGGCGCTGACGCGTGTGCGGTCGCGGACGGGGTACGGCTTGCCGGTGTAGTGCGTGGCGAGGCGGTCGATGTCGGCGAGTTCGTCGTCGTCCACGAAGTCGACGACGCGGCCCTGGATGCTGACGTGGGTGATCCAGTCCTCGGGGTCCATCGCGGTGAGGCTCACGCGCGGGTCGCCCCGCAGGTAGTCGAGGCGGCGACGTTCGGCGTCCATGTTGACCAGCACCTTGCCGTCCTCGAACAGGTACCAGGTGGCCACGGACACGGGCTGGCCGCCCGGCCGGAGGCAGGCGATGGTGGCGTAGTTGGGCCGAGCGAACATCTCGGCGGCTTCCGGTGGCAGAGGTGGCTTCGACATGTCCGAAAGATACTCCTGAGGCCTCCGGCCCTGTGCGTGGTTGACGAGTCCGGGCGCTCGTCACCCACGCACGGGGCAGGAGGCCGTGGACTCGCGGACCACGAGGGTCGGGGTGAACGAGAGCTGTTGGTGCCGGTGGGTGTCGGGGTTGTTGACCTGATCGAGCAGGAGTTCGGCCGCCGCCCGCCCGAGTTCGTTCCGCGGCTGGGCGACCGACGTCAGCGGCACGGCGGCACCGGCGGCGTAGTCGATGTCGTCGTACCCGACGATCGCGAGGTCCTCGGGCACCCGTTTGCCGTGCTGGATGAACTCCTGCAGCACCCCGAGGGCGAGCAGGTCGTTGGCGCAGAACGCCGCCGTGGGCCGGTCCTCGCCCGACATCGCGAGGATCTCGCGGGCGGCCTCGGCGCCGGCTTCGATGCTGAGCGATCGGGTGGCGACGGTGCGCATCCGGGTGTTCGCCGATTCCGCGACGGCGCTGATCGCCCCGTCGCGGCGGTCGCGGACCTGCCGGATGCTGTCGGGTCCGCCCACGAACACGAGGTTGCGGTGTCCCTGCTCCATGAGGTGGCTTGCGGCGATCCGGCCACCGTGGACGTCGTCGACGGCGACGGACGACCGTCCGGGGGTGCGGGACCCGCGGTCGAGCAGGACCACCGGTGTGCCCTGCCGATCGAGGTTGGCGAGCATCGGGGTGCTTTCGCCGGTGGGGCAGAGCAGGATTCCGTGGACGCGTTGTTCCATGAGCTGGCCGAGTTGCCGGTTTTCGCGTTCCTCCGATTCGCCGGTGCTGACCATGACCATCAGCAGTTCGTTGGCCTCGGCGACTTCTTCGGCTCCCGACGCGACGTCGACGAAGAACGGGTTGCGCGCGTCGAGGACGACGACGGCGAGCATGCGCGATTGGCCTGCGCGAAGCTGGCGGGCGGCGTCGTTGCGAACGAAGCCGAGTTGGGTGATGGCGGCGTGCACGCGCTCGCGCGTCGCCTCGGACACCAGTTCGGGGTGATTGAGCACGTTGCTGATGGTCCCCATCGAGACGCCCGCGAGTGCCGCGACCTCGCGCATGGACGCTGCCATTCGGTTCCCCCTTCAGCCGGCTAGTTCGACAGCGCACATTGTCGCGTCGGCTGGTGCCCGAGAACAATCCGACGCTCTTGAATCGCTTCAGACCCAGTATCGCCGTCCGCGGGAGCGGAATCAAGGCCGGCTGCCAGGCGAGATGATGCGGGGCGGTCAGTAATGAACCTGGCGTGCTTTTATAACGATAAGGTTACGGCGGTAACCGGGTTTGCCGATGCTCTTGACTTGTGGCGCCTATCACTTCTAGCTTCATGAACGAGAAATGAACCGTTTCAATCGGAGGTGCTGAATGAGCGTCCCCTCTGCGGTGCCGTTGCTGGAAGTGCGGGACGTCACCAAGTCCTTCGGCAACGTCGCCGCTGTTCAGGGTGTGTCGTTTCCGCTCTACGGCGGCGAGGCCCATGCCCTCGTCGGAGAGAACGGTGCAGGCAAGTCGACCATCGTGAAGATGCTCGCCGGCGTGCACGGCCCCGACACCGGATCGCTCCTCGTCGGCGGCGAGGAGGTGTCACTCGGATCGCCCGCGGACGCCAAGGCCCGGGGCATCGCGGTCATCTACCAGGAGCCGACCCTGTTCCCCGACCTCACGATCGCGGAGAACATCTTCATCGGCACCCAGCCCCGCGCCCGGTTCGGCATGATCGACCGCGGCGCGATGAACGCCGCCGCCCGCGCACTGTTCGACCGTCTCGGCGTCCCGATGGACCCGGACCGGCCGGCCCGCGGACTGTCGATCGCCGACCAGCAGCTCGTCGAGATCGCGAAGGCGCTCTCCACCGACGCCAACGTCATCGTCATGGACGAGCCGACCGCCGCCCTGTCCGGCAACGAGGTGGAGCGGCTGTTCAAGGTCGCCCGGTCCCTCTGCGCGTCCGGCGCCGCGGTCATGTTCATCTCGCACCGCTTCGAGGAGATCTTCGCGCTGTGCCAGCGGGTCACCGTGATGCGCGACGGCCGGCATATCTCCACCTCGGAGCTGGCGGGCCTGACGGTAGACGACCTCGTCCGCAGCATGGTCGGCCGCGACCTGGGCGCACTGTTCCCGAAGATCGACGTGGAACCCGGCGCCGTGGTCCTCGAGGTCGAGAACCTGTCGCGTGCAGGGGTGTTCTCCGACATCAGTTTCCAGGTGCGCGCCGGCGAGATCGTCGCACTGTCCGGGCTGGTCGGTGCCGGCCGGTCCGAGGTCATGCAGTCGGCGTTCGGTGTGGACCCCCGCGACAGCGGCGACGTCCGGGTGCGCGGCAAGAGCCTGCGCAAGGGCAACCCCAAGGCCGCGATGCGCGCGGGGATGGCGCTCGTCCCGGAGGACCGTCGCCAGCAGGGCCTGATCCTCGACATGTCGATCGAGCGCAACGCCACGCTGACGCGGTCGTCCGCTCTCGCGCGGTTCGGCTTCCTGTTCGGGGGAGGCGAGCGCCGGTCGGCGTACGAGTGGACGAAGAAGCTGCAGACCAAGTACGCCCGCATCACCGATCCCGTCGGGGTGCTCTCGGGCGGCAATCAGCAGAAGGTGGTGCTCGCCAAGTGGATGGCCACCGCGCCGAGCGTCCTGATCGTGGACGAACCCACCCGCGGAATCGATGTCGGCACCAAAGCCGAAGTGCGCCGGATCATCTCGACGCTCGCCAGTGAAGGCGTCGCCGTCGTGATGATCTCCTCCGAACTGCCGGAGGTGCTCGGAATGGCCGATCGCGTCCTTGTGATGAGGGAAGGACGAATCGTGTCGGAGCTGAGCCGGTCCGAAGCCGACGAGGAGAAGATCATGTTCGCTGCAACGGGTTCGGAGGCCGCCGCATGAGTTGCCCTGTGTCAAGCCGCCGGTTGTTGGTGGGCGATCAGTCGTTGGAGGGCGCCGTGTTTGTCCGGTTCGTAGGCGAGGTTGTCCTGCCAGCAGTGCCAGATGACGAACAGCCAGGCGC
>RRBB01000600.1:0-1578 GCA_006543605.1 Rhodococcus sp. WS4
CGGAACTTGTCAAGGGAGTTGAGTCCAGCGGGTGTTAAGCGGCTGACGTTTCGGCCTCCATGGTGTTTTCGGAATCGTCGGCTGGCTGGTTGATCCAGACGGCGTCGGGCAGGTCCAGGATCTTCGGGGCATTCGTAGTACCGAAGCGGTGCGGATGCCGTGCGCGGGCGGCATCGAGCACCTGCCGACGTTCGGCGGCCTTGCTGGCGGCCAAACCGAAATGGACGTCTGCGGGCGTGTGCAGTCCGATGCCGGTGTGGCGGTGGTCGTGGTTGTACCACTCGGTGAACTGGATCATGAATTCTCTTGCTTCACTGAGTGATCCAAACCTATCGGGGAATCCGGGCCCGTACTTGAGAGTCTTGAAAACCGACTCCGAGTACGGGTTATCGTTCGAGACCCGCGGCCGCGAATGCGAGCGGGTGACCTCGAGGTCGGCGAGCAACGTCGCGACGGACTTGCTGGTCATCGACGTGCCCCGGTCGGCGTGCACAACCTGGGGAATGCCGTGTACCGCAAAGATCTGTTCCATCAATTCCCGTGCCAGCACACCAGATTCGTGTGCGTGGACGTGGACACCGACGATGTAGCGCGAGTAGATGTCGATCATCACGTAGGCATCGAAGTACCGTCCCTTCACCGGCCCGGCGAGCTTGGTGATGTCCCACGAGTACACCTGCCGAGGTGCGGACGCGACCAACTCCGGGCAGGTCCTCGCCGGGTGTCGGGCAAGCCTTCGACGTTCACTGACCTGCGCATTCTCACGTAGCACGCGGTACATCGTCGACACCGAACACAGGTAGACACCCTCGTCGAGTAGCTGCGCATACACCTCGAGCGGCGCCTGGTCGATGAACCGGTCACTGTTGAGGACCTCGAGGATCCGCCGGCGTTCGAGTGCGGTGAGCTTGTTCGCAGGTTCTACTGCGGGAGTGCGCGCCACCGCAGGTGTCGGCGCGGTCGCGGCGCCGCGGCGCCGGACCGCGGTCGAACGCACCACGCCGGTCAACGCGCTGGCGGTTCTCGTCGATACCCCAGCTTCGGTCAGATCCGTCCATGCCACGGTCAGTGCTTGGTCGGCTTGTCGTCCGAATCCGCTCTCTCGGAAAGTGATTCCAAGAGAGCGTGTGCTTTTCCCATGATGTCCAGGGCGGCTTCGGTGGTCGTCAGCCGCTTGTTCGCGCGGGCGAGCTCCCGCTTGAGGCGGGCGATCTCGGCCTGCTCGGCGGTGAGCTTGCCAACCTTCGCACTCGGCTGGGTGCCGTCGAGGACCCCGGCGTCGCGTTGCTTGCGCCACTCGCTGATCAGCGACGAGTACAGGCCTTCGCGGCGCAGGTAGGCGCCGCCGCCGCCGTCCTCGCAGGCCTGCTCGTACGCGGCCAGGTGCGCGAGCTTGTCGGTCGGGGTGAACGCGCGCCGCCTGCGGGGGCCGTCGGCTCGGGGGTGTGTGGAGACCATGCGGTCATTGTCCTCGACCGGCATGATGCTGGAGATCGTCATGGTGGGGTTGATCCGTATCTCGCCCTGCAGGCGGGGTTGCTGTGAACCAGTGGACTCAACTCACCCTGGCACGCAGGG
>RRBB01000601.1:0-1551 GCA_006543605.1 Rhodococcus sp. WS4
CGCCAGCAAGGGTCAAATCGGTCGCCAGAAGGTCTTCGACGGCCTCCTCGACAGGCTCGACACCGACGCCTCATGACCCCGGCACTTGACAAGATCACCCACATAAGTTCAATGCGGACCGGTTGCACTCGTCGATCGACTATCTCTCGCCGATCTGGTACGAGACCCGCTATCGTGAACAGCGTCCCCCGGCTGCCTCAACCCCCGAGGTGGCCTGAACCGGAGTCTCCACTCGACCCAGGGCGATTCACTCCTCGACGCCACGGCAAGCGGCCACCTGCCGGCGCGGGTGCACGCCGTCGTACCGCTCGACCAGGTCGCCGCCGCCCACCGCGCGGTCGCGCAGGGCGGCGTGCGCGGGAAGTACGTCCTTCAGCCCTGATGGTTCGCCATGCAGTACCGCGTTGGACGCGGTTCGGTGCGCCGATCCACTGTGACTGATGGGCGCGGCACGGCCTGGACCGCGTCGCGAAGTGCCGCCACAGGGTCGGTGCCGGGTGGCCACCATCCGGCCGTCGCCCCGTCCGGCCGGGCCAGGAGTGCCCCGCCGTGAGGGACGCCCACTCCGCGGGCAGTGATGGCGTCGAGATCGTGGACGACGAGCGGAGGCCCGGGAACCGAGGTCGCTGCCCGCTGCCAGGACGCGCTCGAGCCGCCGGTGAACAACGTCAGCCCGGGTCCGAGTAGGTCGAGGGTGGACACAGCGCACGCTCGGGAAGGCAACCAGACGTGCGCTATTCGGCCGCCGAGGTCGGCGGGCAGTTCCTGTGCGGCGATTCGGGCTCCGCCGTGCGGGTCGGCCGAGCGGGCCACGTTGTGCGTGGCCACCGGACGCCGTTCGGTCTCGTAGGTGTCCAGTAGCTGCGGTCCGGCCCAGCCGCGTAGCACCCAGGCCAGTTTCCACCCAAGGTCGTAGGCGCTCTGGATGGCGGTGTTCATGCCTGTGCCCCCGCGTGGCGTGATCTGATGCGCGGCATCGCCGACCAGGAACGCGGCGTCCTGCCGGAAGCGGTCCGCAAGTTGCGCGGCGAAGGTGAATGTCCCGATGCGTTCGATCCTCGGCTCGAGGTCGGCCAGTCCGCTGCCGAGTCGGATGAGGCGGGCGGACTGCTCCTCGGACGGACTCGCCGCAGGCTTTCAACTGTTGCCGACATATCTAACACTAATTAATAGGTTCTGACACTATCTGCCGGTGTGAATTGGTGAGGCCGCGGAATACTTGTTATGTCGGTGGTTGGGGTGTGCAAGGCGGCATGGGAGGGCCGGTGGCCTTCTCGGCGCACCGGTTTCGGGCCACCGAATCTTTGACCGCCCGGACCTCGACTCCTATCCGGGCAGGCCCGGATGGGAGTGCGCGGGAGCGACACCGGAGAGGGTGCAGGCAGTGTATTGCCGGGTGTGGGGTTCGAGAGGACAAGAGCGCCGTTGGCCAATCAGGAAAAGATGTTGCGGGAGAGCGCTATTGGTGAGGTGCATCGGGGGGTCTGCATGGATCACGGTTCGAGTCGGCGGGCCAGCGGGCGGGGTGGGGCCGGATGCTCGACGACGCGG
>RRBB01000602.1:0-1549 GCA_006543605.1 Rhodococcus sp. WS4
GGCCGCGAGCATCTGCCGGGCACCGTCACGGACGATCTCGTCGAGCAACGACCGCCCGTCGTCGTCGTTGGAGCGGTCGTTGTCGTGTACTACCGTAAGCACGGGCGTACCTTCCCAACCAGCGTTGCAGCGCTGGCCTTGATCGAATACCTGTTTTCTTGCAGATCATCATCCGGGAAGGTGCGCCCTCCCCGATCCACAGGTATTGATCATTTCTCCACGAACTCACCGATTCCGGTGTAACAACAAGGGATGCAACCAGACTGACGGGGATCATTCGATCCACCGCAGCACGAGACAAGGCCCGGCCCGCGGCACCGGATTCGACCGCCGCCGCAGTCACGCGCACCCCGGAGAACAAGCTCACCGACGCCGAACGCCGGACTGTCCTCGACGTTCTCGACAGTGACCGGTTCGTCGACCGAGCCCCGGCCGAGGTCTATGCCCAACTCCTCGACGAGGGCATCTACCTTTGCTCGGTCTCGACGATGTATCGGATACTGCGCGAAAACGCGCAGGTCACCGACCGTCGACGGCAGGCCCGCCACCCCGCCCGGGCCTGTCCGGAACTGGTGGCGATCGCACCGCGGGAGGTGTACTCGTGGGACATCACTAAACTTCCGGGCCCAGTCAAGGGCACGTATTTCGACGCGTACGTGATGATCGACATCTTCTCCCGCTACATCGTCGGCGCCCACGTCCAGACCCACGAGTCGGGGCTACTCGCTGCCGAGATGATGACCGAAACCTTTGCTGTGCACGGAATACCGAACGTCGTGCACGCTGACCGGGGAACCTCGATGACCAGCAAGACCGTCGCCACCCTGCTCGCCGATCTCGAGGTCACCCGCTCGCATTCTCGGCCGCGAGTATCCAACGACAACCCCTATTCGGATTATGCCGGGTGTGTGATTATGCCGAGCCCGAACCCGAATGGGCGGGTTCGTGCTGGTCGGAGGACTGCCGGGGGCGAATCGTTCGGCATAATCACGTAGCCGATTGATGCTTACTCTGTACAGATTCTTCGTTCAGAGGAGGCCGAGATGAAGAAGCGACAGTCGGTAATCGATTCTGGTCCAATTTCTTTGTATGCAGAGGGGTTTGGGAAGAAGCTCGAACGCAGGGGCTACGCACCGGACTCGGTTCGTTGGAGGTTGC
The DNA here is from genome assembly GCA_006543605.1 of Rhodococcus sp. WS4. GTDB lineage: Bacteria > Actinomycetota > Actinomycetes > Mycobacteriales > Mycobacteriaceae > Rhodococcus_F. Next base: position 1,159 of record RRBB01000602.1, read on the forward strand.
GGCAGCTCGCAGCACTGGATCGATGGTTACGCGAGCATCGCCTGGCCGCCGGCGATTTCGATGACGCGTGCGTGGATCGGTTGGTCGCGGACCGACGGGCGGCGGGGCGAACGACATTGGTGGCAGTGGCGAACTTTTCGGTTCCGATCGCATATCTGCGCGAGATCGGCGTTGTGTCGCCGCAGGTCTCATCGCAGTCGGATCCGGTCACACAGATTCTCGAGCGGTATCGCAGATATCTGGTCACCGAACGTGGTCTTGTCACGAGTTCGATATCGGTCAACCTCCGTGTCGCCGAAGTCTTCTGCAGGAAACGAGATCTCCGGTTGGAGGAGCTATCGGCAGCCGAGGTCACCGCCTATATTGTGGCGATCTCCACACGCTCGAGCAT
>RRBB01000603.1:0-1545 GCA_006543605.1 Rhodococcus sp. WS4
GGAGTATGACCGCCGAGGCTTTCCGCGGCGAGGACGGAGGACAAGCGTCGTTCGGCTGCCCGGCCGGAGGAACCTTCGGCAGCGTGTGGGGCACCGGCCTCTACACGGATGACTCCAGCGTGTGCACGGCCGGTGTGCATGCGGGGGTCATCTCCCAGCAGAGCGGTGGTGTGGTGATCATCCAGATCTCTCCCGGTCTCAGCTCGTACCAAGGTTCGACAGCCAACGGTGTCACGTCCCAGGACTGGGGAAACTGGTACGGCTCGTTCCAAGTCGTCCGTGGTGGCTGACCGTGGACCGGCTGGCAGGGAGAACATCAACTGTCGTGCGGCAGTTGCAGCACCCTGTCGCCATCAGTGACGAAGAGGTCTCCGGTGGCCCCGACCGCTACCCAGATCGGGTGGTGCAGACCGGTGAACGGCACCACCGTGGCGGTGTCGGCACCCGCTCGAAGTTCGGCAACGCGACCGTTCCGGTAGTCGGCGACGAACAGGTCGCCCGAGGAATCAACGGCCACACCGGTGGGGGACGCCAGCGCGGTGAACGGCAGCACGGTCTGGTCGGATGCGCCGGCGAGAAGGAAGACCACGCGGTTGTTGTCGGTGTCGGTGACGAAGACGTCTTCACTGGAGTTGACCGCCACCCCGACCGGACCGTGAAGGTCTGTGAACGGCAGCACCTGCTGGCTCGCGGCGCCGGCGGGTAGCGCGACAATCCTGTTGTTGTTGTCGGCGACGAAAAGGTGTCCGCCGTCGCTGACCGCCACTCCGGCGGGTCCGGCCAGGTCGGTGAACGGGAGCACCGTCTGGGTTGTGGCTCCCGCATCGAGTTTCAGCACCCGATTGTTGCGTGTGTCGGCCACGAAGACGTCGCCGGCGTCATTGGTCGCGACCCCCGAGGGGTGGTCGAGATCGGCGAACGGGAGTACGTCCTGGGCGTCGGAGTCCGCGGCCAGTTTGAGGATTCGATTGTTGTTGGTATCGGCGACGAAAAGATCTCCCGCAGTGTTGACGACCACGCCGACGGGAGAGTCGAGGCCGTTGAACGGCAACGTGGTCTGCGTCGGCGAACGGTTGCCCCAGTAGACGAACGGCACAGCGGCACCGATGGCCAAGAGTGCGAGGCAGGCTAGCGAAAGCAGAACGTACACCCGATTTCGCCGCTGTGGAACGCTGACCGTCTGCGGTGGGAGTGGTTGCTGCGTCTGCCGGGGCGACGGTCGCCCATGCTGTGGCGAGGTGGGCTGCCGAGTCGTCCGGGCATGGGGTGTGCCGTGCATTGTCGTCTGCGTTCGCCAACTGGTGGACTGGGCCGTGTGCGAGGACTGCACGTTCGACAGGGCGAGCTGAACGCCTTTCGCGAGTGCGCGGCAGGTCGGCATCCGGTCTTCACGCCGCTTCGTCAAAGCTGCGGAGACGATGTCGTCGATGGCCGGCGGAAGATTATCGCGCACAGTGCTGATTCGCGGCGCGAGTGTGTGGAGATGGCCGCGGATGACTGCCTGCGTACTTCCGGTGAAGGGTGGACGGCCCGTGAGCAGGCAAA
>RRBB01000604.1:0-1533 GCA_006543605.1 Rhodococcus sp. WS4
CCTGATGCGATGAAAGGGGCGGGGCCTCCCGCTCCTCGTGGTTCCCGGCGAATGCTGGGGGTGTCAAGGTTTCGTCACGACGGAGGAGGCCCCTATGAACGAGTATGACGGAAGTCAGGTCGTCGGGATCGATCTGCACCGGCAGCGATCGGTGATCGTCCGCCAGACGGCGGAGGGCGAACAATTGTCGGCGGTGCGGATCGTCAACGATCCGGTGGCGTTGGGACTGCAGATCGAGAAGGCCGGCACGAACCCGGAGGTGGTGCTCGAGGCGACGTACGGCTGGTACTGGGCGGTCGATGCCCTGCAGGCCGCCGGCGCGAGCGTGCATCTCGCACATCCTCTGGGGGTCAAGGGATTCCGGTATCGGCGGGTGAAGAACGATGTACGCGACGCCGGAGACCTGGCGGACCTGTTGCGGATGCACCGGTTGCCCGAGGCGTGGATCGCCCCGCCCGCCACACGCGAGTTGCGCGAGCTGGTGCGCTACAGGGCCAAGCTCGTCGCGTTGCGGTCGGGCCTCAAGGCCCAGGTGCACTCGGTGCTCGCCAAGGCCGGCGTACTGATCCCGGTGTCGGACCTGTTCGGTGTCGAGGGGCGTGAGCGTCTGACGAAGGTGCCGCTCGGTGTCGCGTACGCGCAGCGGGTGATTTCGCTGCTCGAGCTGATCGACGTCCTCGACGCGCACGAGGGACGATTCTTCGACCAGATCGCCGCCGAGTTGCGTGGCCATCCTGGTTATCGGACGATTCAGCAGCTGCCCGGGGTCGGCCCCACCCTGGCGGCCGTCTTCGTCGCGGAGATCGGGGACGTGCACCGGTTCGCCGACCCCAGCCACCTGTGTTCGTGGGCCGGTCTGACCCCCAAGCACCGCGAGTCCGACACCGTCGTTCGCCGCGGGCACATCACGAAGCAGGGCTCCAAACTGGTGCGCTGGGCGGCGGTGGAGGCCATCCAGCGGCAACCGGCCGGCACGAAGATCTCGGTCGACCGCAAACGCATCGAGGCCCGCCGCGGCAGGAACATCGCGAAGGTCGCCGCGGCCCGCAAACTGCTCACCCTCGTCTACTACGGGCTGCGTGACGGGAACATCCGCGCGTTGGCCCACCAGAGGGCGGCGGCGTGAGCACCCCGGACGCAACACGCGCGCGGCCGCTGCACTGTCTGCCCCCTGCCTCGGCGGCGTGGTCGCTGACCTGATTGACCCCGCGTGTTGCATCGCCGTAACGCTCCATGCCCGCCGGGCCGGGCGAAGGGATGACCGGCAGCCGAGGAAGCTCGGCCCTGCCCAACCCCACACGCATCACATTGGAGACGTTGCACCACAACCACATAGCGAAATCGAATCGCGTCGTTGGTCCTCGACCGGCTCTCGGGCTCGTACCAGTCTGCGCCGGGCCGGTCCACCGTCAAGACCATTCGTCCTCGCTCACGCTGCGGGCGCTGTGTCTTGACCCCGGCCCTCACTCGGCGCTGTCCGCATGGAGCCGAAACCGCGTAAACGTGACCCTTGACAAGGCCCCGCCTCTTCAG
>RRBB01000605.1:0-1533 GCA_006543605.1 Rhodococcus sp. WS4
CTGCCGGGTTAGCGCGGGGTGTCATGCGTCGCTGAGGTCGACGGTGCGGTTGTCGCCGATCCGGTATGCGCAGATGGCGCTGAGTGTGCAGAAGGCTGCGAGCATGATCGACACACCGATCGGTCCGATTCCGCCGGGGGCGACGAAGATCGAGGCGAGCAGTGGGCCGATGCCACCGCCGATGAGGCCGGCGAACTGGTACGCGACGCCGGCGCCGGTGTAGCGGAATTTGGTCGGGAAGAGCTCGGAAAGCAGGGTGGCGGAGGTTCCTGTCGCTGCCGAGTTGAGTATCGCCATTCCGATGATGAAGGTGGCCAGGATGATCAGCGGGGACCCCGACCCGACCATCGGGAACATCACGAACGCGAACACGGCGTAGCCGACCGCGGCGGGGATGAAGATCTGGCGCCGGCCGACCTTGTCGGAGATGAACGAGAAGAACGGGATGGTGAAGATCATGATGACCAGCGAGACGTTGAGCAGGGTCAGCAGGGTCGACCGGGACAATCCGTAGTGCGTGGCGGCGTACGAGATCAGGAAGGTCGACACGATCGCCTGGGACATGAAGGTGCCCGAGACGGTGCCGATGCCGAGCAGAACCTTGCCGGGTCGTTCACGGAAGACCTCGATGAGCGGGATCGGCGGCTTCTCCGTTGCCTCGGAACTGTGCTGTACGGATTCGAAGACCGGGCTTTCCTCGACCCGCAGCCGCACGTACAGACCGACGCCGACGACGACGACCGAGAAGAGGAACGGCAACCGCCATCCCCAGGTCAGGAAGGCCTCGTCGTCCAGGTTGTTGAGCAACGCGAACGCCCCGTAGGCCAGCAGCACTCCTGCTCCCGATCCCAAACTTGCCGCTCCGCCGAAGAATCCGCGTGATTTCTTGGGAGCGTGTTCGACGGCCATCAACACCGCGCCGCCCCATTCACCGCCCACGGCGATACCCTGGATGAGGCGGAGGGTGACCAGCAGGATCGGTGCGAGTACACCGATCTGCGCCGAGGACGGCAGGCATCCGATCAAGAAGGTGCTCAGTCCCATCAGAATCATCGTCCACAGCAGCGTCGACTTGCGGCCCACCCGGTCCCCGAAGTGACCGAAGATGATCCCGCCGAGCGGTCGAGCCGCGTACCCGATCGCGAGAATCGCGAACGAGAGGATCGTCCCGAGCGACTCGGACGTCGAATCGAAGAAGACCCGCCCGAACACCAGGCTCGCCGCCACCCCGAACACGATGAAGTCGTAGAACTCGACCGTCGTGCCGATCAGGCTGGCGAAATACACGCGTCTGAGTTGCCGTCGATTCCCGACGGCGTCCTCAGCCCTCGGGTGGGCCATATCTCGAGTGTCGGTCATGACTGCCTCTCCTTCACCACGAACGCGGTCGACGCGAATCGGATCGCCAGGGGCGAGCTGCAGTGAGCCGCTCGACTCACGCGTGGCATACGTGGCGGGTGCCTGTGAATTGATGGAGATAATACGAACACAGATGAAGTCTCCGCGCAAGGGTGCGACACCAGTTGTTAACAC
>RRBB01000606.1:0-1532 GCA_006543605.1 Rhodococcus sp. WS4
CAATGCCGCGCAGTTAGGGCGGCGGGTCTGTTGTCAAGTGTGCTGGTATGAGGATGCTGATGCTGATCTCGGCGTGGTAGTTGGTGCGGTCGATGTCGCCCTTGGCTCGGTGTTTGGAGATTGCGCGCTTCACTACGCGGGGGCTGACTCGTGTTCTGCGCGTGGGCATTAGATCGGTGAGTACGGCGCGGCCGATTGCGCCGACCAGGTCGATGACGGTACCGGCGATGACGCCGGCGGCGTGGATGAGCTGGTCGCGTGCGGCGTGGAGAGCGACGGTGAAGCTGGCCCGGTCCGGGCTGGCGGTCGGGTCGGTGGCGGTGGCGTCGGCGATGGCCAGACGGAGGGCTTGGTAGGTGGTCAGCAGGGCGTAGACCTCCTGCTCGATGCCGGCCGGGGTGCGTGCGCGCAGCACCCGTCCGCCCAGGATGCTGGACTTCAGCTCCAGGTAGGAGGTTTCGATCTCCCAGCGTTGGTGGTAGAGCTCGACGATCGCCGATGCCGGAAACGCCTGGTGGTCGGTCAATGTGGTGATGAGTCGGTAGCGGCCGACTCGGCGTTTGCGCTGGTGATCGCCGGTGCCGGTGATGGCGATCTCGGCGTCGATGACTCGAAGTGTCACTCCGGCGATCACCGTCAGGTAGGACCGGTCCGGGCAGCGCCCGATCCGTGGGAGTTTGCGGCTGTCCTTGCAGCGGATGAGCAGGTCAGCACCTGTGTCGGCGATGCCGGCGATGATGTTCTGTGCGGCGAAGTTGCGGTCGGCCAGTAGCAGCATGCCCGGCCGTAGGCAACCGAACAGGCGTGGTGCGTAGGTGGTTTCGCCGATGAGGGTCGAGCCGAACACGGCGTCGATGACGGTGCGGGTGCCGCACGCGACGATAGTCAACATCCGCATCAGCGGGTATCCGGAACCGCCGTGGGTGCCGCTTTGGCGACTGAAGCAACGCAGGTTCGCCGCGCTGTCGGGCACCGACATCGTGGTGCCGTCGACCGCGCAGACCAGCAGCCCACGCCAACGCGTCGCCCCCGCCGCCGGCCCGGCGAGCAGCTCGAACAGCGCCCGCAACGGTTTGGCCCCGACCCTGCGGCGAGCCTGGGCGAGCGCGGAACTGCCCGGCCGGGCCGGCGTCAGCGCGTCCAGTCCGGCGGTCAGCCGTGCCCACACCTGCTGGTAGCCGCCCTCGGCGAACAGTCCGGCCGCGAGCAGCAGGTACACCACCACCCGCGAGGGCAGATCGCGCACCCGTTTCTGCACACTCGACGTCGACGCGAGCGCGTCGTCGACCATCTCGAACGGCACGATCTGGGTCAACTCGCCGAGGTGACCGGGCGCGAACCGGCCTACGGCAACCTCGACGGGGCGGCGGATGACAGACTGTGTGGACAGCGGAACTCCCAAGGTAAAGGGTTGTCTTGCGAGGACAAGCCCTCGATACCGGGAGTTCCGCTGTCCCACACGCACCGACACGCCCTTTACTCACGTGTGTCCCATTTGACCCAACAGTCACACGCCTAACTGCGCGGCATTG
>RRBB01000607.1:0-1531 GCA_006543605.1 Rhodococcus sp. WS4
TTGATGCAATGAAAGGGGCGGGGCCTCCCGCTCCTCGTGGTTCCCGGCGAATGCTGGGGGTGTCAAGGTTTCGTCACGACGGAGGAGGCCCCTATGAACGAGTATGACGGAAGTCAGGTCGTCGGGATCGATCTGCACCGGCAGCGGTCGGTGATCGTCCGCCAGACGGCGGAGGGCGAACAATTGTCGGCGGTGCGGATCGTCAACGATCCGGTGGCGTTGGGACTGCAGATCGAGAAGGCCGGCACGAACCCGGAGGTGGTGCTCGAGGCGACGTACGGCTGGTACTGGGCGGTCGATGCCCTGCAGGCCGCCGGCGCGAGCGTGCATCTCGCACATCCTCTGGGGGTCAAGGGATTTCGGTATCGGAGGGTGAAGAACGATGTTCGTGACGCCCGGGATCTGGCGGATCTGTTACGGATGCACCGGTTGCCCGAGGCCTGGATCGCCCCGCCACCGACGCGGGAGCTGCGGGAACTGGTGCGCTACAGGGCCAAGCTCGTCGCGTTGCGGTCGGGCCTCAAGGCCCAGGTGCACTCGGTGCTCGCCAAGGCCGGGGTGTTGATCCCGGTGTCGGATCTGTTCGGCGTCGAGGGGCGTGGGCGTCTGACGAAGGTGCCGCTCGGTGTCGCGTACGCGCAGCGGGTGATTTCGCTGCTCGAGCTGATCGACGTCCTCGACGCGCACGAGCGACGATTCTTCGACCAGATCGCCGCCGAGTTGCGGGGCCATCCCTGTTATCGGGCGATTCAGGCGCTGCCCGGGGTCGGCCCCACCCTCGGTGCCGTGTTCGTCGCGGAGATCGGTGACGTGCATCGCTTCGCCGACCCCAGCCACCTGTGTTCGTGGGCCGGTCTGACCCCCAAGCACCGCGAGTCCGATACCGTCGTTCACCGCGGGCACATCACGAAGCAGGGCTCCAAGCTGGTGCGCTGGGCGGCGGTGGAGGCCATCCAGCGGCAACCGGCCGACTCGAAGATCTCGGTCGACCGCAAACGCATCGAGGCCCGCCGCGGCAGGAACATCGCCAAGGTCGCCGCGGCCCGCAAACTGCTCACCCTCGTCTACTACGGGCTGCGTGACGGGCACATCCGTGCGTTGGCCCACCACAAGGCGGCGGCGTGAGCACCCCGGAGGCAACACGCGCGCGGCCGCAAACAGGTCTGACCCCCGCGTCAACGGCGTGGTCGCGGCTTTGATTGACCCCGCGTGTTGCCAGCGCACCACTCCATGCCCGCAACCGGCCGGGCGAAGGGATGACCGGCAGCCGAGGAAGCTTGGCCCTGCCCAACCCCATACGCATCACACTGGAGACGCTGCACCAACAACCAAACAGAGTGAAACTGAATTGCCTTCCCGGCTCTCACCAGTCTGCGCTGGTCCGGGTCATCGTCAAGACCATTCGTCCTCGCTGACGCTGCGGGCGCTGTGACTTGACCCTGACCCTTGCTCAGCGCTGCCCGCATGGAGACCGAAACAGCCAAAATAGTCCTTGACAAGACCCCGCCCCTTTAGGGATGACCTGTTTGAA
>RRBB01000608.1:0-1531 GCA_006543605.1 Rhodococcus sp. WS4
GGCACATCACACCCTCTGTGTCAACCTGGTGATGAAATCAGGCCGCTTCGGCGGTGTCGAGGTGTCGTTGCGCGCCGGCGTGTAGAGCCAGGTCGTAGGGCGTGCCGCTGTGCCAGCAGCGCCAGATGACGCGGACCCAGGAGCGGGCGAGGATCCGCACCGCGTGCGGGTGGTCCTTGCCGGACGCGCGGGCACGGCGGTAGATCTCGGCGGCCCAGTCGTTTTCGTGGCGACTGTTGTCGGCGAAGGTTGTCAGTGCGACGCGAAAGCGTTTGTTGCAGGCCCAGCGGAAACCGACGCCGCGGTGTTTGCCGGAGGCGCGGGTGACCGGTACCAACCCGGCGAGCGCGGCGACGGCCTCGGGACCGTCGTAGGCGTCGCGGGCGTCGCCCCACTCGGCGAGGATCTGGGCCGCGTTGATGACCCCGGCGCGGGGCAGCGACGCGAACACCTGCCCATCGGGATGGTCGGTCAAGTGCGCGGCAACGGACCGGTCGAGGTCTCTGATCGCCGTGTTGAGCGCGGTCAACACCCGGATGTGCGCGATCACCGCGTCGCGCAGCGCCTCGGTCTGTGCTGGGCCGGTGACGCCGGCCGGAGCGGCCCGCAGCCGCTCGAGCAACTCCTCGGGGCTGCGCCGCCCGCTGTAGCGCTGCTTGGTGCAGAATGCGGCCATCCGCTTGACGCCGAGATGCGCCGCCGAGGCAGGGGTCGGGTAACGGGTCAAGAAGGCCAGGCTGCTCTGGCCGGCGACGTCGGAGAAGACCTCCTTGGCGCCGGGCCATTGTGCATCGAGCAACGCGGCGAGCTGGTTGCTCGCGGCCACCCGCGCCTCGACCAGATCGGTGCGGGTCCGCGAGACCGTGCGCACCGCCCTCGTGTCGTCGCTGTAGGGCACCGCCGGACGGAGCCGGTGTGCCCGCAAGCGCAGGTACTCCGCGATCACCTCCGCGTCGCCGGCGTCGGACTTCGCCCCGGAGATGACCTCGCCCTCGCGCCAGGCCTTGATCGCGTTCGGCTTGACCGGCACCATCGGGTGCCCTGCCTCCAACAGCGCGTCGACCAGCCGACCGTCCGGCCGCTCGATCGCGATCGGCACCGACTCCGGATCATCGGCGAGCCGGGCCAGTCGAGCCGCCAACCGCGCGAACCCTGCCGCGGTGTGCTCGACGGTGAACGCAGCGACCCCGCGTCCCGCGGCGTCCAGTACGCAAACCGCGTGTGTCTTTGCAGCCCAATCGATCCCGACAAAGAACATCGCTTCGGTCAATGCCATACAACAATCCTTCCTACCTCGCCCCTGGGCAGGGGTCAGTGGGCGAAGGGACCGGCCGCCGAGTGGTCACTCACCGGCCCTTTGCCAGCGGCATCCCTCTGTCGTCGGTCAGCGGGTCCCGAAGGAGCCGGGGGCGGCTGTGTGATGTTGGCCCTCGAAGGGGGCGACCAAACAGGGCCGTCACCCCGACTCCAACCTCCTCCCTACCACGGACCGCGTCTCGCCGTCCGTAACAAGAAGGGTGCACGAGTGACC
>RRBB01000609.1:0-1518 GCA_006543605.1 Rhodococcus sp. WS4
ACAGTGATGTGCCGTTCGAGCGGTTGGTGGAGGTGCTTGATCCGGAGCGGTCGCAGGCGCGGCATCCGTTGTTCCAGGTGGCGTTGGCGTTCCAGAACGTGGGTCGGAGCACGTTCGAGTTGCCGGGGTTGACGATTTCGGGTGTCGAGTTCGATGCGGCGGTGGCGAAGTTCGATCTGCAGGTCACGATCACCGAGTCGATTGGTGAGTCCGGTGCGGCGGCGGGGTTGTCGGTGCAGTTCACGTATGCGACGGATTTGTTCGACGAGTCGACGGTGATCTCGTTCGCGGACCGGTTTGTGCGGATCCTCGAGGCTGTGACGGTTGATCCTGCGGTGCCGGTAGGCGACATTGACGTCCTCGGCTCAGACGAGCGGTCGTTGGTGCTCGAGGGGTGGAATGCGACCGGGCACCCGGTGGATGCGGGTGCGACGTTGGTGTCGTTGTTCGATGCGCAGGTCGCGCGCACTCCCGGGAATGTGGCGCTGGTCTTCGAGGGCGAAGAGCTGACCTACGCCGAGTTCGATGCGCGGGTGAACCGGCTCGCTCGCCGGTTGATCGCCGAGGGTGTCGGTCCGGAGGCGCTGGTGGTTGTGGCGATGCGCCGTTCGCTGGATTTGTTGGTAGGGATGTATGCGGTGGTGAAGGCTGGCGGCGGGTATGTGCCGCTGGATCCGGATCAGCCGGTCGAGCGTAATGAATATGTGCTCGGGACTGCGGCGCCGGTGTGTGTATTGACGACCGAGCGGGACGGGTTCGACGTGCCGGGGCAGGGGTCTGTCATCTGTGTTGACACGGTGGATGTGTCGGGATTCTCGGGTGCGCCGGTGACGGAGGCGGAGCGGGTGTCGCCGTTGCGGCCTGAGAACACGGCGTATGTGATTTTCACGTCGGGGTCGACGGGCCGGCCGAAGGGTGTGGCGGTCACGCATGCGGCGATTGTGAATCAGCTGTTGTGGTTGACCGCTCAGTATTCTATGAACAGCACGGATGTTGTCTTGCAGAAGACGCCGGCGACGTTCGATGTATCGGTTTGGGAACTGTTCGGCACTTTGATGACAGGTGGGCGGCTTGTGATTGCGCGGCCGGAGGGTCATCGGGAACCGGTATACCTTGCGGAAGTCATTTCGGAGCAGATGGTGACGATGACGTCATTCGTGCCGTCGATGCTGTCGGTATTCGCCTCCAGCGTCGGTGAAGACAGGTGTCGTTCGTTGCGGGCGGTGTTGGTAGCCGGGGAAGCCTTGCCTGCGGCGGTCGTGAAGATGTTTTCTTTGGTCTGCGATGCTGAGCTACACAACTTGTACGGGCCAACCGAATTTACGGTCCATGCGACCCAGAGAGCAGCTACAGGCGAGATTGGAGCTGGTGTGCCGATCGGTGCGCCGGTGTGGAATTCGCAGGTGTTCGTCCTTGATGGGCGGTTGCGTCCGGTTCCGGTGGGTGTTCCGGGTGAGTTGTATCTGGCGGGTGTGCAGTTGGCGCGGGGGTATGTGTCGCGGCCGGATCTGACGTCGG
>RRBB01000060.1:0-52394 GCA_006543605.1 Rhodococcus sp. WS4
CCGAAAGCGATCGCCGCGACGAGGCCTAGCAGGACGAGGACGAACGCACGGCCGAGTTGCCGGGTGACCGACCCTCGCCTCGTGCGTCTCCTCGCGGATGTCGGTCGCGTCCTCACTGCTGGGAGTCGCTTCCTCACGGTTGGGGCCACGCAGGTCCTCCGGGGACGTGTAGATCGGTCAGGAACGTACGGCGACGGACTCGACTACCGCCCGTGCCGCAATTTCCGGACTCTAACGGCTCCGGTCGCACGAAATCGGGTTCTCGGATTTCCGGCACGTTTCGGTTGGGTATCGCATCCGGCTGATCGGTGTCGGATCCGCTCCCTAGACTGGGCAACCGTGAGCCCTGCAACCACCCCCCGGTCCACCACGTCCCCCGCGTCCGGCGCACCCGCGTCGTCCGAAGATCGCCCCACCCTGATGCTGCTCGACGGTCACTCGCTGGCCTTCCGCGCGTTCTACGCCCTGCCCGCCGAGAACTTCAAGACACACAGCGGTCAGGTCACCAACGCGGTCTACGGGTTCACGTCGATGCTGATCAACCTGCTGCGCGACGAACAGCCCTCCCACGTGGCGGCGGCGTTCGACGTGTCCAGGCAGACGTTCCGGGCGGAGCGGTTCCCGGAGTACAAGGCGAACCGCAGCAAGGCGCCGGACGAGTTCAAGGGACAGGTCGAGATCACCAAGGACGTGCTCGGGGCCCTCGGCATCCCGGTGATGGCCGAGGAGGGCTTCGAGGCAGACGACATCATCGCCACCCTCACCACCCAGGCCGAGGCGCTCGGATACCGGGTCCTCGTGGTCACCGGCGACCGGGACTCGCTGCAGCTGGTCACCGACGGGGTGACGGTGCTCTACCCCAAGAAGGGCGTCTCCGACCTCACCCGGTTCACGCCGGCGGCCGTCGAGGAGAAGTACGGGCTCACACCTGCGCAGTATCCCGACTTCGCGGCCCTGCGCGGCGACCCGAGCGACAACCTGCCGGGCATCCCGGGGGTGGGGGAGAAGACCGCCACCAAGTGGATCAAGGAGTACGGCGATCTCGTCGGCCTGGTCGACAACGTCGACAAGGTCCGCGGGAAGGTCGGGGACGCGTTGCGGGAGAACCTGCCGAACGTCCTGCTCAACCGGGAACTCACCGAGATGGTCCGCGACGTCCCGCTGCCGTACACCCCGGACCAGCTGATGCTCGCGCAGTGGGATCGGGAGAAGATCCACGCGCTGTTCGACGACCTCGAGTTCAAGGTGCTGCGCGACCGGCTGTTCGCCACGCTCGCCCCGGTCGAGGCGGAGGCCGAGGAGGGCTTCGAGGTGCGCGGAAGCGCGCTCGAACCCGGTGCGGTCGCGGACTGGTTGTCGGCGCACGCGTCGACGGGTGAGCGGTCCGGCGTGTCGGTGGTCGGCACCCGCACCCCGTACGGCGGTGACGTGACGGCGATCGCCATCGCGTCCGCCGACGGCGAGGGGGCGTACGTCGCCACCGCCGCTGCCACCCCGGAGGACGAGAAGGCCCTCGGCGACTGGCTCGCCGACGCGGATCAGCCGAAGGCCCTACACGAAGCCAAGTGGGCGATGCACGCGCTCCGCGGACGCGGCTGGGTGCTCGGCGGTCTCACCAGCGACACCGCGCTGGCGGCCTACCTGGTGCGGCCGGGGCAGCGGACGTTCAACCTCGACGACCTGTCGCTGCGGTACCTGCGCCGGGAGCTGCGGGTGGAGGAGACCGGCCAGGAGCAGCTGTCGCTGCTCGACGACGCCGATCAGCTCGACGCCGAAGCCGCCGAGACCGAAATTCTCAGCGCCCGCGCCGTCCTCGACCTCGCGGCCGCGCTCGACACGGAACTCGCGAACATCGAATCGACCGCTCTGCTCTCGGAGATGGAGTTGCCGCTGCTCGAAGTGCTGGCCGTCATCGAGGCGTCCGGTATCGCCGTCGACGGCGACCACTTGCACGACCTGCAGAGCCGATTCGCCGCGCAGGTCTCGGAGGCGGCCGAGGCGGCGTACGGGGTCATCGGCAAGCAGATCAACCTCGGGTCACCCAAGCAGTTGCAGGTCGTGCTGTTCGACGAGCTGGAGATGCCCAAGACGAAGAAGACGAAGACCGGTTACACGACGGACGCCGAGGCGTTGCAGAACCTGTTCGAGAAGACGTCGCACCCGTTCCTCGAGCACCTGCTCGCGCACCGCGATGCGACGCGACTGAAGGTGACCGTCGACGGTCTGCTGAAGACGGTCGCCGAGGACGGGCGCATCCACACGACGTTCAACCAGACCGTCGCGGCCACCGGCCGGCTCTCGTCCACCGAGCCCAACCTCCAGAACATCCCGGTGCGTACCGATGCGGGCCGCCAGATCCGGGACGGCTTCGTCGTCGGCGAGGGCTTCGACTCGCTGCTCACCGCCGACTACAGCCAGATCGAGATGCGGATCATGGCCCACGTGTCCGGCGACGAGGGCCTGATCGAGGCGTTCAACACCGGGGAGGATCTGCACAGCTTCGTCGGTGCCCGCGCCTTCGGCGTGCCGATCGAGGAGGTCACGCCCGAGCTGCGCCGGCGGGTGAAGGCGATGTCCTACGGCCTGGCGTACGGGCTCAGCGCGTTCGGGCTGGCAGCCCAGCTCAAGATCTCGACCGAAGAGGCGAAATCGCAGATGGAGGCGTACTTCGCGCGGTTCGGCGGGGTTCGCGACTACCTGCACGAGGTCGTGGAGCAGGCCCGCAAGGACGGCTACACGTCGACGCTGTACGGGCGCCGCCGCTACCTGCCCGACCTCACCAGCGACAACCGTCAGCGGCGGGAGGTCGCCGAGCGGGCCGCGCTCAACGCGCCCATCCAGGGCACCGCCGCCGACATCATCAAGGTCGCCATGATCAATGTGCAGCGTGCGCTGCGCGAGGCGGACCTGAAGTCGCGCATGCTGCTGCAGGTCCACGACGAACTCGTGCTCGAGGTCGTCGATGCGGAACGGGCACGGGTCGAGGAGCTGGTCCGCGACAAGATGTCCTCGGCCATCGAACTGTCGGTGCCGCTCGACGTGTCCGTCGGCACCGGTCGCAGTTGGGACGCCGCCGCGCACTAGGCGGCGGCGCTCCTCCGCCCTATTCGGCGGGAGCCTGCTCGGCGATCTGCTTGCGCACCTCGTCCATGTCGAGTGCCTTGACCTGCGTGACCAGATCCTCGAGCGCCGCCGGCGGCAGTGCGCCCGGCTGGCTGAACACCAGCACGCCCTCACGGAACGCCATGATCGTCGGGATCGAGCGGATGTTCGCCGCGGCGGCGATGCCCTGCTCCGCTTCGGTGTCGACCTTGGCGTGAACCACGTCGGGGTGCTGCTCGGACGAGGCCTCGAACGTGGGCGCGAAGGAGCGGCACGGTCCGCACCACGATGCCCAGAAGTCGACCAGAACGACGTCGTTGCCGGTCACGGTCTCGTCGAAGTTCTGCTGAGTCAGTGTCTTGGTGGCCACGAGGGTCCTTTCGTTCGGTGACTGTGTTGCCTGTGCAACGCCGGGTCGCCGCCGATTCTTCCCCGCGTGCTTCTCAGCCGGTGCGCTCCGTGGCGCGGAACGTGCGGCGGTACGCCTGCGGGGTGGTGTGGCGGAGCCGCAGAAAATGCTGCCGCAGGACAGCGCCGCCGCCGAAGCCGACGCGCTCGGCGATCACGTCGACCGAGAGGTCCGAGTTCTCCAGCAGGTGCTGCGCGGCCAGCACCCGCTGATCGCTGAGCCACCGGGCCGGGGTGGTGCCGGTCTCGGCCTGGAAGCGCCGAGCGAACGTGCGGGGCGACATGTTGGCCTTGGCGGCCACGGCGGTGACCGTGAGGTCGAGGGCGAGGTGCTCGGTCATCCAGTCGAGCAGCGGCCCGAGGGTGTCGATCGTCGTCGACGGCAGCGGCATCGCCACGTACTGAGCCTGGCCGCCGTCCCGGTGGGGTGGGACCACCATGCGCCGGGCGATGCCGTTGGCCACCCGGCTGCCCTGTTCCTTGCGCACGATGTGCAGGCACAGGTCGATGCCGGCGGCGGTGCCCGCGCTGGTCAGAACGGGGTCGTCGTCGACGTAGAGGACATTCGGGTCGACGGTGGCCGCGGGGTGGAGTTCGGCGAGGCGCTGGGCGTGCCGCCAGTGGGTGGTGCATTTGCGTCCGTCCAGCAGTCCGGCTGCACCGAGCACGAACGCGCCGCTGCAGAGACTGGCGACCTTGGCGCCCCGGTCGACCGCCGCCCGGAGTTTGCCGAGGAGCGGATCCATGCACGGATCGGGGTCCTTCGCGCACACGAAGGTGCCGTCTGCCTCGGCGTAGGTTCCGCCCGCGGGGACGACGACGAGGTCGGCGTCGTCGAGTCGGTCGAGGTCGTACGGAACGTCGATGCCGTAGCCGAATCGGGTGCGGATGGGTTCCGGTGAGCCGGCGACGAGGGAGAAGTCGTAGGTGGGCAGACCGTCGTCGGATCTGTCGAATCCGAAGACCTCGCAGGCGACACCGAGTTCGAACGCCTCGGTGAGTGGCATGAGCGGTACGACCACCTTTTTCAGCACCACACCAGTATGGCAGAAATACGGTCAACTATGTCATTTCTGCCACTTTTTCTCGGGGGCCGAGGGAACCAGGCTGAAGACATGACAATCCTGGTCGTGGTACTCCTCGTGTTCCTGGCGCTCGACGCGCTGGCGCTCGCCGGCCGCACGCCCGACACCCACAACGAAGTCACCCAGCACGGGGACTTCCGGTTTTGAGGTCGAATCTGGCGGTCCAGTACGCGGGCGCGGCGCTCGCCTGGGGCGCGAGTTTCCTCTTCATCAAGGTCGGGCTCGAGGGCCTGTCCTTCACTCAGGTCGTCCTGTGGCGGCTGGTGTTCGGAGCGTTGACGCTCGGTGCCGTGCTCGGTCTCAGCAGGGCGCGGTTGCCGCGTGACGCGACCACCTGGGCGCACCTGTCGGTGCTGGCGGTCGCACAGTGCCTCGTGCCGTGGTTGCTGTTCAGCTGGGCCGAGCAGAGCATCAGTTCGGGCCTGGCCAGCATCTACAACGCGACGACGCCGCTGATGACGATGTCGGTGGCCCTGGCGTTCCTGCCGGGGGAGAAGCTCACGGACGCAAAGCTGTTCGGGTTGCTCCTGGGATTCTCGGGTGTCGTGGTGGTGCTCGCGCCGTGGCAGGCGGGGCTCGTCGGCAGCGTTCCCGCTCAACTCGCGTGTCTGGGGGCCACCGCGTCGTACGGCGTCGCACTGGTCTATCTGCGGCGGTTCGTGCTTCCGCGGGGCGTCGACACGCCCACCATCGCGTTCATGCAGGTGTCGATCGCCGCTGCGGCCATGGTCCTCGTGACCCCGTGGGTGGCGAGCACACCGATGCACCTGACGCCGGCGATCGTCGCGTCGATGATCGGACTCGGGGCGTTCGGCACCGGACTGGCGTTCGTGTGGAACACGAACGTCGTGCGAGGCTGGGGACCCACGGCCGCGTCCACCGTCACCTACCTGACGCCGGTGGTCGGTGTGGTGCTCGGTGCGGTCGCACTCGAAGAGCACATCTCGTGGAACCAGCCGGTGGGGGCACTTGCGGTGATCGCGGGAATCGTCGTCACGCAACGGTCTTCGAGACGGGCGGCCGCGACGGCAACGCCCGCCGGTGTGTCGTGATCACGGCGGCGCGGTGATCACCCACTCCCGTTTGGCGTCCCCGTCCCACCGGCGCACCACCGACGCCCGGCCGATGATGTCGCCGCCGTCGAGCAACCGCGCGGCGTCCGCGATCTGATCGGCCGGGAGCCGACGGGCCAGCGTCACGTGCGGCGTCCACTCGCCGGGGCGGATGTGCGGCGTGATCTCCGTGGAGTGCCCCGCGAGGTCGAACACGGTGTGGTGCAGAGACAGCAGGGCCTTCGACGGCACCACAAGCCGGGACAGCGTGACGTGCCGGCCACCGAACATCACGAGTCCGCCGAGCCGGACGTGGAACGACGGCGTCGGGATCCGGCGGCCCAGCAGTTCGTCGATCTCGGGTGGGATGTGGCGCGCCACGAACAGGGTGATGTGCGGCCGATTCGATTCGGCGCGCACGCGCGTGCGGCTGGGCATCCCGGCGTCCCACAGGCGTTGCCACTCGGCGCGAACGGCAACGTCGGTCGCTTCGTCGAACAGCAGTTCCACCGACTGGACCATGGTAGGCAATGATGGCCTCATGAGCGGTGCTACGGCAAACATTTCCGGCAGACGGATCGGGGTGCTCCTCGGCGACGGCATCGGTCACGAGATCGTTCCGGCGACACAGCGGGTGGTCTCGGCCGCGGTCACCGCGGCCGGCGGCGACGTCGAGTGGGTGGAACTGCCCCTCGGTCTGGAGGCCATCGAGTCGCACGGCACGCCGATCCCCGACTCCACGCTCGCGGCGCTGGACGCACTCGACGCCTGGATTCTCGGTCCCCACGACAGCGCCGCCTACCCGGAGCCGTTCCGCGGCCGGCTGACACCCGGCGGGGTGGTGCGCAAGCGGTTCGAACTCTTCGCGAACATCCGGCCTGCGCGATCACTCGAGGGCGTCGCCGCGACGGTGCCCGGCATGGATCTCGTCATCGTCCGGGAGAACACCGAGGGGCTGTACGCCGATCGGAACATGTTCGCCGGGAGCGGCGAGTTCATGCCGACGCCCGACGTGGCGCTGGCCGTCGGCGTGGTGACTCGGCAGGCGTGTGAGCGCATCGCGCACACCGCATTCGAGCTGGCGCGGACGCGGCGCTCCCACGTCACGATCGTGCACAAGGCCAACGTGTTGTCGATGACCACGGGACTGTTCCGGGACGTGTGCCGCGAGGTGGGGGAGCGCGACTACCCGGACGTGCGGATCGAAGACGAGCACGTGGACGCGATGACGGCGCATCTCGTGCGCCGGGGAGCCGATTTCGATGTCGTGGTCACGGAGAACATGTTCGGCGACATCCTGTCGGATCTGACGGGCGAACTGTCCGGCTCGCTCGGTACGGCGCCGTCGATCAACAGTTCCGAGACGAAGGTGATGGCGCAGGCGGCGCACGGCGCGGCACCGGACATCGCCGGGCACAACCGGGCCAACCCGACGGCGCTGATGCTGTCGGCCGCGATGATGCTGGAGTGGCTCGGGGACCGCCGCGCGGACCGGCATCTGGCCGGCGCGGCCCACCGGATCCGCGACGCCGTCCGCACGACGATCGCATCCGGCGTCGCCACGGCTGACCTGGGTGGACTCGCGTCGACCAGTGAATTCACGGAGACGGTCCTCGCCCGCACACTCCGTCGCTGAAACCGCCGCCACGGGCCGCGGCAGGCCGTTAATGTTCGGTAACGACGTCCGCAGATGTGGGTGCCGTAACCTACCGTTCGACTATTCGGAGTTCGAGAGTTCTCCGTCGCCGTAGCTCGCTCGGTGTACCACGATTTCCTTGGAGGACATGCCAGTGTCTGGTCGATCCGTCTTCGCGCGAGGCCGAGTGGCCCGCACCATCTGTGCACTGGCGGGTGGCAGCGCTCTGCTGCTCGCCGGATGCGCCAGCAACACCGAGGGCGGTGGTACGCCTTCCGGAGAAGAGACCGTCGCCGTGGAAGTCGACAAGGTGGATGCCATCGCGGCGACGCTGCCGGAGGAGATCGCCTCGTCCGGCAAGATCATCGTCGGTGTCAATATTCCGTACTCGCCCAACGAGTTCAAGGATCCGAGCGGCAAGATCGTCGGCTTCGACGTCGATCTCGTCGATGCGGTGGGCAAGGTGCTCGGCGTGACACCGGAGTACACCGAGGCGGACTTCGACAAGATCATCCCGTCGATCCAGGCCGGTAGCTACGACATGGGTATGTCGTCATTCACCGACACCAAGGAGCGCGAGCAGTCGGTCGACTTCACCACCTACTTCAGCGCCGGAGTGCAGTGGGCGCAGCCCGCCGGTAAGTCCGTCGACCCCACCAACGCGTGCGGCCTGCGGGTCGGCGTGCAGACCACCACCATCGAGGATCTCGAGGAGGTGCCCGCCAAGAGCGCGGCGTGCGTCGCGGCCGGGAAGCCGCCCATCGAGATCGTGAAGTTCGACAGCCAGGACGACGCCGCCAGCGCCGTCGCCCTCGGCAAGGTCGACGCGATGTCCGCCGATTCGCCTGTCACCGCGTACGCGATCAAGCAGAGCGAAGGCAAGATCGAGGCTGCGGGCGAGGTCTTCGACGCCGCGCCGTACGGCTGGCCCGTCGCGAAGGGTTCGCCGCTCGCGCAGACCCTCCAGCAGGCGCTGCAGCACCTCATCGACGACGGCACGTACCGGACGATCGCGGAGAACTGGGGCGTCGAGGCGGGCGTCATCACGACTTCGCAGATCAACGGCGCCACGAGCTGAGCGGTTGACGAGTGTCTGACGTGGAGAAGGCCCCGGACCGGTCCGGCACCGAGCCGGGGCAGGAACCGGAGCCGATCAAGGCGATCCCGCTGCGGCGGCCCGGCCGCTGGATCGCCGCGATCGTCGTCGGCCTGCTGCTGGCGCTGTTCGTCAACGGTGCGCGCACCAACGAGGCGTACCGCTGGGACATCTACGCCCGCTATCTGTTCGATGCACGGATCTCGGCCGCGGCGTGGAACACCATCCAGCTGACGATCCTGTCGATGGCGATCGCCATCATTCTGGGTGTGGTGCTCGCCGTCATGCGGCTGTCGCCGAACCCGGTGCTGAAGGCGGCGTCGTGGGGTTACCTGTGGATCTTCCGCGGGACCCCGGTCTACGTGCAGTTGGTGTTCTGGGGACTGTTCCCGTCCATCTACAAGCAGCTGGATCTGGGAATCCCGTTCGTCCACCAGTTCGTGCACATCGATCTGCAGGGCATCAACGCGGCGTTCCTGTTCGCGGTGATCGGGCTGGGACTCAACGAGGCCGCGTACATGGCCGAGATCGTCCGTGCCGGTGTGAACTCGGTCGCCGAAGGGCAGACCGAGGCGTCGGTGGCGCTCGGCATGACGTGGTCGCAGACCATGCGCCGCACGGTCCTCCCGCAGGCCATGCGGGTGATCATCCCGCCCACGGGCAACGAGCTGATCAGCATGTTGAAGACGACGTCGCTGGTCACCGCGGTGCCGTACAGCCTGGAGTTGTACGGACGTGCCAGAGACATTTCGGGCGCGAACTTCCAGCCCATCCCGTTGTTGATGGTGGCCGCCACCTGGTACCTCGCCATCACCAGCCTGCTCATGATCGGCCAGTTCTACCTGGAGCGGTACTACTCGAAGGGTGCGTCCCGCAAGCTCACCCCGCGGCAATTGCAGGCACTCGCCGACGCGCAGGGCAAGCCGCTGGTGATCGAACCCGGGCCGGAAACCTTGCCCGACACACCCGGAGGGGAACGACGATGACGCCGATGGTCAAGGCGGACCGGGTCTGCAAGAACTTCGGGGCGCTGAAGGTACTCAAGGGCGTGTCGCTGGAGATCGACTCCGGCCAGGTTCTGTGCCTGGTCGGGCCCTCGGGCTCGGGGAAGTCGACGTTCCTGCGGTGCATCAATCACCTCGAGCAGGTCAACGCCGGGCGGCTGTACGTCGACGGCGAGATCGTCGGGTACTCCGAGCGGGGCGGCAAGCTCTACGAACTCCACCCCAGGGCTGCCGCGAAGCAGCGCCGCGACATCGGGATGGTCTTCCAGCACTTCAACCTCTTCCCGCACCGGACGGCGCTCGAGAACATCATCGAGGCGCCCATCCAGGTGAAGAGGCTGAGCAAGAAGAAGGCGCTCGAGCGAGGACGGGATCTCCTCGAGCAGGTGGGCTTGAGCGAGAAGGCGGACGCGTACCCGGCGCAACTGTCGGGTGGTCAGCAGCAGCGTGTCGCGATCGCCCGCGCGCTCGCAATGGACCCCAAGCTGATGCTGTTCGACGAGCCGACGTCCGCCCTCGACCCGGAGTTGGTCGGGGAGGTGCTCACCGTGATGAAGGATCTCGCGGCCGGCGGAATGACCATGGTCGTCGTCACCCACGAGATGGGTTTCGCGCGCGAGGTCGCCGACCAGCTCGTGTTCATGGACGCCGGCGTCGTTGTCGAGTCGGGCAATCCCCGCGAGTTGCTGGCCAATCCGCAACACGACCGCACCAAGTTGTTCCTGTCGAAGCTCCTGTAGTGGCCTTCGGCCCCGTGAGTACTTATTAACCGCGGGCGGTTACTAAGTACTCACGGGTTTGCGGCAGCTGAAGATGGCGGTGCCGGGGACGATCTGTCCCCGCAGGGGGCTCCACTGCCCCCATTCGCGGTCGAGCCACTCCGGCCACTCCGGCTCGATGATGTCGCGCACCTCGAGTCCGGCCGCGACGATCTCGCGGACCCGGTCGCCGATCGTCCGGTGGTGTTCGACGTAGGTGGGGACGCCGTCGCCGTCGACCTCCACGTACGGCGTGCGGTCGAAATAGGGGAGCGACGCGGTCAGCCCGCGGGGCCCCGGATCGTCGGGGAAGATCCAGCGGATCGGGTGGTTGACGGCGAACACCCACAGCCCGCCCGGACGAAGAACCCGCGCGACCTCACGCATCACCTGCTGTGAATCCGCCACGAACGGAACCGCACCAAAAGCCGAACACGCGATGTCGAAGCTCGCGTCGGCAAAGGGGAGGTGCTCGGCTCCCGCATGCACCAGCGGCACGGTCGCGCCTCCCGCCTGCATGGCCTCGACTCCGCGGGTCAGCATCGACATCGACAGGTCCAGCCCGACCGCCCGGGCGCCCCGGCCGGCCAGCCACCGCGCGCAGGGTGCCGAACCGCAGCCCACCTCGAGGACGTCCTTGCCCGCAACGTCACCGAGCAGGTGGTAGTCGCCCTCGTGAAGTCCCTCCGGGCACCAGACGAACTCGCCCTCGGTCGAGTCGACACCGAGGAACTCGCCGTGCGTGCGGTGGTAGTCGTCGGCGTCCGCGTCCCACCAGGCGCGGCTCGCGCGCTCACTGGATTCGGAATCGACGCGGACGCGGCTCACCCCGGTGGTTCCGAGGACGCTGTTGGCGGTGCCGTGGCGGTCGTCTTCGGGGGAGAGGGGAGAATCGGACGGGCGGGGATCGGACATGGGCAACAGAGTAGAGCGTGGGAACGTGCCCGGGTTTGCCCAGCTTGCCCAGGGGCGCGTAGCCTATTGCACGCGAGTGTCTATGTGTGCGGCATCGGATCGGTTCAGTTCGAGTTCGTTCGGTTCCAGTCGGGTGTCGTTCATTGCGCTTGCGGTGATCTGATTCGGCGGGATTATTTCGTCGGTTCAGGTTGCTTGTCCGACAGAACACCATCAACCGACCACAACCCGTCCGGAGCAACTCAACACATGCCCTCCACCACCGTGACCTCGCCGCAGGTAGCCGTCAACGACATCGGCTCCGCCGAGGACTTCCTCGCCGCCATCGACGCAACGATCAAGTACTTCAACGATGGCGACATCGTCGAAGGCACCATCGTCAAGGTCGATCGTGACGAGGTCCTGCTCGACATCGGTTACAAGACCGAAGGCGTCATCCCTTCCCGTGAGCTCTCCATCAAGCACGACGTCGACCCCAACGAGGTCGTCTCCGTGGGCGATGAGGTCGAAGCTCTCGTCCTCACCAAGGAGGACAAGGAAGGCCGACTGATCCTGTCGAAGAAGCGCGCTCAGTACGAGCGCGCCTGGGGCACCATCGAGGAGCTCAAGGAGAAGGACGAGGCCGTCAAGGGCACCGTTATCGAGGTCGTCAAGGGCGGCCTGATCCTCGACATCGGCCTGCGCGGCTTCCTTCCCGCTTCGCTCGTCGAGATGCGCCGTGTCCGCGACCTCCAGCCGTACGTCGGCAAGGAGATCGAGGCCAAGATCATCGAGCTCGACAAGAACCGCAACAACGTCGTCCTCTCGCGCCGCGCATGGCTCGAGCAGACGCAGTCCGAGGTTCGCAGCGAGTTCCTGCACCAGCTGCAGAAGGGCCAGGTCCGCAAGGGCGTCGTGTCCTCCATCGTCAACTTCGGTGCCTTCGTGGACCTGGGCGGCGTCGACGGCCTGGTGCACGTGTCCGAGCTGTCCTGGAAGCACATCGACCACCCGTCCGAGGTTGTCGAGGTCGGTACCGAGGTCACCGTCGAGGTTCTCGACGTCGACCTGGACCGCGAGCGCGTTTCCCTGTCGCTCAAGGCCACTCAGGAAGACCCGTGGCGTCAGTTCGCCCGCACGCACGCCATCGGCCAGATCGTGCCCGGCAAGGTCACGAAGCTGGTTCCGTTCGGTGCCTTCGTGCGCGTCGAAGAGGGAATCGAAGGCCTCGTCCACATCTCCGAGCTGGCCGAGCGCCACGTGGAGGTCCCGGACCAGGTTGTCGGCGTCAACGACGATGCACTCGTCAAGGTCATCGACATCGACCTCGAGCGTCGTCGTATCTCGCTGTCGCTGAAGCAGGCCAACGAGGACTACAACGCCGAGTTCGATCCGTCCAAGTACGGCATGGCGGACAGCTACGACGAGCAGGGCAACTACATCTTCCCCGAGGGCTTCGATCCCGAGACCAACGAATGGCTCGAGGGCTTCGACAAGCAGCGTGAAGAGTGGGAGAACCGCTACGCCGAGGCTGAGCGTCGTCACAAGATGCACACCGCTCAGATGGAGAAGACCGCTGCAGACGAGGCCGCCGAGGCTGCCACCGCTGCTGCCGGCTACTCCTCCGAGTCGGGTGCCGCCGACGCCGATGCCGCTTCGTCCTCCAGCTCCACGTCGTCCGAGTCGGCCGGTGGATCGCTGGCCAGCGACGCTCAGCTCGCCGCTCTGCGCGAGAAGCTGTCGGGCAACGCCTAGCAAGTCCGCCTGACTCGTCAGGCACAGCCGAAGACCCCGTCCCTGCATCGGCAGGGGCGGGGTCTCGTCGTTGCGGGACACCCGGACAGCGGGACACCCGGACAGCGGGACACCCGGACATGACAGTGGCCCAACCTCTTCGGAGGTTGGGCCACTGTGTTTTCGGGTGTGGGGCGCTCAGTTCGCGGTGGCGGGTATCCAGTACCCGGGCGAAGACTGCACTTCGGCGCGCTTGCGCATGGATGCGAAGCTGTGCCTGCCCTGGCTGATGAGTGTCGTGAGCCAGGTTCGCCGATGCTCGGCGAGTGCGGAGGCCACTTCGGGGATCTCTATGCAGTGCACCCCGCCTGCGATGCCGAGGCGGTGCCGACCGAACTGGTTGCGGTGATCGCGCATGGCGTTCCTCTTCTTCGAGAAGGTGCAGGTCGGGTGCGTTCGCTAGAACATAACCGACCGTGTCGGGCTTCTGTGGTATTTGGGGCAGGTGAGTCTGCCGGGAGGGAAGAGGGTGAAGATCGGCAAGGGACGTGCGCGTTCGTTCCGCGGTGGATGCAACACTGGGAGACGTGTTGAGAATCGGCCTCACTGGAGGCATAGGAGCCGGTAAGTCCACCGTGTCGAAGGTCCTCGCCGAACTCGGGGCCGTGATCGTCGATGCCGATGTGATCGCGAGGGAGGTCGTGGAACCCGGTACACCCGGCCTCGCGGCGCTCGTCGAGCGATTCGGCGAGGAGATCCTGACCGCGGACGGGACGCTGGACCGGCCCGCCCTGGCGGCGCGGGCCTTCGCCGACGACGAGTCGCGGCTGGCGCTGAACTCGATCGTCCACCCGCTCGTCGGGGCGCGCACTACCGAGATCATCGAGTCGGCACCTAAGGACGCCGTTCTCGTCCAGGACATTCCGCTGCTGGTCGAGGGCGGGATGGGCGCGGCTTTCCACCTCGTCGCCGTCGTGTTCGTCGATGCGGAGGAGCGCGTGCAGCGGCTGGTCGGGTCGCGGGGAATGCCCGAGACCGACGCGCGAGCGCGGATCGCCGCCCAGGCGGACGACGATCAGCGGCGGGCCGCCGCCGACGTCTGGCTGGACAACAGCGGCGCCCCGGGCGCGCTCGAGCCGGAGATCCGTGCGCTGTGGTCGGATCGTCTCGTGCCGTTCGAGTCGAACATCCGCACGCGGACGGTGGTCCGTGTCCTGCCCGAGCTGACTCCGCCGAATCCGCAGTGGCCGGCGCAGGCGGACAGGCTGATCGCCCGGTTGAGCCTCGTCTGCGGCGATCGTGCCGTGCGGATCGATCACATCGGGTCGACGGCGGTCGAGGGACTGCCCGCCAAGGACGTCATCGATCTGCAGGTGACCGTCGCGAACCTCGAGACGGCCGACGACCTGGCCGACGCACTCGCCGACGCCGGGTTTCCCCGCATCGAGCACATCACCGCCGACGACCCCAAGCCCGCGTACCAGGGCGGCGAGACCGACCCGGCGGTGTGGGGCAAGCGAATCCACGGCGGCGCCGATCCCGGGCGGCCGGTCAACATCCACCTCCGCGTCGACGGGTGGCCCGGACAGCAGTTCGCGCTCGTGTTCCGCGACTGGCTCCGGGCCGACGCCGACGCCCGCGCCGAGTACTTCGAGCTCAAGGAGGGTGCGGCCGCGAAGGCGGCAACGCACACCGACTACCGGGACGCGATCAGCGCCTACGTCGATGCGAAGACCCCGTGGTTCGACCGCGCCTACCACCGGGCGTGGGAATGGGCCGAGCGGACCGGTTGGAGCGCGTAGGTCACCGCCAGTCGATGGGCATGCCGATCGACGCCAGCCAGCGACCGAGGTCGTGGCCGTGCGCGGCGATCCCGTCTATCGCCGTGGTCGCGGTGAGGATCGCCTGCTCGGCCGCCGCCGTGTCGAGCACGCCGGTGCTGTGCGCCTCCATCAGTTCGTCGACGTCGAGGAGTTCGGTGTCGCGGCCGGTGCGGATCACCAGATCCAGATAGTGGTCCTCGGACTTCCACACCTCGTCGCCCCGCGTGAAGGTGCCGATGTCGACGTAGTGGTCCTGATCGCGCTGGTGGTAGGGGTGGTAGTGGAAGATCGACGCGCGCAGACCGAGGTCGGGGAGCAGCCACGACTCCAGGTAGTGGAACTGCCGGTGATCGGAGGTGCGCGCCATGTACAGCCCCCACGGCTCGACGCGGTAGTGATCGACGTGGCGGACGAAACCCTTGGGGTCGGTGTTGGTGTGATCTCGTAGGTCGAAGTACTCGACCTTCGGTGGGTGGATGCCGTGACTCGCGCCTGCCATGGTGGGGAACCTACCGGGATTTTTCAGCCGACGGAGATCGGCGGGGAGTTTGTCGGTACCTCGGCCTACCCTGGTTTCATGGCGTTTGCATCCGAGCACCCCGTGGTGGCACATTCCGAGTTCCGTCCCATCGGGGAGATCGAGCGGTCGGAAGCACGCTTCGAGGTCGTCAGCGACCACAAACCGGCCGGCGACCAGCCCACGGCGATCGCGGACCTCGAACGGCGCATCAACGCAGGTGAGAAGGATGTGGTCCTGCTCGGCGCCACCGGTACCGGTAAATCGGCGACCACGGCGTGGCTGATCGAGAAGGTGCAGCGGCCCACGCTGGTGATGGCGCCCAACAAGACGCTCGCCGCGCAGTTGGCCAACGAGTTGCGCGACATGCTGCCCCACAACGCCGTCGAGTACTTCGTCTCGTACTACGACTACTACCAGCCCGAGGCGTACATCGCGCAGACCGACACCTACATCGAGAAGGACTCGTCGATCAACGACGACGTCGAGCGGTTGCGGCACTCCGCGACGTCGAGCCTGCTCTCGCGGCGGGACGTGGTCGTGGTGGCGTCCGTGTCCTGCATCTACGGCCTCGGCACCCCGCAGTCGTACCTCGACCGGTCGGTGCAGCTCGAGGTCGGTGTGGAGGTGCCCCGCGACGCTCTGCTGAGGCTGCTGGTCGACGTGCAGTACACCCGCAACGATCTGGCGTTCACCCGCGGATCCTTCCGGGTGCGTGGCGACACCGTCGAGATCATCCCCTCGTACGAGGAGCTGGCGGTGCGGATCGAGTTCTTCGGCGACGAGATCGAGGCGCTGTACTACCTGCACCCCCTCACCGGCAACGTCGTGCGGCAGGTCGACTCGGTGCGCATCTTCCCGGCCACGCACTACGTCGCGGGTCCAGAGCGGATGGAACGCGCTGTCAAGGACATCGAAGCCGAACTCGAGGAGCGGCTCGCCGACCTCGAGAACAAAGGCAAGCTTCTCGAGGCGCAGCGGCTCCGGATGCGCACTCAGTACGACCTCGAGATGATCAAGCAGGTCGGATTCTGCTCCGGCATCGAGAACTACTCGCGTCACATCGACGGCCGTGGGCCGGGCACGGCGCCCGCGACGCTCATCGACTACTTCCCGGAGGACTTCCTCCTGGTCATCGACGAGTCCCACGTGACGGTCCCGCAGATCGGTGCGATGTACGAGGGTGACATGTCGCGTAAGCGCAACCTCGTCGAGTTCGGCTTCCGGTTACCGTCCGCGACCGACAACCGCCCGCTGACGTGGGAGGAGTTCACCCAGCGCATCGGGCAGACGGTGTACCTGTCGGCCACACCCGGCAAATACGAGCTGGGGCAGGCCGGCGGCGAGTTCGTCGAGCAGGTCATTCGCCCGACCGGTCTCGTCGACCCCGAGGTCGTGGTCAAACCGACCAAGGGGCAGATCGACGACCTGGTGCACGAGATCCGCGAGCGGGCGGACCGCGACGAACGCGTCCTCGTCACCACCCTGACGAAGAAGATGTCGGAAGACCTCACCGACTACCTCCTCGAGCTGGGAATCCGGGTGCGGTACCTGCACTCGGACATCGACACGCTCCGACGCGTCGAACTGCTCCGGCAGCTCCGGCTGGGGGAGTACGACGTTCTGGTGGGTATCAACCTGCTGCGTGAGGGTCTCGACCTTCCGGAGGTGTCGCTGGTGGCCATCCTCGACGCAGACAAGGAGGGCTTCCTCCGCAGTTCCACCAGCCTCATCCAGACGATCGGCCGCGCGGCCCGCAACGTCTCCGGCCAGGTCCACATGTACGCCGACAAGATCACCGACTCGATGCAGCACGCGATCGAGGAGACCGAGCGACGTCGCGAGAAGCAGATCGCCTACAACGAGAAGATGGGCGTCGATCCGCAGCCGCTGCGGAAGAAGATCGCCGACATCCTCGACCAGGTCTACGAGGAGGCCGAGGACACGGCCAGCGGGGTCGAGGTCGGCGGTTCGGGACGCAACGCCACTCGCGGTCGCCGCGCCCAGGGCGAGGCGGGACGCTCGGTCAGCGCCGGCGTCTACGAGGGCCGCGACACGAAGTCGATGCCCAGGGCGGAGTTGGCGGATCTGGTCAAGGAATTGACCGATCAGATGATGAACGCGGCCCGCGACCTGCAGTTCGAACTCGCCGGGCGACTCCGCGACGAGATCGCCGATCTGAAGAAGGAATTGCGCGGCATGGATGCTGCGGGCCTGAAATAGCGGGGAACCGAGGCAGTACGGTCGCAAGTATGGATGCACACAACGCAGGTCGTACGGCTCGGTCCTTGGAGTTGCTTCATTCGCTCAGCTACTTCGTTCCCGAAGTCGAGGAGCGGCTGATCGAGGCAGGTCTCGAACCGGGTCGGATGGGCTACTTCGCGGGACGTTCCGCGCCGATGGGCGCGGTCGGCGCGGGCGTCGTCACTGCCACCTTCTTCAACTTCAGTCCGGCGGCGATCGAGTCGATCATTCCGCGCGCCTGGGGTCTGGTCACGCCCGCGGCCATCGTGGAGGCGCGGTACCGGGGTGTCGGCGAGGCGTACGTGCGACTGCTCGGTGAATCGGTGACCAATTCGCCGGAGATGGCCGAGGCAGCCGAACTCGTGTCGATCGCGGCGCGGGGCATCCCGGGTGTCGAGGGAAGGCCGCTCTATGCGGGATACGCGGAGGTGGAGTGGCCGAACTCACCACACCTCGCGTTCTGGCATGCCCTCACATTGTTGCGCGAGTACCGCGGCGACGGTCACATCGCCGCCCTGCAGACGGCGGGACTGAGCGGACTCGAATCGCTGATCACGCACACCGCGACAGGATTCGGGTTCCAGAAGAAGTTCGCGATCACCCGCCGCGCCTGGACCCAGGATCAGTGGGATTCGGCGAGCGACAGCCTGCGCGACCGGGAAATCCTGGACGCCCGAGGCGAACTCACCGCCGAAGGCAAGGAATTGCGGGAACTGGTCGAGGACCTCACCGACGATCTCGCGTTGGCTCCGTGGGCCGCGCTGGGGGAGGACGGGGCAGCCCGGCTCGTCGAACTCGCGACCCCCTGGCGTGACGCGATCGTCGCGGACGGAGTGTTCCCCGCCGGCGTGTTCGGTCCCAAGGTCCGCACGTCACGCTGACGCCGATCACAGCCCGCGCGCTCGCGGAATGTGATCCGTCATGCACTGGGGACGTCCCCTGTGGCATGTGCTGCAAATGCACCTATGCGGGCACCGATACCGCTAGGGTCAGCGCAGCGGCTGCTGGGTCCAGGCATGACGTATGTCTGGACCCCGGCCAAGTGACCACCGCAGACATGGAGGAATGAATGAGCGCCTACCGGACCGTTGTCGTCGGAACCGATGGCTCCGAGTCGTCGTTTCTGGCCGTCGAGAAGGCTGCCGCCATCGCGGCGGACGCAGGTGCCAAGCTGATCATCGCCTGCGCGTACTACCCGGCCGACCCGAAGGACGTCGGGCAGGCCGCCGACGCTCTCGGCGACGAGGCCTACCAGATCACCGGTTCGGCCCCGACGTACGAGATCCTGCGCACCGCGAAGGAGCGCGCCCACGCCGTCGGCGCCAAGGAGGTCGTGGAACGCGCTGTCGTCGGTGCCCCCGTCGAGTCGCTGCTCAACCTGGTCGACGAGGTCGAGGCCGGTCTCCTGGTGATCGGTAACCGTGGACTCAACACCCTCACCGGACGACTCCTGGGCTCCGTTCCGTCCGACGCCGCGCGCAAGTCCACGTCCGACGTCCTCATCGTTCACACGGTGCGCTGACGCAGTAGAAGATCAGCAGTAATTCGCCTCGGCGGCATCGAGATAGACCCGCGCCACCTGCTCGGTGGTGAGGCCGCTGTCTGATGTCGCCGAGGCGAACTGCGCCATCGGGGTCAGATGCGCGAGGATCGTGGCCTCGTCGGTGCCCTCGGACAGCCGGCCGCAGATCCCGTTGGCCAGCGCCATGACCGTGTCGTCGGGCAGCGCCGGGATACCGGCGTCGATCAGCGATTCCTTGTAGCGCTGCCCGCGGGCGTCCAGATGTGACGCCGCCGTGGGGGAGGCAACCGAGGCCGACGGCGGGTCGGAGGCAGTCGCCTCCGAGCAGGCGGTCAGCACGATCGTGGTGAGCACGAGTCCGCACCCGATCAGCCGACCGCGACCGCCCGACGTCACGACTGGGTCCCGACCTCGGCCGGAGCGAGATCGGACAGTACCGCGGGCAAGGGCCTGGTGTGCACCACACCGAGCCGTTGCGTCGCGCGGGTCAGGGCCACGTAGAGGTCGTTCATTCCCCGCGGCGACTCGTCGAGGATGTCCTGCGGCTCGGCGATGAGCACCGAGTCGAACTCCAATCCCTTGACATCCCGCACCGTGAGGACGCTGACGGAGTCGGATCGCAGATCGGCGAGAGCGGCGACGAGGTCGTGACCCCCGATCACGACAGTCGTGCCCGGTCCGGTTTCCCGGGACACACAGGTGCGCACGGTGTCGGCGAAGTCGTCCTCGGCGACCCTCAGTGCCCACGGCGCGAAGCCGGATTCGCGGACCGACCGCGGTACGGTCTGTTCGGTGTCGATCTCGGCGAGAACCCGCCGCGCCGACGTCATGATCTCCGCCGGTGTGCGGTAGTTGACGGTCAGTTCCGTCAGCTTCCACCGTTTGGCGACATACGGCTCGAGGATCCGCTGCCACGACGACGTTCCCGCCGGGTCGCCGGTCTGCGCCGTGTCGCCGACGAGCGTCATCCACCGATTCGGTATGCGGCGCATCAGCATTCGCCAGGCCATCTCCGAGAGTTCCTGCGCCTCGTCGACGATCACGTGACCGTAGGTCCACGTTCGGTCGCCCGCGGCGCGCTCCGCGGTGGTCTGATGCCGTCCCACGTCGTGGCGCTCGGCCAGCTGGCTGGCGTCGATCAGGTCGTAGGCCATCAAGATCTCGGGGTCCAGCTCGTCCTCGAGGTCCTGCGGGGCCGACCCCGTCAGGATGTCCAGGGCACCCTGGGCGTCCGCGATCTGTGCCCGCCACTGGCGACGGGCGCGTTCCAGCTCCGCGGCGTCGTCGACGCCGAGGAGTTCGGCCAGTTCGTCGAGCAGCGGGGCGTCGGCGGCGCTGAAGCCGCGCATTCCGGGTCGGTGCAGCGAGTCACGTTGCGTTTCGGTGAGATTCGGGGCGGCATCGGCCAGCCGCTTCGGCGAGACGTACAGCTCGGCGAGGACCTGCTGCGGCGACAGTTCCGGCCACAGCGCGCTGATCGCGCTCATGATCTCCGGATCTTCCCGCATCTCGTCGCGCATGTCCGCAATGTCGTCCCGGCTCAGCAGGTTGCCGCCGTCGACGACGTTGGCACCCAACGCGTCCGCGAGCTGCTGGGCGAGTGCCTCGATGACGGCCGAAACGAAGATGGGGCGGGCCAGGTTGTGGGGGCGCCGCGACGACCGCGCCCGGCCGCGAGCACGAGTGACGACCTTACGGTCGAGGGTGACCTGGTAGGTGTCGAACGTCAGCTCGACCGGTCGCGACGGCACTTCCTGCCGATCCCGGACCGCCTTCTTGAGGACGTCCAGCATGTCGAGTGAGCCCTTGATCTCGCCGGCGTCGAGGCTGTCCTCGACGGTGGCGCGGACACCGGGGTAGAGGTCGCCGATGGTCGACAGCAGCACACCCGTCTCGCCGAGTGAGGGGAGCACCTGGCCGATGTAGTCGAGGAAGGTGGCGTTGGGGCCGATGATGAGGACGCCGGCCTTCGCGAGCTGCTGGCGGTAGGTGTACAGCAGGTAGGCGGCGCGGTGCAGCGCGACCGCGGTCTTGCCGGTTCCGGGACCGCCCTGGACCACCAGCACACTCTTGTGCTCCGACCGGATGATGGTGTCCTGCTCACCCTGGATGGTCTCGACGATGTCGTTCATCTGACCGGTGCGGGCCGCGTTCAACGCCGCGAGCAGTGCACTTTCGCCCGCGACGCCGTCCGAGCCGGTGATCGTGCCCGCGGCCTCCGCCGCCGCCAGATCCAGATACTCGTCGTTGACGGCCGTCACACGGCGGCTTCGCGTCCGGATGTGCCGTCGACGGGAGACCCCGTCGGGGGCTGCGGGGGTAGCGAGGTAGAACGGGCGGGCAAGGGGCGCACGCCAATCGAGGAGCATCGTCTCGTAGTCGTTCTCCTCGTCGAGGATTCCGAGGCGTCCGACGTAGCGGTGCTCGCCGTCGAGATCGATGCGCCCGAAGCACAGCCCGTTCTCGGCGGCGTCGTACTTGGCGAGGTCTTCGGTGTAGAGCTGGTTGAACGACTCCCGCTCGCTGCGGGCCTGCGGCGTCCCCCCGGTTTCGAGCAGTACACGGCTCAGCCGGTTCGCCGCGTACCGGCGAAGCCCGTCCAGTCGGGTGTAGAGCATCGTCACGTACTGCTGCTCGAGCTCGCGCTCGTCGCGTGACGTGTCCTCGTCGGGCAAGAGGTCTCCTTGACTGGTTCGGCTGCAACCGGATCGGCTGCAAAAGTGCCTGGACAGTCTAGTCGGCCCCGGAGGCCGCCCGCTGACATTGCAGGTCAGGGGCGATCTCCGGGGCCGATCAGATCGATTATCCGGCGCAGGTCGGCGCCGCGACTCGGGGTCAGTGGGACAGTTCGTCCCGCTTCGCTCGGGCCTTCTCGAGCGCGGCTTCCGCTTGTTTGCGGGCCCGCTTGCCCAGCACCTCGCTGCGTTCCGCGGCGGTGCCGGCCCATTCGCCGCCCTTCTCCCGGGCGACCTCGGCCAACTCCGGGCCTCGTTCCTTCGCGACGTCGACGAGTTCCGCGCCGCGTTCCTTCGCCAGTTCGACGAGTTCCGCGCCGCGCTCCCTCGCAACCTCCGCCCACTCGGAGCCGTGCTCCTTGGCGACGTCCGCCCACTCGGGGCCGCGGTCCGCCGCGACCTTCGCGAGTTCGGCACCGCGGTCTTTCGCGACCTCCAGGAGTTCGGATCCGCGCTCGGCGGCCTCTTCGGTCAAGATGCGGGCACGCTCCGACGCTACGGCCAACGCCTCCGCGATCTCGGGACCGTGATGGTCGTGACCCGATCCGAGTGGCAGGGCCGCGACCACCGTCTCCTGAGCGTGCCGGGCGGCGCGGCGTCCACGCCAGCCGAGGGACGGTTTGCCCTCGGTGTCGACGGCGGCGATCAGCAGTCCGCCGAGCAGGCTGACGTTCTTGAGGAACTGAGTGCGCTGTGCCGCCTTCTCCGCCGGGTCGGTCTCGTTCCAGAAGTCATGCCCCACAACGGTAGTGGGCACGAGGCTGCCGGCCAGCGCGAGCGATGCGAGTCGCGGCGCCTTCCCGGTGGCAAGGAGCACTCCGCCGCCGATCTGCACGGCGGCGTTGATCTTGACCAACGTCTCCGGGTCGGACGGGATCTTCTGAGTGACGGACTCGGGAAGCTTCTCGGTGGACTTGTCGATCAGTGGTGCGGCGGCCTGTGCTCTCTGCGCCGGATTTCGAAGTGCATCGATCCCTCCGCTGATGAAGACTGCGGACAGCAGTGGGCGAGCGATACGACGGACAAGCATTCCTGGCCTCCCAATCTCGAGTTCTCCCGTCTCACACTAACGAGAGTTCCGGGCAGCCGTCGGCGTACGACTGTGTTGCCGAACCGACGGGCTGCCCATTCACCAGTACCCAGGGAGGCCGATCGCCAATCGCGGACCGTTCGGTGCGCAATCGGCGATCGGGTGCGTCACCAGCCGCGCTCGCGCCACTCCCCGAGATGGGGGCGCTCGGCGCCGAGGGTGGTGTCGTCGCCGTGACCGGGGTAGACGACCGTGTCGTCGCCGTAGCGGTCGAAGAGCTTGGATTCGACGCCGGAGAGCAGCGATGCGAATGCGCCGGCATCGGCGGTCTTCCCCACACCTCCGGGGAAGAGGGAGTCGCCGGTGAAGAGGTGGGTGCGTACGCCACCCGCTTCCGTGAACGCGAGCGCGATGGAGCCCGGGGTGTGGCCGGCGAGGTGGATCACGTCGAGGGTGACCTCTCCCACGCCGACGGTGTCGCCGTCGTCGAGGAGGCGGTCGGGTCGGACGGGGAGTGCGGCGGCGTCGAGCGGATGGGCGGCGGTGTCGACGCGCGTGGCCGCCGCGACGTCCTCGAGGGCCAGCCAGTGGTCGCCGTGCTGGTGGGTGGTGACGATCAATTCGAGGGACGGGGCGTGTTCGTCGATCAGCTGGTTGACGCGGTCGGCCTCGTTGGCGGCGTCGACGAGGACGGATTTTCCGGTTGCGGAACAGACGACCAGGTACACGTTGTTGTCCATGGGGCCGACGGACATCTTCGTGATCGTGGCTCCCGGAACGGTGCGGCGCTGCGGCGCCGAACCGGGGGAGACGTGGCCGGTGTACGAGTCTTCTATCACCATGGGCTGCTCGGTCATGATGGGGAGGCTACCGTCGAATACAGGCAGGTGAGTGGCAGGGCGGCCATCCGTCCCACAGAACGTGTCGGTGCCCCCGCTTACCATGGCACGGCCAGAGGGCTCAGCGTTGCTGCGCGTCCTCGGCTGTCGAACAATGAAGGGACTTGGAGTGGCGGATCGCCTGATCGTGCGGGGTGCCCGTGAGCACAATCTGCGAGGGGTCGATCTCGATCTACCCCGCGACAGCCTGATCGTGTTCACCGGGTTGTCGGGCTCGGGTAAGTCGAGTCTCGCGTTCGACACGATCTTCGCCGAGGGCCAGCGACGCTACGTCGAGTCGCTGTCTGCGTACGCGCGCCAGTTCCTCGGTCAGATGGACAAGCCGGACGTCGACTTCATCGAAGGTCTGTCCCCGGCGGTGTCGATCGACCAGAAGTCGACAAACCGGAACCCGCGGTCCACGGTCGGCACCATCACCGAGGTCTACGACTACCTCCGCCTGCTGTATGCGCGGGCGGGCACCGCCCACTGCCCGGTGTGCGGCGAGCAGATCGCGCGGCAGACGCCGCAGCAGATCGTCGACCAGGTACTCGACATGGAGGAGGGCACTCGCTTCCAGGTGCTCGCCCCGGTGGTGCGGACCCGCAAGGGTGAGTTCGTCGACCTGTTCGACCAGCTCAACGTGCAGGGCTACTCCCGGGTGCGGGTCGACGGCGTGGTGCACCCGCTCACCGATCCGCCGAAGCTCAAGAAGCAGGAGAAGCACGACATCGAGGTCGTCGTCGACCGCCTCACCGTCAAGGCCAGCTCCAAGCAGCGGCTCACCGACTCCGTCGAGACCGCGTTGCGGTTGGCGGAGGGCATCGTCGTCCTCGACTTCGTCGACCGCGAGGAGAACGCCGCCGACCGGGAACGCCGGTTCTCGGAGAAGCTGGCCTGTCCGAACGGCCACGCGCTGTCCATCGACGATCTCGAACCGCGGTCGTTCTCGTTCAACTCCCCGTACGGCGCCTGCCCCGAGTGCACCGGTCTCGGAATCCGCAAGGAGGTCGACCCCGACCTCGTGGTCCCCGACCCCGAGCTGTCGCTCGAAGACGGTGCCATCGCACCCTGGTCGATGGGGCAGAGTTCCGAATACTTCGGCCGTCTGCTGTCCGGTCTCGGCGACATCCTCGGCTTCGACATGAAGACGCCGTGGAACAAACTCCCCGCGAAGGCGCGCCGGGCGATCCTCGAGGGCAGCGAGGAGCAGGTCCACGTCCGGTACAAGAACCGGTACGGGCGTACCCGTTCCTACTACGCCGAGTTCGAGGGCGTCATGCCCTTCCTGCACCGCCGGCTGGAGCAGACCGAGTCGGACCAGATGAAGGAACGCTACGACGGCTACATGCGCGACACTCCGTGTCCCGCGTGCGGTGGCGCGCGCCTGCGCCCCGAGATCCTGTCGGTCACCATCGCGAACGAGAAGTTCGGCATGAAGTCGATCGCCGAGGTCTGCGAACTGTCGATATCCGATTGCGCCGACTTCCTGAACAGCCTCACACTGGGCAGCCGCGAGGAGGCCATCGCCGGTCAGGTGCTCAAGGAAGTCCAGGCCCGCCTCGGCTTCCTGCTCGACGTGGGCCTCGAGTACCTGTCGCTCGCGCGCGCCGCCGGGACACTGTCCGGTGGTGAGGCGCAGCGTATCCGTCTCGCCACCCAGATCGGTTCGGGTCTGGTGGGTGTCCTGTACGTGCTGGACGAGCCGTCGATCGGTCTGCATCAGCGCGACAACCGTCGTCTCATCGAGACCCTGACGCGCCTACGCGACCTCGGGAACACGCTCATCGTGGTCGAGCACGACGAAGACACGATCCGCACGTCCGACTGGGTGGTCGACATCGGACCGCTCGCGGGCGAGCACGGCGGAAAGGTCGTCCACAGCGGGCCGTACCAGGAGCTGCTCGACTGCGAGGAATCCCTGACCGGCGCCTACCTGTCGGGTCGCAGCCACATCGAGATCCCCGCGATCCGCCGTCCCGTCGACCGCAAGCGGCAGGTCACGGTGATCGGTGCGCGCGAACACAACCTCGGGGGCATCGACGTCAGCTTCCCCCTGGGCGTGCTCACGTCGGTGACCGGCGTGTCCGGGTCGGGTAAGTCGACGCTGGTCAACGACATCCTCGCCACGGTGATGGCCAACAAGCTCAACGGCGCCCGGCAGGTGCCGGGCCGGCACACCCGTATCAACGGGCTCGACCAGCTGGACAAGCTCGTGCAGGTCGACCAGTCGCCGATCGGCCGCACCCCGCGTTCCAATGCGGCCACCTACACGGGGGTGTTCGACAAGATCCGCACGCTGTTCGCCGCGACGACGGAGTCCAAGGTGCGTGGCTACCAGCCGGGCCGGTTCTCGTTCAACGTCAAGGGCGGCAGGTGCGAGGCCTGCTCCGGCGACGGCACGCTGAAGATCGAGATGAACTTCCTGCCCGACGTGTACGTGCCGTGCGAGGTGTGCCACGGGGCTCGGTACAACCGGGAGACGCTCGAGGTCCACTACAAGGGCAAGACCATTGCCGAGGTCTTGGACATGCCGATCGAGGAGGCCGCGGACTTCTTCGAGCCCATCACCTCGATCCACCGGTACCTCAAGACACTGGTCGAGGTCGGTCTCGGATACGTGCGGCTCGGTCAGCCCGCGCCGACGTTGTCCGGTGGTGAGGCGCAGCGTGTGAAGCTCGCCGCAGAACTGCAGAAGCGTTCGACGGGCCGCACGGTGTACATCCTCGACGAGCCCACGACGGGTCTGCACTTCGAGGACATCCGCAAGCTGCTGGGAGTCGTCAACGGGTTGGTCGACAAGGGCAACACGGTGATCGTGATCGAGCACAACCTCGACGTGATCAAAACGTCCGACTGGGTGGTCGACATGGGCCCCGAGGGTGGGTCCGGCGGCGGAACCGTTGTGGCACAAGGCACCCCGGAGGAGGTGGCGCAGGTTCCGGAGAGCTATACAGGGCGGTTCCTCGAGAGCGTCCTCGCGGTGCCTGCGCCTCCCGCCGCACAGTCGAAGGCCGCCAAGTCGTCGCCGACGCGGAAGCCCGCGTCGGCGAAGAAGACCGCCGCGGCCTCCGCGGCGCCGCGCAAGCGGGCGCCGAAGAAGGCCGCAGCTGTCAGCTGAGTTCGGTCAGACCGTGGCGGCCGCGTCAATCGCGTTCGCCAGATCTGCCGGCCGCGACCACATCGGCCAGTGGCCGGTCGGCAGATCGACGTAGTCGACCTTCGCGATCTGCGCGAGCTCGGCGGCCATCGGGTGACCGGCCTCGGCCATCTGCCGGATGACCTCCGACGGGAAGCTGGTGCAGATCACCGTGGTCGGCACGTCCAGTCGGCTGCCGTCGCGGAGGTCGAGTCTGTCCCTCGCAGGACCGGCCGGTTCGGGCACCGCCCGGCTGCGGAACATGTCGAGCGTGGCGTCGTCCAGTCCGTCGAGACTGCTGCCTTCGGCCTCGAGTTCGGACCACGGCGGAAGCGGGATCTCGGTGACCGCAGGATCGAGATCCTCACGGAGTGCGGTGCCGTTCTGCAGCGGGCCGGAGTCGACGTAGACCAGCCGAGCCAGTCGTTCGGGTACCCGGTCGCTCGCGGCGTAGGCCACCGGCCCTGCGCCGCTGTGCGCGACCACGACCGCACGCTGCGACGGCGGCGTCGCCGAGACCGCGTCGACGACGGCGGAGATGTGGTCGTCGAGTCGAATGGTGCTGCGATCGGTGTCCACCGAGTCGAGGCCGGGCAGGGTCACCGTCGTGACGTGATGTCCGTGGCCGGCGAGGTCGGATGCCACCGACTCCCAAGCCCACGAACCGAGCCAGAATCCGGGAACCAGAATGATGTGAGTGGTCGAGTTGCCGGGTGCTTCGCTTGTCCGAGTCATGAGACAACAGTGAACCCGCAACGGTGACATCAGCGCGTCACCGTATTTGTCACGGTCGCATAACGGAATTCGTCGGCGAGAATCGAGACTCTGTCGTGGTCGTTCGGCAGACTGCCCTCATGGACCGCCCAGCCCGCCTCCACGCCCTGACGGAAGAACTACGCCGGGCGGGGGATAGGGGCCGCACCGCGGAGCAGTTGGCCGCCCAGTTCGAGGTTACCACCCGCACGATCAAGCGGGACATCGCGGTGCTGCAGTCCTCCGGCGCCGCGATCCGGGCCACTGCGGGGCCGGGCGGGGGATACGGAATCGTCGGGAACGGCACGCTGCCTCCGGTGAATTTCACGCCCGCCCAAGCGGTCTCGGTGGCTCTAGCGCTCACGGCGTGTCGCGATGCGCCGTTCGCGACCGACGGCCGGGCGGCGCTGGCCAAGTTGCTGGACGTGATGGACGCGGAGTCGCGGGCTCGGGTGGAGCGGCTCGGCGCGAAGGTGTGGATCCGGCGTGACGCCGAACTCGACAGCGCGGAACCGCGGATCCGCCGCGTCGTCGAAGAGGGTTTGCAGCGCGAACTGATGGTGTCGCTGCGGTATGTGGACCGGGACGGCGGCCGCACCGAGCGGGTCGTCGAGCCACACCTGCTCGCTCACACGAGGGGGTCGTGGTTCCTCGTCGCGTGGTGTCGAAGCCGGTCGGGTGTCCGGTGGTTCCGGCTCGACCGGGTGTCCGACGCCACTCTCACCGGCCGATCGTTCGTCCCCCGCGATCCGAGCCTCTTCGGCGAACCGCCCCGTGACGCCCGCACCGTGTTCGACCGGTGAGGTCCGATCAGAGCGCGCGGGCAGCAGCCACGGATCGGTTCAGCAGCGATACGAGGACCGACTCGTCGACGTCGGCGAGTTTCTTGACGTAGAGGCAGCCCTTGCCGAGCTTGTGCTTGCCGAGTGCGGCGAGTTCGGCCTCGTGCTCGGTGAAGTCGAGCGAGAGGTACAGGGTGAGCGCCGCGGCCCGGGGAGAGAGGCCGATCAGGGCGGTATCGCCCTCGTGGCCGCTGGCATACCGGTAGTGACGGGAACCGAATCCGATGATGCTCGTGCCCCACATCGCGGGCGGCTCACCGCTCGCCGCGGTGAGCAGTTCCACCAGTCGCACACTGTCGGCGCGCTTGCCCGGGTCGGCGACGGTGTCGAGAACTCGTCGACTCCGGCCGGCGTCTTCCGAGTCGTGTTGCTGCTCGCCATGTCAGTACACGGGGCCGGTGTACTTCTCGCCCGGACCCTTGCCCGGCTCGTCCGGGTGCGAGGACGCTTCGCGGAACGCGCGCTGCAGCGCCTGGAGGCCTTCCCGGATCGGTCCCGCGTGCGGTCCGAGGTACTCGATCGATGCGGTCACCAACCCGGCGAGGGCGGTGATGACGCGCCGGGCCTCGTCGAGGTCGAGGTGCGGGCTGGACTCGGGATCGGGGTCGGACAGGCCGAGCTTCTCGGCTGCCGAACTCATCAGCATGACCGCGGCGCGGCTGATGACCTCGACCGAGGGAACGTCGGCCAGCTCCCGGACGTCGGTATTCTGGTCGCCGCCGGCCGGGGTGCCTTCGTTCGGGGTGTGATCGTTGTTGTCCGTCATGCCTTAGAGGATTCCACCAGCGTCCGGCGGCGCAACGTCCCGGTATCGATTAGCTCACGACGTGCGCAAATGTTACTCTTGACGCAACGACCGCCTTCGGATTTGTCGGGGGCAGCAAGTGGAGTCCGACTCCCACCTCTGCGCGGCAGGTAAAACTGCAGCTCAGTGGTCCGGTCGCTCGGTCCGGGGCTACTCGGATCGAGTTCCTCGAGTGTGAGGAGATGAGGGATCGGCGCGAGCCGTGAGTTCGTCTGATCGGTCGACATCGGGCCCCGCATGGTGAGAAGAATTCACCGCAGCGGGGCTTTTTTGTTGGGAATCCGGGCGTACGGGCTGCTGGCGGTCTCGAGACAAGACCGTTCAACCTAGGAGGCCCCATCAGCACTGAGACCCGCATCAACGATCGCATCCGAGTTCCCGAGGTCCGCCTCGTCGGACCCGGAGGTGAACAGGTTGGCATCGTGCGTGTTGAAGATGCACTCCGCTTGGCCCTCGAGGCCGATCTCGACCTGGTCGAGGTGGCCCCCGACGCTCGCCCGCCGGTCTGCAAGATCATGGACTACGGCAAGTTCAAGTACGAGGCCGCGCAGAAGGCGCGTGAGTCGCGCAAGAACCAGCAACTCACGGTCATCAAGGAGCAGAAGCTCCGCCCCAAGATCGACGATCACGACTACGAGACGAAGAAGCGCAACGTCGTTCGCTTCCTCGAAGCCGGATCCAAGGTCAAGGTCACGATCATGTTCCGCGGACGTGAGCAGTCGCGTCCGGAACTCGGATTCCGACTGCTGCAGCGTCTCGGTGCAGACGTCGCGGATCTCGGGTTCGTGGAGACGTCCGCCAAGCAGGACGGTCGAAACATGACGATGGTGCTCGCTCCGCACAAGGGCGCGAAGACCCGTGTCAAGGCGCAGGAGAGCGCCGCGGCGCCGCCGGCGCAGCGGGCTGCTCCGGCACCTGCCGAACCGGCACAGGCTCCGGCGACACCTGCCGAGCAGGCGGGCGGCAGTGCGCCCGGCGAAGCGCCGACCAGCTAGTCCGACTACACCAGCACGACCCGGATCACGGTCCGGAAACAGAGAACTGAGGACTCCATGCCCAAGTCGAAGACCCACAGCGGCACCGCGAAGCGATTCAAGGTGTCCGGCAGCGGAAAGATCCTGCGCCAGAAGGCCGGTCGCCGCCACCTGCTCGAGCACAAGGCCACGAAGGTGACCCGTCGCCTCGATGGCGTGGCTGTCGTCAGCAAGGCTGACACTCCTCGCATCAAGCGCCTGCTCGACATCTGAGTCGACACCCCTTTTACTGACCACCCGGGGCGGCTCACCGCCCCAAGATTGACAGGATTTTTCAGTGGCACGCGTAAAGAGGGCGGTAAACGCCCAGAAGAAGCGTCGTTCGATTCTCGAAGCCTCCAGCGGCTACCGCGGACAGCGCTCGCGCCTGTACCGCAAGGCGAAGGAACAGCAGCTCCACTCGCTGACCTACGCCTACCGTGACCGCCGCGCGCGCAAGGGCGACTTCCGCAAGCTGTGGATCACGCGCATCAACGCTGCTGCACGGGCGAACGACATCACGTACAACCGCCTGATCCAGGGTCTGCGTCTGGCCGAGATCGAGGTCGACCGCAAGAACCTCGCCGAGCTGGCCGTCTCCGACGCGGCGGCGTTCGCCGGCCTCGTGGCACTGGCCAAGGCGGCGCTCCCGGCTGACGTGAACGCTCCCGCCGGAGAAGCAGCCTGAGTCTCGCAGCACCCCGGCCTTCAGAGCCCCGGCCTTCAGAGCCTCGGAAACGACCCGTGGACCCGCTCACCGAGCGCACCCCACGGGTCGTTTCTGCTGTCAAGCTGCTGAGAACGGCGGAACGCCGCAAGGTCGGACGTTTCCTGGTGGAGGGCGAGAACTCCGTCGGCGAAGCGCTCGGCACCCGGGCCGTGCACGACCTCTTCTACACCGCGGACGCGGAGCAGCGGTATTCCCGGTTGATCGACCGGGCGCACACCGCGGGTGTCCGCACGGCGCTGGTGACGGACCGGGCGGTTCGGGCGCTGAGCGACACCGTGACCCCACCGGGTCTCGTCGCGGTCTGCGACCTACTCGACGTTCCGCTGGCCGACGCGGTGCGACCCGGAACTCGTCTGCTCGCGGTTCCGGTCGCGGTCGCGGAGCCGGGCAACGCGGGAACCGTCATCCGGGTCGCGGACGCGGTGGGCGCGGACGCGGCGATCCTCGCGGGCGACAGTGTCGACCCGCACAACGGCAAATGCGTCCGGGCGTCCGCGGGTAGCCTCTTCCACCTTCCGGTGGTGCGCGAGCGGGACACCGTCGCGGTACTCGACAGCATCAGCGCGGCCGGAATTCAGTTGCTTGCGACGGCGGCGGACGGCGAAGTCGATCTGGACGACGCCGACGAATTGCTGGCCCGCCCCACGGCGTGGCTGTTCGGCAACGAGGCGCACGGTCTCGACGCGGCCGTCGCGGCGCGGGCGGACCACCGGGTGAGGATTCCGATCCACGGCCGTGCCGAGAGTCTCAACCTGGCGACGGCGGCGTCGATCTGCCTGTACTCGAGCGCGCGGATCCAGAACCGCAGGCGAACCGACAGCTGAAACGGCGAAAATCGGATCGCATAAGATTTGACGGCGAGCTGTTTCGGTTTCGTCGTGAGTGTTGACTGAAAGAACTTAAGGAGTGGCACCGGTCGTGGCTAAAAAAGAGGGCGCTGTCTCCACGGGGGTCGAAGGCAACGCGGTCGATGCGAGCGCGCTCACCGACGACGCTCTGACTGCGGCGGCGGAGAGCGCCGAGAAGGCGTTCGCTTCGGCAGCGGATCTCGACGACCTGGCGAAGGCCAAGGTCGAACACATGGGTGACAAGTCGCCGATCGCTCTCGCCCGCCGCGGACTCGGCGCCCTCCCGGGCAAGGAGAAGGCCGACGCGGGCAAGCGCGTGAACGTCGCCCGCACCCGGATCTCCGCGGCATTCGACGAGCGTCGCGCCGT
Source organism: Rhodococcus sp. WS4 (assembly GCA_006543605.1). GTDB lineage: Bacteria > Actinomycetota > Actinomycetes > Mycobacteriales > Mycobacteriaceae > Rhodococcus_F. The sequence goes on from RRBB01000060.1 coordinate 32,018, forward strand.
GCTGCTCGCCGAGCGCGACGCCGCCGTCCTCGTCGCCGAGTCCATCGACGTGACGCTGCCGTCGCAGCGTCAGCCGGTCGGTGCCCGCCACCCGATCAGCATCATCTCCGAGCAGGTCGAGGACGTGTTCGTGGCCATGGGCTGGGAGGTCGCCGAGGGTCCGGAGGTGGAGACCGAGCACTTCAACTTCGATGCGCTCAACTTCCTGCCGGATCATCCCGCGCGGACTATGCAGGATACGTTCCACCTCGCGCCGGAGGGCTCGCGCCAGGTGCTGCGCACGCACACGTCGCCGGTGCAGGTACGCACGATGCTCTCGCGCGAGGTGCCGATCTATGTGGTGTGCCCGGGACGGACGTTCCGCACCGACGAGCTCGACGCCACACACACCCCGGTCTTCTCCCAGGTGGAGGGGCTCGCCGTCGACAAGGGCCTCACCATGGCTCACCTACGCGGCACGCTCGACGCGTTCGCCCGCGCACTGTTCGGTCCCGAGACCCGCACGCGGATGCGCCCGAACTACTTCCCCTTCACGGAACCGTCCGCCGAGGTGGACGTCTGGTTCCCGAACAAGAAGGGCGGCGCGGGCTGGGTCGAGTGGGGCGGCTGCGGCATGGTCAACCCGAATGTGCTGCGCGCCTCCGGAATCGACCGCGACGTCTACACCGGGTTCGCGTTCGGCATGGGGCTCGAGCGCACGCTGCAGTTCCGGAACGGGATTCCCGACATGCGCGACATCGTCGAGGGCGACGTGCGATTCACGCTGCCCTTCAGTGTCCAGGGCTGACTCGGCGTCACCCGAATCCCGCCCACCACAGTCACGACATTTTCACGAACGAGAGAGCTGAGCAGACGTGCGAGTAGCGCAATCCTGGCTGACCGAGATCCTGCAGCGTGCCACCCCGGCCTGGGACGTCACTGCGGAGGAGCTGGACGCAGGTTTCGTCCGGGTCGGGCTCGAGGTCGAGGAAGTCGACCGGCTCGAGCCCGTCGACGGCCCGCTCGTGGTCGGCAAGGTTCTCGAGATCACCGAGCTCACCGAATTCAAGAAGCCCATCCGTTTCTGCAAGGTCGACGTGGGGGCGGCCGAGCCGCAGGGCATCGTGTGCGGTGCCCGGAACTTCGCCGAGGGCGACCTCGTCGTGGTCGCTCTACCGGGCGCGGTCCTTCCCGGCGGGTTCGCCATCGCATCCCGCAAGACGTACGGCCAGGTCTCCGACGGAATGATCTGCTCGGTCGCCGAACTCGGCATCGGCAAGGACCATTCGGGCATCCTCGTCCTCGAGCCGGGCACCGCGCTGCCGGGCGCGGACGCCAACGAGCTGATGGGCCTGCACGACACCGTCATCGAACTCAACATCACCCCGGACCGCGGCTACTGCTTCTCGGTGCGCGGGCTCACGCGTGAACTGGCGTGCGGCTTCGACCTCGACTTCGCCGACCCGGCGTCGGTGGCGCGGTACCCCGCGGAGGGGGAGGCGTGGCCGATCCGCGTCGAAGCCGAGTCGAAGGCGCGGCGGTTCGCCGCTCGCCGGGTCACCGGTATCGATCCCAAGGCGGTCAGTCCGTGGTGGCTGCAGCGCCGGTTGCTGCTGTCGGGTGTCCGCCCGATCTCGCCGGCCGTCGACGTCACCAACTACGTGCTGCTCGAACTGGGCCAGCCTTTGCACGCGTTCGATGCCGCGAAGATCAGTGGTGAACTCGTGGTGCGGCGTGCGGTGGCCGGCGAGAAGCTGACGACTCTCGACGAGGCCGAGCGCGTGCTCGACCCCGAGGACGTCGTCATCGCCGACGACTCGGGCGTCGTGTCGCTGGCCGGTGTCATGGGCGGCGCGTCCACCGAGGTCGGGTCGGATACCACCGACATCCTGCTCGAGGCGGCCACGTGGGATCCGCTCGCGGTGTTCAAGACCGCGCGCAGGCACAAGCTGTCGAGTGAGGCGAGCAAGCGTTTCGAGCGCGAGGTAGACCCGGAGATTCCGGTGGCGGCACTGGACCGGGCGGCGTCGTTGCTCGTGGACATCGCCGGCGGCCGGGTCGAGCCGGTGCTCACCGACATCGGTGAGGTCACCCCCCACGAACCCATCCACATGGACATCGACCTTCCGGACCGCGTGGCGGGGGTCGACTACCCCAACGGCACGGCGGGACGCCGGCTGACGCAGATCGGCTGCAACGTCGAGGTCGGTGTCAGCGACAGCGGTCACGGCCAACTCGTTGCCGGTCCGCCGTCGTGGCGCCCCGACCTGGTGCAGCCTGCCGACCTGGTGGAGGAGGTGCTGCGCCTCGAGGGTCTCGAGAAGATTCCGTCGGTGCTGCCCGCCGCACCGGCGGGTCGCGGGTTGACGTCTGCTCAGCGTCGCAAGCGTGCTGTGGGCCGTGCCCTCGCGTTCTCGGGGTACGTCGAGATCCTTCCCCCTGTTTTCCTGCCCACCGCGGTCTTCGACACGTGGGGCCTGGACGCCGAGGATCCGCGCCGGACCACCAGCAGGGTGCTCAATCCGCTCGAATCGGATCGCCCGGAACTCGCGACCACGCTGCTGCCCGGACTTCTCGAGGTCCTCGCCCGCAACGTCTCCCGTGGTCAGCGCGATCTGTCGTTGTTCGGCATTGCGCAGGTCGTGCTGCCGGGCCCCGACACCAAGCCGGTCGAGGCGCTTCCGGTGGACCGGCGTCCGACCGACGAGCAGATCGGAGCGCTGCTGCAGTCGCTGCCGGACCAGCCGGTGCACGTGGCCGCGGTGCTCACCGGTCAGCGTGAGCCCAGCGGACCGTGGGGTGCGGGACGGGCCGCGGACGCCACCGACGCGTTCGCCGCCGCCCGGACGATCGCCGCGGCGGCCGGTGTCGAACTGGAGTTCCGTGCCACGCAGTACTTGCCGTGGCACCCGGGCCGCGGCGCGGAGCTTCTCGTCGACGGCGCCGTCGTCGGACACGCGGGCGAGCTGCACCCGGCTGTGCTGGAGCGGTCCGGTCTTCCTCCGCGGACGTGTGCCGTCGAGATAGATCTCGACGCGCTCCCGCTCCGGGAGAATCTGCCCGCGCCGAAGGTCTCGCCGTTCCCGGCGGTCCTTCAGGACGTGGCGGTCGTGGTCGACACCGCGGTACCCGCCGCAGAGGTCCAGGCGGCCCTGCGGTCGGGTGGCGGCGACCTTCTCGAGGACATCCGGCTGTTCGACGTGTTCGAAGGCGAGCAGGTCGGGGACGGCCGGAAGTCGCTGGCGTTCGCGCTGCGATTCCGCGGCGTCGACCGCACGCTGACCGAGGACGAGGCGAGCGCCGCCCGCGATGCCGCCGTCGCCGCGGCGTCTGCCGCGGTAGGTGCCGAACTGCGCAGCTGACCCGTAGCCTGGGTGGTGGGCCCGAGGCGGTGAGGAGCAGTGCGATGACCGAAGTGCGCGACGTCGTGGCGGCGGCGAGTCAGTTGACCGACGCGGAATTCCTCGAGGTGGTGCGAGGGGTCGCCGCAGGTCGTCCGGGTTTCGGTGCGCTCCTCGCCGCCATCGACGTCGGCGCTGCGGTTCCGGCGGAGGACCCGGTGACGGCGGAGGTCGTTCCCCACAGTGCACCGGGTGTGCCCGAGCCGGATTACACACTGGGTGGGGTCCCCACGTTCGACCGCGTGCGCGAGCGGATCGAGGGACGGTTCGGGACAGCTATGGGGTCTTCCGAACTCGCGCACGACAGCCCCTCGGGGCAGTCGCTGGACGAGGCGTGGGCGAAGCGGGAGAAGGCGGGGAAGGCCAAACTCGACGAGATTCGGCGGTCGCTCGGCAAGCAGTGACCACGGGTTACGGCCCGTCGAGAGACCGCGGTGTGTATTAGCTTGCATGATGATGCATAATCAATCGTATGACTGAGCACGCGGGAAAACCGATCAGGATCGCCGTCGCCGGCGCGAGCGGATACGCCGGTGGCGAAGTGCTGCGTCTGCTGCTGGGGCACCCGTCGTACACGGACGGCTCGCTCGTCATCGGCGCGCTCACCGCCGGCGGCAACGCCGGCTCGACCCTGGGCTCGCACCATCCGCACCTGCTGCCCCTCGCCGATCGGGTTCTCGAGGACACCACCGTCGAGACCCTTGCCGGACACGACGTCGTGTTCCTCGGTCTGCCGCACGGCAATTCGGCGCAGTACGCGAAGGCGCTGCCCGAGTCCACGGTCATCATCGACTGCGGCGCCGACTTCCGGTTGACGAACGCGGAGGACTGGGAGCGGTATTACAAGAGCCCGCACGCCGGTAGCTGGCCGTACGGACTTCCCGAACTCCCGGGCGCCCGCGAGAAGTTGGCCGGTGCCACCCGCATCGCCGTCCCCGGGTGCTTCCCGACGGTGTCGAGCCTCGCGATGGCCCCCGCGGTCGCGGCGGGTGTCGTCGAACCGCGGGTCACGATCGTCGCCGTCACCGGCGCCTCCGGCGCTGGACGCGCGCCCAAGGCCGATCTGCTCGGTTCCGAGGTGATGGGTTCGGTCCGTGCCTACGGCGTCGGCGGCGTGCACCGCCACACCCCGGAGATCATCCAGAACCTCTCCGAACTCGCCGGTGAGCGGGTCACCGTGTCGTTCACCCCCGTGCTCGCGCCCATGCCGCGCGGAATCCTCGCCACGTGCACCGCGGCCACCACCGCATCCGAGGACGAGGTGCGCGCGATCTACGAAAAGGCTTACGCGGACGAGCCGTTCGTGCACGTGCTGCCACAGGGTGTGCTGCCGCAGACCGGGGCGGTCGTCGGATCGAACGCGGTCCAGATCGCGGTGACGGTCGACGCCGGCGCCGGTCAGCTCGTCGTGATCGCGGTGATCGACAACCTCGCGAAGGGCACCGCCGGGGGAGCGGTGCAATCGATGAATCTTGCACTTGGACTACCCGAGACCGCCGGTCTCTCTACAGTGGGAGTTGCCCCGTGAGCAGTGACAGCACGATCGACACGCACCCGACTCGGGAGGTCGCCGGCGGCACCCTGGTCCGAAGCCAGGGAGTGTCGGGGCCCGCGGGCTTCCGTGCGTCCGGGATCAAGGCGGGAATCAAAGCGAACGGCAACGCCGACCTGGCCCTCGTCGTCAACGAGGGACCGGAACTCGCGGCCGCCGGTGTCTTCACCGCGAACAAGGTGAAGGCCGCCCCGGTGCTGTGGTCGCAGCAGGTGCTCACCACGGGCCGGCTGCGCGCCGTGGTGCTCAATTCCGGCGGGGCCAACGCGTGCACCGGTGCGGGCGGCTTCCAGGACTCGCACAAGACGGCCGAGGAAGTGGCGTCCGCGCTGAGCAACTGGGGAACCGAGACCGGCGCCGTCGAAGTCGCGGTGTGTTCCACGGGTCTGATCGGCGACCGCCTGCCCATGGACAAGGTCCTGGCGGGCGTGACGGAGGCGGTGCACGAACTCGCCGGGGGAATCTCGGGTGGCACCGACGCCGCGTACGCGATCATGACCACCGACACGGTGCCGAAGCAGGCTGCCCTGCACCACGCGGGCAAGTGGAACGTGGGCGGGATGGCGAAGGGCGCCGGCATGCTGGCACCCGCGCTGGCGACCATGCTGTGCGTGGTCACGACCGACGCCGTCGCGACCGCGGCGCAACTCGACGCCGCGCTGCGTGCGGCCACCCGGGTGACGTTCGATCGCCTGGACGTCGACGGAGCCACCTCGACCAACGACACGGTGCTGCTCCTCGCGTCCGGTGCGAGCAACGTGACACCGACCCAGGAAGAACTGGATGCGGCCGTGACGGCCGTCTGTGACGATCTGGCAGATCAGATGATGGCCGACGCGGAGGGCGTCACCAAGCGGGTGCAGGTCACGGTCCGCGGCGCGGCCAGCGAGGACGATGCCCTGATCGGCGCCCGGACGGTGGCCCGGGACAGCCTCGTGAAGACGGCGCTGTTCGGGTCCGACCCCAACTGGGGCCGGGTGCTCGCCGCGATCGGCATCGCGCCGATCGAACTGGACCCCGACAAGATCTCCGTGTCGTTCAACGGCGCCCCCGTGTGCATCGACGGCGTCGGCGCACCGGGTGCGCGGGACGTGGACCTGAGCGCCATGGACATCGCGCTCGACATCGACCTCGGGCTGGGCGAACACGCGGTGACCATCCGGACCACCGACCTCTCGCACGCGTATGTCGAAGAGAACTCGGCGTATTCGTCATGACGGCGACCAGCGAGGCGCTCACCGGCATCACCGATCACCAGAAGGCGCACGTCCTGGCGGAGGCGCTGCCGTGGCTGCAGCAGTTCCGCGACAAGGTCGTCGTCGTGAAGTACGGCGGCAACGCCATGGTCGACGACGCGCTCAAGACGGCGTTCGCCGCCGACATGGCATTCCTGCGGACGGTCGGAATTCAACCGGTCGTCGTGCACGGCGGCGGTCCCCAGATCAACGCCATGCTCGGAAAGCTCGGCATGACAGGGGAATTCAAGGGCGGCTTCCGCGTCACCACCCCCGAGGTGATGGACGTCGTCCGGATGGTGCTGTTCGGTCAGGTCGGCCGCGAACTGGTCGGACTGATCAACGCGCACGGACCGTATGCCGTCGGCATCTCCGGTGAGGACGCGCATCTGTTCACCGCCACCAAGCGCACCGTGATGGTCGAGGGCAGGCCGACCGACATCGGTCTCGTCGGCGACGTGACGACGGTGAATCCGGAGGCGGTCCTCGACCTGATCCGCGCGGGCCGAATTCCCGTGGTGTCCACCATCGCCCCCGACGTGGACGGCGTGGTGCACAACATCAACGCGGATACCGCCGCCGCCGCGCTCGCCGAGGCCATCGGCGCCGAGAAGCTGGTGGTGCTCACGGATGTCGAGGGGCTGTACACGAACTGGCCGGACCGCGATTCGCTCGCCACCGAGATCGACGTGGACGCGCTCGCCCAACTGCTCCCCAGCCTCGACGCCGGCATGGTGCCCAAGATGGAAGCCTGTCTGCGCGCGGTCCGCGGGGGAGTACCCACCGCGCACGTGATCGACGGACGTGTCGCGCATTCCGTTCTTCTCGAACTGTTCACCGGCGAGGGCATCGGCACGATGGTCACGCCAGGCCCGACGTCACCTACCGAGGGAGTTGCCTCATGACCGGAACCCCGGAACTCCAGCAGCGCTGGTCCGGCGCTCTGATGAACACGTACGGCGTCCCCCGGGTGGCACTGACGCGCGGCCAGGGCGCGGTGCTCACGGACGCCGACGGCAAGGAGTACGTCGACTTCCTCGCCGGAATCGCCGTCAACATCCTCGGACACGCACACCCGGCGATCATCGAGGCCGTCACGGCGCAGCTGTCGACCCTCGGGCACGTGTCGAACCTGTACGCGAGCGAGCCCGCGGTCGAACTGGCAGAGAAGCTGCTCTCCCATCTGGGCGCCCCCGGACGTGTCTTCCTCTGCAATTCCGGGGCGGAGGCCAATGAGGCCGCGTTCAAGCTCGCGCGGGCCACGGGCCGACCGAAGATCATCGCCGCGGAGAACTCCTTCCACGGCCGGACGATGGGTGCCCTCGCACTCACCGGGCAGGCCGCCAAGCGCGCGCCGTTCGAGCCGATGCCCCCCGGTGTCGAGCACGTGCCCTACGGCGATCTCGATGCCCTCGACCGTGCCGTCGACACCGACACCGCGGCCGTCTTCCTGGAACCGATGATGGGCGAGGGCGGTGTCGTCGTGCCGCCGGAGGGATATCTCGCGGGCGCACGGCAGATCACCGCCGATCGCGGGGCCCTGCTCGTGCTCGACGAGGTGCAGACCGGGATCGGCCGGACGGGCTGGTTCTACGCGCATCAGGCGGTCGGGATCGTCCCCGACGTCATGACCCTCGCGAAGGGTCTCGGGGGTGGGATGCCGATCGGTGCGTGCATCGCGACCGGTGCGACCGCGGACCTGTTCGGTCCGGGCAAGCACGGCACCACGTTCGGCGGCAACCCCGTCTGCGCGTCCGCCGCACTTGCGGTGCTGCGGACGATCGCCGAGGACGACCTCATCTCCCGCGCCGACACGCTCGGCAAGTCGCTGTCCGCAGGCATCGAAGGTCTCGGACATCCGTTGATCGACCACGTCCGCGGTGCCGGACTGCTGCTCGGCATCGTCCTCACCCAGGACGTGGCGCCGGCGGTGGAGAACTCCGCGCGGGAAGCCGGATACCTGATCAATGCCGCACAACCCGGCGTCGTCCGGCTCGCTCCGCCCCTCGTCCTCACGGACGATCAGGCCGAAGGTTTCGTCGCGGCGCTGCCCGCGATTCTCGACAACGCGCAATCGGCCGCTCAGCCGGGAAAGCAGTGACGACCGTGAAGCACTTTCTCCGGGACGACGACCTCACCCCTGCACAGCAGGCCGAGGTCCTCGAACTCGCCGCCCGACTGAAGAAGGCTCCGTACGCCGAGCGTCCGCTCGAGGGCCCCCGCGGGATCGGCGTGATCTTCGAGAAGAACTCGACGCGCACCCGGTTCTCCTTCGAGATGGGCATCGCGCAACTCGGTGGGCACGCGATCGTCGTCGACGGCCGCAGCACCCAGCTCGGCCGCGAGGAGACGCTGCAGGACACCGGCCGCGTCCTGTCGCGGTACGTCGACGCCGTCGTGTGGCGCACGTTCGGGCAGAAGCGACTCGAGGCGATGGCTTCGGGCGCGGACGTGCCGATCGTCAACGCGCTGTCGGACGAGTTCCACCCGTGCCAGGTCCTCGCCGACCTGCAGACCCTCGCGGAGCGGAAGGGATCGCTGAAGGGACTGAAGCTCACCTACCTCGGCGACGGCGCCAACAACATGGCGCACTCCCTCATGCTGGGCGGCGTGACCGCCGGCGTCGACGTGACCATCGCCAGCCCCGACGGTTTCGCACCGCTGCCCTGGGTGGTCGAGGCAGCCCGGGCGCGGGCCGCAGAGACCGGCGCGACCATCACCCTCACGGACGATCCGCAGACGGCTGTCGTCGGCGCGGACGCGCTCGTGACCGACACGTGGACGTCGATGGGCCAGGAGAACGACGGACTCGACCGGGTCGGCCCGTTCCGCCCCTTCCAGATCAACGAGGCACTGCTCGCGAAGGCCGACGCCGACGCGGTGGTCCTGCACTGCCTGCCCGCCCACCGCGGCGAGGAGATCACCGACGAGGTCCTCGACGGACCGCAGAGCGTCGTCTGGGACGAGGCGGAGAACCGCCTCCACGCGCAGAAGGCACTGCTGGTGTGGCTGCTCGCGCAGCGAACCGGGAACCGTCCGTGAGTGCGGCACCTCCGCAGCGTGCAGGTGCGGCTCAGCCGCAGCGTGTAGGTGCGGCTCAGCCGCAGCGCGCCGCGAACGCTGCCACGGCACCGACCCGGGCGGGACGGCAAGCGCGCATCGTCGCGATCCTGTCGAACAATCCGGTCCGCAGCCAGACGGAACTCGCGACGCTGCTCGCGGCCGAAGGCATTGATGCCACCCAGGCCACGCTGTCGCGTGACCTCGAAGAACTGGGTGCCGTGAAACTCCGCGCCGCAGACGGCGGTGCCGGGGTGTACGTGGTGCCCGAGGACGGAAATCCCGTCCGCGGCGTGTCCGGCGGAACCGACCGGCTGTCGCGGTTGCTGGGGGAGTTACTGGTGTCGACCGACGCCAGTGGCAACATGGCGGTGCTGCGAACTCCCCCGGGAGCAGCGCACTATCTGGCGAGTGCACTCGATCGGGCATCATTACCTGACGTCGTGGGAACCATCGCGGGGGATGACACCATTCTCGTGGTGGCACGCGAGCCGCTGAGCGGGGCGGAACTCGCGGCCAAGATCGAATCCCTCGCCTGACAACTGAATCATCTCTACAGATCTTCAACCTAAGGAGCACAAGGACCATGGCCGATCGCGTCGTACTCGCCTACTCGGGCGGGCTGGACACCTCAGTCGCCATCAGCTGGATCGGCAAGGAGACGGGCAAGGAAGTTGTCGCTGTCGCCATCGATCTCGGCCAGGGCGGCGAGGACATGGAGGTCGTGCGTCAGCGTGCACTCGACTGCGGTGCGGTCGAGTCGGTCGTGGTGGATGCGCGCGACGAGTTCGCCGACGAATACTGCCTGCCGACCATCCAGGCCAACGCTCTCTACATGGACCGCTACCCGCTCGTGTCGGCGATCAGCCGGCCGCTGATCGTCAAGCACCTCGTCGAGGCTGCGCGCGCCCACGGCGGCACCACGGTCGCGCACGGCTGCACCGGCAAGGGCAACGACCAGGTCCGGTTCGAGGTCGGCTTCGGGTCGCTCGCCCCCGACCTCGACGTGATCGCGCCGGTCCGCGACTACGCATGGACCCGTGAGAAGGCCATCGCGTTCGCCGAGGAGAACGAGATCCCGATCAACGTCTCCAAGAAGTCGCCGTTCTCGATCGACCAGAACGTGTGGGGACGCGCCGTCGAGACCGGGTTCCTCGAGGACCTGTGGAACGCGCCGACCAAGGACGTCTACGACTACACCCAGGACCCGACGGTCAACTGGCAGGCCCCGGACGAGCTGATCATCAGCTTCGAGGCAGGCCGCCCGGTCGCGATCGACGGCAAGCCGGTCACCGTTCTCGAGGCCATCCAGGAACTCAACCGCCGCGCCGGCGCGCAGGGTGTCGGCCGCCTCGACGTCGTCGAGGACCGTCTCGTCGGCATCAAGAGCCGCGAGATCTACGAGGCCCCCGGCGCGATGGTGCTGATCAACGCCCACCAGGAACTCGAGCACGTCACGCAGGAACGTGAGCTGGGCCGCTACAAGCGGCAGACCGAGCAGCGCTGGAGCGAGCTGGTGTACGACGGCCTGTGGTTCTCGCCGCTGAAGGTCGCGCTCGACACGTTCATCGAGAAGACCCAGGAACGCGTCTCCGGCGACATCCGCCTGGTGCTGCACGGTGGCGCGATCATCGTCAACGGCCGTCGCAGCAACCAGTCGCTGTACGACTTCAACCTGGCCACCTACGACGAGGGCGACACGTTCGACCAGTCGTACGCCAAGGGATTCGTGCAGATCCACGGGCTGTCCTCGAAGGTCGCGGCGAAGCGCGACCTGGGCCTCTAGGTATGAGTGCTCACGGCACCAACGAAGGAGCCCTGTGGGGCGGCCGGTTCGAGTCCGGACCGGCCGCCGCCATGGCGGCACTGAGCAAGTCCACCCACTTCGACTGGGTGCTGGCGCCGTACGACGTGCGCGCGTCCCAGGCGCACGCCCGGGTGCTGCACAAGGCAGGCCTGCTCGCCGACGAAGATCTGGCGGCGATGCTCGACGGTCTCGGCCGGCTCGCGGCCGACGTCGCGAGCGGCGACTTCGTCCCGAGCGAATCCGACGAGGACGTGCACGGGGCACTTGAGCGTGGCCTGATCGATCGGGTCGGTCCGGAGGTCGGGGGACGCCTGCGCGCCGGGCGTTCCCGCAACGATCAGGTGGCGACGCTGTTCCGGATGTGGCTGCGGGACGCCGTCCGCCGCGTGGCCGAGGGCGTACTCGACGTCGTCGACGCCCTCGCGACGCAGGCCGCCGCGCACCCGTCCGCGGTGATGCCGGGCAAGACGCACCTGCAGGCCGCACAGCCGGTTCTGCTCGCACACCATCTGCTGGCACACACGCACCCGTTGCTCCGCGACGTCCAGCGGCTGCGGGACTTCGACGTGCGAGCGGCCGTGTCGCCGTACGGTTCCGGCGCGCTGGCCGGCTCGTCCCTGGGGCTCGATCCCGAGGCCATCGCCGCGGAACTCGCCTTCGATTCTTCGGCCGAGAACTCGATCGACGCCACGTCGTCACGGGATTTCGCGGCCGAGGCGGCCTTCGTGCTCGCCATGATCGGAGTCGACCTGTCACGGATGGCCGAGGAGGTCATCCTCTGGAGCACCCCGGAATTCGGGTACATCACGCTCGCCGACGCCTGGTCGACCGGTTCGTCGATCATGCCGCAGAAGAAGAACCCGGACGTGTCCGAGCTGACCCGCGGCAAGTCCGGTCGGCTGATCGGAAACCTGACCGGTCTGCTGGCAACCTTGAAAGCGCAGCCGCTCGCGTACAACCGGGATCTCCAGGAGGACAAGGAGCCGGTCTTCGATTCGGTGGCGCAGCTCGAGTTGCTGCTGCCGGCGATCACCGGGCTGGTCTCCACACTCGAATTCCACACGGACCGAATGGCGGAACTGGCACCGGCAGGATTCACGCTGGCCACCGACATCGCCGAGTGGCTCGTGCGGCAGGGTGTCCCGTTCCGGGTCGCACACGAGGCGGCGGGGGCGTGCGTCCGCGTCGCCGAGGCGCGTGGCGTCGGACTCGAGGATCTCACCGACGAGGAACTCGCCGGGGTCGACCCGGCTCTCACGCCGGACGTGCGGGAGGTACTCACCGTCGAAGGCTCGATCGCCTCGCGTAACGCCCGGGGCGGTACGGCCGGTATCCGTGTGGCCGAACAGTTGGGCGGGGTCCGTCAGCTGTCCGAGTCGCTGCGCGAGTGGTGTCGATGACACCGGCGTCGGACGCCCCGGATTAGGGGCTTCGTGACGCGTCGAGCGCAGTAGGGTGAGGGCGGGCGGCAGTGCGTCACGGAGCGAGAGTCTGGGAGAGTATTCGTGGGATTGAATGCCGAAACGGTGATGGGCCCGATCCGTCGCGTGGTGGCGACGGCGCAGAACGGGTTGGAGGTGGTCCGTCTCGGTGGACTCGAGACAGACCTCACGACATCGCCGTTCGAGGTGGTCGAACGCGCACCGATGTATCGGCTCCGGCGGTATTTCCCCGACACGGACCCTGCCGACGCCGGACCGCCGATCGTCCTGGTTCCGCCGATGATGATGTCGGCCGACGTGTACGACGTGACGCGGGATCAGGGCGCGGTCGGCATCCTCCGCGGAATGGGTATCGATCCCTGGGTGGTCGACTTCGGATCGCCGGATTCCGAAGAGGGAGGCTGGGATCGGAATCTCGCCGACCACATCGTCGCGATCAGCGAGATCATCGATCAGGTGCGGGCGCACACGGGTCGCGACGTCTACCTCTCCGGGTATTCGCAGGGCGGGATGTTCGCCTACCAGGCTGCGGCGTACCGCCGGAGCCGCAACATCGCCGGTCTGGTCACGTTCGGGAGTCCGGTCGACACACTCGCCGGGCTGCCGTTCGGTATCCCGGCGGGTTTTGCCGCCGACGCCGCGGGCTTCCTCGCCGACCACGTCTTCAACCGCCTCGCGGTGTCGGGGTGGATGGCGCGCACCGGTTTTCAGCTCCTCGATCCCGTCAAGACACTGAAGTCGAGGCTCGACTTCCTGCGTCAGTTGCACGACAGGGAAGCGCTCCTGCCGCGGGAGCAGCAGCGACGATTCCTCGCGACCGACGGCTGGGTGGGGTGGTCCGGTCCGGCCGTCGCCGAACTGCTCACCCAGTTCATCGTGCACAACCGCATGATGACCGGTGGGTTCGTGATCAAGGACCAGGTGGTCTCCCTCGCGGAATTGACCTGCCCCATCCTCGCGTTCGTCGGTGAGGTCGACGACATCGGTCAGCCGTTGGCCGTCCGCGGCATCCGCCGTGCCGCCCCGCGAGCGAACGTATACGAATCGACATTGAGGGCAGGACATTTCGGTCTCGTCGTCGGTTCGTCCGCGGCGACTCACACTTGGCCGACGACCGGCAAGTGGGTGCTGTGGAACGAGGGGCTCGGCCCGCGGCCCGCCGACATCGATCTCATGCGCTACGACGAGCACTTCGGCAGCGAGTCCGGAGTGTCGATCAGCGACCGCATCATTCACACCGTGGCCTCGGTCGCCGAGGTCGGTGTCGGTGTGGGCAAGGGGATCAGCGACTTCGCGTCCGGCGCGCTGCGCGGAACCGTGGAGCTGTCCGGCGAGGCCACGCGTGCATTGCCCCGGTTGGCGCGGCTCGGGCAGATCCAGCCGCACACCCAGATCTCGCTCAGCAGGCTGCTGGCCGAACAGGGTCGGAAGGCGCCGGGCGGCGAATGCTTCCTCTTCGACAACCGCGTCCACACCTACGAGGCCGTCAATCAGCGGATCGACAACGTGGTGCGCGGTCTGATCCACGCCGGTGTCCGCCCCGCCGCGCACGTGGGCGTCGTGATGCAGACGCGCCCGAGCGCACTCGCCGCCATCGTCGCGCTGTCCCGTCTCGGTGCCGTCGCGGTTCTTCTGCCCCCCGGCCGGGAGATCCACACCGCCCTCCGAATCGACGGTGTCGAGCGCGTCGTCACCGACCCCGAGAATCTGGACGCGGCGATCGCGACCGGCATGCAGGTGCTGGTACTGGGTGGCGGCGCCCAGCGCGACCTCGACGTGGACGCCTCGGCGGACGTCGTGGATCTCGAGAAGATCGATCCGGACGCCGTGACGCTGCCGGGTTGGTACCGGCCGGACCCCGGTCTGGCGCGCGAGCTGGCGTTCATCATCTGCAGTGAGTCCAACGGGCACTGGGAGACGAAGCGGATCACCAACTACCGGTGGGCGCTGTCCGCGTTCGGGACGGCCTCCGCCGCCGACCTCGACCGCGGTGACACCGTGTACTGCCTTGCACCGCTGCATCATTCGTCGAGTCTGCTCGCCGCGATCGGTGGCGCGGTGGCGGGTGGTTCCCGGATCGCGCTGTCGCGCGGACTCGACCCCGAACGGTTCGCCGAGGAGGTCCACCGCTACGGCGTGACGGTGGTCAGCTACACGTGGACGATGATGCGCGAGATCCTCGACGCCGAGAACCTCGCGCTCGACAGCAGCCACCCCGTCCGGCTCTTCATCGGATCCGGAATGCCGCAGGGGTTGTGGCGCCGCACGACCGAGCGGTTCGCCCCGGCGAAGGTCCTCGAGTTCTATGCGTCCACGGAGGGCGACGTGGTACTCGCCAACGTCGCCGGCGCGAAGATCGGGGCCAAGGGACGCCCCCTTCCCGGGAGCGCCGAGGTACGGCTCGCGGCCTACGACCCGATCGCCGGCCGGCTGCTGGAGGACGAGCAGGGGTTCATCCGGGAATGCCAGGACGACGAGGTGGGTCTGCTTCTCGGCAGGGCCGGCGTCCACGCGGAGATGTCCGGTGGAGCGATGCGGGGGATCTTCGCCGCCGGCGACGCGTGGATACCGACGGAGAACCTCTTCCGCCGCGATGCCGACGGGGACTACTGGCTGGTCGATCACCGGAAGACCGTGATCGCGACCCCGAGAGGGCCCGTCTTCACACAACCGATCGTCGACGCACTCGCATCCGTCGACAGCGTCGATCTCGCGGTTGCCTACGGCGCGGAGGTCGGCGGCCGGACGCTGGCAGTCGCGGCCTTCACTCTGCGGGACGGACGGCCGCCGAGGCTGACCGAGATCGCCCAGGCCTTCGACGCACTTACTCCCGCGCTGCGACCCGACCTGATCCATGTGGTGGCGGACATCCCGCTGGGGTCCTCGTACCGCCCCAACGCCGAGGCCCTGAGCGCAGCCGGTCTTCCGAAGCCGGGAACCCGTGTGTGGTATCTCGATCCGGATTCGCAGCAGTACAAGCGACTGACCAAGGCAGTGGCCGCGGAGTTCCAGGACGGCTCGGCCGGGGTGCCCGCCGGTGCGCGGTAACCTGACACTGCTCACCCGAACGGTTGGAGAGGACTTCCGTGGTTATTGATCCGACATTGCTCGGCATTCTCGCGTGCCCACAGGACAAGGGGCCTCTGCTGTTGATCGGTGACGAGTTGCTCTACAACCCTCGCCTCCGCCGGGCATATCCCATCGAGAACGGGATTCCGGTCCTTCTCATCGACGAGGCGCGGGACGTCGGAGAGGACGAGCACGCGACGCTGCTCGCCCGGGCCGCCGGCGAGGCCTGAATTCACCGGAATCGGGCGAGCCCGATCAGACCGGCCTCGGGCGAGCCCGATCCGGTAGAGCGCCCGTGAGGTAGCGCTGCAACGTCGGAGCGACGATCTCGATCAGGTCGTCGACCGGCAGCGACGCGAGCGGCTCGAATTCGAGGACGTACCGCGTCACGAGCACGCCGGCCATCTGCGATGCCACCAATTGCATGCGCAGCATCCCGGTCCCGGGCGGATCGTCGACCCGCGGGCCGAGGTCCCGGAGCACGACCTCCAACAGGAACGTGCGGATCAGCGTCGGTTCGTCGCCCGACATCGCAGACCGGAACGCCGCGACGACGGCGGGCCGGTGCGGCGACTCCCAGACCGAGAAGACGGCCCGGGCGAGGTGGCTTCCGATCTCGCCCGTGGGGCCGTCGAGCACCGGCGCGATCACCTGCGTCGGATCCACCGGAATGTCGACCGAGGAGAGGAACAGTTGCCGCTTGGTGCCGAAATAGTGGTGGACCAGCGCGGAGTCGACACCGGCTCCGCCGGCCACGGATCTCACGCTGGTCTTGTCGAAGCCGTTCTGTGCGAACAGTTTCCGTGCCGTTGCGAGGATTCGCGACCTGGTGTCCGGGTTGCCCGGACGGCGTCCCGTACGCGGTCCGGGGGTCGCTTCTTCGCGTGTCGCGGATTCGGTCATGGTGTGCGGCGCCTCAGCGCTCATGGTGTGCGCCGCCTCAGCGTTGCGGCACCCAGCGACAGCGCGAGGAGTGCGAAGCCGGTGACCACCGCCAGGTCGAGCCACATTTCGCCGGTTGCCCCGGGATGGGTGGCAACCTGCTGCAGCGCGTCGACCGCGTAGCTGAGGGGGAGGACGTTGCTGATCCACTCGAGCCACGTGGGGAGCTGATCTCGTGGGACGAGCAGACCACACAGGAACAGTTGGGGGACGACGACCACCGGCATGAACTGCACCGCCTGGAACTCCGTCCGCGCGAACGCGCTGCACAGCAGGCCCAGTGCCACGCCGAGTATTGCGTTCAGTACGGCGATCAGTAGCACCCACGTCACGCTGCCCTCGGTGGTGAGGCCGAGAAGTCCGAACGCGACCACACAGGCCAGCGCCGCCTGCGCAGCAGCGGCGGTGGAGAACGCCGCGGCGTAGCCGCCGAGCAGATCGAGTTTGCCCATCGGCGTCGTGAGCAGGCGTTCGAGGGTCCCCGAGGTCCGTTCGCGTTGCATCGCGATCGACGTGACAAGGAACATCACGACGAACGGGAGGATGCCGAGCATTGTGATCGCGACGCGTTCGAACAGCGACTGCTGCCCGGGCGGGGCCGGAACGTTCTGGTACAGGAAGTACAGCAGCACCATCAGCAGGCTGGGTACCACCAGGATCATGGCGACGGTGCGGTGATCCGTGCGCAGTTGCGCGAGGATCCGGCCGGTTGTGGCGGCGAAGATCGTGACGTTCATCAGTTCTCGCTCCCGACATGTGATGCGCGAATGAGGTTCAGGAAGGCGTCTTCGAGGCTCGTCTCCCCGGTCTGCGCCCGAAGTTCGCCGGGGGAGACCTGCGCGAGAACGTGCCCGTCGCGCATGAGGAGCAACGAAGCGCAATGTTCGGCCTCGTCCATGACGTGGCTCGACACGAGCAGGGTGGTACCGGCGTCGGCGAGAGCTTCGAACCGTTCCCAGAGTTCGACGCGCAGGAGCGGGTCGAGGCCGACCGTCGGCTCGTCGAGTACGAGGATTTCGGGGCGCGCCACCAGGGCGCAGGCGAGGGAGACCCGTCCCAGTTGACCTCCCGACAGATCCGCCGCCTTCTGACCCGCAAAGCGTGTCAGGCCTACCGCGTCGATGGCCTCGGTGACGGCACTCGACGGCTGACCGTAGAGCGCGGCGAAGTAGGCCACGTTCTTCTTCACCGTGAGGTCGGCGTACACGCTCGGCGACTGGGTGACGTAGCCGACGCGGTTCCGCAACGAGACCGCACCGGCGGGGGAGCCCAGCACGGTGACCGTCCCGGACTCCACGATCTGGGTGCCCACCACGCACCGCATCAGGGTGGTCTTTCCGCAACCCGAGGGTCCGAGGAGGCCGGTGATGGATCCGCTCGCCACCTGGACGTCGATGCCGTGGAGCACTTCGTTCTTGCCTCGCCGCACACGCAGATCTCGAACGTCGATCGCTGGGCTGCCGTTCATGGCCTGCCTCAATTCATCACTGGGTGAATTCATTGCTTGATGAATTATGCGACCGTTCCGGTGGCCGAGTCAACGGTTGTGGAGAATCGGGGCGTGACCATCGATCGACTTGCCCGGGCGGAACCCGTCGATGCCGCGAGAATCGTCCTCGGATCCACGCTGATCGTCGGAGACGTGCGGATCCGCATCGTCGAAGTGGAGGCGTACGGCGGGGAGAAGGACGGCCCGTGGCCGGATCCGGCATCCCACTCGTACCGGGGGAGGACACCGCGGAACGAGGTGATGTTCGGACCGGCCGGCCACCTGTACGTCTACCGCAGTTACGGGATGCATTTCTGCATGAACGTGTCGTACGGACCTGTCGGCACCGCGGGGGGAGTGCTCCTCCGTGCGGGCGAGGTGCTCGACGGGAGCGAGACTGTCCAGGCCCGTCGGCCCCGCGTCA
This sequence comes from Rhodococcus sp. WS4, assembly GCA_006543605.1. GTDB lineage: Bacteria > Actinomycetota > Actinomycetes > Mycobacteriales > Mycobacteriaceae > Rhodococcus_F. The sequence goes on from RRBB01000060.1 coordinate 50,418, forward strand.
CCCGACCTGCGGATTGGGCGCGCGGTCCCGGCAATCTGGGGTCGGCGACCGGCGTGACCCTCGCGGAGAACGGGGCGGCGCTGTTCGAGGCCGATTCGCCGGTTCGACTGGAGGTCGCCGAGTCGGACGGCTGGGTGAGTGGCCCCCGGGTCGGGGTCAGCACGGCCGCCGACCGGCCGTGGCGGTTCTGGATTCCGGAGTCGCCGGCCGTCTCCGTGTACCGGAGAAGCCCGCGTGCGATGCCCGCCGGCGAGCGGATGGGATGATCGGATGCGTGACTGAGAACATCATCGATGAACTGACCTGGCGCGGGCTCGTTGCCCAATCAACCGATCTGGACGCGCTGCGCCGTGATCTCGACGCCGGACCGGTCACGCTCTATGCCGGTTTCGATCCCACCGGGCCGAGTCTGCATGCCGGCCACCTCGTTCCTCTGCTCGCGCTGAAGCGATTCCAGCGCGCAGGCAACCGCCCCATCGTCCTGGCAGGTGGAGCGACCGGGCTGATCGGCGATCCCCGCGACGTCGGTGAGCGCACGATGAACTCTGCCGACACGGTCGCGGAGTGGGCTGATCGGATCCGAGGTCAGCTCGAACGGTTCGTCGACTTCGACGAATCGCCGAGCGGCGCGATCATCGAGAACAACATGAACTGGACCGGCAAGCTGTCGGCCATCGACTTCCTGCGTGACGTGGGCAAGCACTTCTCGGTCAACGTGATGCTGGCGAGGGACACCGTGAAGCGGCGCCTCGAATCCGACGGCATGTCGTACACGGAGTTCAGCTACATGCTGCTGCAGGCCAACGACTACCTGCACCTGCGGCGCAGCCACGGTTGCTCACTGCAGGTGGGTGGGTCCGACCAGTGGGGCAACATCATCGCCGGTGTCGAACTGAACCGTCGCATCGACGCCGAGTCGGTGCACGGTCTGACCGTCCCGCTCGTCACGTCCGCGGACGGCAAGAAGTTCGGGAAGTCCACCGGAGGCGGCAGCCTGTGGCTCGACCCGGAGATGACGAGTCCCTACGCCTGGTACCAGTACTTCGTGAACACCGGCGATGCTGACGTGATCAAGTACCTGCGCTGGTTCACCTTCCTCACGGCCGAGGAGTTGGCGGAACTGGAGACGGCGACGGCTGAGCGGCCTCACGCTCGGGCGGCGCAACGCAAGCTCGCCGCCGAGATGACGACGCTCGTACACGGCGAAGCCAACACTCGCGCCGTGGAGCTGGCGAGCCAGGCGCTGTTCGGTCGCGCGGAATTGCAGGACCTGGACGAGCCGACGCTCGGCGCCGCCCTTCGCGAAGCCTCCGTTGCGGAACTCGCGCCAGGGGAGCCCGCCAGCATCGTCGATCTTCTGGTTCTCAGCGGATTGTGCGAGAGCAAGGGTGCGGCCCGCCGCACCGTCAAGGAAGGCGGCGCTTCGGTCAACAACCAGAAGATCTCGACCGAGGACTGGTCTCCTGAAGTGACCGATCTGCTGCACGGAACATGGCTCGTGATTCGCCGCGGAAAACGCAACTTCGCCGGCATCAAGGTGCTGTCGAACTAGCGTGCGGCGGGTCACACCGGCGTAATTCGGCGAATCTCCGTCCGGTGACCCGCGCGCAGCGCGGGTCACCAGCGGATTTCACATACCAGATGCCCGTGACCTGGGGATTTGACGCTCCGTTATCCGTCGCGTAACTTATTTCAGGTCAGAGCGACACGGACACCAACCCCGACCGAGAGGCCGGGGACATGAGGTCGGACGCAGGCGCCTGAACTTCCCGAGAATACCGAACTTGGTTCGATGCTTTCGAGATGTCCTGATCGCCCCGGTTTGCGCCGGGAGCCGGTAGGAGATAAGTTGGAACGGTTGCCCCGGAGCGGCCAGCGAGTGTGCTGGTGGTGATGGTGTGCGCGTGTTCTTTGAGAACTCAACAGTGTGTCGATGAATGTCAGTGCCAAATGTTTTTGGTACTCCGCATCACGGAT
>RRBB01000610.1:0-1501 GCA_006543605.1 Rhodococcus sp. WS4
GCGGCGCGGAAGTCGCCTCTCTCCCCTTACTCGCGGTGAGTCCCCGACTCTCCAGCCGATCCGAAGGAAACTCAGCATGGCCATAGCCGCTCTCTCCATCGATGAGATCATCGAGCGCTCACCGATCTCCACTCTGCAGCGCAGGCTCATCATCCTCAGCATCTCGCTAGCACTCCTCGACGGGTTCGACTCGCTGATCATCGGCTTTCTCGTTCCCGCGCTGTCGGCGGACTGGGGTGTGAGCGCCGCAAGCCTCACACCCGTGGTCGTATCGGGCACGGTGGGCACTATTGCGGGTGCGATGTTGCTCGCCCCCATCGCGGACCGACTGGGACGCAGGCCCGTAATCCTGGGCGGCGCGGCCGTGTTCGCGGTGTTCACCCTCCTCAGTGCCGTCGCCCCCAACATCGCTCTACTGACGTTGTTCCGCCTCCTTGCCGGCGTGGGGTTGGGCGCCGTTCCCTCCACACTGATCGCCTATGTCTCCGAGTATTCGCCCCGTCGTATTCGCTCAACGGTGGTGGCGGCGACCGGCTCCGGGCTCCTGGCGGGTGGCTTCGTCGGAGGTTTCGCTGCGGCGTTCATGATCCCGCGGTTCGGCTGGCAGTCGGTGCTGCTCGTTGGTGGCCTGCTTCCCTTGCTTCCGCTGCTGCTGGGTCTGCGCTGGATGCCCGAGACACCGCAGATGTCGGCCATTCGCGGCCGGATGGACGCGGCCGCGCGGGTGCTGTCCCGGATCGATACGTCCTTCTCGGCCACGGACGCGTCGAGGATCATTCAGAAGAAGACGTCGACGCGGGGTGTGCCCGTCCGGTCCTTGCTCGCGGACAACCGCGCGGCGACGACGATCCTGGTGTGGGTGTTGTACCTGTCGCAGTACGTGTGTGGCTACTTCATCTTTGCCTGGCTGCCCTCGCTGCTCTCCGATGCGGGTGCCGGCCGCAGCACCGCGCTCGCTGCCAGCTCCATGTGCACGCTGGGAGGGTTGGTCGGCGGCCTCCTCTTGGGCACCCAGATGCCCAAGGTGTCGTCGCAGTTCCGGATCCTCGCGCTCAACTATGTGGTCGCTGCGTGCGCGGTTGTTGCCACCGCGATGGCAATCGGTGCCTCCGACATCGGCATGTTCGCCGCGTTGTTCGTCGTCGGCTTCGGCACATTCGGCACCATCCTCTGTGTCAATGCCATCATCGCAAACCTCTACCCGGCAGAGATCCGCTCGACGGGGCTCGGCTGGGCACAGGGATTCGGCCGAATCGGCTCGGTGGTGGGCCCCTCGATCGGAGGTCTGCTCCTGGCCACCCAATTCAGTACCCAAACGATCTTCCAGCTCGCGCTCGTACCGGTCCTCGTGTGTGCGTTGGCACTCGTCGGACTCGGCGTGATCGCTCGGCGCGACGCGCAATCACGAGCAGGCCGAGAGGCTCGGCTCGAGGGCGATCAGCACGCTGAGATGTCCATGACGGAGAGTGACACACCGAGGTGACAGAAATCGAGCCGACTC
>RRBB01000611.1:0-1497 GCA_006543605.1 Rhodococcus sp. WS4
CCGCGTCATGCACCCATTCCCGGCGCAGCGCCTCGCCGCCATCACCTGAGGCAGGAGCCCAGTGCGGTAGTCCCGCACGCTGGGATCTGTGCGGGGGGCCGCCCGTAAGGGCGGTCCCTACCGCGACTGCTGTAGCGCAGGGTGAGGGTCGTGCCGGGGTAGACGGTGTTGGTGTCGTTGAGTGTCTCGCAGAGTTCGTCGATGGCGGCGGTGTGCCGTGGCGCCGGGAGTGGGTCGAGGCGGATGTGCAGGGTGTCGCCGTCGGGGATGATGTCGCCGGAGCCGGTGAGGGCGGTGCGGATCAGGGTGTGGGCTTCGTCGTCGGCGCGGGCGTAGCCGGTGCCGGTGGCGACGGCGCGGGCCAACGATTGTGCGGTGTTGAACGCGGCGATGCGGATGGCGTGGTGGATCAGTTTGGTTTCGGTGTCCAGGACCTGCTGGCCGGGGTTGACCTGGGCCAGCGGGAGCCGGGCCGGGACCGCCTTGTGCGCGGCGAGCGCAGCGTCGAGTGCGGCCTTGGCGGTGTGGACGTCGGCATTGAAGATGTCGAGCTGTTCGTTGGTCAGCACGGCCGTGACACCCGGTGGCGGCGAGGACATCGCCAGTAGGTCACGGTCCCTCACTGTTTCGGCGTGTCGCAGGGTCCGGCGGGCTTGCTCGACCCGCTGATAGGCGGGTTTCTTGGCCGGGTTGGGCACCATCCGGGTCGGGTCGTCCTCGCCGGCGCGGTAGCGGTCGTGGGAGTCGAGATCGAAACGCATGCGGGCGTAGCGGAAGTAGTTCTCCTGCCGCCAGCGTGAGCCCATCCGGTAGCGGATCTCGGCGGCGGGCAGGTCGGTGCGGGTGGTCAGGATGTGCATCTGCCGGGTGCGGGCGGGGTCGAACAGGCTGATCTGCCGCATCCCGAACACCTCACCCCGGCGGGGCCCGTCGGCGATCTCCAACTCGACCCGGGTGTCGGCCAACTCCCAGCGGTGACGGCGGCCACGCTCGTCGGTGTGGATGTACTCGGCGAACAACGCCTCGTCGACGTCGTCAGTGTGACCCTTGCGCCAGGTCAGCGTGTCGAACCCGGCCGCATCCAGGTCCGCGAACAACGCCGGGGACCAGCCGCCGCGGTCGAACCCGACCAGCACCCGCCGCTCGTCGCCGACCACCGTCCGCAGGTCCGGGATCAACCGGCGCAGCTCCGACGCGAGCGAGGCGGCCGGGTCGGCCAGCACCACCAGCAGCGGATCCCCCGCGGCGTCGGACACCCAGGTTTCCACCGTCGCCGGGGCGGGGAACTTCAGCCGCGGCACATGAGTCTTCGCGATCCTGCGGGTGCCCTGATAGGCGCGGACGTGGCCGTCGACGTACAGCACCGCCGACTGCTCGGGGCGCGCCCGCACGTGGGCTTTCGCCATCGCGGCGATCCAGTCGCCGACCCGGCCCGCCTCGGCGAGGAACCCGATCTTGCGGCGGATCGTCTTGACCTCCGGGGCCCGGTCCAACCCC
>RRBB01000612.1:0-1478 GCA_006543605.1 Rhodococcus sp. WS4
CTCGACTTTCGCGGTTACGCGGCGGCTGCGGCGCAGGCCAGCTCGAAGTCGCGGTAATTGTGAAGGTCGGGTTGTGCTGGGCGAACACCGGTAAATCGTGCCGCAACAAGGGTTCTGCGGAGTTTGGCGAGCATGTCTTCGAAGGCGGGTTCGGTCTTGTGGCCGTACCAGGGTTCGGCCGCGTGACGGCCGGCGAGGTCGTCCCGGTGGTAGCCGTAGGTGGCGTACCAGACGACGACGAGACTCTGGACGAGGAACCCGAACGGCACCGTGCGCTCCACGGCGCGGGGCACCCGGTTACGGGCTTGACCGACGCCGAGCAATTGTTTGGCGGTGGCGTTGGCGGGTTCGATGCTCCACCGCTCGGCATAGCGTTCGACGAGGTGTTCACCGGTACCGTCACGGTCGGTAGTGAACAGGGCGAGGTCGTAGCCGGTCGTGGCATCGGGTTCGCGGACGAGCACCAACCGGCCGGCCGCGTCACCGAACGCGCCGTACCACAGGCAATCCGTCACCGCGATGGCGACAGTGTCGGTGCGCCCGTACCGATGCACGGTGACGGTGAACCAGACCGCGGCCTCGGCCAGCGCCGCCAACCCGGGCAGACGCGCGCCCTTCTTCGCGGGTCGGCCGCGGCGGCCGGTCCGCGGCGGTGCCGGGGCGTAGAGGGCGGCGTTCGTCGGGAGCCGGGTGGTGATCGTGGTACCCGCCACCAGCAGCGGCGTGCCGTGATAGGCGGCATCGCCCACGGCGTGAATCCCTCTGTCTGGGAAAGCATCCACGAGCACGGTGAGTATCACACCGGCGAGCTCGACCGGGGACGCGGTGCCCTTACCCGCCCACAACCGGAACAAGATCGGCAGGCACACCGGATGGCTGTGGAACGGCAGCCGCACCACGATCCCGGCGACCACCCACCGATTGCCCCGACCGAGCTTGGACGGTCCCTGCGCGGCACCGTCATGAGTCCAGAACGCATGATGCACCTTCTTCCCCCAGCGGCGAAACAAGGTGTCGTCCACCGCGACCGTGATCGGCGCGTGTGCGGGCAGCAACCTGGTCACGATCAGTCGCGCGACCGCGAGCCCGAGCCGATCCGGATCCCAGACATGATGGGAGAAGAACCGGCACGCCGAGTGGAACGAGATGACCGCGGCCATCCCGGTGCCGGCGAGCATGCCGACCACGGTGCGCCGTGTGGTACGTGCGACCAGGCCTGTGGCCAGCAGCACGAACAACCCGAACGTCGACGAGCGAGCGAACACCGGACGGAGATTCTCCAGCAACATCCGCCACGAGGCAGGTAGGGTCAGGGCCTGAAGCATCGGTGAGGATTGCGAGTCCATCGCCGATGCTTCTCACATGGTCGGACCAAGATCACGCAGACACGCCGACGACCTCATGAGAAACACAGGTATCAGCAGTCACGGACGACCTCCGCGAACGGTCACCGAGCCCCAGAAAGTGCGAAAGTCGAG
>RRBB01000613.1:0-1474 GCA_006543605.1 Rhodococcus sp. WS4
GGAACTGTTGACCGGCCTGACCAGCAGCCTTCTGCTGCTTCTCAACAAGCTGATCCTGATCGGCCCGATGATGCTGATCGCACTGCTCAAGCTGGTGCTCCCCGGCCAGCGCCTGAAGGACCTCTGCTCCAGGGGCGTGATGTGGATCGCCGAGACCTGGGAGGAGATCGACAAGTGGATCTTCGCCACCTGCACGCAGACGGTCTGGGACGTGCGCGGCGCCGGCGACCTGCGCCAGGACACCTCGTACCTGGTGGTGAGCAACCACCAGTCCTGGGTCGACATCCCCGCGTTGATCCAGGTGTTCAACCGGCGCACCCCGTACTTCAAGTTCTTCCTCAAGAAGGAGCTGATCTGGGTGCCCTTCCTCGGCCTGGCCTGGTGGGCGCTGGAGTATCCGTTCATGAAGCGCTATTCCAAGGCCTTCCTGGAGAAGCACCCGGAACTCAAGGGCAAGGACCTGGAGATCACCAAGGCCGCCTGCGAGAAATTCAAGCGCATCCCGGTGACCGTGGTGAACTACCTGGAAGGCACGCGCTTCAGCGAGCAGAAGAAGGCCCAGCAACAGTCGCCCTATCGCCACCTGCTCAAGCCCAAGGCCGGCGGGGTGGCCTTCGTCCTCGCCGCGCTGGGCGAGCAGCTGGACGCCCTGCTCGACGTCACCGTGGTCTACCCGAGCGACAAGGTGCCGGGATTCTGGGACCTGCTCTGCGGACGGGTGCCGAAGGTGATCGTCGACATCCAGACCCGGCCGATCGATCCCGCCCTGTGGCAGGGCGACTACGAGAACGACCCGGTGTTCCGCCAGTACGTGCAGGAATGGGTCTCGCGCATGTGGGAAGAAAAGGACGAACGCATCGCCCGCTTGCGGCAACTGCGCTGAAGTACCGGCCGAAGCACACCCATCTCGTAGGGCGAATAACCGCAACGCGGTTATCCGCCGTTTCCACGGCGCAGCGGCGGATAACGCCGGGGGCGTTATTCGCCCTACCGGTGCGGGCAACGAATACCCGGGGGTCGCACCCACCTCGTAGGGCGAATAACCGCAACGCGGTTATCCGCCGTTTCCACGGAGCGGCGGCGGATAACGCCGGGGGCGTTATTCGCCCTACCGGAGCGGGCAACGAATATCCGGGGGGCGCACCCACCTCGTAGGGCGAATAACCGCAACGCGGTTATCCGCCAATCCCCTGGCGGCAGATCAGAGCAGCGACGAGCCGCCCGCCTTGCTCACCCCCCAGAGATTGCTCAGGCTGCCCAGCAGCTCGCTGTTGGCGCCCTGCTTGCCGAAGTAGTCGACCAGCACCTGGGCGAACTTCTCGGTCATCCCGCTATCCATGCCCAGGGTGCCGAAGGCCTTGTTCACGTCGCCCATGCTGTCCGCATTGCCGAGCAGCGAACCGAGGCCCTTGCTGTCGCCGCCGCTCTTGCCGAGCACGTTGCCGAGCCCACCGAGACGCGTAGTAATCTCGTA
>RRBB01000614.1:0-1467 GCA_006543605.1 Rhodococcus sp. WS4
GACACCGTGTCCGGGTCGAGTCCGCGCAGCTCGCCGGTGAGGGTGCGCAGGTCCTTGTTGGTGAAGCCGTTCGGGTGCAGCCGGAAGACCAGCAGTGCGGAGAGCAGGGCGTGGCTGCGCTGGTCGGCGAACCGCAGGCCGGGGACGCGGGTGCCGGTGGCGGTGGTGACGGGTCCGGTGATGGCAGCGACGGCGTCGGCGCCGGTGATCGGGTCGTGGCTGAGTCGTTGGACGCGCAGCAGGCGTCGGTTGGCGTGGAAGCCGATCTCCCGCAGGGCGGGCAGATGTGTCAGTCGTTTCCCGAGGCGGAAGTCGCGGGTGTCGTTGATGGTGGTCTCGGTGCGCAGGGCCCGTCCCTGTTTGTGGTACTGCTTGATGGTGGTGTGCTTGTAGTCGACGTGCAGGCTGGGGGTGACGCCCTCGGTGATCACCCGGGTGCGGAATCGTCCCGGGGTGGGACGCCAACGCCGCGACATCAACCGCCGGTCGAAGACCAGGGTGACCTGGTCGGGCCGGCCGAGATCGAGATTGTCGCGGATGACCTGTTCGAAGAACACCCGACCCGTCACCGGGGCGTCGAGCATCTGGGTCAGGGAGAACTCCGCCTGCAACACCGACAGGTCGTAGCGGTAGCCGGCGTCCCGGTCGGCGTCGGTGAACGGATCCGGCAGGATGGTCAGCCACTTGCGGAGCAGCGCGTCGATCCGGGCGCCGGTGAGCCGGTCGCAGATCGCCTGCAGCGCGGCGGGGTCGTCGACGGCGGCGAACGCGTTGTCGAGGGCGGTGAACCCGAGTCCGGCCCTCGCGGCCTGACGCTGGGCCCAGTGATGGCCGTTGATGCACAGCTTGGCGTTGTACGGGAAGTACGAGCAGAACTTGAGGAAGAACGGGCCGAAGTCCGCGTCCACGCAGTAGAAGTAGTAGTGGTTGACCACACCGGTGGTTTTGACGATCCACGGGTAACTCTTGCCGTCCGTGTCGTGGCGTTTTTCGGTGCGGAACAACGATGTCTTCTCCTGTGCTCGGCCGATGAACACCACCCCCTCCGCCGCGGTGAACTGCTGCAGGTGCTCGTGCATGACGTCGTCCTTGCGTTGGCCCTTGACGAAGTCGACCCACGGGATCTGCCGGGTGTCGGCGAAACGGCGCACCGCCGCCGAGAACCGGTCGGTGATCCGTGCCAAGGGGGCGGTGGAGGCGACCGGCAACCCCAGCTGTCGGTGCACGTAGGCGACCAGACCCGGGGCGTATTGCAGGCCGGGAACGTAGACGTTGAGGTACATCCGGTCGATGCACTCCACCTCGAAGAGCGTGTGCGTGGTCAGCACATCGGCGACGCTGCGCGGTATGGTCATGATGAGCTCCGGACGATCGGGCGGCCGGTAGGCCAACCAACCGCTACGACGGTTCATACACCCGATCGACGACGTCGACCAGGGTCATCACCCCGACCGGCCGGGGCCCCCG
>RRBB01000615.1:0-1465 GCA_006543605.1 Rhodococcus sp. WS4
GCAGCGCGCTATCGGCCGGAGACGGTCATCGGTTTTGAAGGAACTATTCCGACAACCGCTCCGAAAACACGTCGTCAACGCAGGCCCTACGCGCAGATCGGCATAACCCAAGAATCGGAATAATCGAGGTAGAAGTCGGAGTTGCCGACGGTGAGCTTGTACTGGCGTCCGACGAAGGAAAAACCACCACCGAGCTCGGTGAGGAAATGGGTGAGCCGACCGATGAGGGCATCTTCGAGGTCGCGCTCGCTGTAACCGGCGTCGAGGCCGAGGAAGTCGAGGTTGTACGGATCCTGAAGGATCTCGTGGGCGAGGTCGGATTCGTGCGCCGGCAGCGTGGTGGGGAAATTGTTCGGTGCGGCACCGACACGCAGATGCCGATCCGAACTGATGTGATGGACGAGTGTCGCGCGGGACCAGCCGTGATGGGCGGCCTGGCCGGCGTACCAGTCGCGGACACGGGGGTCGGGGAGACGGTCGAGGAGGACGAGGATGTGTCCCCACGGCAATTGCGCAGCAGGGTGCTGCGTAATTGGGTCGGGGTATTCGGTGGCGAGGGTGCGCATGTAGACGAGGTTGCGCTGGGACAGTCCTCGCATGCCGGGGAACTCGGTGCGGAGGTCGTCGGCGAGCCGGGCAATGACCCGGGTTCCCCACCCTTCCTCGCTCTGCCGAGCGCGGATCAGCTTCCCGATCTTCCAATACAGGAGGATCAGCTCCGTGTTGACCCTGCGAGCGGCGTGGACACGGGCGGTGCGGACCTGGGACTTGATGTCCTCGAGCAATGCGCCATACCCGGCGGGCTCGATTTCTTCTGCTCGATTCATCGTCGCCATCTTCTCCCATCCGACCGACAGGGGGTGAAACTGGGCGTGCCGACCGCTGCCTACCTTCGGGGGCGTCGACCGCCTGTCGCTCCTCGAGAGGACGAATCGAGGGAACGGACATTTGCGCAGCAAGCTGCTGCGCAAATGGGCCGAGGCAGTTCGACCGAGGAAGCACAGGTCAAAGCGTTCCGAGCGCCCCGGCCTGTGGGAGGTGGGCCCTCCTTTTGCAGGCCACAGCAGCGCCGATCGGCGGCTCAATCGTGTGCCCGCCCGCCGAGCCCCGGCAGTACCCGCGTGTCTTCGCTGGGCAGGTGACGCCAGGCGGGACGTGGTCACGACGCTCGCCCCCGTCCTTTTCGGTCGCGCGGTCGAAGGCGCAGCGCTTGTGGCTCGCCGCGTCACCGCGGCGATCGCGGCGGTTCAGATCGGGCAGCGCACCGATCGGGGTCCCACAGCTGCGATTGCACACGGCAATCCTGAGCGCCGGTGGCCCACCAGGGTGGATGTGGGTTTTGGGAAAGCGCCGGGATAAACCGGCATGGAGAAGGAGATGAGAACGCTCTACATCGAAGGAGTAGCGATCCACGGTGGCCCCGAGTCATGCGTTGGCGTTCCGCGAGGGCGCAGCGAAGCGTTGA
>RRBB01000616.1:0-1457 GCA_006543605.1 Rhodococcus sp. WS4
TTCGCTGCGCCCTCACGGGTCGCCAACGCATCACTCGGGGTCACCGTGGATCGCTACTCCTTCGGTGTAGGGCACTTTCATCCCCTCCTCCATGCCGGTTTATCCCGGCGCTTTCCGTAACTTCGGGCTAGGAAGCGAAGCCACGCAGAGAACGCTCGACACCACCCGGTAGTTCCCTCCGGATGGTCAACCGCCGCAGCGTTGTCCAATTTTTCGCCGCGGACAACGCCTTCCACGCGAACTTCCAGCGGTCGTCGCAAACACGCACGGTTTTGTCAGCAGCCTGGTGGACTGTCACAGAGGGCACCCCGCCAGCGAAACCGGGGGGGTAGTCGGATGGCGGGGGCCGTGCACCATGTCTTCGATGGGGGAAACGAAGTGAAGTGCACACTCCAGGGTAGTCCCGGGAGTACATCGGCGACAGACCTCATCCGATGAGCAGCCGCGAACGGGCATCTCACCGGCCAGGTCTCCGTCAGCGAGAATCTACTGTGAGAGCGGTTCTCCGGTCACGAGGAAGATCACCCTCCGGCCGACCTCGACGGTGTGGTCGCCGAAGCGTTCGTAGAAGCGGGCAAGCAGGGTCACGTCGACGGCCGCCGGGATGGTGCCCGTCCAGCCCGGGTCTTGGATCAGGTCGAGCAGTTGACGGTTCAGGGCATCGAGTTCGTCGTCTCGTCTGTGGAGTTCGGCGGCCTGCTCGGGATCTCGGGTACGTAGCACCCGTTCGGCAACCCCGGCAGACTCGGCCGCGACCCGGCCCATCTGGGCGAGGAGTTGTTCGGCTTCCCCAGAGGCGACGTGGTCGGGGTGGCGGCGGCGCGCGCTTTCGGCGACATGTTGCGCCAGCCCACCCATCCGGCTCAGATCCGACACCAGATACACACCGGTGATGACCTGGCGTAGGTCCCGTGCGACCGGTGCCTGCAACGCCAGCAGCGCCAGCGCCTGCTCCTCGGACGGCCCCCGCAACTCCTCGATCTGGTCGTTGAGATCGAATACCCGCTCGGCCAGCGGAAGGTCCGCGTGCATGACGGCATCGGTGGCCACCGAGATGGCCGCACCCGCCAGGTGACACATCTTCGCCAACCGGCCGGTCAGCTCGTCGAGCTGCTCGTGAAACTTCATCCTCATGCGCATCATCATTCATACATCCCGCGGGGCCCGCTTGGCGGGCCCCGCCGGCCGCGCACGCTTGGCGGAAAGGGTGGTCATACAGCGGGCGCCATGACTGATAGGCCTACCGCTCAACAAGCAGACTCGGTGGTGCCGCGAAGCCAGTTCGTACATGCACCGGAGCAGACCTGCAGGATTGCATTTACGGCCGGTTGGGGGTTCCCCCCGAGATGTGGACACCAATTCCTATGCGGCGGTAGCCAGCGTAGCCGATCGCTGCTCGTACTCGATCGGACAGATCTGACCGAGCGTGGAGTGCCTCCTTCGTGTGTTGTAGCGCG
>RRBB01000617.1:0-1457 GCA_006543605.1 Rhodococcus sp. WS4
GGGGGGGTGTCCCTATGGTTTTCGTCAAGCCGCTGAGGGGGTTGGATTCCGGTAGAGTTCCTTGTTCTTGAGCATGGCGTAGAGGACGTCGCAGCGGCGTCGGGCGAGGCAGATCAGGGCCGCGTTGTGTTTCTTCTTCTCGTCCCGTTTCTTGTCGTAGTAGGCGCGACTGGTGGGGTCGTGGAGGGCGGCGAAGGCGGACAGGAACAGGGCGCGTTTGAGTTTCTTGTTGCCGGAGCGGGCGGGGTGCTCGCCACGGATGGAGGATCCCGATTTTCGGGTGACCGGTGCGATGCCGGCGTAGGCCGCCAGGTGGGCGGCGGAGGGGAAGGCGGAGCCGTCGCCGACCTCGATCAGGATCCGGGCTGCTGTCCTGACGCCGATGCCGGGCATCGAGGTCAGGACTGGGGTAAGAGGGTGGTCATCGAGGGCCCTCTCCACGTCCGCGGCGACCGCTTTGCGTTGTGAGAGGGTCTCTTTCAGTGAATCCGCGAGTTTGGGGAGAACGGTTTCGGCGGCCGCGGTGCCGGGCACCACCACGGCCTGCTCGTCGAGGGCGGCAAGGATGTCGGTGGCCAACCTGGCGCCCATTCGGGGTGCGTGCTTGACCGCGATCGCGGTGAGCTTGCGCTTGCCGGCCTGCCGGATTCCGGCCGGCCCGCCGCAGCGGGAGAGGATCTCGAGCACCGCCGGATGGGTTATGCGGGGGCCGAGGACCCGCTCGAGGGCGGGGTGGATGGAGGTGAGCAGGCCTCGGATGCGGTTGCTGACCCGGGTGGCCTCACCGGCAAGGTCGTCGTCGAATCCGACGAGGACCTCGAGCTCGGCGAGGGCCTCGTCGCCGGTGTCGACGCGGCGCAGGGTGTGCGGCATGGTGCGGGCGGTATCGGCGATGATGAACGCGTCTCGGGCGTCTGTTTTCGCCTGTCCGGGGTACAGGTCGGCGATGCGGCGCATCGCCAGTCCGGGCAGGTAGCCGACGTCGTGGCCGCCTACGCGGGCCACGGTGACCGGCAGGGCGCCGATCGTGTTGGGTTGGTCGACGACCACCAGCACCGATCCGTGGCTGGCCAGGCGGTCGAACACCGCCCGCAGCTTCGCTTCGTCGTTCGGCAACGCCTTGTCGTAGATCTTCTTTCCGGCGGCGGTCAGTCCGACGGCGTGGTGTTCGCCTTTGCCGACGTCGATGCCGCAGTACACCGCATAGTTCGAGTCCATTCAGGGGTCGTCCCTTGTGTCTCGGTCGGCCGGTCGCCGATCCGGCATCGACGCCCGGCACCCACGTTACAAAGAGACCTACCCAATTTCGGTTGGCCGTGTCCCTATCAGCGGTCCGTCGACGCCACCACACCCGGCGACACCACCCCCCGGATCATGCGAGAGACAGGGGCAAGGAGTCATACCGGGTCTGGCGACCGTAGCCCTTCTGTGAAGGACCGTAAATAAGGTAACGGGGG
>RRBB01000618.1:0-1455 GCA_006543605.1 Rhodococcus sp. WS4
GAGGTTGTCCCGGGTCTCGTAGAACTTCAGGTGGCGGTCCCCCGCTCGAGACCCGCCGTGTGGTAGGTGTCGGGCGTTCCTCCAAGAACTCCGACAGCAAGGGACCGCCGTGAAGAAGACTACCCAGAGCCGACCCGTGGACGAGAAGGTGCCGGCGATGCCGGAGCAGGTCAGTGTGGCGATGGCCGAGATCGCCGAGAACATGCACGAGGGTCTGCTGGCGTTGGCGGTCGGCGCCGGCCTGCAGGTCATGCAGGCAATGATGGACGCCGACGTGATGGCGCTGGCCGGGTCGAAGGGCAACCACGATGCGGCACGCACCGCGGTACGTCACGGCCGCGAACGCGGGTCGGTGACCCTGGGTGGTCGACGGGTACCGGTGACCCGGCCACGCGTTCGGTCGGCCGACGGCTCGGGTGAGCTGCCGATCGCCTCGTATGAGCTGTTCACCTCGACGGAGATCCTCGGGAAGATGGCGATGGAGAAGATGCTCGCCGGGCTCTCCACCCGCCGCTACCCGGTCGGGCTCGAGCCGGTCGGCGAGCAGGTCACCGAGCAGTCGAGGTCGACGAGCAAGTCGGCCGTCTCCCGCAAGTTCGTAGCGATGACCGAGACCGCCCTGGGCGAGCTGCTTTCGCGGGATCTGTCCGGGCTGGACCTGGTGGCCTTGATGATCGACGGCGTCCACTTCGCCGAATCCTGCTGCATCGTGGCCCTCGGGATCGACCTCGACGGGCACAAGCACCCGCTCGCGTTGGTCGAAGGTGCCACCGAGAACGCCACCGTCGTCACCGACCTGCTCGTCGACCTGCGGGAACGGGGCCTCGATGTCACCCGCCCGATGCTGGTCGGCCTCGACGGGTCCAAGGCGCTGCGCAAGGCAGTGCTCGACGTACTCGACCGGCCGGTCATCCAACGCTGCCAACTGCACAAGATCCGAAACGTGAAAGCGCATCTGCCGCAACGCCTTCGCAGTAGTGTCGGGCGCAGGATGACCGACGCCTACCACGCCGCGTCGGCGCTCGAGGCCGAGGCCGCCCTGCGGGCCCTGGCCAAAGAACTCGACCGCACCCACCCCGGGGCGGCGGCCAGCCTGCGTGAGGGCCTGGACGAGACGCTCACCGTGCTGCGGTTGGGAGTGCCGCCCACCCTCGCCCGCACGCTGCGCTCGACCAACGCAATTGAGTCGATGATCTCCGTCTGCCGCGAACACTCCGCCAACGTCAAGCGGTGGCGGGACGGGCAGATGGCGCTGCGTTGGTGCGCCGCCGGGATGATCGAGGCCGGCAAGCAATTTCGCCGCGTGAACGGCTACCGGCACCTGCCGACACTCCGCGTCGCGCTCGAGGGCGAGACGGCCAAACCTGTCGGACCTGTGGTACACAATGATCAGGTGAACGCAGCCTGATGCTCATCGGGCCGCCACCGAAGTTCCACGGAACTCGGGACATCCTC
>RRBB01000619.1:0-1452 GCA_006543605.1 Rhodococcus sp. WS4
CTGCTCGACGGTGAACCCGCCGCGGCCGTAGCCGAGCGGTTCGGCTACACCACCGCCGGGCTGCACTCGGCCGTGGCCGACTTCCGCGCCGGGGCGAAGAACTTCTTCCTCGATGCCCGTCCCGGCCCCAAGACCGCACCCGGCAAAGACGCCGCCCGCACCCGGATCATCGCCCTGCGCGCCCAGGGATACTCCATCGACGAGATCGCCGCCGAGCTGGCCGCCGAGGGCATCGGGTTGAACCGCACCGGGATCAGCGAGGTCATCACCGAAGCCGGCCTACCCCGGATCTGGCGCCGGCCCGAAGCCGCCCGCGGCGGCCCCCGTCGCGAAGACCTGCCCCGGGCCCGTGCACTGGCCGCCGACGACTACGCGGAGCTACCCGCCGACGCGCCCACCCGGATGGCCGGGCTGCTGCTCGCGCTGCCCGACCTGCTCGCCCTGGACCTGCCGGCACTGGTCACCGCCGCCGGCTACCCCGGCACCCGCGACATCCCCGCGATCAACTACCTGCTCGGTCTGCTGGCGGTGAAGCTGACCGGCACCCGCCGGGTCTCCCACGTGCACGATCTGGCCGCCGACCCCGGCGCCGCGCTGTTCGCCGGGCTCACCGCCCTACCCAAGACGACCGCGCTGACCACGTACTCCTACCGCCTGCAACACGCCAAGCAGAAGAAGTTCCTGACCGCGTTGGACAAGGCTTCCGTCGTCGCGGGCCTGGCCCCCGGCGAGGTGCTGAACCTGGACTTCCATGCCGTCATGCACTGGGGCGAGGACGCCGCACTGGAAAAGCACTACGTGCCCTCACACTCGCAACGCACCCGCAGCGTGTTGACCTTCTTCGCCGAAGACGCCGACTCCCACGCCCTGCTCTACGCCAACGCCGACCTCGTCAAAGCCACCCAGAACAACGAGGTCCTCGACTTCGCCGAGCACTGGAAAACCGTCACCGGCACCCACCCCGCCCTGCTCGTGATGGACTCCAAGGTCACCACCCAAACCCAGCTCGGCGAACTGACCCAGCGCGGCATCGGCTTCATCACCCTGCGCGCCCGCACCCCCACACTCACCGCCCACCTGCACGCGCTGCCCCCCAGCGCCTGGACGAAGCTGACCGTGGCCCGCGCCGGCGGCCGAACCCGCCGCGTCCGGATGATCGAGGACCCCGCCGCGAAACTATCGACCTACCCCGGCACGCTGCGTCAACTCGCCGTCGCCGGCCTGGGCCACGACGAGCCCACCATCGGAGATCACCAACCAGCACTCGATGCCCGCCAAACAGGTCATCGAGACCTACTCCCGCAGAATGAACATCGAACAACGCCTCGCCGAAGCGATCCGCTCCTTCCACCTGGACTCCCTCACCGGGGCCGTCCCCCTCAACATCGACCTCGACGTCGTGCTCACCGTCCTTGCCCACACCCTCTGCGCCGCCCTGCGCCGCCGCATCCC
>RRBB01000061.1:0-52389 GCA_006543605.1 Rhodococcus sp. WS4
TTCGCTGCGCCCTCACGGGTCGCCAACGCATCACTCGGGGTCACCGTGGATCGCTACTCCTTCGGTGTAGGGCACTTTCATCCCCTCCTCCATGCCGGTTTATCCCGGCGCTTTCCGTAACTTCGGGTTAACCGCGGGCGGTTAACAAGTACTCACAGGCGGCGAAGCCGCACTCCGGGTATATGGTGTCGGAGGCCGTCCGTACGGCCACGATCGGCGAGGGAACCCGGTGCAAATCCGGGGCTGACGCGCAACGGTAACGGTCCCCCGAGGACCGGAGCCCGAATACTCCTGATCGAGTTCGGTGAATTCTCGGCTCCGCGACTGGGCCCTGATCAAGGAGTTCCCGCGCCATGCGCATCTCGTTCCGGCAGGCTGCTGCCGTCCTCTCTGCGGCGTCCGCGCTGCTCGTCACCGGTTGTTCGTCGGCCGGCGGCTCCCCCTCCGCCGAGGAGTCCGCCGCCTCGGATTCCTCCCGCTACCCGATGACCTTGGAGAACTGCGGGCACACGGTCACCGTCGACGCGCCGCCCCAGCGCGCGGTGTCGCTCAATCAGGGCTCGACCGAGATCCTGCTGTCGCTCGGTCTGGCGGACCGCCTGGTGGGAACCGCCACCTGGACCGACCCCGTCCGCGACAACCTGGCCGCCGACAACGCGAAGGTTCCGCGGCTCGCCGACAACAAACCGTCGTTCGAGGTCGTACTCGACACCGAACCCGATTTCGTGACGGCGTCGTTCGGGGGCACCCTCGGCCCCGGCGGTGTGGCCGACCGCGACCAGTTCGACCAACTGGGTGTCCCCAGCTACCTGTCGCCGACCGACTGCGAGGGCAAGACGGACGAGAGCGTCAACGCCGACGGGGCGCGCACCGAGCCGCTGCGCATCGACACGGTCTACGAGGAGATCCGCGAACTCGCCGCCATCTTCGACGTCCGCGACCGCGGTGAGCAGTTCGTCGCGGAATTGCAACAACGGTTCGACGCCGCGTCCGGTGAGGTCGAGGCGTCCGGAGTGTCGCTGGCGTACTGGTTCGCCGACACCAAGACCCCGTACATGGCGGGCTGCTGCGGATCCTCGGGCATCATCACTCAATCGGTGGGCGCGCAGAACGTCTTCTCCGACACCACCAACGAATGGCCGCAGGTCAGCTGGGAAAGCGTGCTCGACCGCGATCCGACGGCACTGGTGCTCGCCGACCTCAGCCGCCGCAGCATCGACGGCGACGCCCTCGACAGCAAGATCGCGTTCCTCGAGTCGAACCCGGTGACGCAGCGGCTCACCGCCGTCCGGGACAAGCGGTACATCGTCGTGAACGGCGCCGACATGAACCCGTCGATCCGCACCGTCGACGGCGTGGAGAAGACGGCGGCCGCGCTGAAACAGTGGGGACTGGCGAACTGACCTTGGCGGCAACACGGTTCGACTCCAGGCCGCTGCTCGCCGCCCTCCTCGTCGGCGGTGTCGCGGTGCTGGTGGCGTCGATCGCGGTCGTCATCACCCTCGGTCCCGCGAATCTCTCGGTGGGCGAGGTGTACGCGGTGGTCCTCGAGCACTTCGGTGTCGGCAGTTCGGGAGTGAGCAGGATCAAGGACGGCATCGTGTGGGAGTTGCGACTTCCCCGGACCCTCCTCGCGGTGGTGTGCGGCGCAGGCCTGGCATTGTGCGGGGCGATCATGCAGTCGTTGCTGCGCAATCCGCTCGCCGACCCGTTCGTGCTCGGGATCTCGTCGGGCGCATCCACCGGCGCGGTGCTCGTCGTCGTCCTCGGTCTCGGCGCCGGCGCGGTGTCGTTGTCGGCGGGCGCATTCGCCGGTGCGGTGGTCTCCTTCACCCTGGTGATGCTGCTGGCGACCGGCGCCGGCGGCGGCACGTCCCGGGTGGTGCTGGCGGGAGTGGCGGGTACGCAACTCTTCTCCGCGTTGACGTCGTTCATCGTGATCTCGTCCGCGGACGCCGAGCAGACCCGCGGTGTGCTGTTCTGGCTGCTCGGTTCGCTGTCCGGGGCCGATTGGAGCGACGTGGCGGTGTGCGGGGTCGTCACCGCGGTCGGGATCGGCGTCTGCCTCGTCACGTCCTCGGCGTTGGACGCCTTCACATTCGGCAATACCGCGGCCGCCTCACTCGGGGTGTCCGTGCGGTGGATCCGGCTCCTGCTGTTCACGGTGACCGCGCTCGTCACCGCGGCGCTCGTCAGTGCGGCGGGCGCAATCGGGTTCGTGGGGCTGGTCCTGCCGCACGCCGCACGGTTCCTCGTCGGGCCCCGGCACAGCCGGCTGCTCCCCACCACCGCCGTGGTCGGCGCGATCTTCATGGTGTGGGTGGACGCCATCGCCCGCACAGTGTTCGCGCCCCAGGAAGTTCCGGTCGGTGTCGTCACCGCCCTGATCGGCGTCCCGGCCTTCGCCGTCATCCTCTTCCGTATGAGGTCGAGTCCATGACCCTGCGCGCCGCGAACCTCGGCTGGAGCCGCGGCGGACACCTCGTGCTCGACGGGGTGTCCATCGAGCCGGCACCGGGCGAGACCATCGGTCTTCTCGGCCCCAACGGTTCGGGCAAGTCCTCGCTCCTGCGACTGCTCAGCGGGGTCGCCGAGCCCGACACCGGCCGGGTCCTCCTCGACGACACCGACATCCGGTCCCTCCGACGACGACAGATCGCCCGCCGGGTGGCGATGGTCGATCAGCATTCCGACACCGAGGTCGACATCACCGTCCTCGACGTGGTCCGGCTCGGGCGCATCCCCAACCGCGGAGTGTTCGGCGGCGACGAGTCGGCGGACGCACCGGCTGTCGAGCGCGCCCTCGCGCACACCGGCATGACGTCGAAGTCGCACCGACTGTGGCACACCCTGTCCGGCGGTGAACGGCAACGCGCCCAGATCGCGCGGGCCCTCGCGCAGGAGCCGAACGAACTGCTACTGGACGAACCGACCAACCACCTGGACATCCAGCATCAGCTCGACATCCTGTCCTTGGTCGCCGAACTGCCCCTCACCAGCTACATCGCGCTGCACGATCTCAACCTGGCCGCGATGTTCTGCGATCGCGTGGTGGTGCTCGAGAGTGGCCGCATCGTCGCCGTGGGCCGCCCCGCCGAGGTGATCACCGAGGCGCTCGTCGAGCAGGTCTACCGGGTGCGGGCGGGGGTCACCGTCGATCCCGTCACCGGCTACCCGACCGTCACGTACCGTCCGGTGCGCTCCGCGCCTGTGAGTACTTATTAACCGCGGGCGGTTAATAAGTACTCACGGGCGCAGCATGAGGATCCGATCGTCGCCGTCCCCGGGATCGCCGCGCCCGTCGCGGTTGCTGGTGCTGAACCAGAGGGCACCGTCCGGTGCCGCGACGACGGTGCGCAGTCGCCCGTATTCGCCTTCGAACAGCGACTGCGGTTCGCCGAGCGATCCGTCGCCGCCCACGGGGATTCGCCACAGTCGTTCGCCGCGCAGCGCCGCCACCCACAGGGAGCCGTCGTGGAAGGCGAGCCCGGACGGGGACGCGTCGCCGGTGGCCCACTGGATCACCGGATCGACGAAGCCCGCTTCGCCCGCCTGCCCCTCGACCTCCGGCCATCCGTAGTTGGCGCCGGGTTCGATCAGGTTCACCTCGTCCCAGGTGTTCGCCCCGAATTCGGTGGCCCACAGTCGGCCGGCGTCGTCCCACGCGAGGCCCTGGACGTTGCGGTGTCCGAGCGACCACACGGGTGAGCCGGGGGTGGGATTGTCGGCCGGGATCGACCCGTCGGAGTTGATCCGCAGGATCTTGCCGCCGAGCGAGGACGGGTCCTGCGCGCGTGGCCGGTCTCCGGCTTCACCGGTGGCGACGTAGAGCTTGCCGTCCGGTCCGAATGCGATTCGGCCGCCGTCGTGGATCGACCCGGCGGGGATGCCCGTCAGGATCGGCGTCGGCTCGCCGAGGCCGCGACCGTCGAAACGGGGGGCGACCACCCGGTTGTCGTCGTCGGTGGTCAGGTACGCGTAGATCGTCTGATCCGACGCATAGGCGGGTGAGACGGCCAGGCCCAGCAGCCCCGATTCGCCCCGCGCCGCCACCCCGGGCACCTCGCCGATCACGGTCGTGACGCCGCCTGCCTGCAGGTGCCGGACGGCGCCGCTGTCCCGTTCGGCGATGAGCGCCGTCCCGTCCGGTAGGAACGCTATCCCCCACGGCACCTCGAGGTCGGACGCGACCACGGTCGGCTCGCCTGCGGACGGCGCGGCGGCAGCAGTGGTCGTCGAAACCTGCGCGGAACTCCCCTCGGACTGGCAGGCCGCGCACGTGACGGCGACCAGAACCGCGGTAGCCGCGAAAAGTCGCTGTCCCATGGATGTCCTCCCGTCGCGCGACCGCACGCTGTCCATCCTCCCCCAGGTGAGTGGCAAAGTATCCTCGAGCACGCATCGTCACTCACGTGAGGAGGTGACGGCAGTGCTCCTGCCCCGGAAGATCGCGCAGGGTGTGGTGTCCGTCGCCGAGGCACTGGCCACGCTGCGGGGCAGTCCGGGACAGCCGGTGTTCCGCATCGGCCTCGAGTGGGTCGGCGACGATCCGCGCATCGCGCTGAGCAGCGACGCCGACCTGTCGGCCGACACGGTCTCGGCCATCGCGCAGCGGCTGGAACGCCTGGATGCGCGGAGCAGTCACGGCCCGTGGACGCGCAGGATCCTGCAACTCGTTGCCGACAATCCGGGCCGCCGGGCGCCCGATCTCGCCGAGAGCCTCGGCCGCGAGACTCAACCGTTCAAGCGGGACGTTCGGAAGTTGAAGAACCTGGGGCTGACGCACAGCCTCGATGTCGGATACCGGATTTCGCCGCGCGGTGCCACTTTTCTCGCAGCGACCAAAAGAACGGCCGGCGGTGCCTAGACTCGAACCATGGCCACGTCCTCCCGAGCCGGTGAGACCACGGTGATCGATGCCCGACGTTCGGCGGGTAAGGCCGCTCGGGAGTCTCTCTCCCGCAAGGCGCAGGGTGCGTTCGTCCTTCCGGACCGCGACCCGGTGGCGGTGATCGAGGCGCAGAACACGACACGGCTGCAGTCCCTCGTGCCGATCCGGGTCGGTCGCATGCTCGATTCACCGTTCGCGCTGTACCGCGGTTCGGCCGCGATGATGGCGCACGACCTCGCCGATTCACCGGTCACCGGATGTCAGGTGATCGCCTCCGGCGACGCGCACCTCGCCAACTTCGGACTGTTCGCTTCACCGGAACGCCGGATGCTGTTCGACCTCAACGACTTCGACGAGGCGTATCCAGCACCGTGGGAGTGGGATGTGCGCCGGCTCGCCGCGAGCGTGTGGATCAACGGGCGCGACAACTCGTACACCGAGGAGCAGTGCGCCGACTCCACCAGCGCCGCCGTCCGCTCCTATCGGAACTCTCTCGAGGCGCTGTTTCAGCTGACCGCCACGGAGCGGTACTACCACCAGGAGGAGACGGACGTCCTCGAGCGCAACCCGGGCGCGCAGAAGCGGCAGATCCGGGCGGTCACCGAGAAAGCGCGCAAGCGGACGTCCGAACAGGTGCTGCGGAAGCTGACCACGACGGAGGCGGACGGCCGACCGCACATCGTCGATCAGTTCCCCGTCATCCGGCACTCCACGAACTACGACCTGGGCCGCATCACCGAGCTCTACCTCCTCTACCTCGCCACCCTGCGCGCGGACGTCCGACTGTTGCTGTCGCAGTACGAGGTGGTCGACTACGCGATGCGCATCGTGGGAGTGGGCAGCGTCGGAACCCGCTGCTGGTTGTTGCTGCTGCAGGGGCCGGCCGGCGAGCCGCTCTTCCTGCAGGCCAAGGAGGCCCCGCGGTCGGTTCTGGAGACGCACGGGAAAGTTGCGGCCGCACCGGCATCGATCATTCGTGCCGTCGCGGAGAAGGGTCAGGGTTCCCGGGTCGTGGGGGCGCAGCGAATCCTCCAGGCGCAGTCGGACCCGTTTCTGGGGTGGGTGCACAGCGTCGAGGGCCCCGACGGTCATTTGCGCGACTTCTACCTCCGGCAGTTCCGCGACATGAAGGGGTCCGTCGACCTGCAGGCTCTGGACCCGGACCAGTCGGCCAGGTATGCGGCGATCTGCGGCGCGATGCTCGCCCGCGCGCACAGCCAGAGCCCCGGATCCGCTTTCATCGCCGGATATCTCGGCTCCGGGGATGCCTTCGATCGGGCGGTCACCGCCTGGGCCCGTCTCTACGCGGATCAGTCCGAGAAGGACTACGAGACGCTGCGGGCGGCGGTGAAGTCGGGGCGGCTTCCGGCGGAGACCGGGCTTTAGCCCGGTAGCATCGACGACGTGCGCGAATCAGGGGGCTGCTGAGGTGGCCGAGCAGCCGGCTTCGGGGGAACGGTACTTCCTCGAGTCCCTGGACCGCGGTCTGAGCGTTCTCGAATGTTTCGACGACCAGCACCGTGAGCGCACGCTGAGCGAGGTGGCGCAGGCTGTCGGGATCACCCGCTCCACGGCCCGTCGCATTCTGCTTACCCTGGTGGACAAGGGGTTCCTGCGACTCGACGGCCGCAACTTCTCGCTCACTCCGCGCGTGCTCCGCTTCGGTTTCTCGTACCTCGCCGCGCTGCGGTTGCCGCAGGTCGCGGATCCGCACATCGAGGCTCTCGCGAAGGAACTGGGCGAGACCATCTCGGTGACCATCCTCGACGGTCCCGACGTGGTGTACGTCGCGCGGGTCCGCTCGCCCCGAATCATCCGCATCTCCATCACGGTGGGCATGCGGTTCCCCGCGTACGCGACGTCCACGGGTCGTGTTCTGCTGGCCGGGCTTTCGGCCGACGCGCTCGACGACTACCTGAAGTCCACCGAGTTCCAGTCGTTCACACCCCACACGATCTCGGACGCCGACCAGTTGCGCGCCGAGGTTCGGACGGTCGCCGCCGAGGGCTGGTCGATGTCGGAGAACGAACTCGAGATCGGCATCCGCGGGGCGGCGGTGCCCATCCGGGATCGGACGGGAGCCGTGGTCGCCGCCCTCAACTCCTCGCTGCAGGGCACCCAGTACACGCGGGACGACGTCGCGGCGGCGGTGGTGCCGAAACTCGTGGCCACCGCGGAGCGAATCGGCTCCGACCTGTCCCTCGGCTAGACGCCGAGGGACAGCGCACCGAGCGCCCCGGCGGCCGGCTCAGTGCGCGTTCTCGAGCTTCGCGGACGTTGCGGCGTCCGACACCGCTGCATCCGAATCGGGCTGCAGTCGCCATGCGATCAGGGCGCTGACGATGCACCCGCCGGCGAGGTAAACGGCCACGAGGTGCCACGACCCACCGCTGACGGTGACCAGGGCAGCCGCGATGAACGGGGTGAAGCCGCCGCCGATCGCGCTGGCCACCTGGTAGCCGACTCCCGCGCCGCTGTAGCGGTACTCCGCTCCGAACATTTCGGTGAACATCGGCTGCTGCACGCTGACGACCATGTCGTGCGAGATGTTGACGAGGAGCACCGCGAAGATGACGGTGCCGACCATCGAGCCGTTCTCGAGGACGACGAAGAACGGGAACGCGCACACCGCGCCGATCAGGGCGCCGAGTATGTACACGCGCCGGCGGCCGTGCTTGTCCGACAGCCAGGCGAACAGCGGGATCGTGCCGATGCCGACGGCACCGACGAGCAGGCCGACGTTGAGCATGAAGTTGCGCTCCATGCCCAGTTCCTTGGTGGAGTAGCTCAGCGCGAATGTGGTCACGATGTACATGGAGAAGAGTTCGGCGAAACGCAGACCGATGATCTGCAGGAATGCCTTCGGGTGGTTACGCAGCGCCTCGACCAGGGGAATCCGCTTCTTCTCCTGCGCGGCCTGCTGCTCTTCGATCTTCTTGACCTTCTCGACGAACTCGGGGCTCTCCTGGACGCCGGCGCGGATCCACAGTCCGATACCGACGAGGACGACGCTGGCGACGAACGGAACACGCCAACCCCACTGGCTGAACGCGGTCTCGGTGGTCAGGTTGCTCATGAGCATGACGAATCCGGTGGCGAGGATGAGTCCGACCGAGTAACCGACCTGCACGCCGCTGCTGTAGAACGCCTTCTTCTTCGGCGGCGCGCTCTCGACGGCCATCAACGCTGCTCCACCCCACTCGCCGCCGACGGCGAAGCCCTGGATGGCGCGCAGGGTGACGAGCAGGACCGGCGCCCACCAGCCGACCGATGCGAACGACGGCAGCAGACCGATCAGGGCGGTGCTCGTGCCCATGATCAGCACGGTGAGGATCAGCATCCGCTTGCGTCCGATGCGGTCGCCGTAGTGGCCGAACACGACGCCGCCGAGGGGACGGAACAGGAATCCGACGCCGAACGTCGCGAACGCGGCGAGCGTCCCGATCGCGGGGCTGACGTTCGGGAAGAACTCCTCGTTGAACACCAGGGCCGCGACCAGCCCGTAGAGCAGGAAGTCGTACCAGTCGATGACCGCGCCGACGAAACTGCTCAGCGCTGCTCTTCGCGCCTGCTTCTCGGCCGCCGGGGTGAAGGCGTGATCGCTCATTCCGATGTCCCGTCTAGGTTGGTACCGGACAAACCTTGTTCGCATGCCGAACGCATGTCCGCTGATTGAATAATGTGACGGTAGCCATAGCGTTTCCGCGTTGTCAAGAAGGCGCAGATGCGTGGTACTGCCGTTTCGTCTATCCGGACGGCACGATTTTCACCGAAACGGAGGTTCCGCGGCCCCCGCGACTCGTACACACTTTCCCGGTTCAGCGACGCACATCACATCCGGAGCAGCGCCGAAGGGATTTTCTCCATGTCAGGAACCACCGATCCGCAACTTCAGCACACGCTGAAGAAGCGACACCTCTCGATGATCGCTATCGCGGGGGTGATCGGAGCAGGCCTCTTCGTGGGCTCCGGGGTCGCGATCCGCGAGACCGGCCCCGGCGTTCTGGTGGCCTACGCACTCGCGGGCATCGTCGTCATCCTGGTGATGCGGATGCTCGGCGAGATGTCGACCGCCAACCCCGAGACGGGGTCGTTTTCGGCGTACGCCGACCTCGCGATCGGCCGATGGGCCGGATTCAGCATCGGCTGGCTCTACGCCTGGTTCTGGATCATCGTCCTCGGCATCGAGGCGACGGCCGGTGCCGTGATCATGAACCGCTGGATCCCCGACGTCCCGCAGTGGAGTTGGGCACTGATCCTGATGGTGCTGCTCACGCTGACGAACATCGCGTCCGTGAAGTCGTTCGGCGAGTTCGAGTTCTGGTTCGCGTCGATCAAGGTGGCGGCTATCGTCATCTTCCTCGTGCTCGGCGTCCTCGCGATCTGCGGAGCCCTGCCCGGCGTCGAAGCACCCGGACTCACCAACCTCACCGGTCACGGCGGGTTCTTCCCCAACGGGGCCGGTGCCGTATTCGCGGCAGTGCTCGTCGTCGTGTTCTCGTTCTTCGGCGCCGAGATCGCCACCATCGCCGCCGGCGAATCCGCGAACCCCGTCGCCGCCGTGCGCAACGCCGTGCGCTCCGTCGTGTGGCGCATCCTCATCTTCTACATCGGCTCCATCGCCGTCGTCGTGACGCTGCTCCCCTGGGACGACGCCTCCGTCGCGCTGAGCCCGTACGTCGCCGTCATGGACTCGTTCGGCATTCCCGCGGCCGGCAACATCATGGACGTCGTCGTGCTCACGTCGGTGCTGTCCTGCCTGAATTCCGGCCTGTACACGGCGAGCCGCATGATCTTCTCGCTCTCCCGCCGCGGCGACGCCCCGGCCGCGCTGTCGAAGATCGGATCGTCCGGCGTTCCGCGTCAGGCCGTTCTCGTCTCGACGGTCGTGGGATTCCTGACCGTCGGCCTCAACTACCTGTACCCGGACACCGTGTTCCTGTTCCTCGTCAACTCGTCCGGAGCGATCGCGCTGTTCGTGTGGCTGGCGATCTCGGTGTCGCAACTACGCATGCGGCGTCAACTCGAGGCCGAGGGCAAGGACCTGACGCTGAAGATGTGGCTGTTCCCGTACCTGACGTGGTGCACCATCGCCGCCATCATCGCGCTCTGCGTCGGCATGCTCGTGCTGCCGGAGACGAGGAGCCAGATGTACGTCTCCATGGGACTCGCCGTCGTGGTGGTCGGGATCGGGATCTACCGTCAGCGCGCACGCGGGGCGGCCGACGCGGCTCCCGAGACTTCCGGCGAGGTGGTCGACGCCCACCCCCACTGAGCTCGACGTGTTCGCATGGTGAACAGAGGTGCGCTCTCGGAACTCGGCGTACAGTCCCGCCGAGGAGAGGCCGGACTCACCGGCCCGAGGAAGGACCGAAGCTCATGAGGTGGGCGATTCTCGGCGCGAGCAACATTGCCGCCACACGCGTGCTCCCCGCATTGCGCGAGTGCGGGCAGACCGCGGCAGTCGTGCTCAGCGGTGACGCGGCGCGCGCGGAGGAATACCGGCGGACCCACGACATCGAGTCCTCCACCGGCGATCTGCGCGAAGCGGTCGGCGGCGACGTCCGGGCCGCGTACATCTCCTCGACCAACGACAAGCACTTCGAACACGCCATGGCCGCGATCGACGCGGGTCTGCACGTGCTGTGCGAGAAACCGCTGTCCTTCGACGTCACGCAGGCGCAGAAGATGGTCGACGCCGCCGCGACCGCGGGGGTGGTGTTCGCGACGAACCATCACCTCCGCACACACCCCGTCCACCGCGCGGCGCGAAAGATGCTGACCGAGGGCGCGGTCGGCGACATCCTCTCCGTCCGCGTCGCCAACACGATCCTGCTGCGCCAGGCCCTGCGTGGATGGCGTCTCGACGGCGTCGGCGGCGGGGTCGCCCTCGACCTCGCGGTGCACGACATCGACACGCTCCGCTTCGTGACCGGGATGGAACCGACCACGGTGACGGCGGTCGGCGTCTGCCAGGGGCTCAGCGAGGGACCGGCGGATGCCGTGATGACGAGCGGCGTCCTCGGCACCGACACCCTGTTCTCACTGCACGACGCGTACACGGTTCCCGACGCCGTCACCGGCTTCGAGATCCACGGAACGGCAGGCACTCTCGTGGCGAGTAACTGCATGCGCCCCGATCCCGCCGGGACGCTCCGGATGGTCACGAACGGCCGCGACACGGCCGTCCCGCTCGAGCCCGTCGACAACCTGTACGCACCCGGGATCCGGGCGTTCGTCGACGCCGTCCGAGGGGAGGGTCAGCCGGTGGCGACGGGACACGACGGACTGCGTTCGGTGACCGCCGCGCTGGCCATTCTGCAGTCGATCGAGGAGGGCCGCGCGGTACGCCTCTGAGGCGAGTCCGCTACATGATCAGCCCGCTGGGACGACGCCGCAGCGGCGACTGTTCCTGCACGGGCATCGAATTCGGCGGGACGGGGTAGGGTGCGCCGGCATTGAGCGTCCCCGCCGCCACGTTCGGCCCGCACTGCGCGATCGCCGCCTGCAGGCGTGGCCCCGGGTCGGTCATCGCGGGAACGCCGGCGTTCGGCGCCGACGAGAAGTCGAACGCCGACGTCATGTCGCCGACGGCGCCGCGACGCCAGTCGGTGAGATTGGGAACGGGAACGCCGAAGCGCTTCTCGAGGAGCCGCAGCTGCGAGGTGTGGTCGAACGTGTCGGACGCGACGAGGCCGCCGCGACTGTACGGAGAGATGATCAGCGACGGCACCCGGAATCCGAGGCCGATCGGTCCCGGATTGTTCTCGCTCTCCGACACCGTGTTCAACGGAACGGTCAGGTACTCGCCCGGGGTGCCCGGCGGCGGCGTCGGCGGGGTGACGTGGTCGAAGAATCCACCGTTCTCGTCGTAGCTGATGATCAGCGCCGTCTTCTCCCAGATCGCCGGGTTGGACGTGAGAATGTCGAGTACCTCGACGATCCCGACCGCACCCGCGGCCGGGGGCAGCGCCGGGTGCTCACAGGTGAAGACGTTCGGCACGATCCAGGACACCGCGGGCAGGGTGCCGTTCGCGACGTCGGCCCGGAAGTCGTTCGGATACGTCGGATCGAGGCCGCGGCGAGCGAGTTCCGAATTCGGGTCGCTGTACTGCGTGAAGCAACCGAGCATCCCGTCGAGGGCCACACTCGACACCGGCCCGAGATCCTTGTTGGCGTACACCTTCCAGCTGACACCCGCCTCCTGCAGGTTCTCCGGGTAGGTGCGCCACGAGTACGCGAATCTGGGGATCACCGTCGGCGTCTCGACGAGCGGCCCGCCGGCGAGCCCGTCTGGGTCGATCGTTCCCGTCATCCAGTACAACCGGTTCGGGTCCGTCGGTCCGAGCACCGAGCAGAAGTAGTGGTCGCAGATCGTGAAGGCGTCGGCGAGGTCGTAGTGCACCGGGATGTCGGCCCGCGTGTAGTAACCCATGGTGGCGGGACCGTTGAGAGGCCCCTCGTGTGCGATGTGCACCGGCATCCACCGGTCCATGCCGCCGCCGTTCCACGCGTCGTGCTGCGGACCCCACGAATGGGTCGGGTCGTTGATGCATTCGCCGTCGAGATGCGTGCCCTGGGTGGTGTCGAGCCGGAACGGGTTCAGACACCCGGTGGGGGTCGGCCCCGAACCCGGTGTCCACCCGTACTGCTGCCACGCCGGCGAGGGGTCGTCGAAGCCGCGCACCCCCGACAACGTGCCGTAGTAGTGGTCGAACGAGCGGTTCTCCTGCATGAGGTAGACAAAGTGCTCGATGTCTCCCAGCGACCCCGAACCACCCGGATCCTGCGCGTACGCCCGGTCGATGACCGGGCCCGCCCACGAACTGAGGAAGGCGGCGCCACCGGCCGCTGCGGCGGAGGCGAGGAACTTGCGACGTGAGATGTCCGATGCCGGGGTCACGGATCGTGACGCTAGTCGCTGCAGACGCCGCCCGCCCGGTGAATGCGCGGGTTGCTCTACTGCGGACCGACCGGCACATCACCCTGCAACGTGATGCGGTGCATGACGCGGTGCTGCGTTCCGTAGTCGCGGTTGGCGTAGTGCGCGGTGCTGCGGTTGTCCCACAGCACGAGGTCGCCGAGGCGCCACCGGTGGCGCACGATGTGCTCCGGTTTGGTGAGGTGCGCGTAGAGGAAGTCGAGGATTCCCCGGCTCTCCGCCTCCGACACCCCGGCGATGTGCGACGTGAACCCCGGGTTCACGAAGATGCCCTTGCGTCCCGTCTCCGGATGAACCCGCACGACGGGATGCTCGACCGGCACGAGTGCCGTGACTTCCTCACCGTCCCAGACGTTTCCCTTGCCGCCACGTTTCTGCGCGAGGTAGTACCCGAACTCGCGGTTGCCGTCGTGCACCGCGGTCAGCTGGTCGATCATCTGCCGGATCGGCAGCGACAGCGACTCGTACGCGAGCTGGCTGTCGGCCCAGTTGGTGTCGCCGCCGTGCGGTGGGAGGACGACGGGGCGCAGGATCGACCCCAGCGGCGGTCGCTTCATGAACGTCACGTCGGTGTGCCACACGTCGGCGAAACCGTTGTCCTGGCTGTCGAGCGCGTACACCTCCTGCGCGACGTCGCCGCTGTCGTGGACGGGATGCCCCGCCGTCAGCTGACCGAGGCGGCGACCGAACTCGATGTGGCTCGTGACGTCGAGTGACTGGCCCCGCAGAACCAGAACCTTGTGCTCGGTCAAGGCCGAACGAATGGCTGCCACCTCGTCGTCGGTGGCGGTGGCGACGTCCAGCCCGAGGATCTCGGCGCCGAACGACGGGCCGAGCTTGTCGAGCGTCAGCGACGCCGTCCTGGTTTCGAATGCAGTGCTCATGATTACTTTCGCGGAGATGTCGAGGGCCGGCCCGGACCTGCGAACGCGAGAATGCGCGAGGAATTACCGGATGCCGGAGGGTTACCGAGGAGTGGACAGCACGCGGTACGCGCGCCGGACCGTCAGCAACAACAGATGTTGGCGCACATACGGCACAGGTCGACGGTGAGGCGTCGCACCAGGTGAGTCGTATGCACGACCCAATTCCTACCGGATAGGAGGAAAATGAGCAAGCGCGGGGCAACCCGTAGACGGCATCAACTCCAGCGTGCCTGCCCGCCGTCGAGTGGAATGGTGGCACCGGACAGGTACCCGGCGTCGTTGCCGACGAGGAAGACGACGGCGCGCCCGATGTCCTGCTCGCAGTCACCGATCCGGCCGAGCGGGATCGACTTCACGAACTCGGCGGCCTCCTCGGGATTGTTCTCCGTCCACCATTTCAGGCCCGGGGACAGGGCATGCGGCGCAATCGCATTGACTCGGATGCCGTCGGGGCCCCATTCGCTGGCCGCGGTGCGGGTGAGCGAACGCATCGCTTCCTTGGTGGCCGCGTACAACCCGTAGCCGCTGGTGTCCCACCGCACGGCCGAGGAGCTGACCAGATTGATGATCGAACCGCCGCCGCGTGCCTTGAGGTGCGGATAGCACAGCTGCATGAGGAACAGGGTCGCCACCGGACCGACCGCCATCGCGCGGTCCAGCAGCTTCGGGGTGACGTCGAGGAGCGGTCCGAGCGCGCTGGCGTTGGCGTTGTTGATCAGGATGTCGAGGCCGCCGAACACGTCCACGACGCGGTCGACCATCGGCGCCAGCTGATCGCGCTTGCTGACGTCGCAGACGATCGGTTCGGCGACACCGCCGAAGTCGGCGATAGCGGCACACGTGTCGACGAGTTTCGCCTCCGTCCGCCCGACCACCCCGATCCGGGCGCCCTCCTTGGCCAGCGCAAACGCCATGCCGGCGCCCACACCCTGACCGGCGCCGGTGATCAGCGCGACCTTGCCGTCCAGCGTGCCCATCAGGTGTCCGCCCATCTGTTGGCCGTGAGATGGAAACTCGGGATGTCGGCCAGCGACATCATCGCTTCGTAGGTGCGCTCGTATCCCGTGTGCGCGATCCGCCACCGCCCGTCGCCGCCGCGCACGTAGCGGTCGGAGTAGAACGCCGCCCCGCGCAGCAGCATGCCGTGTTCCGGGATCAGAACGGTGTCGGACAGGTACCACCGTCCCGTGGCCGTGTCGCCGTCGACGTCGATCTCCGGGTGACCGCAGTGGTGTTCGGTGATGGTGTTCGCTCCGAGGTTCGACTTCATGTACTCGACGAGTGCGTCGCGGGAGTCGAAGGTGAGACGCTCACCGTAGTTCGCGGTGGCGTCCGGCAGCAGGGTGTCCGCGAATTCCTCCCAGCTCTTCGTGTCGAGCGCACGCAGGTACGCGTACTTGAGCCGGGAGATCGCGGCGACGGCCTCGAGATCGGAAACTGACACCTGTTCTACATATCACGGACGACGCGCCGCCGGGACCGACTCGCGATTATCTGCTGACGCTGCCCGCGTCGACCGGCAGGGCGACGGACGTGATGTACCGCGCCTCGTCCGACGCCAGGAACAGCGCGGCGTTGGCGACGTCGACCGGTTCGATCCACGGAATCGGCAGCATGTTCATCGTCACGGCGGCCGCGGCGAACTCGTCCCGGGTGGGGTGCTCGAGGTCGGGCCGGAACGCCCGCCGCACCATGTCGTTCTGGATCATGTCCGTGTCCACGTTGGTGGGATGGACGCTGTTGACCCGCACCTGGTGCGGTGCGAGCTCCTTCGCCAGCGACCGCATCAGTCCTACCACCCCGTGCTTGGCCGCGGTGTAGTGGGCGACGCCGACGAGCCCGCGCAGTCCGGCGATGGAGCTGGTCAGGATCATCGCCCCGCCGCCCCGCTCGATCAGATGCGGGGCGGCCGCCTTGCATGTCTGCCACACCCCCGTCAGATTGACGTCGAGCATCGTCTGCCACGTCTCGGCATCGAGTTCCAGTGCGGCGCCGGACGACGTGATGCCCGCCGTGGCGCACACGAAGTCCAGCCCGCCCAGCTCTGCGGCCGCCGCCGTGACCGTCTCGGCCAGAGCCACTCCGTCGCGCACGTCCACCTGCGCGGCCACGATCCGGCGGCCGGTGTCGCGGACCAGTTTCGCGGTCTCCTCGAGATCCTCCGGACTCGCCGGCGGCGTCACCACCGTGCCGACCGGGCCGCACAGATCGACGGCCACGACGTCGGCGCCCTCCTGCGCGAACCGCAGCGCCTGCGCCCGGCCGATGCCGCGGGCGGCACCGGTGACCAGGACGACTCTTCCGTTCACTCGACCTGTCATCTCTACACTTTCTGCGTCAGTCCGGCATCGACCACGAGTTGTGTGCCGGTGATGTATCGCGATTCGTCGGAGGCGAGGAACAGCAGCGCATTGCTGACGTCCCGCGAGTCCAGCCACGGAACGGGCAGGACGTGGTTTGCGGTGAGGACGGGAACGACGTCCTCGGGGGTCGGGTTGTCGAGGTCCGGCCGCAGCCGTGCCATCGTCGCCGGGTTCAGCGTCATGCGGGTGCCGACGGCGCCGGGGTGCAGCACGTTCACCCGGATGAACTGCGGACCGAGTTCGTTGGCGAGGGTCCGGGCCAACCCGACCACGGCCGATTTCGACGCCGAGTAGTGGGCTGCCCCGGCCACCGCCTTGATGCCGGCGGTCGAACTGACGATCACGACGGAGCCGCCGCCGTCGCGCATCGCCGGGACCGCGGCCGTCGCCGTGTTCCAGACCCCGGTGAGGTTGACGTCGAGCGACCGGTTCCAGTTCTCGTCGTCGATGGTCCAGGCGGGGCCCGGGTTGTCGACGACACCGGCGTTCGCGACGACGACGTCCAGAGCGCCCAATTCCTCCACCCCCGCGGCCACCGCCGCCCGCAACGCGGACGGATCCCGCACATCCGCGTGGGCGACGACGGCCCGCCGGCCGAGTTCGGCGACCAGCCTGCCGGTCTCGGCGAGATCGGCGTCCGCCGACGGCAGATCGACGACGATCACGTCGGCGCCCTCCTCGGCAAGCCGGACCGCGTGACTGCGTCCCATGCCGTTACCGGCACCGGTGATGAAGGCGACCTTGCCTGCCATCCGTGACATCGGTTGTCCCCTCTAGTCCAGGCGACCGGGAGTCGGGTAGCTGCGCAGGGACAGCCCCACCCGCCCGTCCTCCACCGCATCGTCGATCGATCCGCGCAATGCACCGCAGGTGGGAACGAACATCGAGTGCTCCCCCGCCTCGGCGCGCGACGCGAATTCCGGGCACCTCTGCTCGGCGTCGTCCAGCCACTGCACGCTGGTGTGCGCCTCGCTGTATTTCTCCACGAGCACCGCGTTGCCGCAGCGCCGGCATTCGACGGGAAGCAGCACTCAGCTCACCGCCCCGGTTGCCGCATGGCGAGCGCCGATCCAGCCGAACACCATCGCGGGACCGATCGTCGCGCCCGCACCGGCGTAGTCGTTGCCCATCACGGACGCCGACGTGTTTCCGGTGGCGTAGAGACCGGGGATGGGTTCGCCGCTGCCGCTCAGCACCTGGCTGTGCTCGTTGCACACGAGACCACCCTTGGTGCCGAGGTCGCCGGCTTCCATCCGCACCGCGTAATACGGTGCCTTGTCCACCTCGTCCATCGTCGGGTTGGGCAGCCGAGGGTCGCCGTAGTAGCGGTCGTACGCGCTGTCTCCGCGACCGAAGTCGGCGTCGACTCCCGCCCGGGCGAACCCGTTGAACCGGGCGATCTCCGCGGACAGCGAGTCCGCGGGAACGCTCATCTTCTGCGCCAGTTCGCCGAGCGTCTCGGCGCGCAGCATCAGCCCCGTCTCGAACCATTCGGCCGGGAACTTCTGACCGGGCATCACACCACCGAACTGGTAGCGGCTCTTCGCCTTCGAGTCGAACACGAACCACACGGGGTCGTGGCCGCCGGCGATCTGGTCGTGGACGAACGACACGTACGGGGACGCCTCGTTGGTGAACCGCTTGGCGTTCTGGTCGACGATCAGCGACGGCGGGATCGACCGCTCCGACACGAGGACGTGCATGATGCCGTCCGGTCGCCGGAACGACGGCATCCACCAGGCGTCGTCCATCAGGTCGACGGCGGCGCCGACCTGCTCGCCGGCCACGATTCCGTCACCGGTGTTGTCGGGCGAGCCGGCGCTGTAGTTGTCCTTGCCGCCTTCGCGGAGGTATCGCTTGCGCATCTCCTCGCTCTGCTCGAATCCGCCGGTGGCCATCATGACGCCGCGGCGGGCGCGGATACGCAGTTCCCGATCTCCGGATTCGACGACCGCGCCGGTCACGGCCCCCGATTCGTCCGTGATCAGGCTCTTCAGCGGGGAGTTCAGCCACAGCGGCACCCCGGCCTCCTGCAGCGTCAGCCGCAGCCGGCCGACGAGGGCCTGGCCCAGCGTCTCCATCCGCCTGCGCCGCACCATCGCCAGCACCGAACGCCAGCCGACACCCAGCGCGGTCCGGCGACCGGCCCACGTGCGGAAGAACATGTTGAGGTGACGGAACTCGGTGGACGTCATGTACAGCCCGCCCGGCATCGCGAGGGAGTTCGGGCGCTGCAGTTCGCGGTCGGCGCCGAGCTGGTTCATGTCGAACGGCAGTGGTTCGACCGTCCGCCCCTTCGGCCGGCCGCCCACGTTCTCGGGGTGGTAGTCGGAATAGTCCTCGCACCAGGAGAACCGGAGATGCGGGCAGTCCTGTTCGAAGAACCGCATCATCGCGGGCCCCTGCTCGATGTACGCGTCGAGGCGTTCGGCCGGGACGCTGTCGCCGACGATGGACTCCAGGTACTTGCGGACGTCGTCGGGGTCGTCGGCCCGGCCTTCGCGGACGAGGATCGGCGAGTTCGGGATCCAGAGGGCGCCGCCGGACAGTGCGGTCGAACCGCCGTACACCCCGGACTTTTCGACGACGAGGGTGTCGAGTCCTCGCTCGGCCCCGGCGAGGGCGGCGGTCATTCCGCCCGCACCGCTGCCGATCACCAGGAGATCGACCTCCCGGTCCCAGTTCTGCTCGTCTACGCACATCGTGCACACCTTCCGAAGTGGTCTCGATCACACCCTGCCGGTGTCAATTGCTGTTTCCCACAGTCCTTCCCGCCGAGCGGGAGACAACGCGGCTACGTGGCGGCGGTGAAGATGCCGAGCCCACCGCGGTATACCAGGAGCGGAGGCACGTCCCTCAGCACGTCCAGTCCGGTGACCCGCGCGACGACGATGGTGTGATCTCCCGCGTCGTGCTCGAATTCGACGGTCGCCTGCACCTGGGCCAGTACACCGTCCAGCGCCGGCGCGCCGTTACCTGCGTGCGACCATCCCACGTCGGCGAACTTGTCGGCGCCGCTGGTCGCGAAAGTCCCGCACACGTCCCGCTGGTCGTGGGCGAGGACGTTGACGCAGACGTGTTCGCTCGCCCGCAGCCGCGGCCAGCTGGTCGACGTCCGGGCGGGGCTGAACGACACGTACGGCGGGTCCAGCGACAGCGACACGAACGACTGGCACGTGAAGCCGTGCGGGGTGTCGCCGTCGTGTGCGGTGATCACCGTGACCCCGGTGCAGAAATGCCCGAGCACCGACTTGAGCTCGGCGGGGTCGAAGCGTCGCGCCACCGGCGGCACGGGTTCTTCGGTACGTGTCATCGTGTCTCCTCGGATCGACGGGTTGCGATCAGCCTCGCCGCGGCAGCCGCCGCGCGGAACACCCCGTCCCACCCAGCGGCAGCCTTTCGCATGTCTGCGCCCGAACGCTCGGTTGATAAGCTCGGGAAATGCCTTCGTCCGACCCCACACAGAGCTCCGGGTTCGCCGGCCTCCGCTCCACGAGCTGGCCGGTGCTCGGCATCTTGTCGTTCGGCGAGGAGCTGTCCGGCTACGACCTGAAGAAATGGGCCTCGTACAGTGTGCGGTTCTTCTACTGGAGCCCGTCCTTCAGCCAGGTGTACTCGGAGCTGAAGAAGCTGGAAGACCTGGGGTACGTGACGTCCCGGACCGTCGTGGACGACGAGGCCCGGGTGAAACCCAAGCGGCTGTACAAGATCACGGACGCGGGCATGGCCGTCATGCGCAGCTGGGCGCGGGAGGCGCCGATCGATCCGCCCGTCCTCAAGCACGGGGTGATGCTGCGGATGTGGCTCGGTCACCTCACCGAGCCGGAGCAGCTCAAAGATGCGCTGAAAGAGCACATCTCGTATGTGGAGGGGATGAGCAGGCAGGCCGCGCTCGACGCCCGCGACTCCGACGTCGAACCCACGTGGGCGTTCGCGCACATGGTCAACAAGTGGTCCGAGCGGTACTACGCGGCCGAGAGCGACCTGGCGAAGCAGATGCTCGCCGACATCGACGAGGCCGTCGAGCGGATGCACGGCGAGGGCACGCCGGAACATCCCGGTGTGCCGAAACCGACCGCATCACATTCGATCCGGCGCTCCCGCGAAGCGCAGCAGGAGTACCAGGCCGCGATGAAGGCGGCCCGGGACGCGGACGACGAGGCGGAGCGCGAAGACTAGTTTCGGGCCCGCTCGGCCGCGAGGACACGGAGCCGCGGCCACAGCTCCCGCCGCTCGGTCTGCGCCGCGGTCATCGCGTCGATCGTCAAGAATCCGTGGAACATTCCCTCGACCCTCCGGCACTGCACGGGCACACCGGCGTCGACGAGCGCCGCGGCGTACTTCTCCCCCTCGCACCGGAGCGGATCGCGTTCGGCGGTGATCACGATCGCGGGCGGGAGTCCGCCGAGATCCTCGGCCCGAACCGGGGCGGCGTAGGCGGGTGCGCCGTCGCGGTGAGTGGGCAGGTACTGATCCCAATACCATTGCATCGCAGAGCGGGTGAGGAAATGGCCCTCCGCGAACTCCTCGTACGACTCGGTGTCGAAGACCGGTTCGATCACGGGGTACATCAGTAGCTGTCCGGCGACGGCGGGGGCCTCTCGGTCGCGGGCCATCAGCGCGGCGACCGCCGCGAGGTTGCCCCCGCTGCTGTCGCCGGCGACGAGGAGACGGTCCCGATCGGCGCCGTGTTCACCGGAGTGCCGCGCGGCCCAGCATATGGCGGCGTACGCGTCGTCCGCCGCCGCGGGCCACCGCGCTTCCGGGGCCAGGCGATAGTCGACGGAGACGACGACGGCGCCGATCCCGTTGCACATCGCGCGGCAGAAGCCGTCGTGGCTGTCGAGGTCGCAGATCACGAACCCACCGCCGTGGAAGAAGACGACGACGGGCAGCGGCTCCGCCGACTCCGTCGCCGGCATATAGATCCGCACCGCGATCGGCCCGGCCGCACCGGGGATCTCCCGGTCCTGCACGCTGCCGACCGATTCGGGGTCCACGGCGACCTTGCGTCCCGCTTTCGTCGCCGCGCGGGCCTCCGCGCCCGTCATCGTCTCCACCCGGGGAAAGTTCTCGTTCAAGCCCTGGAGAATGGTGGCGGCCTGCTCGTCGAGCGGCATCTGTGCTCCTCGGTCGTCTCAGGCGGAGTATCGGTCGGTGCGTCCGGCGGCCGGTGTCGCGGTCGACATGTAATTGCGCCAGGTGCCCTTGGCGGACATGCGAATCGGCGCGGTCAGGCGGTGATCGAGCTTGATCTGGCTGCTCGGACCGCAGACCGAGATGGCCGCCACGACGTTGTCCTCGGTGCCGACGGGCACGGCGACACAGCTGACGCCGACGAGGTCCTCTTCGCGGTCGTACGCCGCTCCCCGCTCGCGGGTCTTCTGCAGTTCGGCACGGAACGCCGCGGGCGAGTCGATGCTGAAGCGTGTGCTGCGCGGCAGCCCCGCCTCGACGACGCGGTCGACCACGGACTCCGGTGAGTGTGCGAGCAGCACCTTGCCGACGCTCGTGCAGTGCGCCGGCTGGCGGCCCCCGACGCGGGACGGCAGCCCGACCCCGAACCGTCCGGCGATCTTCTCCAGGTAGACGACGTCGATCCCCTCGAGCACCGCGAGATGCACGGCGTGCCCGGTGAGGCGATGGAGTTCGTGCAGGAACGGCAGCGCTGCCCGGTGCAGACGGTCCTGGTGTACGGCCAGTGATCCGAGTTCGAACAGTCGCATGCCGAGCTCGTAGTCCCGGCCTTCCCGCCGGAGCCACCTCAGCTGGACGAGACGTTCGAGCATCCGGTGCGCGGAGGATCGCGGAAGCCCCGTGCGGCGCACGATCTGCGCGAGCGTGAGCCTGCCCGGACCGTCGAACGCGTCGAGGAGTAGTGCGGCGCGATCGAGTCCGGCGGTGGGGGTGGGGCTGAGTGTCGTAGTCATGGGGACCTCCGTAGCGGCGCTGCTCGATGCGGCGTCGCGGTGTGTGACTGGCGACACTTACTATAAATAGGCATATACCTATTTGCAATAGCGCTTCGCGCACGTCCCCGAACAGGCAAAAGGCCCGGCGCGCGCATCGGTAGATACGCGCACCGGGCCCAGGCACCCGTTTACATCGCCGCCAGCGGTTCACTTCCGGACCAGTCGTGGCCCCAGTAACTGTCGGCGGTGATCTCTTCCGCGGAGTAGTACTTCTCGTCCACCTTC
The DNA here is from genome assembly GCA_006543605.1 of Rhodococcus sp. WS4. GTDB lineage: Bacteria > Actinomycetota > Actinomycetes > Mycobacteriales > Mycobacteriaceae > Rhodococcus_F. The sequence goes on from RRBB01000061.1 coordinate 22,320, forward strand.
ATGCCTTCGGTGCCGAACTCGATGTCCCAGCCGCCGGGCGCCCGCACGTAGAACGACACCATCTTGTCGTTGGTGTGACGACCGAGGGTCGAGGAGACGGAGAATCCGTCCTTGACGACGCGGTCGAGCGCCTGCCCGACGGCGTCGAGCGTGTCGACCTCCACCATGATGTGCACCAGACCCGGCGCGCCGCCGTGCGGTGCGGGGCACAGAGCCAGGCTGTGGTGACGCTCGTTGACGCCCATGAAGCGCACCCGCATCGGACCGAACTCCGGCGGTGCGGGGATGCGGAAGGCACCGCGGGGCAGGAAGCCGAGCACCTCGGTGTAGAAGTCGAATGCCCCGCTGAAATCCATCACCGGCAGCACCACGTGACCGAGGCCCTGCGCCCCGGTCACGAACTTCGCGCCGAACGGGGTCACCACCGGGCTGTGGTCGAGGACGGCGCCGTGGAAGATCTCGATCGTCGCACCGGTCGGATCCTGGAACGTGACGACCTCTTCGACGCGCCGTGCGTCGGCCTCCTCCACCGACAGCGGCTTGACGGCGATCCCGGCGCCCTCGACCGCCTCCTGGACGCGAACCAGGCCCGCATGGTCGCGGACCTCCCACCCGATGGTGACGACCTCGTCCGTCTCACCCGGCACGATCACGATGCGCGCCGCCCGCTCGTCCATCCGGAGGTACAGGGCGTCCTCGTCCGGGCCCGTGCCCTCGGCGAATCCGAGCACGTCGAACGCGAACGTGCGCCACCGCTCCAGGTCGTTGGTCTGGATCTTGACGTAGCCCAGTCCCTTGATGTCTGTCATGTGTTGTCCTTCTGCTGTTTTCGAAGTCCGACGCCGGTCAGATCATCGACTTGAGGTTGTCGGCCGGGTCCAGGCCGAGCGAGCTGAGCGCCGAGGCGTGGTACACGGTGCTCGGCACGTGGATCGCGTGCGCCAGGCCGGCGTGCGCGTCCCGCCAGTACCGCTGCAGGGGCTTGTCCATGCGCAGCGCGTTGCCACCGGAGCGGGCGAAGATCTGGTCGACGGCGGTGACCGCGCGCCACGCGGCACGCACCTGCGTCCGGCGCCCGGCCGCGCGGTCCTCGAACGTGACCTCCCGGCCCGACTCGACGAGATCCCAGATCCGGTCGACGTTGGCGAGCAGTTCCTGGCGAGCGGCATTGATGTCGGCCGCCGCCTCACCGACGGCGAACAGCACGTACGGGTCGTCCTTGATCGCGGTGCCCTGCGCGCCGACGCGGTCGCGCTGGTAGTCGAGGTGAGCGGCCAAGGCTCCCTCCGCGATTCCCACCACGGCGGAGGAGATGCCGAGCGGGAACATCGTCGACCACGGCATGTTGTACAGGGTCTCGGTACGGCCGAACTTCTGCACCGCGGTGCCGTTCATCACCTCGTCGGCGTCCATCACCCGGTAGTCGGGGACGAAGGCGTTCCGGACGATGATGTCCTTCGAACCGGTCCCCTTGAGCCCGACGACGTTCCACGAGTCCTCGACGATCTCGTAGTCGCTGCGCGGCAGGATCATGTGCAGCATCTTCGGCGGCAGCGCCATGGCGCCGTCCTTGTCGCCGAGCATCGCGCCGAGGAAGATCCAGTCGCAGTGATCGGTACCCGAGGAGAACTGCCAGCGTCCGCTGAAGAGGTAGCCGCCGTCGACCGGAGTCGCGATCCCGGTGGGAGCGTACGGCGAGGCCATCCAGGTGTCGGTGTCGGAGCCCCACACCTCGTCCTGCACCTTCGGGTCGGCGAACGCCAACTGCCAGGGGTGCACGCCGACGATGCCGCACACCCACCCGGTGGCCGGGTCGAGGGACGCCGCCGCCATCACCGTCTCGGCGAATTCGCGCGGGTGCGCCTCGAAACCGCCGTACTTTGCGGGCTGCAGCAACTTGATCGGCCCCGCCTCGCGGAGCTTCTTCGCCGTGTCGTCGGGCAGCCGGCCGATCCGCTCGGCCTCGGGCGCCTGATCGCGGAGCTGATCCGCGATCGACATGATGTTGTCGAGAACCTCGTGGGTCATCTGTCGTGTCCTTCTACTCTGTGCAGGATCAGGCGTTGGTGTCGAGCGGCACGACGCCGTTGGCGAGGTTGTCGGCAACCTCCGCCTCCCAGCTCTGCACTGCCCTGGTGGTGTCGATCTCGAACTCGAAGCGCTTGGTCATGTCGTCGGTGATGTCCTCGACGTCCACGTAGAACTGCTGGTACCAGCGGCGCAGCTGGTAGACCGGCCCGTCCTCCTCCGACAGCAGCGGGTTGTCGATGCGCGACTTGTTCAGCCAGATGTCGACGTCCTGCTTGAATCCGAGCTCGACGCCCTCGGCGAACTGCGCCGCCATGCCGTTCGCCATCTCGTCGGTCAGCCCCTCGGGCTTCTTGACCATGGCGCCCCACTGCAGCACGAACGAATCGGCGCTGACCGGGTAGTGACAGTTGATCAGCACCGTCTCGATCATCATGCCGTTCGCCTCGCTCCACAGCTTGTCGATCATGTAGGACGGGCCGAAGTACGACGCGTCCGAGCGCAGCGTGGAGTTGGGGTCGTCGTAGCTGGTGCCCACCGAGATGTCGTGGCGGGGCGTCGACTGCATGTACTGGGTGGCCACGTGCCCTTCGAAGACGTTCTTGAAGTAGCGCGGGAACGAGAAGTGGACGTAGTAGAAGTGCGCCATGTCGACGACGTTGTCGACGATCTCGCGGCAGTGCGAACCCTCGACGAGCAGCGAATTCCAGGTCCAGTCGGTCCATTCCGAGGAACCGAATCCCTCGATCTCGGGAATCGTCACGTCGGCGGGCGGCGGGTTGCCCTGCGGGTCGTTCCAGACGTAGAGCTGGCCGTTGCGCTCGATGGTCGTCCAGGCCCGGGTCCGCGCCAGCGGCGGGACACGTCGCGCGTACGGGATTCCCGTGCACTTGCCATTGCCGCCCCAGCGCCAGTCGTGGAACGGACAGGCGATGGAGTCGCCCTTCACGGTGCCGTGCGCCAGGTTGCCACCCATGTGACGGCAGTAGGCGTCGAGCACACTGAGCGTCCCGTCCGAGGTCTCGAACACCACCAGGGACGTGCCGAACGCGTCGACCTGGTGCGGGACGCCGTCCCTGAAGGTCTTCGCCAGACCCAGGCAGTGCCACCCTCGCGCGAAACGCGTTGGTGCCGATCCCACTTCGATCATCCGGACTTCGTCGCCGTCAACGGCACTGTTGCGCGCCATGTCTACCTCCGCCTCGCTGTACGTCAAGAACACCCTCGGGGTGTGGTGTAGCTCATAGTCGGCGTGTCCGGTCCGATGCGGTACCCGACTCTCCCACTCAGCGAGAGGCTTTCGGAACGCGCGGAATCGGCAGCAGATCGGCGTCCCGATCACAGGGACCACGCACCCCGTTTGCGCGCTGCGGCGACTACCGTGCGGATCACATACCCGTGACTTGGGAGGAACGATGGCCGCACTCATCTCTTCGCAGCCGTACGCAGCAGAGATCCGCCGGCTGTGCGCCGACGCCGTCCCGAACGGGGTGGCCGTCACCCCCGAGCCCGGAACAGCGGTCGAGCAGGACCTTCTCCTGCTGCGACCCCGAACCGACCCGGACCTGTCGCCCCAGGTCCGGAGGGTGGGCGACCACGACCTGCTCGTGCAGTTCCGCAACCGCGACGAGCAGTTGGTCTACGAGTTCTGGACGAACAGCTTCACCGGAACGGTCACCCCCGAGGATCGGTCGGTGGACCTCCTCGAGCAGCACGCCGCCGAGCAGTTCCCCGGGACCCTCCGCCGGTTCCGCACCCGGATCCGGCGGGCGGTGCCGTCGGGTGCGGTGTTCTCGTCGTCGTTGCAGCAGACGTACCTCCAGGACGGCGCCCGCATGGCCGACGTGACCATCACCTGCACGCGGGGCGGTGACGTGCTCGCTCAGGCCTGGGCCACGTACGCGCTGCCCGACTGAGCTCCTTCTCCTACGAATTGGTCAGCCGCGCGGGCAAGAACCCGCGCGGCTGATCATTATCTCTCCGCAATTACCCCACCGGGTCGGCCAGCCTCGCCCGCGACCGGCTGAACTCGAACCCGCGGAACCCCTCCTCCGCGACGTCGGCGCAGATCCGCCCGTACGCGCCGAAGCCACCGATGTACGGCATGAAGACCCGGGGCTTGCCCGGAATGTTGGCGCCCATGTACCAGGAGTTCGCCAGCGGGAACAGGGTCTGCGCGGCGAGCTCGCGGCAGTGCTCCACCCACTGCTCGGTGGCCGGCACCGACGCCTCGACCGCGTCGTAGTCCTTCTCCCACAGGTGCGCGATGCAACCCGCGATCCAGTCGATGTGCTGCTCGGCGCCGAGCACCATGTTCGCGAGCACCGACGGGCTACCCGGCCCGGTCACGACGAACAGGTTCGGGAACCCCGGAACACCGAGACCGAGATAGGTTTTCGGCCCCTCGCTCCAGTACTCGGCGAGTGACACCCCGTCCCGGCCGACTATCCGCATGCGGTCGAGAGCGCCGGTCATGGCGTCGAATCCGGTCGCGAACACCAGGGTGTCGAGCGGGTACTCGGCGTCGGCGGTGGTGATGCCCGACGGCGTGATCGAGTCAATCGGCGCCGCCTTGAGATCGACCAGGGTGACGTTCGGACGGTTGTAGGTCTCGAAATAGTTCGTGTCGGTGACGATCCGCTTGGTCCCGATCGGGTGATCGTCAGGGATCAGCGTGTCCGCGACGGCCTGGTCGTCGACGAGACGGCGGATCTTCTCTTCGGCGAACTCCCGCGCGGTCGCGTTCGCGGCTTCGGTCTTCGTCTGGTCCGGAAAGGTTTTGGCGAACAACACTCCGCCGAGCTTCCACCGCGTCTCGTAGGCGTCGCGACGTTCCTCGTCGGACACCTCGAGCGCGGACCTCGGGTGCGCGTTGTACGGCGACCCGCCACCGCTCTCCCGGGACAGGCGCCGGCGTTCGTCGTATCCCGCCTTGATCGCGCGCCGCATCTCGTCGTCCCACGTCTCGTTCCCGGCGGGGACGCTGTAGTTGGCGCTGCGCTGGAACACGTACAGGTGTTCCGCCTGCTCGGCGATCAGGGGAATCGACTGGATGCCCGACGAGCCTGTGCCGATGATCCCGACCTTCCGGCCGGTGAAATCGACGCCCTCGTGCGGCCAGTGACCGGTGTGATGCGTGTCCCCCGTGAAGCTTTCACGGCCCGGAATGTTCGGCATGTTCGCCGTGGACAGCGCACCGGTCGCGAAGATGCAGTACCGGGCGGACAGGACGTCGCCGCGGTCGGTGCGCACCTCCCACCGGAGCGATTCCTCGTCCAGTTCGGCGGAGGTCACCCGCGTGTCGAACAGGAAATTCTCGCGGAGGTGGAACCGGTCCGCGACATGGTTGATGTACTCGAGGATCTCGGGCTGGGTGGCGTACTTCTCGCTCCAGTTCCACTCCTGCTCGAGTTCCCGCGAGAACGAGTACGAGTAGTCGACGCTCTCCACGTCGCAGCGGGCACCGGGATAGCGGTTCCAGTACCATGTGCCGCCCACACCGGCGGCCGCCTCCACACCCTGGACCGTCAGACCCAGGCTCCGCAGTTTGTACACCGCGTACAGACCTGCGAAACCCGCGCCGACGACGACCGCGTCCACGGCGCCGATCCGATTCGCACGAGCATCATTTTCGGTGCGTGCACTCACAGGCGCGCTCCTCTCCCATTCGACAGACACTTTCGGCAGCAAAGCCTGTCTGGGACGGTAGGTCGCGAAACCGGGGCAGCCACAGGCTCGTTCCCGGTGAGCGGTCGGGCAGGTACTAGCTCGACACGACGGGGGCGAGATCGGGGTCGATCACGTCGGCCAGGGCGTCCCACGGCACGGTGACGGTGACGAGTCCGACGGCGTGCGGCCCCACCTGATAGTCGTTGAAGTGGATCTCCATGCCGGCCGGAGTGGCGAGCCAGTTGGCGAAGTTCGCCTCGGTCGGCTCGATGCCGATGCGCTCGAAGTCCGGTCCCGCGACCGTGTCAGGAAGCAGAAGCGCGGATTGGTCCGACAGCGTCTGCAGTCCGGCCGGAAGGTCGGGGAACAGGTCGCCGAGCGTGATCGGCGCCGCCGTGTCGGCATTCACCACCACCGTCGCAACGATCGGCGTGGGATGCGCTCCGGGTGGATCGGCGTTCCACGACGTCACCAGCAGACCGCTGATCACGTGCTCGCCGATGTGCGCCACGCTGTGCTCCTGCGTGCTCAGCGTGAAGGAATCGGTGCCCCAGCCGTCGATCTGGTCCTGCAGGGCAACGTGCATCGATTCGTTGAATTCGGCAGTGACCGCCGGATTCCCGCCCTCGATCTGCGGGATGATCACGTCGTAGCCGACGCGGCCGGTGGAACCGGTGACCTGCAGCGACGTCTCCGTGTAGGGCACGCTCGCCGGCGTCGGCGCTTCGGTCGTGGCCTGTTCCCCGGCGGACACGGTCGTCGTTGTCGAGGGCTCGCTCACCGCCGTGCCCGTCTGGTCCGAGCAGGCGGCCAGCGCGAGGACGATCGCGACGAACGCCGCTGCCCGACCAGATCTCCGGATACCGCTCATGGGCTATCTCTACCACGTGGATTGCGCGGGGTCACCTACCGATCGGGTCGACAATGGTGTGCAGAGTGTCGACGAACCCCTGTGCGGTGGATGCATCGAAGAGGTCGGCGGAATACACCAGTTCGGCATCGATTCCGACAGGTGCTCCGTCGGCGTCGTGGCGTTCGGTGAAGTGGAAGTGCAGATCGCATTTGGCGATGTCGAGTGGACGCGGAGTGACCTCGAAATCGATCCCGGAGACGTCCAGGGACGCGGGAGCGAAGTTGTTCAGCGACAGCGCAACCTGGAACAACGGGTGCAGGGACGGTGACCTCGGCGGGTCGAGCACCTGGACGAGTCGCTCGAACTGCACATCGGCATTCGCCAGGGCACGAAGCTCCACGTCGCGCGATCGATCGACGATGTCGCACAGCGTCATGCTCGGGTCGACGCGGGTTCGCAGAACCAGCGTATTGACGAACATCCCCACGACGTCGTCGAGCACCGGGTCTCCGCGGCCCGCGATCGGAGTCCCGATCGCGATGTCGGGGTCTCCGCTCAGGCGGGCGAGCAATATCGCCACCGTCGATCTCAGCGCCGTGAAGAGGCTGGCGTGGTGCTCGTGCGCAGTGGTGAGCAGGCCGCGATGCGCATGCTCGTCGAAAGAGAACGGGAGTCGTCCTGCCCGATAGGTCCACCGGTGTGGCCGGGGACGATCGGTGGGAAGTGCGAGTTCCCCGCGAAGTCCGGACAGCTCCTTCGTCCAGTGGGCGAGTTGCTTCGACGCGACACTGTCCGGGTCGCCCTCGTCCCCGAGCAACGCCCGACGCCACACCGTATAGTCGGCGTAGTGGACGACCGCGGGCTCCCAGTCGGGCTCCGTGCCCATCGACCGAGCACGGTAGGAGTCGGCGAGATCTCGGGCCAAGGGCGCCAGCGACCAGCCGTCCGCCGCGATGTGGTGGATGACGCAGGCCAGAAGGTGGTCGCCGGCGCCGAGCCGGAAGAGCCGAGCACGGAGGGGAGGGTCCTGCCGCACATCGAAACCCGCGGACAGCAGGTGCGACGTCTGTGCCTCCACGTCCGCCGCACTGGTCACCACCGGCCTGAGGTCGGGCAACGCCTCGGCCACGTCGAGCACGTGCTGGTACGGCCCCGACGGCGAATCGGGAAACACCGTTCGCAGCGCACGATGCCTGCCGAGCACGTCCGCCATCGCCGAGCGCAGCGCATCGGCGTCGAATCGACCGCGCACTCGTACCGTGAAGGGGATGTTGTGGAGCGCGGGTTCCACGATGGTGCGGTCGATGAAGTATTGCGACGGGGACAGCGGCACGACGTCGGGCAGTGGTGCGGCGCCCAACTTCGGCCCGCGCGGGGACGCTACGCCCGCTGGGTGTTCGCCGATGTCCGCGATGGCCTGCGCCAGCGCCGCGACCGTCGGGGCGTCGAACAACTCACGCACGCCCAAGCTCGTGCCCAGCTCGGCGTTGAGCGTCCCGACCACCCGGATCGCCGACAGCGAGTCTCCGCTGAGGTCGAAGAAGGAATCGTCGGCACCAACCGAATCCACACCGAGGACGCGGGCGAACACCTGCGCGACGCGGCGTTCGGCCGGGGTTGCGGGGTCACGATGAGGCACCGTATCCGATCCGAACTCCGGCAGCGGAAGGGCTTCCCGGTCGAGCTTCCCCGTCGGAGTCAACGGGATCGAGTTCACGAGCATGATCGATTTCGGCACCATGTAGTCGGGCAGGAACCGCGCGACGTCCACTTTCAACGCTTCACGGTCGATCGACGCGTCCCCCTCGGCCATGATGTACGACACCAGGTTCGGATCGCCGGCCGAATTCCGATGCACCACCGTCGCGGCAAAGGCCACGCCCGGATCTGCGTTCAGCGCGGCATTGATCTCGCCCAGCTCGACCCGGAATCCACGGATCTTGATCTGGTCGTCCGCCCTGTCCACGAACTCGAGCGTCCCTGCCTCCGTCCACCGCACCACATCCCCGGTGCGGAACATCCGGGATCCGCTGTGGCCGAACGGGTTAGCGACGAACCGGGACGCGGTGAGGCTGTGGCGCCGATGGTAGCCCCGGGCGAGTGCAGGAGTGGCGAGGTAGAGCTCACCGACAGCGCCGGGAGGAAGCGGACGGAGCCGGTGATCGAGAACCACCGCGTCGACGCCGCGCATGAGCGACCCGATCGTCAGTCGCTCGTCCGGTGACACCGGATCCGTGAGAGTGACACTGCACGTCGTCTCCGTCGGACCGTACGCGTTACGCATGTGCCGGCCACCGGCCCAGCGCCGCGCCAACTCCTGCGGACACACCTCCCCTCCGACGAGTACCAGTTCCAGTTCGTTCGTCGCGCCGGAATCGATGGCGGCCAGCGCGGACGGCGTCATCAGGAGGTGCGTGACGTATTCGTCGTGCAGCAGTCGTGACAGTTCCTCACCGCCGAACACCCCGGGCGGGGTCACGACGAGGGTCGCGCCGCCGACGCACGCCGCGAGCACCTCGACCAGCGCGGTGTCGAAGCTCGGCGAGGCGAAATGCAGGATCCGAGAGCGCGCGGACACCGCGTACTTGTCCCGAATCTCCTGGGCCAGGTTGGCGAGTCCGCGGTGGGTGACGACGACGCCCTTCGGCGCTCCGGTCGACCCGGACGTGTAGATCAGGTAGGCGGGATGGTCCAGGCGTAGAGGTCGCGTCCGCTCCGCATCGTCCGGGGTGACGGAAGACAGTCCCCGGCACAGGGTTTCGAGGCCGTCGGAATCGATGTCCACCCAGCGCACGGAGTCGGGCAGACGAGCGCGCTCCGAGCGGACGGTCAGCCCGACCGTAGCGCCGCAATCGGCCAGGGTGTACGCGATGCGCGCGCTCGGGTGCGAAGGATCGACCGGAACATAGGCCGCGCCGGCCTTCGCGACCGCCCACAACGCCAGCACCGACTCGATCGACCGCGGGATGGAGACTGCGACGACGCTCTCGGGTCCGATGCCGCGGCCGATCAGGAGACGGGCCAGCCGGTTGGCGCGGCGGTCCAGGTCACCGTAGGACAGCACACGCCCGCGGTCCGATATCGCGATCGCCTCCGGGTCGTCTGCGACCGTCCCCGCGAGGAGTCGGTCGAGAGTGATCGGATCCGCATCCGGAAGTCCCTGCGCGGGCGCGAATTCCTCGCGTTCGCCGGCGTGGAAGAGGTCGAGGTCCGAGACCGGTCGGTCCGACTCGATCGATGCGGTGAACGCATCGAGGAAGGCGAGGAATCGAGTGTGATGCCCGGTCAACCCGGCGTCGTCGTACAGAGCCGGATTGCCCTCGAAGTCGATCCGGGCGGCACTTCCCGCGGCCCCGGGATAGATGTTGACAGCGAGATCCGCGACAGGTCCGGTGGTCAGGACCCGAACCGTCCCCTGCACGGCGGCGCCCAGCGAGATCTCCCTCCGGAACATCATGAGGTTGACCACCGGCCCGAAATGCAGAACTTCGACACCACCCGAGCCGATGTCCCGGCCGATGTCCTCGCGACGGTAACGCTGGTGGCGCAGCGCCGCCGTCACTGCCGCCTCGGCCGTTGAAACTGCGTCCCGAACCGTGGCAGAGCCGATTCCCCCGAGCCGCAACGGAAGGACATTGGACACCGAACCGCCCGAATTCCTCAGACGCGCTGTCGTTCTCGCCGACACCGGCAGGGAGAGGACCACGTCGTCGACGCCGGTCATCCTGGCCAGGTAGGAGCCGAAGGCGGCGACCGCCACAGCCGCCGGATTGCGCGAGCTGCCGCTCGGACGCGTGTGCCCGGTCGCCGTCCGCGCGACCGTGTCCGGTCGCGCCGCGCGCCCGCTCAGGCTGACGATCGAACCCAGGTCGCTGCCCTGCTCGCGCCAGTGGTCGCGGTCCCGGACGAACCGGGTGGAGGCCCGGTAGGCGGCGTCTTCGCGCACGAGGTGTTCGGGTCGCACGATCCGGCATTCCGGCGTTTCCCGCCCCTCGACTGCGGCGACGTACAGTTCGGCCGTGCGGCCCATCAGCATCATCGACGCGTACCCGTCCGACACGATGTGGTGCGCGCGGGAGTACCAGTAGTAGTGCTCGTCGCCCAGTTGCAGGATGTGCGAGACGAGCAGAGGTCCGTCGTACATGTCGGTGGGTGCGCTCCGGTCGTGCCGCATCCAGCGGTGGGCCGCGTCGACGGGATCGTCCGCGCCGCGAAGATCGGTGATGGGCACCCGATCGTCGGCGGTCGCGTCCGCGACCTGATGCGTCTGCCCGTCGATGTCCACCAGATACACTGATCCCCAACCGTATTCGCGACTCGCTCGGCGGGTGGCGTCGTTCAGGGCGGCAAGGTCGACCGGTCCGTGCAGCTCGGCGTAGTGGGCGATGACGTACGGGATCTCCGGTGTGAGCTGCTGCGCGAACCAGATGGACCGCTGCGCCGCGGTCAGCGGAAACGCACCCTCGGTCGATCGAGTCGGGTGCCCGAGCGGGCGTTCCACGATGGTGACGTCGGGCCCGGCAGGCGTGGGCCTGTCCGGGCAGGCGCACGCCGTGCCGCCGGAGTGCTGCGAATCGAAATCGAAGTTCATTTTGCCCCCCTCGGGCCGCGCTCGAGACATTCCCCCACCCAACCATCACCCTTCCGTGCTTCGGACCCCTGCACCAGACACCCCGGGGTGCACAATCTCCCACCCGGAAATAAAAGAGGTGCCCAGGCTGCCATCCGAGTAGCGTCGAACTGTGACTATTCGCCTTGGATATCAGATGCCGAATTTCAGTTACTCCACTCCCGTCGCGGACCTGTTCCCGACCGTCGTCGCGCAGGCCCGTGAGGCCGAATCCGCGGGCTTCGACACCGCGTTCGTGATGGACCACTTCTACCAACTGCCGGGCATCGGTGCGCCCGACGAGCCGATGCTCGAGGCGTACACCGCCCTCGGCGCCCTCGCCACGGCCACCGAGAACATCCAGCTGTCCGCGCTGGTCACCGGCAACACCTACCGCAACCCGCCGATGCTCGCCAAGACGGTGACCACCCTGGACGTCGCCAGCGGCGGCCGGGCCGTCCTCGGAATCGGTGCCGGCTGGTTCGAACTCGAGCACAAGCAGTTCGGCTACGAGTTCGGCACGTTCACCGACCGATTCGAGCGCCTCGACGAGGCCCTGCAGATCATCGCGCCGATGCTGCACGGGGAACGCCCGACGTTCGACGGCACGTGGTATCACGTCGAGAACGCGATCAACGAGCCGCGGATCCGCGACGACCTGCCGATCATGCTTGGTGGTGGCGGGGAGAAGAAGACGTTCGGTCTCGCCGCCCGGTTCGCCGACCACCTGAACATCATCTGCAATTCGAGCGAGTTGCCGCGCAAGCTCGAGGCTCTCGACGCCCGGTGTTCGGAGATCGGCCGCGACCGGTCCACGCTGGAAACCAGCTACCTGGCTTTCGTCATCATCGACGAGGACGGCGACCGGGCCCGGAAACTTCAGCGCGACTTCCTGCTCACACAGGGCGTCGACCTGTCCACGGTGTCGGACGAGGAACGTGCCGCCGCCACGGACCGGCAGTTCTGCGGTGCCCCCGACGAGGTCGCCGAGCAGCTGAAGACCCGTGTCCTCGACGCGGGAATCGATGGGATCGTCCTCAATCTCGTCGCCAACGGGCACGAGCCCGGCATCGTCGAACTGACCGGCCGCACGTTGCGTCCGCTGGTCGACGCCTGATTGCTCCGGCTTCCCGGAATACGCGCACTACCTCTGCGGTTGCACCCAGAGGTAGTGCGCGAGGCTAACCTCTTGCGCCTGTTTTGGTGACGAAAGGTGACGAAGCCGTGAGTGCTGTGCTGTCGATTCTGGATCTGGCCTACATCCGCGAGGGCGATACGGCCCGGGACAGCTTCGATGCGAGCGTGAAGCTGGCGCAACTCGCGGAGACCCGCGGCTACCGGCGCATCTGGTACGCGGAGCATCACAACATGCCGTCGATCGGATCCTCGGCGACGAGCGTCCTCATCGCCCACGTCGCGGCCCACACCGAGAGCATCCGGCTCGGCGCCGGCGGCATCATGCTGCCCAACCACGCGCCGCTGACCATCGCCGAGCAGTTCGGCACCCTCGCAACCCTGCATCCGGGGCGTATCGACCTCGGCCTCGGGCGTGCCCCCGGAAGTGACCAGAAGACGATGTACGCCCTGCGCCGCGACCCGGCGTCGGCGGACCGGTTCCCGCAGGACGTGCTGGAACTCCAGGCCTACCTCCGAGGCGTGTCCCGGGTTCCGGGCGTCGACGCGGTCCCCGGTAAGGGCACGAACGTTCCCCTGTACATCCTCGGGTCGTCGCTGTTCGGCGCGCAGCTCGCCGCGAAGCTCGGCCTCCCCTACGCCAACGCGTCCCACTTCTCGCCCGACTCACTCGTCGACGCCGTCACGCTGTACCGGGAACGGTTCGAGCCGTCCGCGGACCTGTCCGAGCCGTACGTGATCGCCGGTGTCAACGCCATCGCCGCGGACACCACCGAGGACGCGCACCGGCAATTCGAAGCCTCCCTGCGGCGGCGGGTGGTGCAGATGGTCGGCCGCGGGCAGAAGTTCACCCCCGAGGAAGTCGACCTCATCATGTCGTCCCCGGCCGGTCAGCAGGTCGCGCAGATGGTCCGGTACTCCGCGGTCGGCACACCCACCGAGGTCAAGACCTACCTCGACGAGTTCGCCGAGCACGCCCAGGCCGACGAGCTGATCGTCGCCTCCCACGCCGAGGACACCGCGTCCTGGCTGAAGACATACGACCTGCTCGCCGACGTGTGGCGCTCCGCGCCCGTGAGCGGTTGAGGAGTCTCTGGACTCGTCAACCGCGCACGGGCGGCGAAGCCGCCTACTACTGGTGGACGATCACGCCACGCAGGTTCTTTCCGTCCCGCAGATCCTGGTAGCCCTCGTTGACCTGCTCGAGCGTGTACTTGGTGGTGATCAGCTCGTCGAGCTTGAGCTGACCGGCGTCGTACAGGCGCAGCAGGCGGACGATGTCGTACTGCGGGTTGGCGGAACCGAACAGCGAACCCTTGATCGTCTTCTGGTTCAGGGTCAGGTCGGTGCCGGATACGTGCACGGTCAGCTTGGCGGGGTCGGCGAGTCCGGTGATGACCACCGTGCCGCCCTTGCCGATGACGGCCGTGGCGTTCTGCACCACTTCTTCGTCGACGGTCCCCACCAGGATGAGGGCCTGATCGGCGCCCTGACCCCAGGTCAGCTCGTTGACCTTCGCGGCGGCCTCGGCCGCGTCGGCGAACGCGTGGGTGGCACCGAACTTGAGTGCGGCCTCCCGCTTCATCGCCACCGGGTCGACCACCACGACGTACTTGGCGCCCGCGCTGACCGCTCCCTGCACCGCGTTGATGCCGAGTCCGCCGATGCCGTAGATGACGACGGTGTCGCCGGACCGGACTCCGCCGGCGTACACCGCGGTGCCCCAGCCGGACGGCACACCGCAGCCGACGAGGACGGCGGTCTCCAACGGAAGCCAGTCGTCGACCTTCACCACCGAGTGCTGCGAGATGGTGGCCCGCTCCGCGAACGTGCCGAGCATGCACATGGCACCGAAATCCTGCTTGCCCGAGTGGAAGCGGAACGAACCGTCCGGCATCGACCCTTCGAGGATGGTGGCGCCCATGTCACACAGGTTCTGGCGTCCGGTGGCGCAGTAGCGACACGTGCCGCAGTTCGGGATGAAGCTGCAGACCACGTGGTCGCCGGGCTTCACCTTGGTGACACCGGGGCCGACTTCCTCGATGATGCCCGAACCCTCGTGCCCGCCGACGATGGGGAACCGCGGCGGCAGATCGCCGTCGGTGAGGTGCAGATCCGAGTGGCACAGGCCTGCCGCGACGTACTTGATGAGCACTTCGCCGGGGCCGGGACCGTCCAACTCGAGTTCGATGATCTCGAACGGCTTGTGCGTCTCGAACAGAACCGCTGCTTTGGTCTTCATGTCTTCTCTCCTCGTTGAGTGACGGTCAGAGTGCGATGTTGACGGCTTTGGTCTGGGTGTAGAGATCGATGGCGGTGGCCCCGAGCTCACGTCCCCACCCGGACTGCTTGTATCCGCCGAACGGCATGGCGGTGTCGAACCCGTTGTACTGGTTGATCCACACCGAACCGGCCTTGAGCTGACGGGCCGTGAGGTGCGCCTTGGACAGGTCCTTGGTCCAGATTCCGGCGGCGAGGCCGTAGATGCTGCTGTTCGCGGCCTTCGCGACCCCCTCCTCGGCGTTGAACGGGAGCGCCGCGACGACAGGGCCGAAGATCTCCTCCTCGACGATGCTGAACTCGGGCTTCACGTCCACGAACACGGTCGGCTCGACGTAGAAGCCGGTGTCGCCCCAGCGCTTTCCGCCGGTGAGGGCGCGGGCGCCGTCGGCGAGTCCGGCGGCCAGGTACCCGGTGACCTTGTCGAACTGCTCCTGCGACACCAGCGGTCCGAGCTGGGTGGTGGGGTCGAGTCCGGGGCCGATCTTCACCTGGCTCGCGGCTTCGGCAACGGCGGCGGTGAAGTCGTCGAAGATGCTGTCCTCGACGAACATCCGGGTGCCGGCGACGCAGCACTGGCCGTGGTTGAACAGCCAGGCGTTGAGGGATCCGGTGACAGCGGCGTCGAAGTCCGCGTCCGCGAACACGACGTTGGCGCTCTTGCCGCCGAGTTCGAGCGAGACCTTCTTCAGGTTGCCGCGGGCGGCGTCGACGATCTTCTTGCCGACCTCGGTGGAACCGGTGAACGCGATCTTGTCGACGTCGTCGTGCGCCGACAGTGCAGCGCCCGCGTCTCCGTATCCGGTGACGATGTTGACGACACCGGGCGGGAAGCCGGCCTCCTCGAACACCTCGCCGAGCAGGATCGCGGTGAGCGGCGTCTGCTCCGCGGGCTTGAGGATCACGGTGTTGCCGGCGGCGAGCGCGGGGGCGAGCTTGAACGCGGCCATGAGCAGCGGGAAGTTCCACGGAACGATCAGTCCGCAGACGCCGACGGGTTCGCGCAGCGTGTACGCGTGGAACTGGCCGCCGGGGACGAACGGCATGCTCACGTTGACCGTGCTGCCCTCGATCTTGGTGGCCCAGCCCGCGAAGTAGCGGAAGATGTCGGCTGACCACGCGACGTCGACAGCCGATGCGATACCCGCCGACTTGCCGTTGTCGAGCGCCTCGAGCTGACCGAATTCGTCGGCGCGCTCGGAGAGGATGTCGCCGACGCGCCAGATCACGCGTTCGCGCTCGTTGGGCTTCATGGTGGACCACGGGCCCTCGTCGAATGCCCTGCGTGCGGCCCGAACTGCGCGGTCGACGTCCTCGGCGCCGCCGCGTGCGACGGTGGTCAGCACCTGCCCGTTGGCGGGGTCGATCGTCTCGAACGTCTCGCCGCTCGCCGATTCCACCCACTGCCCTCCGACGAGGAGTCGCTTGGTGTCGGCCAGAAAGTTCCGTACCGACGGCAAGAGTTCCGCCTGGCTGGGTTCGATCGTCGCTGTCATCAAAACCTCCGAAGTTGCGAATGTGATGTGGCTCATAGTGCACTGATTGCCATATCACTAACTGTCCTGACTTCGGACACCTCCGGACGGTCGCGCTTCGGTGGATGAAACTGCTGCTAGACGGTGATTTCGAGGGCTCTCATCCGGACGTAGAGCGTGCTTCGGCTGATGCCCAGCGCGGCCGCGGCGTGCACCTTGTTGCCGCCACATTCCTGCAGTGCGTCGACGATGGCCTGGCGTTCGGCGCGTTCACGGCCGGCCAGCCGGGACACCCGCGTCGGGGTCCGGTACAGGTCGGGCAGATCCGCGACGGCGATGTGCGCGCTGGTGCGTCTCCCCGCTGCCGCCTGCAGCACGACGGACAGTTCCGCGAGATTGCCCGGCCAGTCGCGGGTGATCAGCGCGTCGAGCGCGCTCGCGGTGAGCCGCAGTCCTGGTTCGACGGAATCGAGGACCGCCTGCGCGAGGTCCGCGAACTCACGGGTGCGTTGCCGCAGCGGTGGCAGCACCACCTGCCCGGCGCACCGGCCGACCAGACCTGCCGCGCCCGGCGACAGGTCGCCGAGGGGTGAACTCGTCATCACGATCCGCGGCCCCGAGTCCGCCGCCAGCAGCTTCACGACCAGGGGCAGCATCGATTCGGGCAGCAGTTGCACCTCTTCGATCGCCAGGACCGCGGCGGGCCCCGAAGCCAGCGCGCGAAGACGGTCGATCCAAGCCTCGGCGCCGTCGAGCGCGATCGCGGCCGCGTCCATACATACGAGCGACCGGTCGCCCGCCAGATCCCGGACCGCGGTGGTCCTGCCGGTTCCCGGTTCGCCGCTGATCACCACGGGATCCCGGGTCTCGCGCAGCCGCGACAACTCCGACCTGCTGCGTTCCACAACGGAACTCGACGGCGACTTGCCGCGCCGGATCGGGGTGCTGATGCGGCGGTCCGGGCGGACGACGAACACCGCCCCGCCGTCGGTGCCTGCCACGTAGTCGGCCCGGACCAACGCCGGTTCGCCCGAGGACAATTCGATCCGCACCGTCTTCGACTGGTCCGGTCGCAGGTCCGCGGCGAGGCCTCTCAGCGTCGCATGGTCGGACACCTGCAGGAGATCGAGCGCGACGCGGTTGCTGAGCAGGATGTCCTCGCCGATCGCGGTGACCGCCATCTGATTCTGCGGCGACACCCGCTGGAATGCGTCCACGAGCCGCTGCTGCGACACCCTGGACCCTTCGAGGAGGCGTCGTTCGATGTCGCCCGCCGCGCGGGCGAGGAACGGGGCGAACAGCGGGTTGGCCCGGGACGCGACACCCGTCATGTCGAGGATGCCCTCCACGCGACGCGTCACCGGGTGGACGATCGGGTGGCCGTAGCAGCTGAGGTCCTTGAACCGTTCGAGGTAGTGCTCCTCGCCGTGGATCACGACACCGCGCCGGACCTCCAGCGGCGTCCCCAGCGCGGTGGTCCCGACGCAGTCCTCACCGAACCTCGACCCCAGCACCGCACCGGCGTCGTCGATCATGCGCTCGAGTCTGCGGCCGTCGAAGAGCCGGGCGACGATGCGGCAGTCGCGGTCGGCGAGCAGCACGCAGAACCCGGTGCCCTGGAGTTGCTGTTCCATCTCGTCGAGGACGGGGCGGGCCGCCTGCAGGAGCCGGCTGGACTTGTCCACGTCGGGGCAGGGATCACCGTCCGGCGTCGAACTCGGTTCCAGCCCGCTGAGCGCCGAACGCTTCCACGACAACGCGATCTCCGGCCGCATCGCCGCGTGCCCGGTCATGCCGCCAAACTCCAACCTCGACTCCTCGCCGCGCTCGGTTCGATCGTGCACCGGTGCACGACACACACCCGAACGTACCCACACAGTGTGACCCACGCCATAGTGCCCCTGGGCCGCGCCGAGCAACTGTCCGGATTCTGGACAGTGCCGACTTCGCTCAGCCGAAAAGCCCCCGCACGAACGGGATGGTGTCGGCCTGCGAATCGATGAGCGTGCCGCTGTGGTCGGTGGGATAGGTCGTGAACGTGACCGGCTCCCCGTTGGCGGTGAGCGCGGCCACCAGCGAGAACGCCGAGGGCGCGGGAACGTCGATGTCGGTGAGGCCCTGCCCGATGAACAGGGGACGGTCGTAACCGCTCGTCGGGACGCCCATGTAGTCCACCAGCAGTTCGTGGAAATTCGGGATCTGATTCAGTGGCCTGCTGAACAGGTCACCGACCACCACGCCTTCCGCGGCGTCGTGAAGTTCGTTGACGCACAGCTGTTCCGCCGCGTTCACGTACTGGGCACCCAGCGGTGTGAGGTACGAGTCGAGGTCGATCTCGGGGTGCGCCGACCGCAGTCCCGCGAGGATGTAGAACAGGTACGACGTGAGTCCGGCGGGAATCGCCGTGGGCGGCACGCCCGGGCCGAGCGGCAGCAGGGTCAACTCGATGTTGGCGGGGACCCCCGTTCCCACGGCCCCGCGGTAGTCGAGCGAATCGCCGCCGTACTCGGTGGCGTAGCGGGCGGTGGTGATCGCGGCGCCGCCGCCCTGCGACTGCCCGACCACGACCCACTTGTTCGACAGCGACTCGTCGACGCTGCGGGCGGCCTTCACGGAATCGACGACGCTGTGCGCCTCGACCTTTCCGTCGAGGTACGGCATCACACCGGGTGTGCCGAGACCGACGTAATCGGTGGAGACGACGGCGTAGCCCTGCTCGAGCCAGCGCCCGAGGTACGGGTAGTCGCGCTCCGGGAGAGCCGGTCCGACGAGCGAGGGTGCGCAGTCGTCCGCGAGACCGGACGTGCCGTGCGCCCACGCGACCACCGGCCATCCCCCGTCGGGCGCCTCCCCCGGCGGCACGTACACGGCGCCGCTGCTGAGCGCGGGGCTCCCGTCGGATCCGATCGACCAGTAGGTGATTCGCTGCGCGTCGGCGGTGCCGGGAATCCAGAGGTCCGTGGGCAGCGGCCCGACCTCGACGACGCTGCCCGGCGAGCGGTCTACGTCGTCGGCGAACGCGGCCGGGGCGGCGAGGCAGGTGCCGCCCACCGTCAGGGAGGCGATCGCGATACTTGCCGCGGCTCGCGCCATTCGTACCGAGTGTGTCTTCACCGCTTCAACATAGAACGTCCCCCGCACGTGAGTGGCAAAGTGCACCGGAGCACACATTGCCACTCACGTGGGCTACGTCCGGGACGCGAGATCCCGGCCCCGGGTCTCCGGGATCGTGACCAGTGCGGCGATCGAGACGGCAATCAGCGCGAGGGCGTACCACTCGAACAGCTCCGGCGTACCGCGGTCGGCGAAGAACGTCTGGACGTACGCCGCCGTCCCGCCGAACGCGGCCACGCCGATCGAGTACGGCACTCCGACACCGGCGGCACGCAACCCGGTGGGGAACAGTTCGGCCATCATCGCGGGCATGACCGACAGGATCGCGCCCATCACTAACAGGGCGATCGCCATCGCGACGAACAGGGTGACCGCACTGTGCCCGATCAGGGCGTTGAGCGGAAACAGCAGGGCCGCGATGCCGATGTTCCCGATGTACAGCACCGGCTTGCGTCCGATCCGGTCCGACAGGGCGCCCCAGAAGGGCAGTGACGCAATCAGTACGAGGTTCGCGCCGACTCCCGCCCACAGCGCACCGGACGGTCGATACCCCGGACGGCGATCGCGTACGCCGGCGCCGACACGGCCCACACGTAGTAGACGACGGTGCCACCGACCGTGAAGAACAGGATCTGGAACACCTGCCGCCGGTGCGCCAGGAACAACTGCCACATCGACTGCTTCGCCGTCTCGTCACCCGACTCCTCGTAGACCTCGGTCTCACTCATCCGCGACCGCATCCACAGCACGAACAGTCCGAGCACGCCACCCAGCAGGAACGGCACCCGCCAACCCCAGTCGGCCATCTGCTCCGAACTCAACGTCGTCGTGAGCAGTGCCCCGAGAAGCGTGCCGACGACGACACCGGTGGTGTTGGAGATGTAGATGAGACTCGACCACAGTCCGCGCCGCGCGCTCGGCGCGAATTCGACGATGTAGGTCTGCGCGGACGGCAACTCACCGCCGTGCGCGACACCCTGCGCGAGACGCGCCACGACGAGGACCACCGCCGCGGCGACGCCGATCGTCTGATGGGTCGGTGTCAGACCGATGACGAGACTGCCGACGGCCGCCAACCCGACGGCGAGCGTCATCGACAGTTTGCGTCCCCGCCGGTCCGACAGCCAGCCGAACAGCAGACCGCCGAACGGCCTGGCGACGAATCCGACGGCGAAGACTCCGAACGACGCCAGCAGGTCGGAGACCGCGGAGCCGGTGTGGAAGAACTGCGGGGCGAAGAACGCGGCGAACGTCGCGTAGACGGTCCAGTCGAAGTACTCGATCCCGTTGCCCGTGCCCACGCCGACGATCGCGCGGGCCTTCTCCCAGCGCTCGGATCTCGGCCGGACGGCGGTCACGGACCCGCTGTCGGTGGCGGTCTCGGTCATCGTGCGTCACTTCCCGCCGCGACAGCGGCTGTGTCGAGACCGGCCTTGTCCAGTCTGCGAACGGCCAGCCCGGCGTAGATGGTGGCGGCGTCGGCGAGCACCGCGTCGTCGAATTGCGCTCGGGGCGAATGGTTCATGGGAGCGGCAGCGGGGTCGGTGCCCGGCATGCACGCACCCAGTCCGATGAAGGCGCCGGGCACTTCCTGCAGCACGTAGGAGAAGTCCTCGGACCCCGCCATCGGATGCGTGACCGTCTCGTACCGGTCCTCGCCCATGAGGTCGCTGACCACCTCGGCACCGAACGCGACCTCGTTGCCGTCGTTGACGGTCATCGGGAACTCGGGATCCACCGCGACGTCGACGTCGACCCGTTGCGCGGACGCCACCCCCTCCAGCACCCGTCGCAGCGCCGCCGGCACCTGCTCGTACGTGGCGGGCGAATAGCACCGGACGGTCGCCTCGAACCGCGCCTCGTCGGGGATGATGTTGTGCCGCGAACCGGCCTGCACGTTCGCGACCGTGACGACGACCGGGTCGAAGACGTCGAATGTCCGGGTCACCATGGTCGCAGCGACGTGATCATCTCCGCCATCGCGGTAATCGGATCGCGCGCGGTCGACGGCGACGAACCGTGTCCGCCCGCCCCGCACACCGTGACCGTCAGCTTGTACGACGCCGCGAGCAGTGTGCCCGCCTTGGAGAAGAACCGCCCCTGCGGCTTCTGGCAGGAGAAGACGTGCATGCCGTAGGCGGTGTCGGCGCGGCGGCCCGAGGCGTCGAGGACGCCCTCGTCGACCATCACCTTGGCACCGTCCCACCCTTCCTCCCCGGGCTGGAACATCAGGACGACGTCACCCGCGAGGTGGTCGCGATGGCGGCTGAGCAGTTGCGCGGCGCCGACCAGTGCGGCGGTGTGCAGGTCGTGCCCGCATCCGTGCATGGCGCCGTTCTGCGCTGCGAAGTCGAGGCCGGTCTGTTCGGTGACCGGGAGTCCGTCCATGTCGGCGCGCAGCAGTACCGTGTGCGCGGCGCCGACCGAACGCCGACCGCCCCGGAGCACCGCGGTCACGGACGTCGTGCGGGTTCCCGTCGAGATCTCGAGCGGCAGTCCGCCCAATGCCTCGAGGACACGTTCCTGCGTCCGCGGCAGGTCCAGCCCGACCTCCGGTTCGCGGTGCAGTACGCGACGCAGCTGCACGAGGTCGCCTTGTAGCGCGCGGGCGTCGTCCAAGAGATCCATTGCTCTCCCTTATGTCGGTGGTCACGTTTTCGACCGAATGCGTCGGTGGTCATATGCTGTGATCCCCGACACGACGCACCCCCGAAAATGTCGAAAACGATCATCTGCACCGACTTTAGGAAGTGATCTATGAGCGAAATGCTGACCGAATCCGAGCTTTCGCTCATTCACGCGCTGCAAATCCGTCCGCGGCGACCTGGGCCGAGCTGGCCCCGATCCTCCGGACGACGTCCGCGACCCTCGCGAGGCGATGGGAATCGATCACCGAACGCGGACTGGCCTGGATCACCGCGTACCCCGCGCCGATGACGGGTGCCGGTGCGTTCACGGCCATGATCGAGGTGACGTGCGACCTCACCGGAACGAAACCGCTGGTCGAGGCCCTCACCCGGGACCCACGCGTGGCGTCGATCGAGCACGCGGCGCGCGGGCGGGACCTCATCCTGACCGTGCAGACGGGATCACTGCACGAATTGTCGGACCTGGTGCTCGAGGAGTTGCCCGGCCACCCGAGCGTCCGTTCGACCCGGACGCACACCTGCACCGCCCTCCATGCGGAGGGCAGCCGCTGGCGCCTCGATTCCCTGGACACCGCCCAGTCGGCGGCGGTCGCCGCGCTCGAAAACACCCCTCCGCAGTCCGGGTCGGCGCGGCCGGAGAGTCTGACGGACGAAGTGGCACGTGCGCTCGTCCGTGAACTCACCCGGAACGGGCGGGCCTCGGCGCGGGAGATCGCCACGGTCATCGACCGGCCCGCGTCCTCGGTTCGCCGGCAACTCGCGGGACTGCTGCGCTCCCGCTCGGTGGTGCTGCGGTGCGACGTCGCCCAGGACGCGACGCGGTGGCCGATCACCGTGACGTGGTGGTGCCGCCTGCCCGTCCGCGCGCACCGGGAGGTCGTGGAGATCGTCAACACCCGCCCGGAGCTGAGGTTGTGCATGTCATTGACCGGACCCGCGAACTTCCTCGTCAGCATGTGGGTGTCGTCGCTGCCCGACCTGCTGCGCGTGCAGGAATGGCTGGAGAGCCGCGCCCCCAGCCTGGAGATCATCGATTCGTCGGTGACACTCCGTTCCCGGAAGCGGATGGGGTGGGAACTTGACACCCACGGCCGCGCGACCGGTTTCGTCACGGCGCACGGCGGCTGACCGCTACGGTCGAACTCGCCATCATCGGATCGGCTGGAGCAGGTGATCACCGTGACCTCTACCGCGAAAACGTCGACTACCGGCGAGCGTGCCGACTTGCTGGAGTCGCTGGCGAAACACCGCTACTTCCTCCGCTACACCGTCCGCGACCTCACCGACGAACAGGCCGCGCAGCGCACGACGGCGAGCGTGCTGTGCCTCGGCGGACTCGTCAAGCATGTGTCGGACGTCGAACGGGTGTGGTCGGATTTCATCGTGCGCGGCGCCGACGCGGTGCGGGGCGGTCCCGCGGACGGCACCGGAGCCGACAACCGCGAGCGGGAGTTCACCCTCCGCGACGACGAGACGCTGGCCGACGTCCTCGACCGCTACGCGAAGGTGGCGCACCGGACCGACGAGATCGTGGCCTCGCTGCCCGACCTCGACATCTCGCATCCGCTGCCGAAGGCGCCGTGGTTCGAACCGGGATCACGCTGGTCCGCGCGCCGAGTCCTACTCCACATCATCGGGGAGACCGCCCAGCACGCCGGGCACGCCGACATCATCAGGGAGGCCCTCGACGGGTCGAAGTCGATGGGCTGAGTCAGCCGCGTTTGCGGGCCTCGATGAGGAAGCGGGTCGAGTGGGCCACGAACGGCCCCTCTGCCTCGATCAAGTCGTGCAGTTCCCGCAGACGTTCGCGGTACTCCGCGACGGTGAAGCCGGGCACCATCCAGATCACTTTGCGCAGGAAGTAGATGACGGCGCCGATGTCGAAGAACTCGATCCGCAGAGATTCGAAGCGGAGATCGACGACGTCGAGACCGGCGGCCTGCGCGTCCGCACTCTCGTCCTCGTAGTGGCGGCCGCGCCGCACCTTCTCCGGTTGCGGGCCCAGGAAGTACTCGACGAGTTCGAAGACACTGGCATGACCGACGTGCTGCGCGAAATACGTGCCACCGGGTTGCAGCACTCGGGCGATCTCCTCCCACCACACCGTGGCGGGATGCCTGCTGGTCACCAGGTCGAACGCGCCGTCGGCGAAGGGCAACGGAGGTTCGTCGGGGTCGGCCACGACGACCGCACCACGCGGGTGCAGTAGTGCGGTGGCCTTCGCGACGTTCGGCGGCCACGATTCCGTCGCCACCATCGCGGGAGGCAACTTGGCTGCGCCGGCGAGGACCTCCCCTCCCCCGGTCTGGATGTCCAGAGCCGCCTTCGCGCGCGCCAGCCGTTCGCCCATCAGTCGCTGATAGCCCCACGACGGCCGCTCCTCGGTGGCCCGCCCGTCCAGCCAGGAGAAATCCCAGCCGTCCACCGAGACGGATTCCGCCTCGGCCACCAACTCCTCGAATGTGCGTGCCATGCCGGGAAGCCTGGCAGAAAATTCGGGACCGATCGAGCCGATTACCGGGGAAGCACCAGGGAGCCACGAGTGTTGATCCACACATGACCGTCCCGGATCACCACACCCGCATCGCCGAGGAGCGAGCCGACGCCGAGCGCCGCATAGCGTCGCTGACCGGTCGTTTCACCGCGATCGTGGAGGGATCCGAATTCACCACCGACGACGACGAACACGACCCCGAAGGCTCAACCATCGCCTTCGAGCGGGCCCAGGTGTCGGCGCTGCTGGCCGATGCGAAACGCGAGGTCGAGGACCTGACGGCGGCGCAACAGCGACTCGACGGCGGCACGTACGGCCTGTGCATCCGGTGCGGCCGGCCGATCTCCGAGGTCCGGCTCGACGCGCTCCCCGCCGCACAGACGTGTATCGACTGCGCCGGTTAGCCGGTGTTACCGGGCAGGAGGGGTCCCCACTCCCGCGTGGCCACCTCGCGTGCCCGTCGATGGTCGTCAGCGTCGGGGTGCACGCCGTCTGCGAGGTCGGCGAGTGCTTCCGCCAGATCCCCGACGTCGACCTGGTGTCGCATGGAGGAATCGAGTAGTTCGTCGAAGGCCTGGTCCGCGCTGTACGAGCTTCCGCGCGCGGTGGTCAGGAAATGAATTGCAGAGTCCAATGCGGACAGATGCCGTGTCGCGCGGGTGTCGCGGTGAGCTTCGATCGTCAATATTCCGCCTCTGAGGTGTCGCCACTGGGCGTTGCCGGTCACTTGTTAGCCACATCACATCACGAACCGGACTTCAGTGTCGCCGAATCGAGACCGTGTCCGAAAGTTGTTTCTCGGCAGCAGGATACGAAATCCAGAAAGATACTTGTAACTCTGGTTACTACTCCGGGGTTCTACCCGGCGGTAGGAATGCCGGTGCTCGTCGACCGAACGGAGGCCGGATGGGTGCACGGGGCTTCCCGGTGGTCGCCGCTCTCGCACTCGCGGCGGCTGCGGGCTGCGCCGACGAGCAGGCCCCCACGCCCGACCCGGGCCGCGACGAGGCGTCGATCGTGGACGCCCTCAACCGGTGGCCGCTCACCGTCACCGACGCCTCGGGCACCGTACTCGAGAATGCCCGCGAATCGGGGGTCGACGTGTTCCGTCGCCAGCCGGACGGCAGCTGGAAGATCCACGTGTCGCACGCCTTCCCGTTGGACGAGTAGCGCATTTCTGAATGGCTCCAGAACAGCGGATCGAAACCGCACCGGCCGACCACTCCGCAATACTGATTCCAGGGGTGGAGTTCTCTCCCCGCCGCGATCGGACGGCCGAGCGCCGCGCAGTCCCAGTGACACGTGTGACCAGAACTGTTCAGAATCGGGATGATTGACGTGAAACTCGTCGTCGACCTCAATCGGTGCCAGGGTTA
Organism: Rhodococcus sp. WS4; assembly: GCA_006543605.1. Lineage (GTDB taxonomy): Bacteria > Actinomycetota > Actinomycetes > Mycobacteriales > Mycobacteriaceae > Rhodococcus_F. Next base: position 48,000 of record RRBB01000061.1, read on the forward strand.
CGCGCAGTGCGTGTTCCTCGCACCCGACGTCTTCACCCTGCACGGCGAAGAGGCCCTTCTCTACGACGCCGGCCCCACGGACGACGAACGCGCCCGCGTGTCGCAGGCCGCCGCCGCATGCCCGGTGCACGCCATCACCACCGACATCCCCGACCGACGCGATGGGCAGTGACGTGCGGATCGTCATCGTCGGGGCGTCACTCGCGGGACTGCGCGCCGCGGAGGCACTGCGGGGGCTGGGCTTCGACGGGTCGCTGACCCTGATCGGCGACGAACCGTACGAGCCGTACGACAGGCCTCCGCTGTCGAAGGCGGTGCTCCTCGGTGTCATGCCACCCGACCACGCGGCCCTGCCGTTCCGTGCGGACCTCGACGCGAAGTGGCGGCTCGGTGTGCGGGCCACCACCCTCGACCTGGAGAACAACCAGGTGGTGCTCAGCGACGGCGCCACCGTCGAGTTCGACAAGGTGCTGATCGCCACCGGCGTCCGGGCCAGGCCGTGGGCGAATTCGGCGGAGGCGGCACTCGACGGGGTCTTCACTCTCCGGACCTGCGACGACTCCCGGGCGATCGACGAGCGACTGTCCGCCGGACCGCGTCACGTCCTGGTGATCGGCGCCGGGTTCACCGGTTCCGAGATCGCGTCGGTGTGCCGGGAGCGTGGGCTGTCCGTGACGGTCACCGAGCGTGGTCCGGCGCCGCTGGTCGGTGCGCTCGGCGGGGTGGTGGCGGCGGTCGCGGCCGACATGCAGCGCGACCACGGCGTGGACCTGCGCACCGGGGTGACGGTGACCGGGCTCGAAGGGGACGGCAACGGGCGGCTGTCCCGCGCGCACCTGTCGGATGGAACCGCGCTCGACGTCGAGGTCGCCATCGTCGCCCAGGGCAGCATTCGCAACACCGATTGGCTGGCCGGATCCGGTCTGGCCGCCGGACCCCGCGGGGTGACGTGCGACGCCGGATGCCGCGCGTTCGACATCAACGGCATCGTCACCGACAACGTCTTCGTCGCGGGTGACGTTGCGCGGCAACCGCATCCGCTCTACGACTACCAGCTGCTGGCGTTGGAACACTGGGGCAACGCCATCAGCCAAGCCGAGGTGGCGGCCCACAACATGATGCACGACGGTCTCCGGCGGCGGCCGCACCTCGAGATTCCGGCGTTCTGGTCCAGCCAGTTCGGCGTCAACATCAAATCCGTCGGCATCCCCACCTACTCCGATCAGGTGGTGATCACGCAGGGTTCCGTCGCGGACCGGCGGTTCGTCGCGGCGTACGGCTTCCGGGGTCGCGTCACGGCGGCTGTGGCGTTCAACCAGGGCAAGTGGCTCGACTTCTACCGGGGACTGATCGAGTCCGCGGCGGCGTTCCCCCCGGAATTCGACGTCATGGACCGGACCGAGCCGTTCGAGGTGCGCGCGTCCGAGCTGCCCGATCCGGCGGTGCTCAGCCACGGACCTACCGTCGCAGTGACCGGTCACCTGCCCACCGAACGCCGCGTCGAGTTCGTCTCGCTACCGAAGTAACAGGGAGAGTGTCCATGTCGCGTGCGCAGCTGTTCCAGCGGATCACCGACCAGTCGAGCAGGCCCGATCCGTATCCGCTGTACGAGGAGCTTCGTGAGACCCGGGTGGTGCCTCAGGATGACGGTTCCTACCTGGTCGGCCGGTATTACGACGTCATGGCGTTGCTTCACGACCCACGGATCAGCTCCGATCTGCACAACCGGGGCGCGGGGCTGCCCGGTGCCGATCGCGCGGGCAACGCACCGGATTCCTTTCTCAAACTCGATCCGCCCGAGCACGATCGGTTACGCCGGCTGACGACGCGGCAGTTCGGTCCACCGCACAGTCCCGGCCGAATCGATTCCATGCGTGACGAACTCGCGAACCTCGTGACGGATCTCGTCGACGGACTCGACGGCAAGGAACGCATCGACATCGTCGACGACTTCGCCTACCCGTTCCCGGTGTCCGTCATCTGCCGACTGCTCGGGGTGCCCCACGAGGAGGAACCTCGCTTCCACGCGTGGGCCGACGAACTGGTGGCGGCCATCGACCCGCGCCACAACGCCGGAGGCAATCCGCGCGCGGAGGCGGCGCAGAAAGCGCAGATGGAGATGGCCATGTTCATGGCCGGTCTCATCGAGGAGCGCCGACGCAATCCCGGTGACGACATGCTGTCGGGTCTGGCGAACGATTCGGGACCCGACGGCCAGTTGGACACCGTCGAGTTGGTCACCAACTCCATCCTGCTGTTCATCGCGGGGCACGAGACCACCGTCAACCTCATCACCAACGGGATGCTGACGTTGCTGCGCAATCCCGAAGCGCTCGAACGACTTCGCACCGAACCCGAACTGATGCCGCAGGCTGTCGAGGAACTGCTCCGGTTCGAACCGCCCGTGCATCTGCTGGGCCAGCGGACGCCGATCGTCGACATCGAGATCGACGGCGTCACCGTTCCGAAGGGGTCGCCCCTCGTCCTCGCGTTGGCGTCGGCCAATCGTGATCCCGAACGCTTCGACGACGCCGACAAGTTCGTCCCCGACCGCGCCGACAACCAGCACGTGGGTTTGGGAAGCGGCATCCACAGTTGCTTCGGCGCACCGCTCGCCCGCCTCGAGGGGCAGATGGCTCTTGCCGAACTCATCCGCCGCCTCCCGAATCCGCGGCTCGTCGAGGACCCACCGCCGTACCGCCCCAACCCGGTGCTCCGAGGTCCGCGGCACCTGTTGGTGGACTGTGGGTGAGTTGCCGCCGCGCATGGTCGATCAGCTCTCCGGGGTGATGTCGGTGATTGATCCGGGGTCTTCGGGAGGGGTCGATGTGTGGTGGCGGGATCCATTCGGTCCGGCCCGCGTGTGCGGAATGCTCGGACGCCGATCTCGTCGTCCACCCGGCCGTTCCATCGTTGACCTGGGCATGGCACGCGTCGCACACGAGGGCCAGGCCCCCGATGTCGGTGCGGCCGCCCTTGCTCCAGTCCGTGACGTGGTGCACCGCACACAGACTCGCCGGCGCCGCGCACCGCGGCCGGGTGCATCCCCCGTCCGCCGCGACCAGTGCGAGCCGCTGATCTGCACTGGCGAGGCGCCGACGCCGACCCAGATGTAACGGTCGACCCGCGTGGTCGAACAAGGCGAGCACCGGGTGCGCTTCCTCGGCGAGGGCCAATGCGTCCTCGATCGGGAGCAACCCACCTGTGGCCGTCGTGGCGAGACCACCGATCGCCTTCTCCACCTGTTCGAGCGTCATGGTGACGATCACCGTGGTCGGCAGACCCCGGTGCCGGCCCAGCACCCCCGACTCGAGGAGCGTACGGAACACCGCACTGAACGCGTCGTGGTTACGCTGCACGGCGGTGCGGGTATCGCGTGCGGCCGCCGCCGCCAACACCTCTCGATCGATCGTCAGATTCTCTCCGTCACCGGTCGGTGAGTCGGGATCGTCCGGATTGTTCATTCCGGGCCGCGCCCACTTGACGAGGATCGGGTCGAGCAGCGCCCGCGCCACAGGGTCGAGTTCGCCGGAAATCCGCGACATCAACTCGGCGTCCTGCCGCCCGATCGAAATACCCCGCCGACGTTTGCGGTCGCGATCGTCGCCGAGGTTCCCGTCCGGATTCAGATAGGCCAGCAGTCGGTGCCCGGCCTGCTCCACATCCTCCGGGGTGCCCTCGCGGGCCAGGCGAGCCAGCACCGCCTCCGCGTGGGCCACTGCGTCGTTGCCGACGGCGTGGGGGATCTTGCGCATCACCTTCGCGACCGCGCGCACATGATCCACGCCGATGTCGCCGTCGCGCTGTGCCGCAGCGGTTTCCGGCAGCGCCGGTGGCATCGGATCGCCGGACAGCGTATGCCCCACTCCCAGCTCACGAGCCGCGGTGACCCTGGCTGACGCGTTGGCACCGGAGATCCGGAGCACCTCGATCACCATCTTCTTCGGTGAGTTGTAGCCCAGACTCGCCGGGAGCGACCGTTCGACGCTCTCCACCACCAATCGGTGCGAGACGGCCTCGGCACGGCGAAGAGACTGCTCCAGCCCGCGCATCACGTCGACGACCTCGCCGTCGGACAGCTCGGTCACGCTGGAATCGAGCAACCCGTCGACCGCGGCAGCGAGCATCGACAGATGCTCCGCCACCCGGCTGTTCGCCGACCCCCCAGCCGAACTCATGTACTGCTTATCTGCTTAAGTGGACTGATTGATCAGAATTCACCGAAAGTGTTGCTGGACAGTGAATCAGCGTCCTCGGATTCGATATGGTGGCTGGCTGCGGTGCCACCGATGAGCTCGGCGAGCGGATGGGGATCGGTGTTGACGCTCTGCTGCAGCAGCCGGTAGAAGAGCATCCCGCGAGCCTTTGACCTGCGTCGATTGAATCGGAA
>RRBB01000620.1:0-1441 GCA_006543605.1 Rhodococcus sp. WS4
TCTGGTGGACACCTGGAAGTTGTCCACCGATCCACAGTTCATCGAGAAGGTCCGCGACATCGTCGGCCTCTACCTCGCCCCGCCCGACAAGGCACTGGTGCTGTGCGTGGACGAGAAATCGCAGATGGTGTGCCACGAACGCTGAGGGAGGCAGGTATGTAGCAGCCTCCGGAAGTGATGCTGTGCAAGAGATGGAGGTAGGTCCTCCGGGGTCGCCCTGCAGGGGGAGGCTCCAAACCACCGCAGGCTGCGCCGGTTAAGTGCCGGTCGTGGTGAGCGCTGCGGAAAAGGCGCGGCAGTGATCGCGTCAGGTGTGGGTCAGGAAGGCGAGCGTGAGCGAACTGCTGATGACGTGTCGTAAATTTTCTCAATGGCGTCGAAACCGGGGCATCATCTGGGCTCCGGGACAAGTCTGGGGGGAGCCTGCCGACTGCCCAGACGGCGTCCGGCATGGAGGTGGCGCGAGCCTGGCCCGGGCTCTTGTATGGAACGTGGGAACCTGTCGCCCCGATACTGTCGCCGGCCCGGTGGGCTGGTGGCGAGAGGGAGAACCCCAAGCGGACAAAACCGTGAGGGATCGAGTACCGATGCGGGGCACGGGGGCGGACCGTCTCGTAGTAGCGGTGAAGCCTGGTAACGCGGGTGGAGCGAAGGGGACGGGTCGTCCAGGTTTGCTTGGCGGTCAACCGGTGTGCCCGGGAGGAGCCGGATGAGTAAACCGAAGTCGTTCGAGATCTCGAAACACTTGGTGTTCGAGGCGTACTTGCGAGTCAAGGCGAACAAGGGTGCGGCGGGCGTCGACGGGGTGTCGATCGAGCAGTTCGAGGTGGACCTGCGGGGCAATCTCTTCAAGCTGTGGAATCGCATGTCGTCGGGCTGCTATTTTCCGCCGCCGGTGCGGATGGTGGAGATCGACAAGCCTGGGGGCGGGTCGAGGATCTTGGGAGTGCCTACTGTCGCGGACAGAATCGCGCAGACGGCGGTGGCCATGGCGCTGGAGCCACTGGTGGAGCCTGTGTTCCATCCGGACTCCTATGGCTATCGGCCCAACCGTAGCGCGTTGGACGCGGTCGCGGCGTGCCGGGAACGGTGTTGGGGCAGCGACTGGGTGATCGATTTGGACATCCAGGGCTTCTTCGACAACCTCGATCATGATCTGGTCCTCAGGGCGGTCAAGCACCACACCGATCAACGGTGGATCTGGCTGTATGTGGAGCGGTGGCTCAAAGCCGCGATCCAGCGGCCGGACGGCGGCCTGCTCGCCCGGGACCGTGGTAGCCCGCAGGGCTCTTTATGCGCAGCTGAACATAAAGAGCCCTATGAGCAGTGCTTGGTTATGCGTAGCGCCCGGCGGTCGGCGCTGGCGGGGACGGTGTCGACGGTCGAACGCTGCGCATAATCCTGGGCGGTTATAGGTTGGCGAGCCAACGGAGCAGATCGG
>RRBB01000621.1:0-1430 GCA_006543605.1 Rhodococcus sp. WS4
CCAACGCACCACCAGCCAAATACAACTCGCCCGACGCACCCGGAACCACCGGCCGCAACCGCGAATCAAGCACCACCGCCGACATACCGGAAATCGGCCGCCCGACCGTCACCGGCCCACCCGCCGTCAACTCCGCAAACGACGAAATGATCGTCGTCTCCGTCGGACCATACCCATTGAAATACCTGCGACCCGGCGCCCACTTCGCCAACAAATCGGCAGTCGTCACATCACCACCAACAGAGACAACCTCAAGCTTCTCGAGCCCCGCCGGATCAACGGTGCCCAACACCGCCGGAGTGATAATCGTGTGCGTCACACCCTCATCACGCATCAACTCCGCCAGCTCCGCCCCACCAGGAACCGACGGCGGCACAATCACCAACCGCGCACCCACCGAGAACGCCGCCATCCACTCCAACACCGACGGATCGAAACTCGGCGAACAAATATGCATGAACCGCGACGACGAACTCACCCCATACAACCCGGCAGCGCTCTCCAACACACCACCGAGACCCGCATGAGTGACACTGACACCCTTCGGCAGCCCAGTCGAACCAGAGGTATAGATCACATACGCCACATCAGCAGACCGCAACGGCGACAACCGATCCACATCAGTCACCGGGCCCGCCGACAACCCCTCACATGCCGCCTGCAACGCCGGATCATCAACAACCAACCACGGCACCCCACCAGGCAACCGATCCACAAACCCACTCCCGGTCATCCCCACCAACGCACCGGAATCACTCAACAAATAGCCAACCCGCTCCACCGGATAACCCGGATCCACCGGAACATACGCAGCACCCGACTTCGCCACCGCCCACACCGCGAGAACCATCTCGAACGACCGCGGAAACGCCAACGCCACCACCGACTCCGGACCCACCCCACGCCCAATCAACAACCGCGCCAACCGCGACGACCGCTCATCAAGCTCCCGATACGACACCGACCGGTCCCCAACCCGCACCGCCACCGCATCCGGATCCACACCCACACCCAGAGTCAAAACATCCGGCAACAACCGCACCGGCATAACACCCCCACCATGAACATGCGTCAACACCGCACGCTCATCCCCCGACAACACCTCAATATCAGCCACCAACACACCCGGATCCGCAACCACAGCCTCGAGAATCCGCACAAACCGATCCGCGAACGACACCACAGTCGACTCATCAAACAAATCCGTCGCATACGTGAACTGCCCCACCAAACCCGCCGGAGCACCCTCGTCGTCGACTGCCTCGGCTACGGCCAACTGCAAATCACTCTTCGCGAACGGGACATCGAATTCGACTGCGCCGACCGTCAACCCGGGCAACTCGAACGACGACCGACCAAGATTCTCGAAAGCCAACGCCACCTGGAACAAAGGATGACGCGACGTCGACCGCTCAGGATTGAGAACCTCC
>RRBB01000622.1:0-1402 GCA_006543605.1 Rhodococcus sp. WS4
TTCGAGCCACGAAGGCGGTAACGTCAGCCGCCGAAGCATCGGCGGAGGAGTGGAGTCCATCGCCGATGCTTCTCACAGGGGCGGACCATGATCACGCAGACACGCCGACGGCCTCATGAGAAACACGGGTATCAGCAGTCACGGTCGACCTTCGCGAACGGACCGCGAACGGTCACCGAGTCCCCCGAAACTGCGAAAGTCGAGATCCAGCCGCGGCGCATGATCTCGCCGGCGGAGAAGTGCAGTGCCCGGCTCGACGCTGCGGACAGGTAGTCATACAGCTCGCGTTGCCCGGCACGGTCGGCGACCCACATCCCCGGCGGCAGAAGGCCGCCCGTCCATCCGTACTGTTTCTTCAGCCTTCTCAGCACGGTTCTGGTTTCCTCGCTCCCGGCTACGGCCCAGTCGAGCAAAGGTTTCGGGTACCACAGCCGGGCCATCTCCTTGTCCCCGATGTAGTTGCGCTGGGCGAGTAGTGCACGGAGGGAGTCGAAGTTGCTCATCGACGCGAACAACTCCTGGGACCGGTCCAGGTCGAGCGAGGCGAAGAACCGGAGATACATCACGTCGTCGAGGGCGACGCGCACAAACGCCACGGCCAGATGACCCAAGTCGTGGCGACTGAGCAGGAGGGCAGCCCGGATGCTTTCCTGCTGGCGGCGAAGGGAACTGTTGACGGCCAGCAGTCTGTAGTCGTGCGCGACGTCGGCCCATGCCGGGTCGGTGACGGTCAGCACGTGTTCGGCGCAGTCCGCGAAGTGTTCGACCGCCTCGATCCGCACGGGAAGAGGGGTCCACCGATGAATCGGTCCCGTGTCGTCGGTTTCGGGCATGGGCTCATCTCGTCTGACGCTCCGCTTCCTGCTCCATGGAGGTCGCCCTTGCCGGGCTTCGAGCGGGTATTCCGGCTCAACGAACCCGTGCGCGGTGTAGAGCGGCTCAGGCGGGGCGCACATTCTGGGCCTGCCGACCCTTCTGTCCCCGGCCGACCTCGAACTCGACCCGCTGATTCTCCTGCAGCGACTTGTACCCGCTGCACTGAATCTCGGAGAACTGGACGAAGAGGTCCGCGCTGCCGTCGTCGGGGCTGATGAATCCGAAGCCCTTCTCGCCGTTGAACCACTTCACCGTGCCCTGCGCCATGGTCGCTCACTTCCTGTCCCGGCGAGCCGGCACCACCTTCCACCGAGGACCGACCTCGCACATCATGACCGCCCCCACCCCGGACGGCCGAAGACCGGAACGCGACTGGACGCGGTGTCCTCGTCCGAACGATGTCAGAAAACAGCGCCCTGTGTGTAGGGGCAAAGGTCCTGCAAAAGTCTCCCCGGCACGCGAGGACGGGTCGTACCCCGACGACCAACGTTGAGCACGGCCGCGCATCTGCGAGCTACGCCTGCAC
>RRBB01000623.1:0-1383 GCA_006543605.1 Rhodococcus sp. WS4
GGCCCCCTATTCGATGCCTGACTGGTCCGGGGGCACCGGGAACGTTTGGCGGCGACTATTTGGTTGTGGGTGAATGTCTCTCCACTGTGATGCACATGTTGTTGGGCAGGCTCGAGTCCCTCGGCTGCCGGTCATCCCTTCGCCCCGGACGGATCGGGGCATGGAGTATTACGACGAGCGGTATACGGGGCCAATCAATCACGCGACCACGCCTGGTATGGGGATCGGACCCCGCCGCGACCACGCGTATACCGCGTCCGGGTTGCTCACGTCGCGTCCTTGGCCAACGCGCGGATGTGCCCGTCGCGGAGTCCGTAGTAGACAAGGGTGAGCAGTTTGCGGGCCGCGGCGGTCTTGGCGATGTTGCGGCCGCGGCGGGCCTCGATCCGGTTCTTGTCGGCGGCGATCTTCGATGTCGTCTTGCGTTGGATCGCCTCCACCGCGGCCCAGCGCACCAGTTTAGAGCCCTGCTTAGTAATGTGGCCACGGTGGACCACGGTGTCGGACTCTCGGTGCTTGGGGGTCAGCCCCGCCCATGAGCACAATCGGTCCGGGCTTGAGAATCGTTGCACATCACCGATTTCGGCGACGAACACCGCCGCCAGCGTGGGACCGATCCCGGGCAGTGCCTGTATCGCCCGGTAGCCGGGGTGGTCGTGGAGCTCGGCGGCGATCTGTCCGGCGAAGGTGGACTCCTCGGTGTCAAGGACGTCGATCAGGTGCAGCAGCGAAGCCACCCTCTGCGCGTACGGTCCGGCCAGGGCGGTCGATTCCAGGCGCCGGCGCCCGTCGACGCCGAAGAGGTCCGCGGCGGCGATCAACACCCCGGCCTTGGCGAGTACCGCGTGCACCTGCGCCTTGAGGCTCGAGCGGATCGCCACCAGCTTCGCTCGGTACCGGACCAACTCTCGGAGTTCACGGACCTCCGGCGGCGCGATCCATGCCTCGGGCAGACGGTTCATGCGCAGCAGATCCGCCAGATCCGAGGCGTCGCGGACGTCGTTCTTCACCCGCCGGTACCGAAACCCCTTGACACCCAGTGGGTGTGCCAGGTGCACCGTGGCACCTGCCGCCTCGAGTGCATCGACTGCCCAGTACCAGCCGTAGGTGGCCTCGAGGACGACCTCGGGGTTCGGGCCGGCCTGGTCGATCTGCAGACCCAACGTGACCGGGTCGTTGAGAATGTGAACCTGCGCCAGTTGCTCGCCCGTGTCGGATTGCCGGACGATCACCGAGCGTTGCCGGTGCAGATCTATCCCGACGAACTGTCTTCCGCAATACTCGTTCATCAGGGGGCCTCCTTCGTCGTGATGAATATGAGCACTCCCAGCATCCGCCGGGAACCCTCGAGGAGCGGAGGCCCCGCCCCTTCATTGCATCAAT
>RRBB01000624.1:0-1375 GCA_006543605.1 Rhodococcus sp. WS4
GTGTCGGGGGTGAGGAAGGCGACGGCGAGTGTGAGGGCAGAACAGCTCCAAACCCGCGCACGACGGTCTCAGCGGTGAGATCCGCGCCTGTGGGGACCTCAAGAGGTTGTGGCGGCGTCGGCCTCAGTACAGCGGGTCGTGGCGGATGTTGCAGGCATCGACTCCGGCGGCCATCAATCGGTACTTGGTTGTGTGGATCATTGACGGTGATCCCACGACTTCGATGTCGTGATCGGTCCAGTCCGCGTATTCGGCGACCACACGGCCGATCTGGCCGGTGAGTTTACTATGAGCACCGTCGGAGGTGTGCGACGTTCTCGAGACCCACCACGGATCGTCGCTGTGCTCGGTTACCGGGATGACGGTCAGCCGCGGATGCGTCTGCGTCAACGCTCTCAGAATGTCGAGGTCGTACAGGTCACAGGGGTAGGTGCCGCCGACAAACAGATGCGTCCGAGGAGTGCCGCCGTGCTGCGTGGTATCCATCAACTGCGCTCGCAAAGGAGCGATTCCGGTTCCTTCGCCGATCATCAGCCGGCTTCGGCGAGGATCTCGCCACATGCCGAGAGAACCGAGTGGTGATCCGATCAGCCAGGTGTCGCCGGTCCGTGACTCTCCTACGATCGCGGGACTCACCCAGCCGCCGGATACTCGTCGGACATGGAACTCGACGATCCGGTCCGGTGTGGGTGGCGCTGCCAACGACAGGTAGCGCCACATCCTGGGTCGGCCGGGTACCTGCACGCTGACATACTGTCCCGGTTCATACGCCATCGTGTGGTCGAGTTCCAGACGCACGATCGCGAGGTCATCGAGTACTCGGCGGTGCTCGATCACCGTGCCCACACGTGTCGGGGGTCCCTCGTCGGAGTTGGCGGCCTCGGTCATGGTCGAGGCGATCAGTGCGATCGTCAGACGCCACGCGTGATCTGTCTCGTCGGTCCAGAGTTCAGGTCCGGCGAGGTTGGCCAGCGCGGCGAGGAATGCCTCGCCGACGGCGGTGTAGTGATCCTCTGTGACCCCGTATTTGCGATGATCTCGTCCAAGCTGGGCTAGCAGCGGGAGTACGGATTCCGGTGTCTCGAGTTGGTCGATGACGTACCTGATCGCCCGCATCAGCCGATCGCGTTGGATGTCCATGGCTGCCGGGAAGTGCTGGCGGGTCTCGGGATGCGTGGCAAACAGAATGGCGTAGAAGGAACGTGCGAACTTGTCCTCGCCCTCAGCTTGATTTTTAACCTGGGCAGGCGGCCCCGACGGGTTTTCTAGCTTTGGTTTCGGCGCGTTTGCCCACGTGGTGATGCGGTGCGCGGTGGGTGTTTTTCGATCCGGGTGGGCGTCCGGGTCCGGGTCGACTGGGTTTCGGTGCACTGGC
>RRBB01000625.1:0-1366 GCA_006543605.1 Rhodococcus sp. WS4
GAGATATTGTCAATACCTGTGGATGAGTGAGTTTCAGGCGACCTCCGATCCGGCGTTGGCGGGCTCGGCAGGTGAGGTGTCGGGGGTGATGTCGGTGGGACGCTCGAGCAGCTTGCCCTTGTGGAACACGGCGCCGGCTCGGACGAGCGCGACCAGATGCGGAGCGTTGACCGCACGCCAGCGAGCCTGTGCGGCGTCGATCAGCTTGTAGGCCATGGCAAGTCCCGCCGCACGGGATCCGGGTCCCTTGGTGACTTTCGTCCTCAAACGCACCGTGGCGAAGGTAGATTCGATGGGATTTGTGGTGCGTAAATGCACCCAGTGCTCGGCCGGGTACTTGTAGAATTCGAGCAGCACATCCGTGTCGTCGGTGATCTTCTTCACCGCCTTCGGATACTTCGCGCCGTAGTCGAGCTCGAAGGCCTTGATCGCCACTTGCGCCTTCTCGATGTCCTCGGCGATGTAGATTTCCTTCATCGCCGCGAGCGCACCTGGATGCGCCGACTTCGGCAGCGCAGCAAGCACATTGGCCTGCTTGTGGAACCAGCACCGCTGCTCCCGGGTTTCCTGGAACACCTCCCGCAGCGCCCGCCAGAACCCCAGAGCGCCGTCACCGACCGCGAGAACGGGAGCGGTCATACCGCGGCGTCGGCAGTCCCGCAGCAGGTCAGCCCACGACTCGGTGGACTCGCGGTACCCGTCGGTGAGGGCAACGAGCTCCTTGCGTCCGTCCGCGCGGACGCCGATCATCACCAGCAGGCACAGTTTCTGCTGCTCGAGCCGCACCTTGAGGTGGATGCCGTCGACCCACAAATAGACAAAGTCAGTGCCGGAGAGGTCCCGATCCTGGAAGGCCTTCGCCTCGTCCTGCCACTGGGTCGTCAACCGGGTGATCGAGGCCGCCGAGAGCCCGGCACCCGATCCGAGGAACTGCTCGAGTGCCGGGCCGAAGTCGCTGGTGGAGAGCCCGTGCAGATACAGCAGCGGCAGCACCTCGTTCATCTGCGGGGACTTGCGCACCCAGGCCGGCAGGATCGCGGACGAAAATCGCTGTCGCTCCCCGGTGTCCGGGTCGACGCGCTTGTCGTTGACCCGCGGGGCCTTCACGTTGACCGCACCAGCGGCGGTCAGGACGTCGCGTTCGTGGTGGTAGCCGTTGCGCACCACCAGGCGGCGCCCGTTCTCGTCGACCTGATCAGCGAACTGCTCGATATAGGCGGCCACCTCCGCCTGCAGCGCGGCCGCGAGCATCTGCCGGGCACCGTCACGGACGATCTCGTCGAGCAACGACCGCCCGTCGTCGTCGTTGGAGCGGTCGTTGTCGTGTACTACCGTAAGCACGGGCGTACCTTCCCAACCAGCGTTG
>RRBB01000626.1:0-1358 GCA_006543605.1 Rhodococcus sp. WS4
CGCGTTGACTCATCCAAAATGCCCGCGTAGCCCCCTTCGTTGACTCACCCGAGAATGCCCGCGTGCGGCGTGTCGCTCGAGGGTGCGGTCGGGGTTGCGCTACCGCCGAAGGATGGGATTGACGATGGTCGAGCGCAAAGCCGTGACGAAGACGATCGCGAACCGCTACATGCGGGCGGAGAAGGCCGGTAAAGCGAGGATCCTGGACGAGTTGTGCGCCACCACGGGCTGGCACCGTGACCATGCCCGTAAGGCGCTGCGTGGCGCCCTGCGGCCGCGGGTGGTGCGCCCTCGAAAACCCCGACCACCGACATACGGCTCGAAGGTCATTGCCGCGCTGATCTTCTGCTGGGCGGTGTTGGGGATGCCGGCCGGCAAGCGACTCGCCCCGATTCTGACCGAGCTGGTGCCACGACTGCGCCACTTCGGTGAGTTGGACATCGACGACGACACCGCCGCGTTGCTGGTGCAGATGTCCGCGGCCACCATCGACCGGCGCCTGGCTCCGGAGCGGAAGAAGCACGAGCTGCGGGGCCGCAGCCACACCAAGCCGGGCTCGCTGCTCAAGTCGCAGATCCCGATCCGCACCTGGGCGGACTGGGACGACGCGAAACCGGGGTTTGTCGAGATCGACCTGGTCGGCCATGAGGGCGGCAATGCTGCAGGTGAACACTGCTACACACTGACGGTGACCGACGTCGCGACCGGGTGGACCGAGAACCGCAGCGTGCGCAACAAGGCGCGCAGATGGGTGATCGCCGCACTGGACGAGATCGCGAAGATCATGCCGTTCCCGATCCTCGGTGTGGACAGCGACAACGGTAGTGAGTTCATCAATCATCACCTGCTCGCATGGTGCGAGAAACGCAAGATCACCTTCACCCGGTCGCGGCCGGGCAACTCCAACGACGGTTGTCACGTGGAGCAGAAGAACTGGGCGATCGTGCGGACCGTGGTCGGCTATCACCGTTACGACACCGAGGCAGAATTGTTGTTGCTCAACAAGATCTGGGTGTTGCAGTCGCAGCTGGCCAACTACTTCTGCCCGCAACAGAAATTGATCTCGAAGGTTCGCGACGGTGCGAAGGTCAGCAAGAAGTACGACAGGGCGACCACCCCACACCGCCGCGCCGAACGGCACGACGAGGTCGGCGTGGAGGACACCGCGATCCTCGCCGACACCTATCCCACACTCAATCCGGCCGCGATTCAGCGTGGGATCCAGTCGCTCACCACCGAGTTGCTGACGCTGACGACCAGTAAGGCGGGGCCAGCGCGAAGGGCACCCGTCACGCGGGCATCTGTGCATGAGTCAACGAATCAGACTTCGCGGGCATCTTGACGTGAGGCAACAGGGA
>RRBB01000627.1:0-1356 GCA_006543605.1 Rhodococcus sp. WS4
GGTGAGGAGTCGTTGCGTGGTGTCCAGGGACGGGGACTTGCGGCCGTTTTCGTAGGCCGAGAGGGTCGGTCGTGAGGTGTGGGCGCGGCGGGCGAGTTCGTCCTGGCTCAGGCCGGCGGCCCGGCGGACGCGTTCGAGGAGTGCGGCTCCGTTCATGCTGCGTCTCCGTCCCGAATCCGGCCGCTGGCACGCGGCCACCTGTATCCGATCGGATACTCTACCGTCGTCGGGGCTGCACGGCAAGACCGTCGGAACCGGTGCGGGTCCGTCTGGACGTGCGTGCCGAGGTGATCGACCTGTCGGCGGCGGCGAGCACGGGTGCGGTGATCCGGTCGGCGATCGGGTGCCGCTGGGTCGATGTGGTACGGCTGGGGCCGGTTCTGGATAGGGGGGATTACCTCCCAGACGGAAGTACGTTCGCGACGCTGGCGGATGCACAGGGTCGACGTATGACGGTGGAGGCGGTGATCGTCCGGGACCCGGACGGGCCGACCAGGGTGTGGGTGTTCGTGGGCGGTGAGCCGGTCGAGGCGGTCGAGAGCTGCATCGATGCCGGTGTGGGCTGGGAGTGGGAGGACTGGTGCGAGCACCGGGACGAGATGCTCGCCGGTGCCTCTGCGGCGGCGCGTGAGTTGCTGCTCACTCTGCTCGACGGTCCGCCCGGTGGGGTCTATGTCGAGGGCCGTGACGATCGGCCCTGGCTGGACCCCGCAGCCTAGTTCTCCTCTCTCGGTGCATGGCCCCGCACCCGACTTCCGGGGTGCGGGCCGTGTGCTGCGTGGGGCCGTAATGGTGCTGTGACCTGGTGTGATGACATGTCCCCGGTTTGTGATGTGGGGGTGCCGGCGAGGTGTTCGGGGTGCCGGCACCGGGGTGTCGGCGGGCACGCGGGTGTCCGTTTCATCCGGTTGTGGACTGGTTTTGAAAGTTGTTGATTAGCAATATATCTGAGTAATCAGTTGGTAAATAGTCTTTTACGCGAGTTATGCACAACTGTCAGATTGTAAGGTTCGTAATATATTGCAAATCAACAAGATTAGATATTATGAAGTTTTCGAACTGTTCGAGTTGAAGGAGGGTGGGTGGTATGCTGTGGGTATGACATCAGGTGGCGCGGGAAGTCGAGAGGGCGGCGCGTCGGGCACAACCGCCCGCGCCCCAAGCCTCGTTGGGGTGTGGGGGACCGGATTGAACGCTCCGATGGAAAGTGTAGGTGAGAACCGAATTTCGGAAACTCAGAGGAGCGAAGCGACTCGATCGACGGCAACGGGAATCGGCCCACTGCGAGCCGCGCAGCGGCTCCCTGGCGGGGAGCGAAGCGACTCGCCCCGTCTCCCGGCGCGGAGCACCGGGAGC
>RRBB01000628.1:0-1349 GCA_006543605.1 Rhodococcus sp. WS4
TACTGCAACGGCACTTATGGGAGGTGTCCGCGACGTCGGTAGTGGGAGGTGCGGGCCTGGTGTTGTCGGCGCCGTCGCCAGTTCGACCAGGACCAGATGTGCTCGTCCGGGTGGGCGTGTCGCAGGATCAGTTGCACGAGCAGGCGGCGGATCTCGGGTAGCGTGTACGCGATCATGCCCTGATCTTCGATCCCGATTCCCCTTTTATGGCTTCGGTTTTCGTGCCTGCGAGCCAGGCGAGGGCGAGCATCGACAAGGTGATGTGGGCGTACCAGGCCCGGTAGGTGCGTACCTGGTACTGGTCGAGGCCGGCCTCGTTCTTGGCCTGTTGGAAGCATTCCTCGACCCGCCACCGGGAGCCGGCGATGGTGGCGAGTTCGGTGAGCGTGGTGCGGCGGGGTCCGGCGCAGATGTAGTACGCGATCTCGGTCGGATCGGAGAGGGATCGGCGGGCGAGGAGCCAGTGCCCGCGCCCGGGTGCCCAGGCGATCCGGATCGGGATCCGCACCCAGGAGTATTCGCGCCGGCCGTGCGCGCCGTCGCCGACGGAGATCCGGCGCCACTGCTTCGCCGGGACCGCGGCGATCATCTCGTCGGCGCGACCGGCGCGGCCGTCCGGGGTGAACACATCGTCGTTGCACCGGGTGGCCAACACATACGAGACATCGCGTTCCTCGAGCCAGACCCGCAGGTACTTCACCTGACCGTAGGCCTCGTCCGCGGTGACCCAGGAGAACGGGACCTGTGCGTCGAGGGCGCGTTCGATCATGTGTTGCGCCAGTCTCGGTTTGGTCGCGAACTCGATGTCGTCAGTGATGCCGGCGGCGCGGCACCGGTCGCGGTCGGAGGTCCAGGATTCGGGCAAGTACAGCTCCCGGTCGATCAAGGCGTGGCCGGCGCCGCTGGCGTAGGCGAGGAAGACCCCGATCTGGCAGTTTTCCACCCGTCCGGCGGTGCCCGAGTACTGGCGTTGCACCCCGGCCGAGCGGGTGCCCTTCTTGAGGAATCCGGTGTCGTCGACGATCAGTACACCGGCCGGATCGCCGAGGCGTTCGACCACGTAGTCACGGACGTCGTCGCGGACGCCGCCGACGTCCCAGTCCGCGCGCCGCAGCAACCGTTGCATCCCGTCCGGGCTGATCTCGCCGGCGCGCTCGGCGAGGGTCCACCCGTTCTTGCGTTCCAGACCCGCAACCAGACCGGCGACATACTCGCGGACCCGGGACCGCGGCTCTGACCGGGCGAACCGACCGGAGATCCGCTCATGCAACGCTTCCAACTCGGCAACAACCAGATCGAGGACCACACAATCAGTATCGTCTACCTGTCAAGCAAGTGCCGTTGCAGTA
>RRBB01000629.1:0-1329 GCA_006543605.1 Rhodococcus sp. WS4
CCCGCATCGAGCCGTTGTTTGTTCACGAAAACTCGCTCCGGCATGCCGGGCAGTATCTTCGGGGGCTGCTGGCGCCGATCGAGCGGAAGAACGGCTGGACCATCGCCGAGTATGTCGGGGAGAAGGAACCGAAGGCGATGCAGCGGTTCCTCAACCTTGCCTTGTGGGATGCCGACGCGCTGCGCGACCTGGTATGCGACTATGCGATCGAGCATCTCAATGACCCGCGCGGAATTCTGGTCGCCGATCCGACAGGGTTTGCGAAGAAGGGCAAGAAATCTGCTGGCGTGCAACGGCAATACTCCGGAACCCTGGGGCGTGTCGATAACTGCCAGATCGGCACCTTTTTGGCCTACGTCACCACCGGCCGCGACCGTGTCCTGATCGATCGCGAACTCTATGTGCCCGAGGACTCCTGGTTCGGTGACCCGGTTCGGTGTGCCGAAGCCGGCATCCCGGACGACCTGACGTTTGCGACCAGGCCGAAGCAGGTCATGGCCATGATCGAGCGGGCGCGGTGGAGCGAGCTGTTGTTCGAGTGGTTCACCGCCGACGAAGAGTTCGGGCAAAACCCGGGGCTGCGCGCCTACCTGGAGGAAGCCGAGATCGCCTATGTGATGGCGGTACCGAAGAACACCGCGTTCACCGACCACACCGGCCGACAGGGCGCCATCAACCAGCGCGCCGCACGGCTCGCCGCCAACGACTGGCAGCGGCGCGCCTGCGGCATCGGCTCGAAAGGCTTCCGGGTCTACGACTGGGCGCTGATCAATTCCGACGACCCAGAGCACCAGTACATGATTCGCCGCTCGATCGATGACGGCGAACTCGCTTTCTACCATTGCTTCAATCCGCGCCGCGAAGGTTTCGGAGAGCTCGTTCGAGTCGCCGGAGCCCGCTGGCCGATCGAGGAATGCTTCGAGGCCGCCAAAGGCGGTGTCGGACTGGATGATTACCAGGTGCGGCTGTACCACGCCTGGTATCGACACGTCACGTTGGCGATGCTCGCCCACGCATTCCTGACCGTCTGCGCCCGCAAACACAAGAACAAAAAGGGGTCGCCCGATCCGCTGCTGAAAGACCTGAAAATCCAAGATCAACAATAGCGACGCCTGGCAGGCAGCACCCAACTGAGGCCACTATCCGGCCCCGACGCAAGATTCCCCTCACCGTCGCCGAAATCAGACGGCTATTCAACGTCCGCCAATTGGCCAAAGACGCGATCGAGCACGCACTGCACTGGTCATGCTTCCGACGCGAGCACCAAGCCGATGCCCGCAGACACCACTTCAGACGCCGACTCAAGATCCAGGCATTAGCCCTGTAGTA